>NZ_CP175562.1:0-613235 GCF_046097105.1 Natroniella sp. ANB-PHB2 | reverse complement strand
ACGCGGTTTATCTTCCCTCCCAAGCAAGGGAAAATCAAAATCAAGTCCCCAACCGTTTTCCTTCACCACATCACCCCATTATGTTTTTTATAGTTTCATTCCTACAAAGATCAAAAGAACACCTAAAATAATTACCACCATCTGCAACATAGAAAATTTGCTTGCTAATCCTATTAATCCTAAACTGGTTACTAAAATCATTACTGTTGGCCCTACTAGAGCTAAAAAAGAATTAATTTTAAAAGCTACTTCTCTTGAATTAAATCTCAACATCAACATAGCAGCTGAAATTTCAATAACTCCTGACATAATTCTAATTAATGCCATTCCTAAAACAATTCTATCTTGTACTATAAACACATCTTTAGCCCCCAGAATAATTTTTCTAATTCACTATATTTATACTCAATAGCAATAAAAAAAATGATTAAATTTAATATTTCTTATTAACTTCAAGATTAAATTTAATTAAAGATTAAATTATTATATTGGCTTAACTTTAAACTATATCTTAGTTTAAACAATCTTTTATAATAACATAAAAAGGGCCAAGTATATTAATATACTTGGCCCTTTTTATGTTATTATTCTCCATTATTCAATTTTAATCTAGTAACCTTATTCAATTCCTCTTCAGCTTTAGGGATTATTATCTCCATTACGCCGTGTTCTATATCTGCTTTAGCCTCTTGATGCTTAACCTTGAGAGGCAATGTAATTCTTCGTTGAATTTCATTTCTACTTCTTTCTTCATAATAATATTCATTATTCTCTTTAGTTATCTCTTTTTTTTGATACTGCCCTTTAACAATAACAGTTTCTTCACTAACCATTAACTCAACATCATCAGGCCGTATCCCTGGTAAGTCTGCCTTAACAACTAAATTATCTCCTTCTTCATAAATATCAACTGCTGGATAAGTTTTTTCTTGCTCGGGTAACCTTTCATCCAAAAATCTATTCATCTGCTCCCGTATAGTATTTATTTCCCTAAATGGATTCCAAGAATTTGACTTCATTATCTAATTTATTCCCTCCCAAATCAGATAGTATATAATCTATCATTTCTTACATAACATTAATTTATACATCAATAAAACTTATTAAGCTTAAATAAACCTTTTGTTGGTTTATAAATCTGTGGTATTTCTTTAATCGCCTCTTCTAACGGTAACAACGGAAGTAATTGCTCTAATCTCCCTATCTCTTTTGCTCTTATTAATACCTCTTTCAATAAATTTTCAGCTCTTTTAATTCCTTTTTCATTTAAAACTTCTAAAATTAGTTCCTTATACAAACTATTACCTTCTATTTCAATATTTTTATTCTTTAAAATATAATTACCTTCTTCTAAGGCAACGATTTCTATTAATATACTAGTTAACCTAGATGGAAGTTTGTTATACAATGTAGCAAACCCTCTAAGTCGATTATTTTTTAACTTTAGATGATACTTTTCGTTCTCATAAAGTAACTTTATATTTGATTGAGGAAATAGATACTGATAATTATTAATACTTATAAAACCACGCTTAATCTGGGCCAACGAAGGAAAAAGAATAAAAGAAGTTCCATTTAACAACCACTTTCTCAAACCTAGTTTTCCAGAAACAAATTTTACGAATCTAGAATCATTATATATACTAGCTCGAACTGAATCAGAGTCTTTCACAGGTACTAAAGTTCCAACTCTTCTAGTAAGTTGAGAGTGGTCAAGTAAAGTACCAGCCTCCTCTAACACCTTATAACTTGCAGCAGCAATTGTCAGTGACACATCTCTTCCTCCTCAAAAATAACCTTCAAAAATTCAAACTATAATTTTTACTAATATAAAAAAACAAATCAGAAGCATAATAGCTCCCAATTAACAAACTACTCTTGATTATAAGCATAAATAACATAATCTATCCTTAAAACAATAGTTAACTTCTCTGCTGAAAAATCTAGTATTCTTCTTAAAACTGAATCGAAGTGATACTTTCTAGCTACATATCCATCAAATAAATCGATCAAGACAGAGCACATAATAATCGTTGCAGCAATTATTCTATTAACCTCAACAGAACTGAAAAAAGAATTAAAAATACTAGAAGGTTATGATTATTAGTGAGGTTAAAAAATCAGCAATATTAACCGATTAACCTTTTATTCTTCACCTCACTATTTATCACTTTAAAAACTGAAATATAATACTCTTATAAACTTTAATTGCAAATAGGCTAAACTATATTCTAAAAACCAATTTCTTATTTAGATTTATACTTGATACTTTATAGCAAATCTAATAAACTCTTCTTTTGGCTCAATCCATTCATAACTAAACTCCTCTACCTCAGCTTTATTTGGCCCTTCCTCCAAAAATTTAATCAACTCTTCTAACTTTTGCTCAGCTCCTTCAGCCACTACCTCTAATTCATTCCCAGAGGTACTTTTTATATAACCTTTAATCCCCAAACGAGTAGCTTTTTGATGTGTACTTGCTCTATAACCAACACCTTGAATTCTACCTTTTACATTAGCTTTAATTGCTTTATTTGTCATAGTAATCCTCCTATTAATCTTGTTATATAATTATTATTTCCATAAAATATAAATTTAATCAATGATGACTAGTATTTAATTTTAGTCTACATAATGAATTTCACTAAAAAATAATTTTTCCCTCTTTATTTGACAACTTTTTTATTATTTAATTAAAAAAACTTATTTCTAACCATCAAAAAACAAAAGACCGTATAATAGGAACAAATATAAATGCTCCTACCATACGATATAAAAAATATTATCTATTCTTTTTAACAAAGGACTTTCCGTAATTAATTGGTTCTAGTCAAGTAACTTTTCTAATGTCTCTTTAACCTTTTCCGGTTTAATAGGCTTTACTATGAAGTCCTTTGCTCCAGCTTCGATTGCTTCTAGTACCATAGGCTTTTGCCCCATTGCACTACAAACAATTATAGTAGCATCTGGGTCATACTCCATTATCTTTTTGGTAGCTTCAATCCCGTCCATCCCTGGCATAGTAATATCCATAGTCACCAAGTCAGGTTCTAATTCTTTATATTGATCTATAGCTCTCTCTCCATTTTCCGCCATTCCAGCTACTACATACCCTTGTTCTTCAATTATTTTAGCTAGCATTGTTCTCATAAAATTAGCATCATCAGTTATTAATATTTTCTTAGCCACTCTGTTCCCCCCTCAAAACATTCCTTTACTTTATCAAAACAACAAATAAAATAAACACCATCTTTTACTATTTTATTATACTTGATCTAAAAAATCAAGATTCATTTCTAAAATTTACAGACTAAAGACTCTATCTATTATCTCTAAATAATCTAAAAGAACTAACCCTTGGCTACTTATTTTATACTCCTCTTTAGCAATTTTTTGATAAGGAATACTCTTTCTCTTTCCTTTTAACCTTCCTTGCCAATATTCATTCAATAAACCATAAGGTAAATAATATGCTTCATCTAAAGAATTAAAATAAATAATCAAAAAAGCAATTCCACCATTAGCAGCCCAATTTTTCAAATAATGATATTGATGTTTCTTCACATTACTCAAATCAAAGCGAGTCTCTATCCTAGTTTCCTTAGCATCAAAAGCAATGGCTTGGCCCTTATAATTCCCAATATAATCAACAGTTGATTTTTTCTCATAAAATCCATTAGTAATCTTCCCAGTTCTAGAATTTATATTTAATACTTTTACAGGAGTAGGAATCTTTTGAATTACTGCTCTATTTTGAAAAGAATATTGCCGGTTAGAAGTTTCAATCATATTTTCTAAAGCCTTTCCCCTACCACCATAATTCATACAAAACCCTCCTTAAAACTTGACCTCCTACTCTAATGCTAAACCAGATACTTACTATAACAATTATCAAATTAACTATTTTACCCCAAAAATTGATTAATGTAGACAGTATGTAATCATCTAAGCTCTGCTTGGTCCCACTCGAGAAATAAATAAAAAGAACAACAGCAACTACTATTAAAGTACCTATTAGTAATTTAGCCAACTCTAATCTCACATTTCCCCTCCTATATTACCTGCTATGCCAATTAATATTATATCATACACCTTAATTTAAAATAAATATTACTAAGCCAAAAAAATTTAAAGAGAGTATTAGTTTCATTAACTTATATCAATTAAAAATCAACTACTTCCATTAAATCAACTATTATCAAACTATATTCTTGTTGATTAATGGATGAAGCCAAAATATAAAGCTTATTCTGCTTAGCATCAAAAATAAGATCACTAGCATAATCTCTTAAATCAATTTTATCTACTAAAATATGATCATCTAAGGAAAACAGGCTGACTTCAGTATCATTATAAGCAACAAATAACCATCCTTTGTCCTGATTAACACTAATCGCTCGTGGATAACCGGCAGTTTTAAACTTCCTCGTTAAATCCACCTTTCCTGTTTGGTCAAATACAAAATTCTGAACATAATCAAATTGACTACTTACAACATAGAGATTTTTCTTCTCACCATCATTATGTATTTCAAGATCATCAATTACCCCTGTTCTCAATCTTATTATAGGATTTGCAAAATCAATTAGATCATAAACAAATGTCTCAGCAAAATAAACATCAATCAGTAACTGTTCTTCTCCAAGCCATTTAATCTTTTCACCAGCAACCACTGAACTTCCTTCTTTTAATTGATAACTCCCTTCAACTCTTCCCTCTGCAATACTAAATTGTAATAAATTGCTTTCATTATCTACTTTAAGATATAAATAATCAACCCCTAAAGTTATACTCTTTATTTCCTGCTTAAAATTATAATTACTTACCTTTAATTTTTCTAAATCTATCTGTACCAGTGAATTATTCCCTTCAGTAACCAAAAATAAGTACCTATTATCTTTACTCAATTTTAAATCTTTAGGCTTTGGGCCAACATCAATTTCTTTGATAATCTCATCTTCTTGGGTATCAAAGATCAACAGTTGATTTCCTTGCGGATTAAGCAAATATAATTGAGAGCGTACTTCATCAAATAAAAAATCAGAAACAGACTTATCTAATGCAATCTCCCTAATCCCTTTATCTAATACTTCAATCAACTCTTCATTACTGGCTGATAAATAACCCTGTTCATTAATTACCACCACTTGATAAGTATAAATTTGATTTGGCTTGACATCTTGATCTAAATAATAATTTTTTCTCTGATCATCTATTTCTGCTACCACTTCTGCATTATTATCAATATAAAAATTATTACTACGTAATATTTGATAGGTGGAAAAATCATCATCAGAATAAATAGACCAGTTAAGCTTAACCCCTTCAACTACAGAATCATTCTTCACTTCATTTAATAACACCTGTTCAGGATAATCTCCTTCAACTGTAAAAGAAAAGTTGTATGTAGTTTCATTTCCCTGATCATCTTTAATAAAGACCATAATCCTATAATCACCAGGTGCTGTCGGGACCCGATAAGTTGCTTCATTATCAGTCTGTGACAAAAAATTTCCACCATTAGCAGTCCAATGATAATTTAAGTCAGCCTCTTGAGATAGCTTGATCTCAAAATCTACTTTACTGTTACCTAACAACTTGCCAGTTTCATAATAGTGTTCAGAATCAATGTTAAAATCTTCCACAATTAATTCATCTCTACACCCTGTCAAACTCAATATCAATATCAAAAAAAAAGGGATGTAAAATTTATTATAATTAATCTTCAAATCATCTTCCTCCTTATTCTAAAATCAATTAATGCTCATTATCTACTAAAGGTTCTATTACATCTTTAGGATCTACATGAACCAAAACCTCTTTTACTTTAGGATTAGAATTTTTAATTTTTTCTTTAATATCAGCAGCAATCTGATGTCCTTCAATAACCGTTAAATCATTAGCTACAACAACCTTTAAATCAACAAAGAGGCGCGAACCGTAAGCCCTCAACTTTACATCTTTAATTGTAATCACATCATCTATTTGAGTAACCTCTTTTATTATCTTATCCTTCTTATCTTGACTAGGTATAGCATCCATTAAATCATCAATGGCATCTAATAATATCTCTCCTCCGACCTTAATAATAAATAAAGCTACTACCAGCCCTGCTAATGGATCTAACAAAGGATAACCAAGCCTTGCTCCTCCAGCTCCAATCAAAACTGCAATAGAAGATAATGCATCAGAGCGATGATGATAAGCATCAGCAACTAACCCTTTAGAATCAATCCTTCGTCCTACCCTTATAATATAACGGCATAATCCTTCTTTTATTACAATAGATATTACGGCAGTCCAGAGCACTATACTACTAGGGATATTCAGCTCATAATTAATAATATCAATTACTGTACTCCTGACCAGCATCAAACCAGTAAGAATTAAGATTAGACCCAATAATTTTGTTGCAATTGATTCAGCTTTACCGTGACCGTAAGGATGACAATCATCAGGAGGCAGACTAGAGACCTTAAAACTCATAAATACTATTATAGTGGAAACTACATCTGATACAGAGTGAAAACCATCAGCAATTAAAGCCTTACTACCAAACCAAAACCCTACAACTATCTTTAAAATTGACAATAAAATATTAACTATTAAGCTAATAAAGCTTACCTTAACCCCTAAATCATGACGGGATTTTTCCATTATTCTCTTTTCCTCCTGAATTTATTATTTATTAGTTGCTTACTAATAAATTGTATTACTTAGGATATCACATTAGTGTTTCTTAATCAATAAAACAGTTTCTAAAGAAACTAAATGTTTATAATCAAAATGTTTATAATCAAATTTACATTACAACACTAAAAACTAAAGCCAAGGTTAATCAAAGATTTAAAGATTAACCCTAGCCTTTAGTTTCTACTCTATAGGCATTTCACCGAGAGTTACTTCAACTGAATCTAAATCCCCATCTTTGGTCATAATCAATAATTCAAGCCTCTCACCAATCTCTTTACTTGCAATAATCTCCTGTAATTGATCCATATCTTCTACTTCTTGGCGGTCAGCTTCAATAATTATATCCCCTTGTGATAAACCCGCTTGAGCAGCAGGACTATTAGAAACAGCACGCATAATCATTATACCACTTGATAGATCTAAGTTATAATATTGTGCTACCTGTTCAGTCACTCCAGCTCCATAAATCCCAATCCAAGGCCTTCTTACCTTACCATACTCAATCAAATCATCAATAATCTCTTTGGCCCGATTAACCGGTATCGCAAAGCCAATTCCTTCAGCACTACCAATAATAGCAGTATTAATTCCTACTACTCGACCTTGACTATCTAGTAAAGGCCCTCCACTATTACCTGGATTAATAGAAGCATCTGTCTGAATCAGACCATCAAGTACAACAGAACCTCTACTACTTCTAGTAGTAGATCTGATCTCTCTTCCTAAAGCACTAATAACACCAGTAGTTACTGTATTACTAAATTCAACTCCAAAAGGGCTTCCAATAGCAATCGCTAACTGTCCTACTTCCAAATCAGCTGAATCTCCTAAAGGAGCTACTGGCAAATCAGAATCTTCAATTTGAATCACAGCTAAATCATTTCGAGGATCTTCACCTACAACTTCAGCAGAAAATTTTCTCCCATCTGGCAATAAAACTTCTATCTGATCAACTCCTCCAACCACATGATGATTGGTTAAAATATGTCCATGTTGATCAATAATAACTCCCGATCCTATTCCTTCCCTCTGTTCAGGGATAGGATTAAAAAAGAAATCACGCTTAACTTCAGTATCCTTAGTCACAATACTGACCACAGCCGGGCCAACTTCACGTACAGCTTTCTTAACTGCTTCTTCTTGAGGTATAACTACCTGCTCAACTTGTTGCTCTTCTCCAACCTCTTCTTCTGTTCCCCAGAAAGCATTAGCATTAACACCTGTCATCAAAAAGCTTCCAATTAAGATCCCAAACAAAATTAAACAACCATACTTAAATACTCTGTCTTCAAATTTCCTCATTACATCTCCCTCCCTTAGCAAGTTTACAGTGTACAGTTAAAACCTTTTAAGACAATTGATAATTAAAAAGAATTATTTATAGAAACCTTTGTTATATTTCTAACAAAGGTTCACTACCTCCGAGTTTTTATAAACCAAAAAACTCTCCGTGAGCTACTAATAAATCATAGCTTTAAACTTGTAATTTCCTACTAGTGGCTCTTCACTGCTCTTAAAAACTTCTCACTGCTTCCTCATTAGCCTTAATCAAGCTAAAACCAAACCTAGAACCCTCACCTACTACACTATCAACCCACACTTCACCATCATGCTGCCTAATAATCTCTCTAACAATTGATAAACCCAAACCTGTACCACCTTTATTACGGGTTCTTGATTTATCAACCTTATGAAACCTATTCCAAATATTAGCCAACTCTTGACGAGGAATCCCTGGCCCTTGATCCTCTATCATTACCCTAACCTTTCTTTCTCCTTCTTGAGCAAAAATTCTAATTTCCTTACCTTCAGGGGTAAAATCAATAGCATTACTAATTAAATTAATTAATATCTGTTCAATTCTATCCCTATCACCTAAAACTAAAGAAAATCCTTCTGGTACTTCAACATCTATATTCAAATTCTTTTCAGCAATCTTAGGTTGTAAATTTTTAACAGAGACATTGATTAAGTACTCTATGTCTAAAACCTCAATCTCCATCTTAATCTGTTCCATTTCAATTTGTGATAAATCTAATAAATCATTAACTAGTCTAATTAACCTCTCCACTTCACCTAATACTATTGAATAATATTCACGTTTATCCACCTCAGAGTCATAAACTCCATCACGCAACGCCTTAACAAACCCTTGGATTGAAGTCAAAGGAGTTCTTAACTCATGAGAAACATCAGCCACAAATCTACGCTGTAATTCTTCTTTTCCCTGCAGCGAATAAATAGTTTCTTGTAATCTATCAGCCAAATAATTAAACGAATGGGCCAACTGCCCTACTTCATCATCAGTTCTTACCCCTAATCGTTCATTAAATTGCCCATGAGCCATATCAAACGCTATCTGTTTCATCTTCCGCAGTGGTCTAGTAAAACTTTTAGTTAACTTAAAGCTCAATATAAAAGTTAAAATAATAGCAATCAACGCTGCATAAATAATCAATCTCCTCAAATCATCTAAAGTCGTACTAATTCCTGCTAATGGTGAATAGACAAAGACAGCCCCCAAAACCTCTTCATCAACAACAATTGGTACTGCCACAAACAAAACTGACTCATCAAAATAATCAGAATGTCCACTTTTTTTAACAACTTGTCCGTCAAATACCCGCCTCATCTCCGGCTCTTCTAATCTAATTCCTTGCAACTCTTCATGTTTAGATGTAGCCAATACCAACCCCCTAGAGTTAACTATCCAGACATTACCTTCAAAAAACCGCTGTGAACTTCTCAAAAAAGATAATGCTTCATCATAGTTTCCTTCATGAATCGACTTTTGAACCAAACTGGCTATCTCTTGACCTTGCTCTATAAATGTCTTTTCTTGATTACTATAATAATAATTCTGAACTAGATATGATAACGAAGCTCCTAGAATAAATAAGGTTACTAAAATTATTATTATAAATCTGAGCATTAATTTACTAGAAATAGTATTAAAAATCTTTATTGACTTCAAATTTATAACCCACTCCCCAAACTGTATGAAAATAATTATAATCCTCAATGCAATTATCAACTTTATTTCTTAAACGTTTAATATGAGTGTCCACAGTTCTAATATCTCCAATAAAATTATAACCCCAAACTTGATCTAATAACTGCTCTCTACTAAATACCTGTTTTTCATTTTTAGACAAAAAATAGAGTAGATCATACTCCTTAGGTGCTAATTCCAATATC
Source organism: Natroniella sp. ANB-PHB2 (assembly GCF_046097105.1). GTDB lineage: Bacteria > Bacillota > Halanaerobiia > Halobacteroidales > Halobacteroidaceae > Natroniella. The sequence goes on along the minus strand of NZ_CP175562.1, from coordinate 603,344 downwards.
TTCCCTTTTATCTTAACTTGATGCTTCTTATTATCTATAGTTAAATTAGGAAAAAATAAGACTTGATCATCTTCTCGTGTATCTACAGCTCGTCTTAAATTAGCTTTTACTCTAGCTACTAACTCATCAGGGTCAAATGGCTTCGTTACATAATCATCCGCCCCTAAATCTAACCCTCTAATCTTATCCTGTTTTTCTCCTTTTGCCGTCAACATTATAATTGGAACATTAGACTTCTCTCTAATCTTCTGACAGACTTCCCAGCCATCTAACTTAGGTAGCATAATATCCAAAATTACTAAATGGGGATTAAACTCATAAAAACTATCCAAAGCTTCCTCCCCTTGATTAGCTATAGTAATCTGATAATCTTCTTTAGATAAATAAACTTCCATTAATCTACAAAGATTTTGATCATCATCAACTACTAAAATTTTAGTGACCACTCTTTCTCCACCTCCTAAATTAAACTTTATAACTTAAATTATATCTATACTTAATTATAACTGACTTTTTTTTAATTATAAAGTCAAAATTTAATCTATTTTCGCCAAAAACCAGCTAATAAAAATACCAATACTGTATAAATTTCTAATCTACCTAAGATCATACAAAAGCTTAATAATAACTTCCCTACAACCGGTAGAGGAACATAGGTATTTAAAGGGCCAATCAAGCCCAGCCCAGGACCAATATTTCCTAAAGTAGCTGCTACTGCTGAGATTGAACTGATTAAATCAATTCCAAAAGAAGCCAAGGTAATTGTAGAGATTACAAAGACAATAATATATAAGAAGAAAAAACCTAAAATACTTGTAGAAACCTCCTCCGAAATAGCCTGATTACCTATCTTCAATGAAGTTACAGCTCGCGGATGAATTAACTTATATAATTCCTGAAAACCCTTCTTCATTAGTGCATAGATTCTGATCACCTTAATCCCCCCAGCAGTAGAACCTGCACAACCTCCAATAAACATCAAAACCAATAATATTCCACGAGAAAAAGGGGGCCAAATATCATAATCAACTGTCGCAAATCCAGCTGTGCTAATAATCGAAGTAACTTGGAAAGCAGCATACTTCAATGAAGAAAGAAAGGTTTTATAAACCTGCAAACGGAGATTCAATGTAATCAAAAAAATAGCTGTTACTACTATAAAAGCATAAAATCTAAACTCTTTATCCTTTAGTAATGACTTAATATTACCTGTCAAAACCTGATAATGCAAAGTAAGATTAATCCCAGCCATAAACATAAAGGCTGCCATAATTGCCTCAATAATAATGCTATCATAAGCCTTAACGCTCAACGTTCGCGAAGAAAAGCCTCCCGTTGACATCGTGCCAAAAGAATGAATTACAGCATCAAATAAAGGCATTTCATTTAAAGCCAATAAAAACATCTGCAAAAAAGTCAATACAATATAAACAACCCATAATGTCTTGGCCGTTTCTCTAATTCTTGGTTTCAATCTTTCATGAACTGGCCCTGGGACCTCTGCTTTAAATAACTGCATTGACCCTGCTAATTCAGGTAAGATTGCAATCGACATCACAATAATGCCCATCCCACCCAACCAATGCATTAAACTCCGCCAAAATAAAATTGTATGTGATAAGCTTTCTAAAGACATAATTACCGTAGCACCCGTAGTAGTAAAACCACTGACGCTTTCAAAGAAAGCGTCCACAAAATTGTCAAACACCCCAGCTAACATAAATGGTACAGCTCCAAAAATAGAAATAATTATCCAACCTAATGTCACAATAGCAAAACCTTCCCGATGTCTAATATTTTCTTTATCATCACTAAAACGTTTTAATAGCTTTCCACTACTGATAGTAAAACCCGAAGCTACTATAAAAGCAATTCCATCAGATTCCTGATAATATAGTGAAACTAAGATAGGGAGTATCATACTAACTCCAATAAAAAGTAACAATGTACCTAACATATTAAATACAATTTTTAATCTCATTTAGTTACCCCCTATTTAAAATAACTCTCAACTGTCTCATTTGTTGCTAAAGAAAAAATAAGCAACTCATCTTTACACTCTAGTCTAGTATTCCCCCTAGGAATGATCACTTTTTTTCCTCGATAAACTAAACCAACAATCAGATCAGCAGGCAACTTTAAATCCTTTATTTTAATAGACCTCTGCCTACCATAAGTCACTTTAGAAAACTTGACCTGCCCACCAAAAGTAATCATTCCGCCAACTTGTCCCTGATGCAGATAATCTAAAATAGTGTCAATAGTAATTAATGATGGACAGATGATATTATCAATACTTAAAAACTCTGTTAAGTAACTATAATTAATCTTATCTACAACTGCTATTGATCTTTTAACCCCTAGCTTTTGGGCCAAAACTGACATCACTAAATTAGCTTCATCATCATCAGTAACTGCCACAAATGCATCAGCTTTAGCAACCCCTTCTTCTTTCAAAAGATCAACATCTGTTCCAGCTCCCTGCAAAACTAAGACATCTTCTAAATTATCAGCTAACTTTTCACACTTTTTTAAATTCTCCTCAATGATAGTAACAACAGATTGAGGAGCAAAGAATTTGGCTAATTGATAGTTAATCTCTCCTTCTCCTACTAAAACTATCTTCTCCTTATCCTCTGAATAACTACTAATTAATTTACCAAATTTCTTTTTAAAACCTTTTGGACAGATAATATATAATCTATCTCCCGGATAAATTTTATCCTTCCCTTGAGGAATAATTACCCTACCCTTTCTTAAAACAACTAAAACCAAAGAATTACCAGGAAGCTTTAACTCACTAACAGTATTATAAGCAAAATTACTTTGATGAGAAATCTTAAACTCAGAGATCTGAACCTTCTTACTTAAAAACTTATCAACCTCTAATCTCATCCCCGGTTTAATTAAATTCTTAACCCGTTTAATTACCATTTCAGAAGGATTAACCACCAAATCAAGTTTTAATTTATCTAATTGTAGATCCAAAGCAAGATTTTTAATCTGCTTTACTTGAACAATTATATCCTTGACCCCTAACTTTTGAGCATAAATCCCTGTCAATAAATTATTGCGATCATCTTCAGTAAGTGCAATCAACAGATTAGTCTTATCGATTCCTGCCTTATCTAAAAGATCTAAATCTATCCCGTCCCCTTTTAAAGTTAATACATCTATTCTTTCTTGAATCTGTTTTCTTAACAAAGCATCCTTTTCAATCATCACAACATCTTGGCCCATTTGAATCAAACGTTCTGCCAACTGAATCCCTACTTCACTCCCCCCCACAATAATTGTCTGTAACGAGGAAGTAGTAAAGTCCTTAGTCACCTTTTTAACCTTCTTAACTACCTCTTTCATAATATCTATCCTTTCATCAAATCACTATTATAATTTATGCAATAACTGAGATGAAAATTACCTTTTAGCTAATTCTTAAATCCAAAATAAAAAAAGCTTATCTTAAAAACAAGATAAGCTTTTTATCATTATATTTAATTTTATTTAATAAGCTAAATTAATTTGACTTATTTTCTGCCTGTTGATGAAATTTATCTAATTCAATTACAAATCGTTCATGACGTCCTGCTCCAACCTCTTCTACTTCATCTTCAACTCTAACCTCAAAAATAAGCCTTCTACCATCAACTTCAACCAATTCAGCTTCAGCTGTTACTTCCATTTCTAATGGAGTAGCTGCCAAATGTCTAACCTCGATATTAGTACCAACTGTTGCTTCAGTTTCTAGTAAATAATCTGCAACTGCCTCAGCTGCTGCCTGCTCCATTAAAGCAATCATGGCTGGAGTTGCATAAACATCAACCATACCACTATTATACTCTCTAGCAGTATTCATTTCAGTTACTTTTGTAGAAGCTCTTCCAATTAAACCAGGTTTAATATCCTTCATATAAGCTCCTCCTAGCTACCTAAAATTTTTATTAATTATTCCTATCTATAAACCTTAATCTCTAAAATACTATCTTCATAACTCACTTCCGCTTTATCAATCATCATACCTAACAAAGATAATTCCGAAGCCTGACCACTCTCTCCAGCTAATTTCCAATAATACTCTTCAACCTGTGCCTGTCTAGGCGTATTTAATAATTCATTTACTTCCTCTAGTCTCTCATTATCAATCTTCTCTTTTTCACCTTTAATAGAAACTACCATCTGCTCAGAACCATCTTTAACATCAATCTCAATCTGTCTAATTCCAAGTTGATAATAAAAACTCATTAATTCACCAACTACTTTAATTATCTTTTTAGAATTTTTCATTTTAATTTCCTTTCTTAAGAGAAACTAATATTGGAACAAGCATTGCTGCTACCAGTCCTCCTGCAAATCCATTATTATAAAGATTCATTCCTCCATGCAAATAACCTACATTCATTACTACAGCCATATGAATAAAACCAGCTAAAATTCCACTCTTCCAACCAAATTCACCAGCTATCGGGGCCAAAGTAGTCCCAAATAAAGCAGCTAACAACGAACCGGTAGCAGTAACTTCCCAAGTTTGAATCCAAGAAGCTAAATAAACCCCAATTAACAATGGAGTAATATTCTTCAAATGCTTACCAAAAGCACCAAACCCAACAATTGTAAAAATTCCTCCTACAACTGAACCACTTATCTCTCCACCAATAATCAAGACATAAAAAGTAGACAATAACCCTAATAATCCCATATTAATAAAACATAAACCAAAACCTTCGGTAGTCACATAATCATCTACCAATCTTCCTGAGCTCTCTAATAAACTATCATATCCACTAAAACCTCTATCATTAAATAAATATCCCAAAACAAGCATTGAAGAGAACAATACTGTTAAATAAATTCCTAATTTATAATTATATCCACTAGCAACTATTGATACAGCATTGCTTTCTGCACCAAAAGCCCTAAATAATGACATAAATAAACTACCAACCATTCCAGCAGTAAATCCAACATTATAAATATTAAAACCTTGATGAAACTTAACTACATGATTGGCCAATGGAGGTAAAATAAAACCAGCAGCTATTCCAAGAAGGTTACCTAAAATAACACCTGATACAAGTGGCAATCCTAATCCAAAAGTAGTTTGACTTACCAACGGCCCTAAAGCAGTTCCAAATAAAGCTACTAAAAGAAATTTACCAAAATCCTCCCCTTGAACCTTCGCATATAAATAGACTCCACAAAAAATAGACCAAATATTATAAAAGTTTTTCCCAAAGAAAGCAAAGCCTCCTACTGTCAACACAGCAGCAATCACTGTTCCATTCATACTAGCATCGCTGAATTTAGCAATATAAATAGAAATAATCATCAATAACCCACTATTAAAAAGTGCAGCTCCTAAATTACCAATTACTATATAATCAGAAACTAAGACACTAGGTGACAGCGTTAAATTATACAAACCCTCTATTATTTCCCTTGGTGTATTAAATAACAAAGATGAAAATAAGACAACAATAGCATAACCTAACAAAATTGAAAACTTCAAATTTTCTGTTGCTTCAATTGTTTTAGGAATTATCCCTTCTTCCGCCTTACCCCCTACAGATACATTAACTGAATTCCCTAAACTCAATTTTATTACCTCCTAAATTTTCTGATTTTTTATTCATTCTTAAGATACTTCAACTTCAAAAACCTAATTTAAATTTGTGCCTTTTCTAAATGATTGATTACCTATTCATTTAAAATTTTAATATGTGTCCCTTTCATTCCTAATGACCTTGATTTAATTACTCCTTCACTCTCAAACTTTCTTAAAGCATTAACAATTACTGAACAAGTAATCCAATCCTATCAGCAATCTTGCTTGCTATTAGTAACCCTTCTTGCCCTTCCAACTCTATCAATATATTATAAATAGCTTCTAACTCAGAATAAGATAAAGTTTCTATCGCAATTTGAGCAGCTGTTCTTTCACGAACTTTCTCTTCTCTTTTTTTTTTCTTCAACTGCAAAATCTTCATTCCTACTACTGCTGCCCCATATTCAGCTAATACTAAATCATCCTCTTCAAACTTATGATCAAATCTAGCCATAATTAAAGTACCTAGCCTCTCCCCACCACCATTAATAGGAATAACTGTAATTAATTTTCCTTTAAACACACAAATCTCATCCTTAAAGATACAATTATTACTTTTTGCCCATTTATTATAATCAGCAGGAAACTCTCTTTGCTCAATAACTTCTTGGTGCATTAATTCACATTCGAATTTAGAAAGTAAATTATATCCTAAAATTTTCTCTATATTATCGATTATATATACATTAGCTCTTATGACCTTTTGCAAAACATTTGCTATTTCATTAAAATCAATTACTCGATTAGCATAATATTATAACGATTTATTTATTTGTCGCATCTTTCCCAATAACTTTTTCATTTTTCTCTCCTTAAAATTTAAATTTATATTCCTACTTAATATTAACATTTAAGCCCCCTAAAAATCAACCCCTTTAATATAAATTTTTACTCAGATTGATTACAGAAGCTGATGCTTAATTTTACATTTTTAACCACTTATTGACTGATAACAAAAGAATAAAGCAGAACATTTTCATTTAAAAATGTCTGCTTTATCTTCTAATTGCTTTATCTGTTTAAAGTTTGATATCTATAATTACTAACTGCACTACCACCGAAGTTAAGGGCCAATCTCAACTCTGCTCCCTCTACTTGATGGCCAGTTGGATTTCCTAGTAGATATCGAGTAACTAATACTGTAATTGTTAATTATCTTTATCTCTCTACAACAGTCGCAGCGCCTTGGCCACCACCGATACATAAAGTAGCTAATCCATATTGAGACTCTTGTTTCTTCATCTCATGCAATAAAGTAACAAAGATTCTTGCTCCACTAGCACCAATTGGATGTCCTAAAGAGATTGAACCACCATTAACATTTACCTTATCAGTATCCAATCCTAAATCTTTAACTACCGCCAATGATTGAGATGCAAAAGCTTCATTAGCTTCAATTAAATCTAAATCTTCTACCTTCAAATCAGCCTTCTCTAATGCTTTTTGAGAAGAAGGAACTGGCCCTGTCCCCATAATCTTAGGGTCTACTCCTGCTGAAGCATAAGATTTGATCGTAGCTAATGGTTCAACTCCTAACTTTTCTGCCTTTTCTTTAGACATAATAACTAATGCAGCAGCTCCATCATTAATTCCTGAAGCATTTCCTGCCGTTACTGTTCCATTCTTTTTAAATGCTGGACGTAATTTACCTAATCCTTCTGCTGTAACCCCTGCTTTTGGATATTCATCCTTAGCAAAAGTGATTGGCTCTCCTCTACGTTGTGGTATCTCTATTGGTACAATTTCATCTTGGAATCTATCTTCAGCTTGAGCTTTCTCTGCTCGTTGCTGACTAATTGCTGCAAATTCATCTTGCTCTTCTCGAGTAAGATCATATTCTTCTACAATGTTTTCAGCTGTAATTCCCATATGATAATCATTGAATGCACACCATAATCCATCTTGAATCATTACATCAACTAGCTTACCATGACCCATTCTCTCTCCCCAACGAGCTTTCTTCTGAACATAAGGAGCTTGGCTCATATTTTCCATTCCACCAACAACAAAAACATCTCCGTCTCCTGCTCTAATAGCTTGAGCAGCTAAATTAACTGTCTTCAAACCAGAACCACAGACTTTATTGATTGTTACTGCTGGAACCTCAACTGGCAATCCTGCTTTAATTGATGCTTGACGAGCTGGATTCTGACCTAATCCTGCTTGCAATACATTACCAAAAAGTACTTCATTTACTTCTTCTGCATCTACATTAGCTCTCTTTAATGCTTCCTCAATCACTGATGCTCCTAGATCAACAGCATCCACATTCTTTAATGTCCCACCAAAACTACCAATAGCTGTTCTAACTGCACTTGCAACTACAACTTCCTTCATTATTATTCCCCCTTGTTTTATACTTATTTATTTATAATTATAAAAGCCTTGTCCTGTCTTACGTCCTAACTGCTTTGCCCGTACCTTTTTCCGTAATAAAGGTGCAGGTCGATACTTACTATCCTTAAATTCATCATATAATGTCTCCATAATTGCTAAACAGACATCTAAACCAATCAAATCCCCTAAAGCTAGAGGCCCTAACGGATGGTTAGCCCCTAATTTCATAGCTTGGTCAATATCCTCTGCACTAGCAACCCCTTCAGTCAATAAGAAAGCTGCTTCATTAACCATTGGTATCAAGATTCGATTGACTATAAAACCGGGTGCTTCTTCAACTTTTACTACTTCTTTATCAACTTGAGCAATAAACTCTTCAGCTCTGTCAAAACTCTCTTGTGAAGTCGTCATTCCCTTAATCAATTCTACCAATTTCATTACTGGCACTGGATTGAAAAAGTGAATTCCTAATACTTTCTCTGGACGTGTAGTAGCTGTAGCTAATTGTGTAATACTCAATGCAGAAGTATTAGTTGCTAATATTGTTTCTTCTTTACAAATTTGATCTAACTTTTGAAAGACATCTTGTTTTATCTCTAAATTCTCAACAATTGCTTCAATCACTAAATCAACATCTGCTAATTCTTCAATATTAGTAGTTAAATTAATATTATCTAATACATTCTCTTTTTCTTCACTATCAATAAGACCTTTTTTTGTTGCTTTATCTAAATTCTTTTTAATCTTAGTTAATCCTTTCTCTAGATAATCTTCCTTGAGGTCTCTTATAATAACTTCAAAACCAGCTTGAGCACTTATTTGAGCAATTCCACTTCCCATAGTACCTGCTCCTATTACAGCTATCTTATCCATATTAGCCCCCCAGTTTTAAAAATTTGAGCTATGGGGTTATTAAACAATGAATTTATAGTTCACAGCTGATAACCCATAGCTCATAATTGATAACTTAATTATCCAAGAACTAATCCACCATCAACACTTAAGATTTCACCATTAACATAAGAAGCTTCATCAGAAGCAAGATATAGGTAAGCATTAGCGATATCTTCTGGTTTTCCTAATTTCTTTAATGGTGTCTTCTTCTCCATAGCACCTAATACTTTATCTGGTACTTCATCAGTCATTGGAGTTTGAATAAAACCAGGTGCAACAGCATTAACTCTAATACCTTTCGGAGCTAACTCCTTAGCCCAAGTCTTAGTCATTCCGATTACTCCAAACTTAGTAGCAGCATAATTAGTCTGTCCAACATTACCATAAAGTCCTACTACAGAAGAAGCATTCAAAATTACTCCAGAATTTTGCTTCATCATTACCTTAGCTGCAGGCTTAGTACAGTTAAAGACACCTTTTAAGTTAATATCTATAACTCTATCCCAAGCTTCTTCACTCGTCTTAATTAAGAATCCATCAGCAGTTATTCCTGCATTATTAACAAGAACATCTAACTTTCCAAACTCTTCAACTGTCTGGTCAATCATCTCTTTAGTAGCTTCAACATCAGAGACATCCACTTCTATAAAGATAGCTTCTCCACCAGCTTCAGTAATCTGCTTGGCAGTATCTTCACCAGCTTCAGCATCATAATCTGCCACAACTACCTTAGCTCCTTCTCGAGCAAAAGTAAGTGCAGTCTCCTCTCCAATTCCTTTTGCAGCTCCAGTAACAATTGCAACTTTTCCTTCTAATCTCATAATTGTCCCCTCCATTATTATATTAGTCTTACTTTTCTTATAATAACCAACTTCTCACCTTTAAATAACCTGTTTTCATTATTTACTTTTTGCTCTTAGTTAGTTATTACGCAATTCCCATAGTAGCAAGTAATACACCAACTAATCCAGCAAGAACTGGAATTGCTAATGATACTACAAAAATATCTTTATAAGAATCTTCATGAGTTAATCCACAAACAATCAACAAAGTAATTACTGCTCCATTATGAGGTAAAACATCTAATCCTCCAGATGCTAAAGCAATTGTTCTATGAAGCATCTCAGGATTTCCACCCATCGCTAAAAACGATTCAGATAATGCCTCTAACGCAATACTCATTCCACCAGAAGCTGAACCTGTTGCTCCAGCTAGTGTATTAGTTGAAACTACTCCATAAAGATAAGGGTTTCCAAAAGTAAATCGAGTCAGCCCTTCTACCATAGTATCAAAACCTGGTACTGCCTGTACAACTGAACCAAACCCTACTGCAAGTCCTGTATTCATAATTGCAGTCAATGAGCCAGTAGCACCAGTATTAAGTGTCTCTTTAAGCTGGGCCACAGTTTCCAACTTATCCCATAATAGAACAATAGCTAGAACGACTCCCCAGAATAAAGCTGCATTAATATCCATTCCAAATAGATTTAATAAGAGTACAACACTGACTAGAGGTATGATTGACAAGCCAAAGCTTGGCAGTTCATCGGCAGAAACATCCTCATACTCTTCAGCGTCTCCTACATCAAAAAATTCACCATTTTCTTTAGCTTTTCTTGCTTCACGATTTAGATACATAACTCCACCAACTGACATAATTACAGCACCTACTAAACCAATAATTGGAGCTGCCATTGCATCAGTACCAAAGAACTCAGTCGGAATAATATTCTGAATCTGAGGAGTACCAGGAATTGCTGTCATTGTAAAGGTAAATGCACCTAAGGCAATAGAACCTGGAATTAATCGCCTTGGTAGGTCAGCTTCCTTAAAGATTCCCATTGCTAGCGGATACATCGTAAATACCACAACAAATAAGCTGATACCACCATAAGTCAAGACACCACATGCTGCAACAACTGCTAAAATAGCTTTATCCGAACCAATCTTATCAATTACCCAATTACCTACTGCTGAAGCAGCTCCTGTATCTTCCATCACCTTACCGAAGACTGCTCCTAACATGAACATTGGGAAGAAAGCCTTAACATAACCTACTGCTCCTCCCATAAAGGTCTCTAAAAATGCTTCCAATAGTGGCAATCCACCAGTTCCAGCAACAACTAAAGAGAATATAGGTGCAGCAACTATAATACTTAGGCCTTTCATACAAGCATACATCAACCCTGCTAATCCAATTATAATTCCAATTAAAGATAAATCCATTAGTTAATCCCCCTCAATTTTATTGGTTGTATGATCTAGTGCAAAATTTAATTGATAGTTAATCCCATTAGTTCATCTTTAAAGATATCTGAATTCATCTCTTTTAAATCATCTGCTATCTCAGGTTGAAAATCCATTTGGCCTAAAATATCCTCTTCGAGATCAACTCCAGGAGCAATCTCTGTTAATACTACCTTCTCATCTGCTAACTCAAAGACAGCTCGTTCTGTAATATAAAGTACCTCTTGGTCAGCTTCAGTAGCATACTCACCACTGAAAGAGATCTGTTCAACCTCTTCTAAGAATTTCTTAATTTTCCCTTCAGAGATTATATTCAACTTACTATTCTTTACCTCTACTTCTAATCCACCAGCTGTAAAAGCACCACAATAAACTACCTTTTCTGCATTTTGAGTAATATTGACAAAACCGCCTACACCAGCTATCTTAGGGCCAAACTTACTGACATTTACATTTCCAGTCTGATCAGCTTGAGCAAGTCCTAAAAATGCAACATCAAGGCCACCACCATCATAAAAATCAAACTGATATGGCTGATCAACTATAGCTTCTGGATTGGTAGCAGCTCCAAAACTCAATCCTCCAGCAGGAATTCCACCAATTGGCCCAGACTCTACTGTTAGGTTCATTTCCTCACTGACACCTTCTTCAGAAGCAACAGATGCAATTCCCTCCGGCACTCCAATACCTAAATTCACGATAGCATTAGGCACCAACTCCATTGCTGCTCTTCTGGCGATTATCTTCCTTTCATTTAACGCTAAAGGTTTGAGTGATTCAAGTGGTACCTTTACCTCACCTGTATATGCAGGGTTATAATCTTCAGCGAAAGACTGCATATGATTTTCATCATTTTCTGTAACAACTACAGCATCAACTAATATTCCTGGTACTTTAACTAATTTAGGATCTAAACTTCCATTTTTAACAGTCCGTTCCACCTGCACAATAACCTTACCACCAGAGTTTTTAGTAGCCTGAGCAATCGATAAAGCTGCCAAAGGAACTGCTTCTTTTTCCATACTAATATTACCCTTTTCATCAGCACTTGTCCCTCTTAAAATTGCTACATCTACTGAAAAAGGTTTATACCTCAACCACTCTTCTCCATCAATCTCCATTAATTCTACCAAATCTTCTGTTGTAACATCATTCAGCTTTCCACCTTGTACTCTCGGGTCTGCTAATGTCTTCAAACCAACATGAGTAATAGTACCTGGCTTTCCAGCTGCAATATCTCTAAATAAATGAGTGATAACCCCTTGTGGGAAATTGTATCCTTCTATCTTGTTTTCATTAGCTAATTTCCCTAACCCAGGAGCTAACCCCCAGTGTCCACCAATTACTCTCTTAATCAAGCCCTCATGGCTCAAATGATTTAATCCTCTATCTTTTCCATCTCCTTGGCCCGCTGCATAAACTAAGGTTAAATTTTTAGGCGCTTGAGTTTCAACAAATCTTTCACCCAAAGCAGAAGTAACTTCTTCTGCGTGACCAAATCCTACAAATCCTCCTGTAACGACAGTCATATCATCTTTAATATAATTTAATGCTTCATCAACTTCAGTAACTTTACTCTTTTTAGCCATCTTTTTGTAGCCTCCTTATTAAATTCAAAAGTATTTTTTCTAACTATAAAAATTTTTAACTCAAGAATTTTATAATCAGACTAGTTTATTAATTATAATCTTATGTTACTTCTGGCTACTCGGCTACTTTTAATTGTAATAAACCATGACTGAATCTATAACCACTAAAAGTTTAATGCAATTTAGATGCCAAAGATCTGAATCCTCTAAAAAAAATATCTAATTCCCATCAAATCAAGGTTTTATTATTTAAAAAGATTTAATTTCAAGACAAATCTGAATTTCATAACAATAATTAATTTTATTTCGATGAGTTTTGTAGAATAAAATATACAGTTTTTGATTTCAAAAAACTTAATAAGCTATAAAACAGTAAAAATCAACCCTATTAAGACTAAACAGACTTATGCTTGATGTATATTTTATTACACACTAGGTGGTTATTGTATGTTTTTATATACAGTTTAACTTCTGTGCTTTTTATTTTATAATTTTTCATTCCCAGCCAATACTTCAGCCATTTCTACAACTTGACTGCCTAATCGATCTAATTCCTTAATCTCTTCATTAATCTTATTAACAGCTCCAACCTGCCGACTACTAATTTGATCTATTTGCTTAGCTACCCGATCTAAACTCCCTATAATTGTAGCAATTTGCATTAATATTTCTTCAATATTAGTAGTAGCTTCTGAGGTATTAGTGGCTAACTTCTGTATCTCTTGTGCAATAACTGCAAACCCTTTCCCTTCTATTCCAACTTTGTTAGCTTTTATACTGGCATTCATCCCGATTAATTTGATCTGCTTGGCAATATCCTTAATAATATTAATAATTTCATCTGTATTATCAACTCGCTCTTTAGCAATATCAGCTATATCGGTCAAATTATTACTATTGTCAACTACATCTTTAGTTTCAACCGCAATCTGCTCTACTTGTTGATTAACTACTCCTGTAAAATTTAATAATTCATTAGCTATATTCAACAATTCCTCCTTCTTGTCAACAGATTGGTTAAATGTAATACCACCTATTATTTCTCCACTTTCATTAAGAATTGGATTAGCAATTGAAATATATGGTATTCCAAAATTTGTTGCATCCTCTTCTATTACCAAACGTTTGCCACTTGTTATAGCTCTAGTAATCGTCCAATTTGGCTGGATTTTATCCCCCTCTTCAACTCCAAAATCAAGCTCACTACTAGGATAGGTAGCTAACATTTTTTCTGTGTTAGAAATATAAATAGAGATATCCTTTACAAAAAATCGATTTAATAACGGGCCAACAGTCAATAGTGCATTCAATTCTTTTGCAATATCTGCCAATAGTCCCCCTCCTATAACCTTGATAAAAGATTATAACTCTACACTTTATATTATTACATATAAAGCCCTAAACTTCAATTATAAAATGAAATTTTTACTAATAAATTAAAGTATCCGACTTTGATTTGAATTCAAATCAAAGTCGGATATTAATGTTAAGCTTCTAATATTAAAGATTACTCAAAATTGATTGTTATATTACGCAATTCCCATAGTAGCAAGTAATACACCAACTAATCCAGCAAGAACTGGAATTGCTAATGCTACTACAAAGATATCTTTATAAGAATCTTCATGACTTAATCCACAAACAATCAACAAAGTAATTACTGCTCCATTATGAGGTAAAACATCTAATCCTCCAGATGCTAAAGCAATTGTTCTATGAAGCATCTCAGGATTTCCACCCATCGCTAAAAACGATTCAGATAATGCCTCTAACGCAATACTCATTCCACCAGAAGCTGAACCTGTTGCTCCAGCTAGTGTATTAGTTGAAATTACTCCATATAGATACGGGTTACCAAATGTTACTTGAGTCAACCCTTCTACTAACGTATCGAATCCAGGTACTGCACGTACAACTGAACCAAAACCTACCGCAAGTCCTGTATTCATAATTGCAGTCAATGAACCAGTAGCACCTGTATTAAGTGTCTCTTTAAGCTGAGCCACAGTCTCTAACTTATTCCACAATAGAACAATAGCTAGAACGACTCCCCAAAATAAAGCTGCATTAATGTTCATTCCAAATAGATTTAATAAGAGAACAACACTGACTAGTGGTATGATTGACAAGCCAAAGCTTGGCAGTTCATCAGCAGAAACATCCTCATACTCTTCAGCATCTCCTACATCAAAAGATTCACCATTTTCCTTAGCTTTTCTTGCTTCACGATTTAGATACATAACTCCACCAACTGACATGATTACAGCACCTACTATACCAATAATTGGAGCTGCCATTGCATCAGTGCCAAAGAACTCAGTCGGAATAATATTCTGAATCTGAGGAGTACCAGGGATTGCTGTCATTGTAAAGGTAAATGCACCTAAGGCAATACAACCTGGAATTAATCTCCTTGGTAGATCAGCTTCCTTAAAGATTCCCATTGCTAGTGGATACATCGTAAATACCACAACAAATAAGCTAATACCACCATAAGTCAAGACACCACACGCTGCAACAACTGCTAAAATAGCTTTATCAGAACCAATCTTATCGATTACCCAACTACCTACTGCTGAAGCAGCTCCTGTATCTTCCATCACCTTCCCGAAGATTGCTCCTAGCATGAACATTGGGAAGAAAGCCTTAACATAACCTACTGCTCCTCCCATAAAGGTCTCTAAAAATGCTTCCAATAGTGGCAGTCCACCAGTTCCAGCAACAACTAAAGAGAATATAGGTGCAGCAACTATAATACTTAGACCCTTCATACAAGCATACATCAACCCTGCTAATCCGATTATAATTCCAATTAAAGATAAATCCATTAGTTAACCCTCCTCAATTTTATTGGTTATATGACCCAGTAAATATTTACTTAATCGTCAATCCCATTAGATCATCTTTAAAGATATCTGAATCCATCTCTTTTAAATCATCTGCTATTTCCGGCTTAAAATCCATTTGACCTAAAATATCCTCTTCGAGATCAACTCCAGGAGCAATCTCTGTTAATACCATCTTCTCATCTGCTAACTCAAAGACAGCTCGTTCTGTAATATAAAGTACCTCTTGATCAGCTTCAGTAGCATACTCACCACTGAAAGAGATCTGTTCAACCTCTTCTAAGAATTTCTTGATTTTCCCTTCAGAGATTATATTCAACTTATTATCCTTTACCTCCACTTCTAATCCACCAGCTGTAAAAGCACCACAATAAACTACCTTTTCTGCATTTTGAGTTATATTGACAAAACCACCTACACCAGCTATCTTAGGGCCAAACTTACTGACATTTACATTTCCAGTCTGATCAGCTTGAGCAAGTCCTAAAAACGCAACATCAAGGCCACCACCATCATAAAAATCAAACTGATATGGCTGATCAACTATAGCTTCTGGATTGGTAGCAGCTCCAAAGCTCAATCCTCCAGCAGGAATTCCACCAATTGGCCCAGACTCTACTGTTAAATTCATTTCTTCACTGACACCTTCTTCAGAAGCAACAGATGCAATTCCCTCCGGCACTCCAATACCTAAATTCACGATAGCATTAGGCACCAACTCCATTGCTGATCTTCTAGCGATTATCTTTCTTTCATTTAACGCTAGAGGCTTAAGTGATTCAAGTGGCACCTTTACCTCACCTGTATATGCAGGGTTATAATCTTCAGCGAAAGACTGCATATGATTTTCATCATTTTCTGTAACAACTACAGCATCAACTAATATTCCTGGCACTTTAACTAATTTAGGATCTAAACTTCCATTTTTAACAGTCCGTTCTACCTGAACAATAACCTTACCACCAGAGTTTTTAGTAGCCTGAGCAATCGATAAAGCTGCCAAAGGAACTGCTTCTTTTTCCATACTAACATTACCCTTTTCATCAGCACTTGTCCCTCTTAAAATTGCTACATCTACTGAAAAAGGTTTATACCTCAACCACTCTTCTCCATCAATCTCCATTAATTCTACCAAATCTTCTGTTGTAACATCATTCAGCTTTCCACCTTGTACTCTCGGATCTGCTAATGTCTTCAGACCAACATGAGTAATAGTACCTGGCTTTCCAGCTGCAATATCTCTAAATAAATGAGTGATAACCCCTTGTGGGAAATTGTATCCTTCTATCTTGTTTTCATTAGCTAATTTCCCTAACCCAGGAGCTAACCCCCAGTGTCCACCAATCACTCTCTTAATCAAGCCCTCATGGCTCAAGTGATTTAATCCTCTATCTTTTCCATCTCCTTGGCCCGCTGCATAAACTAAGGTTAAATTTTTAGGCGCTTGAGTTTCAACAAATCTTTCACCCAAAGCAGAAGTAACTTCTTCTGCGTGACCAAATCCTACAAACCCTCCTGTAACGACAGTCATATCATCTTTAATATAATTTAGTGCTTCACTTACCCCAACAACCTTACTTGTTTTAGCCATACTATTATAACAACCCCCTTCTTAAAGATTGTAAAATATTAGACTTTAAACCTATACAACTTAATGGCATTTGAGTAGATTAATAACTTGTTAACTTATAATCTCCTCCCTTAACATTTTATAACAAACTTAATTAAGTTTACCTTCATCAATTATATAATGCAAGTTAAATGCCAAAGTTTAATTCAAAGTATCAAAACCCTGCTAAATCAACGCTTCAGCCCTAAAAAATCTTTTGGTTTCAAGACAAATCATAATCTTCTGAAAACAAATTAATCATTATTAGACTTAGTTGTATGTTATAACATACAGTTCATTCAATTTTAAATTTTCAGAAAAATCAAAATTGAATGAACTGGTTGACAAGAGTGGGTTAGGCAAGGATATAACTTAATGTATAGTTTATTATACAGTGTCTATCGTTGTATAATAAACTATACAGTGTTTGTTACAGATCTTCTTTAGCTTTTATTTTTGAACGTTAGACGTCTTACTAACATTATGAAAAAATATATAAATCTATTATATAGAGATAACATTTATAATACTAAAACCTTCACATACTTAAAGAAGATGAAGTTCATCTTCGGTTTTAAATTTCAAAATTTTACTACATTTAAACCAAAACCCCTTACTACTCTATACCGTTAGCCCCATTAGTTCATCCTTGAAGATAGCTAAATCCATCTCTTTTAAATTATCTGCTATTTCCGGCTTGAATTCCATTTGAGCAATTACATCTTCTTCAAGATTAATCCCTGGTGCTATTTCCTTAAGAACAACTTTCTCTTCTGCCAACTCAAAGACAGCTCTCTCGGTAATATAAATTACTTCTTGATCAGCTTCGGTAGCATACTCACCACTGAAAGAGATCTGTTCAACCTCTTCTAAGAATTTCTTGATTTTCCCTTCAGAGATTATGTTTAGCTTGTTATCTTTTATTTCAACTTCTAATCCACCAGCTGTAAACGTACCACAATAAACTACCTTTTCTGCATTTTGAGTAATATTGACAAAACCGCCTACACCAGCTATCTTAGGGCCAAACTTACTGACATTTACATTTCCAGTCTGATCAGCTTGAGCAAGTCCTAAAAATGCAACATCAAGGCCACCACCATCATAAAAATCAAACTGATATGGCTGATCAACTATAGCTTCTGGATTAGTAGCAGCTCCAAAACTCAATCCC
Source organism: Natroniella sp. ANB-PHB2 (assembly GCF_046097105.1). Classification (GTDB taxonomy): domain Bacteria; phylum Bacillota; class Halanaerobiia; order Halobacteroidales; family Halobacteroidaceae; genus Natroniella. Next base: position 585,046 of record NZ_CP175562.1, on the reverse strand, counting down.
CCAGCAGGAATTCCACCAATTGGCCCAGACTCTACTGTTAAATTCATTTCATCACTGACACCTTCTTCAGAAGCAACAGATGCAACTCCCTCCGGCACCCCAATACCTAAATTCACTATAGCATTAGGAACCAACTCCATTGCTGCTCTTCTAGCTATAACCTTCCTTTCATTCAACGCTAAAGACTTTAGTGATCCAAGTGGAACTTGAACTTCACCAGTATAGGATGGATTATAATCTTCAAGTGCAGATTGTATATGATTTTTAGGATCTTTTCTAACAACGACAGCATCAACCAATATCCCCGGAATTTGAACCAACTTAGGGTCTAGACTTCCATTTTTAACAACACGTTCTACCTGAACAATAACCTTACCACCAGAATTCTTAGCAGCTTGAGCAATCGATAAAGCTGCCAAAGTAACTGCTTCTTTTTCCACACTGATATTACCCTTTTCATCAGCACTTGTCCCTCTTAAAATTGCTACATCTACTGAAAAAGGTTTATACCTCAACCACTCTTCTCCATCAATCTCCATTAATTCTACTAAATCTTCTGTTGTAACATCATTCAGCTTTCCACCTTGCACTCGCGGATCTGCTAACGTCTTCAGACCAACATGAGTAATAGCACCTGGCTTTCCAGCTGCAATATCTCTAAACAAATGAGTAATAACTCCTTGTGGAAAGTTATATCCTTCAACCTTGTTTTCATTAGCTAATTTACCTAATTTAGGAGCTAGTCCCCAATGCCCTCCAATTACACGCTTAAGCAACCCTTCATGAGCCAAGTGGTTTAAACCTCTATCTTTTCCATCACCTTGCCCTGCTGCATACGCCAAAGTTAAATTTTTAGGCGACTTAGTTTCAACAAATCTTTCACCTAAGGCAGATGTAACTTCTTCAGCATGGCCAAATTCTATAAATCCTCCTGTAACTATAGTCATATTATCCTCAATAAAATCCAGTGCTTTATCTACTTCAACAACTTTACTCTTACTAGACATATTATCTAGCTCCCTTCTTTAATTATTAGAACATCACCTTCTTGATCTGATAAATCAACAACTTATAGTTTTATAATTTTATTATTTTGCTAATAAACTCATCCACACCAAATATATTACAACTTCAGCATAAAACTTTCATCTCATTAAAAACAAATTATATTTAATAACCTTATTTGAGATATTTAAACAGTTATTTAATATACCATTCTATACTTTACATAACCTTCCTATTTCATTACTTAAATAGAATTTTTAATCAAAACAGGGTAGAAAATTTAATTTTCTACCCTGTTTAATTTCAAATATTTAATTTAATTCTTTAATAGCATCAGCTAATAATGGAAGAATTTCATGTAAATCCCCAACAATTCCATAATCACAAACATCAAAAATTGGCGCTTCAGCATCTGTATTGATTGCAATTACATAGTCAGATCCTTGCATACCTGCTCTATGCTGAATAGCTCCTGAAATTCCACAAGCAATATATACTTTCGGGCCAACTGTCTTACCAGTTTGTCCTACCTGGTGTTCCTTACCAATCCAGCCCTCATCTACTACTGCACGAGAAGCTCCTACTTCTGCTCCTAACTCTTCTGCTAAACCTTCTACTACTTCAAACCCTTCTGGTTCTCCTACACCTCTACCACCTGCTACAATAATCTCTGCACTTTCTAAATCAACACTAGCTTTTGCTTCTTTTACTATCTCTTTAATCTTAGTTAAAATATCAGCATCATGCAAGTGTGATCCTATATTAACAATTTTATTCTTAACTTCTGTATCAATTTCATCGCCTAAATCTGCTTCTAATACAGTTACTTCACCAGCTCTATCATAATCTGGCTCCTCTTTTACCATTACTCCCGGTCTTACTGTAGACATTTGAGGTCTATGATCTGGACAAATAATAGTAGCCATTAAGTTACCACCAAAAGCTGGACGAGTCTGTAATAAAATACCTTTTTCATCATCAATAGCCAACTGAGTACAATCTGCAGTTAAACCAGTATTTACTCTTGAAGATATACGAGGCCCTAAATCACGTCCATTGTGTGTCGCTCCTAACAATACAATCTCTGGTTTATACTCTTCAATCAACTCTTCAATTACGTGAGTATAAGCATTTGTTCTATAATCTTTTAATTCTTCATCTTCTACTATATAAACATGGTCTGCTCCATAAGCTATTAGCTCTTTTGCTTCATCTTTTACATCAGACCCTAATAATACAGCCGATAAAGATACATCTAAATCATCAGCTAGCTTTCTACCTTCACTAACTAACTCTAAAGATACATCTAACAACTCATTTGCTCTCTGTTCTGCTAGCACCCAAACCCCACTATATTCTGAAAGGTCCATTGCTGGCTTATTATCTGAACCACCTTCAATTTCAATTACATCTACTGGACAAGCATCTACACAAATTCCACATAAAGTACATTTATCTTGATCAACAACTGCAATGTCATCTTCCATAACTAATGCATCAAAAGGACACTTTTCTACACATACACCACAGCCTATACATTCTTCAGCTATAATTTTTAACATTATCTTTACCTCCCTCAATAATCAAATCAACTTTTATTTAAACCAATTTTTCCCCTTTTAGTTTTCCTATTAAAGATGCAACTTTCTCTTCTGACGTTCCCTCTAAGATTTCTCCTTTAGCTTCATAAGTTGGTACAAACGTATCATATACCTTTGTTGGAGAACCATCTAGTCCTAATTTAGATTCATCTACATCCAGATCATCTGCTGTTAATACTTTAACTTCTTGATTACGATATGCATCTACTATTCCACCCATTTTCGCATACCTTGGCTCATTTAATCCATCTAATACAGTTAATAACACTGGTAATTCAGTCTCTACTATACTATAGCCATCTTCTAACTTTCTTTTAGCTTCAACTTCTTTTCCATCTAAATCAAACTTTGTTACATAGCTCACCTGTGGAATACTAAGCTTGTCTGCAATCTGAGGTCCTACCTGTGCTGTATCTCCATCAATAGCTTGACGCCCACAGAAAATAACATCATATTCCCCTAACTTTTCAATTGCTTTAGATAAAACATAAGAAGTTGCTAATGTATCAGAACCTGCAAATGCTCTATCACTAACTAACACTGCTTCATCTGCCCCCATAGCTAAAGCTTCATTTAAAGCAACTTTCGCCTGAGGAGGTCCCATTGTAACTACCGTTACCGTTCCTCCTTCTTTTTCCTTAAGACGAACCGCTTCCTCTAAAGCATGTTTATCTTCAGGGTTTATAATACTTGGCACTCCCTCTCTAATCAACGTTCCTTTTTCAGGATCTATCTTAACTTCATTTGTATCAGGTACTTGCTTTATACATGCAATAATATTCATTTTTTTACCTCCTTAATTTTAATATTATTTATGATAATAATGAACCGGCAATAACCATCTTCTGTACTTCTGTTGTTCCTTCATAAATTTCAGTAATCTTAGCATCTCTTAATAATCTTTCTACTGGATATTCACTCATATATCCATAACCACCTAATACTTGAATAGCTTCTCTTGCTACTTCCATCGCTGCATCTGAAGCAAAATATTTTGCCATTGCTGCTTCTTTAGAGTAATCCTTATTTTCATCTTTAGTTTTTGCTGCTTTATACACCAATAACCTAGCAGCTTCCACTTTAGTTGCCATTTCAGCAATCTTCCACTGAATAGCTTGGAACTTACCAATTGGACGACCGAACTGCTCTCTCTCTTTTGCATACTTCACTGCTTCATCAAGCGCTCTTTGAGCAATTCCTAATGCTTGTGCTGCAATTCCAATACGTCCACCATCAAGAGTCTTCATTGCAATCTTAAATCCTTCACCTTCTTTTCCTAACAAGTTTTCCTTAGGAATTTTACAATCTTTAAAGATTAATTCTCTTGTATCTGAAGCATTGATTCCTAACTTATCTTCCTTCTTACCTAATGTAAATCCTTCTCTCTCCATCTCTACAATAAAGGCACTAATTCCTCTAGTTCCCTTACTCTTATCAGTCATTGCAAAGATAATAAAAGTGTCTGCTTCACCTGCATTTGTGATAAAGATCTTTGTTCCATTCAATATATAATACTCTTCTCCATCTTCTTCAACAAGCTCTGCAGTTGTCTGTTGTGCAGAAGCATCTGTTCCTGCATTTGGCTCTGTTAAACCGAAAGCCCCTAACTTCTCACCTTTAGCTAATGGAACTAAATATTTTTCCTTCTGCTCTTCAGTTCCATACTGATAAATTGGATGAGCGCCTAACGATACGTGAGCCGATAAAATTACACCATGTGTAGAACAAGCATAAGAAAACTCTTCTACTGCCATTGCATAACTTAATGTATCTGCTCCTGCTCCTCCATATTCTTTAGGAAATGGTAACCCTAAAATATCAGCCTCAGCCATCTTTTTTACATTCTCTAGCGGAAATTCACAAGTTTCATCAATTTCAGCTGCAATTGGGTCTATCTCTTTTTTAGCAAAATCACGCAAAACTTTTCTAATCATCTTCTGTTCATCTGACAAATTAAATTTCATTACTATACCCCCTTGAATAATTTATCTTTATTATTAGTTGACAAAGGTTTATGCTTTAGGAGGAAGAACTAAAGCTTCACCGTCAACTACAACTTTACCTTCTTGATTCTTACAGATTGTTTTTAATTTTAAGCGATTCTTATCTTCATCCTTTTCGATCACTTCAACCTCAGCAGTAATCGTATCACCAAAATAAACAGGTGCTTTAAAACTTAAATTTTGATTTAAATAAATAGTCCCTGGCCCAGGTAATTTTATTGCTAAAACTGTAGAAATCAACCCTGAAACCAACATTCCATGAGCTATTCTCTTCTTAAAGACTGTCTTTTTGGCATACTCCTCATTAACATGAGCTGGATTTAAATCTCCTGTAACTCCAGCAAAGTTATAGACATCTGATTCAGTAATTGTTTTAGTAAAAGAAGCTTTTTCTCCAATTGATATTTCACCAATACTCTTTCCTATCATCTTTACTCCCCCTTTATCTAATAACTTCAATTAATGTATTATCTACTACCTTATAAGAACACCTCCAAAAGATTAATGTGAAAGGTATAACTTTCACCTATTTAATTATGCAATTCCTGTTCCAAAAACAGATAAATCCTTCGTTTTTTTCTAAACCCCTGCTATAATAGGATTCTGGATTGTTATTTTTTAAACTTATCCCCCAGCTAGCCCCCCTTTTTATTTATTTTGTATGGGTCAATATACACTAGTTCCTTTTCCACCCTTCATAAAACCACACACATACCTTCTGAACCCCTGACGAAGAAAGGATTTATAAGTTAGTGTATGTTTAAATCAACACTATAATGCTATGTATTAAAAAATAGACATATTTAGAATCTAGATATATCTATTTGATAACGATCTATTTTCTGATATAAAGAAGTTCGATGAATACCTAATAGCTCAGCTGCTGCTGTTCGATTACCATCAGTCTGTTTTAGAGCTTGCTTAATTGCTCGTGTTTCAGCTACAGCAACCACCTGTTTCAAATTCCAATTATCACTTTCTTTGGTTGATTTATTGCTAGGCTGAATTACATCTGGTAAATGTTCAGGTAAAATTCTCCTCCCAGAAGAAATATTAATTGCCCGTTCAATAAAGTTATGTAATTCTCTAACATTGCCGGGCCAATCATAGTTGCTCAAACTATTAATCGTTTGTGGAGCCAATTCTTTAGGACCAAGTTGTAACTCTTTAACTAACTCTTTTAAAATAGCATTAGCCAAAATAGGTATATCATCTAATCTATCTCGCAAAGGAGGTATCTGTAATCTAATTACATTCAAGCGATAATACAAATCCTGCCTAAAGTTACCTCTTTTTACTTCTTCTTCTAATTTCTCGTTAGTAGCTGCTATAACCCTAACATCTAAATCAATTCTTGTTGTTCCACCTATTCGTTCAATCTCCCACTCCTGTAATACCCGTAATAATTTAGCCTGCATCTCTGTTGGCATAGTTCCTATTTCATCTAAAAAGATAGTTCCTCCATTAGCAAGCTCAAACTTTCCAGGTTTTCCTTCTTTTTTAGCCCCAGTAAAAGCACCTTTTTCATAACCAAATAGTTCCGCTTCTAATAATGACTCTGGAATAGCAGCACAGTTCACCCTTATAAATGCACCATACTTACGATAACTAGCCTTATGAATCGCATGAGCAAAAAGCTCTTTTCCTGTACCACTTTCACCTTGAACTAAAACTGTTGAACTACTCTCAGCTGCTTTCATAGCTATCTTCTTTAAATATTTCATCTGCTTATTTTGACTAATTATATTATCAAAAGAATACTTAGCCTCTTGCATCCTTTTAATTTCTTTTTTATAATAATTAAATCTATCCTTTAAACTCCCTGTCCTTTGGGCCAATGATTCCAACTCTTTGATATCTTGAAATAAAACCTTCCCTACTGCTCCAATTACTTTGCCATCCTTTTTGATAGGAATCCTACTCGCTATCATATCATGCCCCTGAATTCTTTGCACATGGCCCTGTTCAGCTTCTCCCGTCTTAACTGCTATGTGCATTCTAGTATTTTCAATAATATCTGTAACATGTTCTCCCAAAACTTCCTCTTCCTTCAGCCCCAAAAAATCTTGATATGCTTTATTGAATTTAGTTATATACCCATTTTGATCAACAATAATAATTCCTTCATAAGCACTATCTAAAATTGTCTCTAAAACCTCAAGATCATTTTCCGTCTTTTCTAATTTTCGCCTTGTTTCAGTTATCTCAGTAATATCCTGAAAAATAGCAATTGCTCCTACAATCTCCCCCTCATAAACAATAGGAGTCCGATTAGAGTAAACCTTCCTATCACCCACCCTTAACTGCTGACCTGCCTCCTTAACTCCTGTCTGTAAAACATTTACTAAGCCAGTCTCCGGAATAACCTTCATAACATCTTGACCTAAAGCCTCTTTTTTCTTAATCCCCAATATTCTTTCGCTAGCAGAATTAAAAAATATTATCTCCTGACTACTATCAATCGCAATAATCCCATTATATGCAGAATCAACTATAGCTTCAAACCAATTAGAGAGTTCTTCATTCATTCCATGACTAATTTTTTCTAATTTCATAATCTATCCTCCGATTCTAATATTTTTAAACTTACTAATTAGAAATTTAAAACTAAATTATAAACCCTATGGATATAAGTAATTACTTTAGAGTTGTTAATGCTAGAAAGTAGATCACATTAAGTAATTGTAACATAAATACAAATTAATTTCTAACTATTATTACTTAGGTCTAATTCTCTAAAAGCAATATTTTATTATAATCTGATAGATATACCTAATTCTAAATTTAACATAATTGATATAATGTGTCACTTCGTGACACAGCCGTCAGCTATCAGCCATGAGTCGTCAGCCCAATCAAAACCTATTAAACCCCAACAAGTAAAACCATCTCACCCCAGGAAATATAATGGTTTCTAGATGTTTTAATTTTTATTGATTTTAAATGATCTTAACTGATAGCTGACCCTACGAGTCTAAAAATCAAGACTCTTCGTAACAAAGACCATTTGCTGACCGCTGACAGCTATGTGGCACTTTTGTGCCATAATATTGTAATTAACTTTTACATATCCTTGCTAAAGACTCTTCTTCCTATTTACCTAACTCCTTTAAATCAAGAACATTGTCTACTTTCACTCTCAATTTGTTCCTTAATTGCTCTCAACATACTTTGGCTATTACTAGCAACCTTTTTCTTTAAAAGCGGATTAAGCAAAGATGATAACATCGGAATTCCAAATTCAAAATTAACTGTCAAACTGATTTTGACCCCTTGAGAAGAAGACTCTAATTTCCACTTTCCATTAAACTCCTTAAGATCACCACTCAATTGCTGATAAATTATCTCATATTCCGCATCGTTAAAGATATCCCGTTCCTTCCAACAGATTCTTTTTCCATCAATCTCAGTAACCCAACTAGTAATAGTCTCATTTTCACATTGCTTTACAACATTAATATTAATCACATTAGGCATAAATTCTGGGTATGACTCCATATCCTTAGCTAACTGATAAGCTTGTTCAATATCCCCTTGAATAAATATGCTCTCTTCTACTTGTGGCATAACCTTCTCCTTTCTTTAACTGGCTAACTCAATTACTTTACTTAAAGCTTTATCAAACTTTCTTAATACTGAATCTAGCTGTCTTTTTGTTACAATCAAAGGTGGCTCTAACCGAACTACTCTTTGCTGGTTTAAAGTATAAGCTGCTAAAACCCCTTCTTTAACCAACTCAGAAATCAATACTCCACCATATGATTCATCTTTAAATTCAACTCCAACCATTAACCCTTTCCCTCTTACTTCTTGTATAACACTAGAATACTTTATTGCTAGCTCCTTTAGATTATCTAATAAATAATCCCCTAGTTTTTGAGTAGAGCTGACTAGATTTCTATTCTGTATCTCCTTTAATGTAGCTAAAGCTGCTCTACAAGCTAATTGATTCCCTCCAAAAGTAGATGTATGTAAAAAAGGGTTCTGATTAAAAACCTCCCATAACTCAGCACTAGCAATAACAGCTCCTACCGGCATTACCCCACCACCTAACGCTTTAGCAAGAGTTAAAATATCAGGGGTAACTTCATAATGTTGACAGGCAAACATCTCCCCTGTCCTTCCTAACCCAGTCTGAATTTCATCTAAAATCAATAATGTTTCATACTTATCACATAGCTCTCTTACTTGGGGCAAGTAATCTTCAGGGGGTAGAATAATCCCACCTTCTCCTTGAATCGGTTCAATAATTACTGCTGCTGTCTCATAATCAATCTCCTCTTCTAAACTATTAATATCTCCAAAAGGAACAAATTCAACCTCAGATAATAATGGCTCAAACGGTTTCCTAAAAACTTCCCTTCCAGTAACACTTAATGCTCCATACGATTTTCCATGAAATGAATTTTCAGTAGTAATTATTTTTGATCTTCCAGTTACCAATCTAGCCAACTTCAAAGCACCCTCCACTGCTTCTGTTCCACTATTACAGATAAAAGAATATTTTAAATCTCCAGGAGTAATTCGGGCCAACTCTTCAGCTAACTGGGCTAAGGGTTGATTAAGCAATATTTTAGAAGAAAGTGGCATTAAATCCAACTGCTCCTTAACGGCCTCAACAACCTTGGGTGGTTTATGGCCTAAAATAAAAGTTCCATAACCACCTAAGCAGTCCAGATATTCATCTCCATTTATATCCTTAACAGTTAAAGCTTCTGCTTCCCATTCAACTTTATCTAACCCCATAAACTTAAGTAGTCTAGTCAATCCAGAGTTAACATACTCTTCATAATTACCCCTTGTAGTCTTAGCTAAGTCTTCCATACAATTACCTCCTCTAACATCTAGTATTAACTAGTATGGAATTTATTATCAAAAAATATACCAATTAAGGTTAGACTAAAACTTAATCTAACTGAATGAATAACATCCAAACAAACTAGGTATTATACCTTTAGAAGGAGGTCAATCATGACACAAAAAAAAGTAAGCCAAGTCTTAATCGAACAGTTGAGAAAATTTAAAGTCCAAAACGTCTATAGTTATGCTGGAGATACAATCTTAAAATTATTTGCAGAATTAGAAAGTTCGGAATTAAATTTATATACAACTAAACATGAAGCCACTGCTGGATTTATGGCCTCAGCCGAAGCTAAACTGACAGGAGAACTAGCTGTTTGTGTTTCCCATAGTGGTCCTGGGACAGCAAATATTATCAACGGTATTGCAGATGCTTCTGTTGATAAAACTCCAGTCTTACTTTTAACTGGACAAGTTCCCACCCACAACATAGGTACCAATTATAAACAATATCTAGATCAATTAGAATTAATTAGACCATTGACCGTCTTTTCAGATATAGTAAGTAATCCAGAATCAATTGTAGATTTATTAATTAAAGCAATGTCCTTAGCTATCACCAAAGGAGGGGTAAGCCAATTGGTCCTCCCTATGGATTTATGGGATCAACAAACTAATGCTAAACCTAGAGAATACCCCCCTCACTTAGATCAAAAAGAAAGATCTGAACAAAATACAATCAAACAAGCCAGCCAATTGATTAACCAAGCAAATCAACCGGTTATTCTTTATGGGAGAGGAGCTAGAAATTGTCGGGAAGAATTAATAAAGCTTGCCTCTAAAACTGGAGCAGGTTTGATCAATACTTTACCTGCTACCGGAATTATTGAATATGATATTCCACAATCATTAGGTGGATTGGGGCATGCAGGCAGTCCAGAAGCTGCTCAAATATTACAAAAAGCTGATCTAATAATTACTTTAGGAGCAACTTGGTGGCCAATGGATTATGTTCCTAGGAAACCTAAAGTAATTCAATTCGATCTCTGCAAAGAAAATATTGGAATGAATCATCCTATTAAAGTAGGCGTTGTAGGCGAAATAAAAAAATCACTTCAACTATTACTCAATCAACTCACAAAATTTGAAAACCAAGACTGGGCCAACCAAATAAATGAAGCAAGAACAACTTGGTTTGAAAGGTTAGACACAAAAAGCCATCAAGAAGGATATCCACTTCCACCCCAAGCAGTAATTAGAGTGGTCAGTGAACAAGCTTGTCCAGATGAGATTATCTCTGTCGATTCTGGAGATAATACAATTTGGTTTGGTAAATTTTTTGGTAATCGTTGTCAAGAAGTTCTCTTGTCAGGCACTTGGAGAACAATGGGATTCAGCTTACCGGCCGCTTTAGCAGCTAAAATTAACAGTCCCAATAAGCCAGTAACTTCTATCATTGGTGATGGAGGGATTTCAATGTTTTTAGGTGAAATTCTAACCGCAAATAAATATAACCTTCCTGTCAGAATCATAATTCTAAATAATGGTATGTTAGCAATGGAAAATAACAAGATGGTAACTGCAAAATTATCACCTACTGAAGTAAAACTTAATAATCCTGATTTTGTTAAGTTAGCAAAAGCATGCGGTGTAAAAAGCATTAGAGTAGAAAACCCTCAACAACTCAAAGAAATCTTGTTAGACAATAAAGACCTAGATGAACCATTGCTTATAGATGTTCCAACTGCTACTCCAATTCCAGCTGGAACTAAATTGTAAAATAATTGAGTTGCCATTAGGCAACTCAATTTAAATCTGAAAATAAAAACAATTAAATTCATATAACATCACTTCTAACATAATAAAGAAACCAGTACTAAAATTCTTATAATCTTAAACTAAAAATATTTCTTTTTGATTTATAGTTAATTTTTACTCACTGCTTTTTCTTGTACTAGCTCATATAATTTTGCAATTGAAATCTCTTGATCCATTTTTAAACTTAACTTTTGAGCTGAAAGATAATTTTGAATACTCCATTTGCAAGTTCCTCCTTGCTCTCCTGGAGTACCTAATTGATGCCTTAAAAAATTAAGTTTTCTTATCTCTTCTTCTGTCCAACCACTCCAAAAAGTTAATGGCTTTAATACCATTTCAACTATTATATTTCCATCTATGTCTTCATACATAATCTCACAAACCTTCAACCTTACCATATTACCATCACCTACTTATTATTTAATAATCAATCCTATAAAAATTAAACTCTACTAATTTCTAAAACATTTTTCTTGTTATTTGAATATTAAAACTATTTAGATACTCAATCACCTTAGCTCCTTGACCTTTTTAATAATATATATACATTACACTTGCATTATATCGAATAATGTAAATATAATCAATATAATGCTTTTAACTAACATAACTAATTCGACTTAACTTAACTAATTAATTACTCATACATATAAAAACCCTTCTCCCAAATGAGAGAAGGGTAAAATTAAATCTATTTTTAAAACTAATTAATTTAATTAACCAGCCAAAGTCTGCCAGATTCCAACAACCATAATTGTACCAATAGCAACTGGTACTACATACTTAATTAATACTCCAAATAAATTACCTACACTTAATACACCTTCTGCCTTATTTGCTTCATCAGCAGTATTTCTCGCTCCCCAAACATAACCAGCAAAAATAGCTGTTAATAATCCACCTAATGGCAAAAAGATAGCATTAGCAAACCAATCATAAGTATCTAAAATATCCATTCCTAAAAATTGAAAATCAGATAATGCACTATACCCAAGTAATGGTGGAATCCCTACTAAAAAGATAACAATTCCTACTACTTGAGCAGCCTTCTTACGTTCCCATTCATGTTCATCAACCATATATGCTACAACAACCTCGAGCAAAGAAATAGCTGAAGTTATAGCAGCAATTGTTAGTAATACAAAAAACAAGAACCCAAATAGAGTACCTAGCGGCATTTCAGCAAAGACTGCTGGTAAAGTAATAAAAGTTAAACCTGGTCCAGCATCTGGACTTAATCCTAAAGCAAATACAGCAGGAAAAATAGCAAATCCAGATAAAACTGCAATTAATGTATCAAGCCCAAGTACATACCCAGCACTATCACTGATATTATCATCTTTAGATAAGTAACTGCCATAAGTAATCATAGCACCCATACCAAGACTTAATGTAAAGAATGCCTGAGCAATTGCTTCATTGAGACTATACCAAGTAAGTTGACTAAAATCAGGTGCTAAATAAAATGCTAAACCTTCTCCTGCCCCCTCTAATGATACAGAACGAAAGACCAGTGCTACTAACAAGATAAATAAAATAGGCATTAAAATCTTCACTGCTTTCTGAATTCCTTTTACAACTCCAGCACTAATAATACCAATAGTTATTCCCATAAAAGTAGCATGCCATAAAAGCGGTTCACCAACACTACTAATATGACCTCCAAATAAACCTGCAAAATCCATCTCACTAGTAAATCCATTTGCTGCTTGTACAATATAAGCCATTGACCAACCAGCAATTACTGAATAATAACTTAAAATTACAAACCCTGTAAATACACCCAACGCTCCTACTAACCACCAAGGTGTGTCTGGGGCCAAATTTTTAAAAGCACCAACTGGGTTTTTTTCTGTCTTACGCCCTAAAGACATCTCCGCAACCATTACTGGATAACCTATTAAAATAATAGCGATAAGATAGATCAATAAAAAAGCCGCACCACCATTTTCTCCTGTAACATAAGGAAAACGCCAAATGTTACCTAAACCAACTGCTGAACCAGCAGCTGCCAAAATAAATCCAAGTTTTGATGTCCAATTCTCTCTTTCCTGCAAATCATTATTCATCCTTCTCACTCCTCACTTAAATTAAAATTAATTTTGAACCTACTCATTTCTCACTATTACTCAGCTTCTTTCTAAGTAACAAAAGTATTAGAATAATATATTATAATTAACCTACAAAAAGTAAATTAATATTATCTATTCAAAATAAAATTTTAAGATATCTAGCTCTCCTAACCTTTTAAACCCTAAAGTAATATGATCAATATTGCACTTACACCTAAATGTTAAAGAAGACCTTTAATGCTAGCACATTTATTATATTAGCTAAATTAGCTATCTTTCTAAATTATTTGCTAAATTAATCATATTGCAGTAAAAATGTGACTATTTTCTGCTTTTTGTGTCGGATTATATTATATTTATGATAATTATAAATCTTTATACAGTTAATGTCAAGTTCTTTAACTAATTAAACAAACACGTTGCTAAATTAAGTTATTATACAGCTACTTTTAAGAATTAATAGCCTCTTTAGGATCAATCTTTTTAGCTTCAATTTTCTCTACAATCTTATCATATTCTTCAAGAATAATTTCATTATCTTGATTGATAAATAAGTTTGACAGATAGATCATTCCTGAATTAACAATAAAACCAGGTACAATTTCATACAATACCCCATCTAACCCCACTTCTTTCCAAATAACCAACACTACTGTTCCTGTAATCATTCCAATTAAAACAGATTTCCAAGTTGTTTGCCTAGAAAAGAGAGCAAATAAAACTACTGGGCCAAAAGCAGCTCCAAATCCACCCCATGCATATGCTACCAACCCTAAAACTGTATTTTCAGGATTTAAAGCTAAAAATAAAGCAATTATTGAAATAATAACTACACTAATCCGTCCTGTCCACACCAACTCTTGCCTTGAAGCCTCCTTATTGATTAACTTTTTATATAAATCCTCCGTCAATGCAGAAGATGAAACCAATAATTGAGAATCAATAGTAGACATAATCGCTGATAAAATTGCAGCTAATAATATTCCACCAAACCACGGACTGAACAATTTTTCAATCATATAAATAAAGACTTTTTCATGTGTTCCTTCTGCCAAACCTTCAAACATAGGAATTGAAATTAAACCGATTATTACTGCTCCAAGTAAAGAAATAACAACCCAAATCATTGCTATTGTCATTGCTTTTGGTAATTCTTCAACAGACTTAACTCCCATAAATCGAGCCAAGATATGAGGTTGTCCAAAATAACCTAACCCCCAAGCTAAAGCTGAGAGTATGGCTAATAAAGGTATACCTTCCTCTCTAGGGATTAAATACTTAGAAATCTCCCTAACTTCCATTGTTTCTATAATAATAGTTGTTCCACCTACAAAGTTATAAGCAAGAATTGGAACAATTATAATTGCACAAAACATCAATATCCCTTGAAAGAAATCTGTCCAACTAACTGCTAGAAATCCGCCTAAAAATGTATATAAAATAACTACTCCAGAGCCGATTAATACTGCTGTAGTATAATCAATATTAAACATAGCTTCAAACAGCCTTCCCGCTGCAACTAACCCAGAAGAAGAATAAATCGTAAAAAAGAATAAAATTATTATTGCAGTTATAGTTCTTAACATCCCAGTAGGGTCTTTAAACCTCTCTTCAAAAAAAGACGGTAATGTCATAGTATCAGTCTCTTGAGTATAAAGCCTCAATCTTGCAGGAACTAATTTCCAATTGAAAAAGGTTCCTAGTAACAATCCAATTGCTATCCAAGCTTCAGCCATTCCACCTAAATAAACAGCTCCAGGCAAGCCCATCAATAACCAACCACTCATATCACTCGCTTGTGCTGATAAAGCAGTAACCCAACTCCCCATCTCTCTACCACCAAGTAAATAATCTTCCAAATCAGTAGTCTGTTTATAAAAATAAACCCCCAGACCCATTAATAATAAAAAATAAACAACAAACGTCATCAAAGCTTCTGTTTGAACCATACTTTTAACTCCTCTCCTACTCAATATTTCTCCTCATAATATCACATTTGCTCTTTTTATTCAAATAGGTTCATAATTATTAAAAGATAAGAGCAAGCTTGCTGCTTAGCAACTTTAAAGAATAATTAAAAGCAACATAAAAAGAAAAAGATCGTCAGTATCAACTGACGATCCCATTTGATTTATTATTAATTTACATATTTTCAAAATAATCTTTTACTTCTTCAGTCACATCTTGCCCTCCACTGATAACTACTTGCTCATGTAAGATAATATCCAAACCTAATTCTTCTCTTACGTTTTCCAAATCAGCCTCTACCTTTTCAAACAACTTTTCTTGCTTTTCTGCTTGTTCAATCTGAATCTGTTGTTCAACCTGTTGTTGAATCTGCTGAATCTCTTGCATATCCTCTTGTTGATCTAGCCCACTTATTTCTTCCATAAACTGTTGTTCATAAGCTTGAATCTGTTGTTGCATGTCTTGTTGAAATTTAACAACTTCAGGATGTACTTCATAAACTTCTTCACTTACATAACCAATATCATTCCCTGTTGCTTCTACTGTTTGCAATGGTAAAACAATCAATCCAGCAACAATTAAGACTACAGCTAAACCTCCAATAATCTTTCTTTTAATCTCCAACTTTACACTTCCTCCCCCTAAAATCTTATCACTTAAAGATAATAAATCTCTTTTTGAAATATTAAACTTTAATTTCAATTATAACAGAAACCTAAATTAAAGTCAAAAACTTAACCATAATTTAACAAGTAAAAAGCATTAAGGGAGGGTTATAACCCTCCCTTAATGCTTTACTAAATACTTATATTCTTATAGATTTTCAAAATACTCTTTTACTTCTTCCGTTACATCTTGACCACCATTAACTACCACTTCTTGATTTACAATTAAATCTAAGCCCAATTCTTGACGAACTTGATCAAGATCTGGCTGTATCTTACGTTCTATCTCTTCCATCTCACCTTGTTGAAGTTGAGTAAATTGTTGCTGAAACTGCTGTTGAATTTGTTGCATCTGCTCCTGATCTTCTTCAGGATCTAACTGACTCATTTTTTGTTGAAACTCATTTTGCAATGCTTGTGCTTCCTTTTCTAATGATTGATTTGCTTTTACTACTTCAGGATGTACTTCATAAACTTCTTCTAAATTAAGATAACCAATTTTATTTGCTTCTGCCCTGACCTCGCTAGAAAGGTTAATCATTATACTTCCTACAGCTAAAAGTAAGACTAATGCTCCGATTAATATTCTTTGTTTAGACAAAATTTATTACCTCCTCAAAGATTTTCCTTCTTATTAACTTGAATTTCTGTCAATTTACAGATTAATCTAAATCATCTTCAAACCCCTCAAATTCTTCTTCCACCCCTGGTTCAACCGGCTCTTCTTCACCTTCAACTTCTTCAGGGGGAGCACCACAACCAATCAACACAAAACTAAATACCGCTACTAAAACTAATGCAATTCCTTTTTTCCCAAACATGACTAATCCCTCCTAATTTAATTTTAAAAATATATTCTATCCAATCGCAAATCACGATTTCAATTATAAGTATATAGGCTGTTTGTGAGAAAGTTGTGAGAAAAACTTGAAAAATAATAAAAAAGAATTAATCAGTATATTCTAATAAATAAAACCCAAATGTAGAACCTATTCCTAAATCACTCTCAACAAAAATCTCTCCCTGGTGCTGATTAATTATCTCTTTCACTATGGCTAATCCTAAACCACTCCCTCCTTCATCTGGAGTACGAGCCTTATCTACTTTATAGAATCTTTCCCAAACATTCTCTAACTCACCTTGTGGAATTCCAATCCCCTCATCTTCAACCCAAAATTTAACCTTGTTTGAATCAACTTTAACTGCTCCTAGAGTTATCCTAAGCTTATCATCAGAAAATTTATAAGCATTATTTAATAAATTTAATAAAACTTGCTTGATCTTTTCTTCATTGGCCCAGACATGAACTTCTTCTTCTGGTTTGATTATAGTTAAAGATGTTTCTTCCTGTTTTAAACCTTTCCTAAAGACAAGACGAACCTGCTCTAATAGTTGCTTAACTGCTACTTTTTCTAACTTAAAACTCACCTCATTGTTATCTGCTTCTGCTAAATCAAGTATTTCATTTACCAATTGGGCCAATCGGTTAGTTTCGTTTAAAATGATTTGTAAGTAATTTTGTTGTTGCTCTTTGTCAACTATAATTCCGTCTAATAAAATTTCACTAGAACCTTTAATTGAAGAAAGAGGTGCTTTTAATTCATGAGATACGTTTGCTACAAAGTCCTTCTGTAATTGTTCAAAACGCCACCTTTGACTAATATCCTGAAACAACCCTACTACCCCCCACAACTGACTCTTCTTAATATAAATGGGCGTAGCATGAATCAAAATTCTCTTTTGATTATTCTTTTTTCCTAAAAATAATTCCTCTCGATAAGGTTCTTGATCATGTAATGCATTTCTAAATAGTTCTTCAATCTTGCCATTTTCTATAATTTCAAGCTGCTGTTCAACAACTCTAGCCTTATTTTTAAGATCAAGTAACTTTATAGCAGATTGATTAATTAAAATTATTTTCTTCTGTCGATTAACAGTCAAGACACCTTCTTTCATTCCTGTTAAAATATATTTTAATTTATTACGTTCTTCTCTCAAATCATCAATTGTTTCTTCTAGTCTTTGTGACAAGTAATTCATACTATAAGCTAAAGTACCAACCTCACCTTCAGCATCAACTTCAACAGTCTTCCCAAATGCACCTTGACTTAATTCAATAGCAACTTTACCCAACTTCCGTAGCGGAGCAGATAATGACTTTGACCAACTATAAGCTACTATCATTGCTAGTAAGATTGCTAATAAAGAAGAGAATAACATCATTTTTTGGACTTGCCGAATAGTTGAATTTATTCCAGCTACTGAAGTAAAGAGCAGTAATGCTCCTTCTATATTCCCTGAATAATAAACTGGCATTCCTATCAACAACATTGGTCTTTCAAAATGAGCCGATTCAACCCTACTTGAAACAATATTACCAGCTAAAATTTCCTCAGATTCTAAAAATTTAATTCGCTTATCCTTTTTATCAGTTAGTGCAGGATAACTGGATAATAAATAGCCTTCTTTATTTATAATCCATGCTTGTCCTGAGTTTAGTTCTGCTACAATCCTTAACCAGTTAAAAGTTTCAATCCTATCATCATCAGCTAATGATTGAGAAATAAAGTTCATCATTGTTCTATTATTGTTTATAATCTCTGTTTCTCTCTTTTCAAAATAAAAACTTCTAAAAAAATAAATCATAGAAAATCCTAACACTACAATGATTATTAAAGAAATCAACAAAAAACGGATTAATAATCTAGTAAATAAAGTGTTATTTTTAATCTTCCATCACCTCAAACTTATATCCCACTCCCCAAACAGTTTTAATATAATCTCTAGTTTCATTGCCTAGTTTTTTACGCAATGATTTTATATGGGTATCAACCGTTCTAATATCACCAAAATAATCATATCCCCAAACCTTTTTTAATAACTTTTCACGAGGAAAAACTTGCCGAGGAGCAACAGCAAGGGTCCATAATAAATCAAACTCCTTAGGTGTTAAGCTTACTTGCTCAGCACCGACGGTAACAACTCTATAATCCTTGTTTATCTCTAATTTAGGATATTGTAACAAATCATTATCTGTTACATCTCTACCAGCCCTTCTTAAAATAGCTTTGGCCCTAGCTACTACTTCCTTAGGGCTGAAAGGTTTGGTTACATAATCATCAGCACCTAATTCTAACCCTGTAATTCGATCTGTCTTTTCAGTCTTAGCACTTAACATTATAATCGGAGTATCATCTTGAGGTCTTAACTTTTGACAAACCTCCCAGCCATTCATCTTAGGTAGCATAATATCCAGTATAATCAAGCTTGGCTTTTCTGACTCAAGTTTTTTTAACCCTTCAGCTCCATCATTAGCAATTGCAACTTGAAAATTTTCAAATTCAAAATACTCTTTTAAAATTTGACAGATATTCTTATCATCATCTATAATTAATATTTTCTGTTTTTGCATAACTAAGCCGCCCTTTCTAATTTACTTTTAATTTCAATCTAAACTAACTTAATTAAACTAGCCATTCGACCTGTCTTCCCTCCTTCTTTACGATAGGAAAAGAACAAATCAGAATTGCAAAAAGTACACAAGTTACTGGCTATAATATTCTTCTCTTGAAGCCCAATCTTCTTTAATTGTACTTTATTAGCTAAAGCTATATCTAGCTTCCAACTTGTATCACCATTTTTTTCAACTAATTGCTCCCACTCCTCAAAACCATTACTCAAAGGAGTTATTACTTGTTGATCTACTTCATAACAGCAACTGCCTATTGCCGGGCCAATCCCAACTAAGATATCTTCAGGTTTACTTTCATAACTATCAATCATTCTCATAACAGCCTGTTGAGCAACCTTCTTGACCGTTCCTTTCCATCCAGCATGGACTAAGCCTACGACCTTCTGAACGGAATCTAAAATTAAAATGGGAGTACAATCGGCATAATAAGATGTCAATAGTATTTGTGGTTGATCTGTCAATAAAGCATCAAAATTATCCAGTGCTGATCGATAATCTAAAGCCCCTTTCCCTTGATCCTCTTGTTCCACAAACTTAATTCGATCATTATGCATCTGCTTAGCTGCTACTAACTTTTTGTGATCTGAATCCAATAATTTACAGACCTGTTTGCGATTTTCCAATACATCCACTTGATTATCTCCCACATGCAGTCCTAAATTCAAACTAGTATAATCACCACTACTGACCCCTCCAACTCTTGTTGTAAAAGCATGCTTTACCAGACCTGTCTTCTCAAATTCCTCAATAACATAATATTTAATTCCAGCTTGTTCTCGTAATCTAAAAATAACTGCTCATCCTTTCTTGCAATTTAGCTTAAGTTTAAGGCTAAAGTTGAGGTTAAGCCAACCATTAAAAATCTAAGGGTTTTAGCTATTACTCAGACTTAAACTTAAACTTGAACTTAAATTTAGTTCTAACACATATAAGCTATTCATCTGGCCTGTCTTAACTATTCCCAATTAGCTCCTCAACTTCTCCCAACACCTTAGGTACTAAACCTTCAACCTCTTCACCACTCTCATCAACTCCCAAAGGTAATAAAGATACCTCTTGGTCAGAACTAATTATAATAATTGCCTTAGGCATTAGATAAACTCCTCCGCCTCCTCCTGCTAACCTTGCTTTTGCTCCAGTACCTACCCCTGCCCCGATAATCAAATCACTAACTGGAACTAACAACATATCAGCTACTTGAGTAGGCTGCCCAATAATCTGCTCGTTAGTAATCAATTCATCTAAAGCAAAGTTTAGATCACTACTAAACTCTAAAGGCATACCATCACCCTCTCTTCTATCATTATAATATATTACCCAAAATTATTAAAAAAATTAGTTTAAATAAATAAAAAACACCCCAGAAAAGTCAGCCTTTACCTATTTAATTTGAAACTGAATTTACTACCAACCCCCTGTTCGCTCTCTACCATCACTTCTCCTCCTAAACCATCTATAATCTCTTTGACAATTGCTAATCCTAATCCTGTACCTTCAGAGTCAGGACTTCTTACTCTATCAACTTGATAAAACCTTTCCCAAATATAAGGTAGCTCATCATCTGGAATCCCAATTCCATCATCAAAAAGAATGACTTCTACCAGTTCTTCTTGTTTAACTACTTCAATTTCAATCTGACCATCATCAGCAGTATATTTAATAGCATTACTCAATAGATTTATAATTACTTCCCTCAAACGATCATAGTCACTCATTATTTTAACCTCTTCACCTCCATTCAACTTAACTGTCTTACCCTTTATCTTAGATTCTAAATTTACAATTACCGATTTTATTAAAGAAACAAGCTCAACTTCTTCTAAGTTAAACTCTATCTGGTCTGATTGCAAACGAGATAAATTTAAAATATCAGTCACTAAATGGTTCATTCTTTTTGTTTCACCTAAAACCCGTTTTAAATACTCTCCCTGAACTTCTTCTTCAACCATTCCATCTAAGATAGCTTCCAAATAACCTTGAATTGCTGTTAAGGGAGTCTTTAATTCATGAGAGGCATTTGCTACAAATAACCTCCTCATCTCATCTAACCTTTCTAGTTCAGTAATATCCCTTACTAAAATAATTACCCCTATTAACTGCCCCTTCTCTTTTCTAATAGGTGCCGCATGAGCAGCAATCACCTTAGCTTGATAATCTACTTTTTTAGATAATCCTTCCTTCCTTTCTAAAACTTGATCAACTAATTCTACCACTTCCTTATTAAAATAATCAATTGTTTTTTGCTCTATAACTTCACTTTCTATCTTAAAAATCTCCTTTATTCTAGGGTTAGCTAATAAAATTTCCCCTGTCATAGAAACCCCCAATACACCTTCTGCCATACTGGTTAACATACTTTCCATTTTTCTTTTTTCTTTATTTAAAGCTTTAATATTTCGCTCTAGTTTTTCTGCTAAATAGTTAAAAGACCTTCCCAACTGACCAATTTCATCCTGAGGGAGATCTTCTAATTTAACCTTAAAATCACCTGCTGCCATCTGTTTAACTTTATCTTGCATATTCTGAAGTGGCTGAGTAATCCCTTTTGAAATGAAATAACCCAAAATCAAAGCTAAAACAATAGCTGCTATGATTACTTGGATAGTCAAATTACGAACCTTAATTACTGTTTTTTGTAATTCTTCTATCGGCGATAACAAAAACAAGGCCAAGTTAGGAGAAATCGACTGAGCTACTCCTACCATCTGCTGTTCAAAAATTGGGTTTTTTCCTTTAAAAATCAATTTTTCTCCCGCTAAGATAATCTCTAATTCTTCCTCTAATCCTTCTACTATTCTATTATGATGTTCATAGTGATTATGATTATGATGCATCATACCTTTAGGATGATCTTGTCTGCCTTGATGATGCTGTCTCATCATATCCATCATCCTTCTTCCTTGTGTAATAATATTTCCCTTATCATCTATAATTAATAAACTAGTATCCCCTAGTTCCTCTGCCATACTCAATAAAGTATCGATATCTCCACCTTTAAATTGATCCTCCCTTTGACTGAATAATCTTGTGATCAGTTGGCCCCTTTCAACTAGTTCACTTTCTTTAGCTTGAATAAAGTAATCTTCTAGATGATCAGGTAATATAATAAGCAAAACTGATAAGATCAAAATAGGGATTAAGATATAACTGGCCATTATCTTACTAAATAAGTTATTAAACATCTTAGTCAACCTCAAATTTATAACCTACCCCCCAAATCGTTTTGATATAATCAACTTCAAGTTTATCTCTAAGCCATTTAATATGAACATCTACCGTTCTCAAACCGCCATAATAATCTAACCCCCAAACCTTCTCACATAACTGTTCTCGCTTAAATACTTGATTAGGATGTTTTGCTAATAGCAGTAATAATTCATATTCCTTAGGTGATAACTCAACTACTTCTCCTTCAACTTCAACTCTTCGTTCCTTAGGATTAATACTTACATTAGGGTATTCAACTAAATCATATTCTTTTTCAGGGTTATTGTTTTTATTTATCCGTTTCAAAATCACCTTGACTCTAGCAACCACCTCTCGAGGGCTAAAAGGCTTAATCACATAATCATCCGCTCCTAACTCCAGTCCTAAAACCCGATCAAACTCTTCACTCTTTGCCGAAAGTAAGATAATCGGAATCTGATTATCCTTTCTTAATTCCTTACAAACCTCTAACCCATCTAATTTAGGCATCATAATATCTAAAATAATTAAATCTGGTCCTTCCTGATTGGTCTTCCGAATTGCTTCTTGACCATCTTGAGCACTCAAAACAATAAAGTCTTCTTTATTTAAATATAATTTTAAAATCTCTATTACATTTTGATCATCATCAACAATTAATACCTTTTCTTGGCTCATTTAATTCACCTCTTCCACTTAATTAATAGTGTCAGCTAAAAACAAGAACTCTAAAGACTTTTAAGCTAAAAAAATAAACTTATCTCACATCAGCACTGATACTCAAATTATTTTATAATCATTTTGGTCTCTAATAATTAGTATAACAGACAATTATTAAGAAAATGTTAACAAACAATATTACTTTATAACTAATAATATTATTCTTCATAAAATAAAAATTAAGGCTTGGAAGTGAAAAAAACAAATTAAATATTACCTGCATAACAAATAAACATCAAGAAAATATTAAATATAAGGAGGGGGAAAATGACTAAAGCTGTCTTTTTAGATCGTGATGGAGTAATTAATAAATATGATCAACCTGTTAACCAAGCAGAAGATTTAACATTATATCCTTGGACTGCCAATTCAATAAAAAAACTAAACCAAGCTTGTTTCAAAGTTTATGTTGTTACCAATCAAGGGGGTATTGAGTCAGGTTATTTCACTGCGCAAGATTTAGAAGAAATTCACCAACATCTAATCGAACAACTAAAACTAAAGGATGCAACTATAGATGATATTGCTTATTGTCCTCATTTCAAATCAGACTGTAACTGTCGCAAACCAAAACCAGGTATGATTTTTGAACTTGCTGATAAACATGATATTGAGCTTAAGAAGTCCTATCTAGTTGGAGATCGAGACTCTGATATTGAAGCTGGTAATCAAGCAGACTGTACTACAATCAAATTAGGGGCCAAATGTCCGACAGCCGATTACTCTTTAGCAACATTGGAGGATGCAGTTGATATTATACTAAAAATTGAGCAACAATCTAAAAACTAAACTAAAGGCATCAATGAGTCATCAAATCTATAATCTTTCTCCTCTTCCAACTCCTCTTTAAGCCTTTGGCCTAACCGTTGTATTCCTGTTTCAATTTGTTGGCAGGTAACTGCTGCAATACTCAATCTAATTCTATTTTTTCGGGGCTTAGTATGATAGAATAATGCTCCGGGGGCTATATTTACACCATCTTTACGTAATGTCTTATGTAATTTAGAAACAGAAATTTGTTGAGGTAACTTCAACCATAAATTAAGTCCACCTTCTGGTTCTATATAATCGATATCTGAAGGTAAATACTTCTTTAAAGCAGTAATCATCACTTGATAACGCTGACTATACTTTTCTTTTAAACAGTTTAATTGTTCTTGCCAATCTTCTTTACGAAAGTAAAGGTCTAACACTCGCTGCACCAATCCATCAGTAAAAATATCAGACAAATACTTCGATAATAAGATATCTTCACAGTAACTGGAGGGAATAATCATAAAAGCTAATCTCAACCCTGGCATATAGAGCTTAGAAAAACTCTTTAGATAGATTACCTTATCTTCCATATCCAATGCCTTTAGAGATTTACGAGGTTGGCCCAGATAACTTAGATCACTGACACAATCATCTTCAATAATTAATAATTCATATTGATCAGCTAAATTTAATAACTCCTTCTTTTTATCTAAGGAATAGCTATAGCCCGTTGGGTTCTGAAAATTAGGCATTAAATAAAGAAACTTCGGCTTATAACGCTTCAGCAACTTCTCTAACTTCTTCAAATTCAAACCATCTTTTTCAATGGGAATATCTATTAACTCTACCTTTCTTGACTTAAATGCTGAAATAGCTCCAGGATAAGTCGGTCGTTCTACAAAAACAGTATCTCCATAGTCTAAAAACGTCTTAGCCAATACATCAAGGCCTTGTTGAGCTCCAGAAACAATCTGAATTTGCTCAGAACCAATCTCTATCTGATATTTTTCCACATATTGAGCAATTGATTCCCGCAGTGGTAAATAGCCTTGGCTTTTTTGATAACCAAAAGCATAACCTTGATCACGATCAAGCACCTGATTTAATAATCTTTTAAAAGATTGAATTGGAAATAGACTAGGGCTGGGAGCAACCGTTCCAAAGTTAATTATCCCTTCCCTCTTCTTTAACTCTAACTCATCGCTTTCTTCTTTACTAGGTTCAAGTTTATCTTTAATTTCCTCATTAGGCATAACAAAAGTACCACTACCTACTTTTTTATAAACTAAGCCTTCCTCTTCTAATACATTATAGCCATTAACAATAGTTACAGTATTAACTTGTAACTCTTCAGCTAATCTTCTTATTGAAGGTAATTTATCATGAGCCTGCAGCTTTCTTTCTTCAATTAACCTTTTAATTTGACTATATAATTGTAAATACAAAGGTTTGGTTAATTCCTTTTCTAATTGTATCGTTTTAATCATTACTCACACCCCATTTATTATTTAAAGTGAATTAATAGCTAATTTAAATTTAATGATAAAATGGAAATTAATCGCCTTATTGCCTAACTATTACATAAAAATTAATTGTGCCTAAAAAAACTAAACCATTGTACCCCTCTTGACAACACACTGCTAATTTGGCATAATAAACTACGGGTACACTTTTTTTGTTTTTATATTATACCCATACATTTATTATAACTTAATCTTAACTAGTTGTAAAGATTTCTAAAAAGGAGGAAAAGAATAATGACTGAACGATATGAATTGAACAAAAACTTAGCTCAAATGTTAAAAGGTGGGGTGATTATGGATGTAACTGATCCAGAAGAAGCAAAAATTGCTGAAGAAGCTGGAGCAGTTGCAGTTATGGCTTTAGAAAGAGTTCCAGCTGATATTCGTAAAGAAGGTGGTGTATCTAGAGCTTCTGACCCAGCAATGATTAAAGAGATCATTAATGCTGTTTCTATACCTGTAATGGCCAAAGTAAGAATCGGTCACTTTGTAGAAGCTCAAGTGTTAGAAGCATTAGGAGTAAATTACATAGATGAAAGTGAAGTGTTGACTCCTGCTGATGAAGATAATCACATAGACAAATCAAAGTTTGAAGTTCCTTTTGTTTGTGGAGCAACAAACTTAGGTGAAGCTTTACGCAGAATTGGCGAAGGAGCAGGTATGATTAGAACAAAAGGTGAAGCAGGTACAGGTAATGTAGTAGAAGCAGTTAGACACATGAGAACAGTCAACTCTCAAATTAGAAGATTAACTACTATGGATAGCGGAGAATTAATGACTGCTGCAAAAGAGATGAGTGCTCCTTTTGATTTAGTCCAATATGTAGCTGAACATGCTAAATTACCAGTAGTCAATTTTGCTGCCGGAGGAGTAGCTACTCCAGCTGATGCTGCTTTGATGATGCAACTTGGTTGCGATGGGGTCTTTGTTGGTTCTGGTGTCTTCAAATCTGGTAATCCAGAAAAACGGGCCAAAGCTATCGTTAAAGCTACTGCTCAATATGATGACCCTACTATAATTGCTGAAGTATCTGAAAATATTGGAGAAGCAATGGTAGGGATTAATATTGAAACATTACCACAAGAGGAAAAATTAGCCCATCGTGGTTGGTAAATAATTATCAACTAAGTATTCTATAAAGAGAGTGATCTAGTTATGATTAAAATTGGAGATGGAGTTACCACTTTATTACAACTAGATGGAAAGATTGTAGCTGCTGAACAAGGTAATTTATTCGTTACATCATTCCATCCAGAATTAGATCAAGACTTGACAGTTCATCAATATTTTATAAAGAAAGTTAACAGATGAAATTGAGAATTAATAAAAAGTTAAGTTGGTTTCCTAGGAGACCAGCTTAACTTTTTTTGCTAAATATCATATATCTAATTAATAGCAATACAATAAGATTAGTCCTTAATAAAACAATAAGAACAATTAAGAGATCAACTATACTCAATCTCCATAAATTGAAAATCTATTCTCCCAATGTAATTTGTAAAGCCCTTCACTTAATGGTATAATAACTTTATATCCTAATAAGTAAAGGAGTAACCTAATGATAAATGCTAATGATTTGCCTGCTTTTTTTGATGAGTTTTCAAGTCAAGCCTCACTAGAATATATAGATCTTCATATTCATACTGAAGATAGTGATGGACTTATTAAGCCCAAATTTTTAAGAAATTTTTTACAACACATCCCCCATCTAATCTCAATCACTGATCATAATTCAATCAAAAATAACCTTAAATTATGTACAACAAAAAATTTAAATGTTGTTCCTGGGATAGAAGTTGGCTGTAAAGATAGTTTTGAATTCCTAATCTACTTTAAGACAGCTCAAGAACTAGAGGATTTTTATATTAATAGTGTAGAGCCGTTTAAAAATAAATATAAAATCACACGAACTGATAAAATGTACCAACATTATCTCACTGAAGCTAAAAAATATAATTCATTTATTTCTATTCCTCATATTGCAGGCATAGCTCAAAAAAACTATATTAAAAATAAATCTTATATCAAAAAAGCCCTCCAAAAAGCGGATGGAATAGAAATATATAATCACGCAGTCCCTAAAAATAGAAATTTAATTGCTCAAAAATTGAGAAAACAAGAAGACAAACTTGCTACTTTTGGTAGTGATGCTCATATTAACAAAGAAATTATATCTTTCCACAATTTTCAAAATAATAAATTCCGCAAGTTTTCTTATTTTAAAAAGAATTTTTATAATATCTGCTCTATAATTGCCTTATTTGGAAAACATCTTTCTCATATATTTGAAATTAGCTGATACTAGTAATATATTGTAAAAAATAAAACTATGCTAAAATATTAATCTTTATTAAAATCAAGAAAAGGAGAGTTATTTAAGTAACTCTCCCTTGAAAAATTAAGTTAATAACTTCTTAAAAATCATAACTAATGCCCAGACTAACCCTTAAGCCACCCATATTTAATTTTTCTTTCTCCACATCAACCAATCTGCTTTCCTCATAGTCATAAGCTTCATTGATATCAATTGTTATGATTCGATGATTAAAACTACTAATCAAAGATAAATTTTCCCTGATTGAATAGTTATATTCCCCTCCTATTAAAAAGCCTAAACCCCCACCTCTAGCAGAAACTTCATCAAATTCCTCTAGATCTTGATAAATTTCAGTTTGGCTCTGCTGATAAGAATAGTTAACAGCCCCCGCTTCTAGTTGAAATTTATCATTTAAGCGATACCTCAATCCAGCATACGGGCCAACCAACTCTTCTTCAATCTCAAAGATAGAATCAGAATTGGACTCTTCATAACTACTAGCCGCTTGGTCAACTCCTACCTCAATTCCCAATCGATCATTCAACCAATACCTTCCCCCAGCATAAAAACCGACTCCATATTCTAACCTTTCCTTAATCCCATCTCCAATCAAGACATCTTCACCATCAACAGATAAAGAAAGAAGAAAGGTATTATAAGTACTTCCACCAACCACTTCAAATCCTCTAGCCAACACTTGTGTAGATGAACTTACTAAAACCATTAGCACAAAAACAATTACAAATTTTTTCATGACTACTCCTCCATTAATATTATATTTAATTAGCTTGATTATTACAATATTCTAGAATCACTAAGGAAAACCTCTAGTAACTTAACACCTCAAAATTTAAATTATGGAATTGAATAAAAATATCGCCTTACTAATAACTAAAGAACTTAAAGTAATTTCTTGCTTCAAAAAAGAAACAGACCTTATTAAAAGATCTGCCCCTTTAAATTATTAAATTAATTGCTCCATCTCTTGAATCAAATCTGAAAATACCTCTAATGACTTCTCAATAGGCTCAGAAGATTTCATATCGACTCCAGCTTGCTGTAATAGGTTAAGTGGGTAATCAGAACTACCACCCTTTAAAAATTCTAAATATCTATCAACAGCTTCTTGACCTTCCTCTAAAATCTGTTGTGATAAAGCAACAGCAGCAGAGAAACCAGTAGCATATTGATAAACATAAAAGTTATAATAGAAATGAGGGATTCTAGCCCATTCAATAGCAATTTGATCATCTACTACAACCTGCTCTCCATAATATTTCTGATTTAAATCATAATATAACTCTGCTAATAAATCTGAGGTCAAAGCCTGACCTTTTTCTGCTTGCTGATGAATCAGCTTTTCAAAATCTGCAAACATAGTCTGACGATAGACTGTACCTCTAAATTGCTCTAAATAATGATTTAAAATATACTTTCGCTTTTCTTCATCCTCAGTATTATCTAGTAAATAATGCATTAGTAAAGCTTCATTAACTGTCGAAGCAACCTCTGCTACAAAAATACTATAATTAGCATAAATATAAGGTTGCTTTTGATTAGAATAATATGAATGTAAAGCATGTCCTAACTCATGGGCCAACGTAAAAAGGTCATTAATCTGCTCTGTATAATTTAATAGAATGTAAGGATGAGCATCATAAGCTGAAGCAGAATAAGCACCACTACGTTTTCCTTTGTTTTCATAAACATCGATCCAATTATCTTCAAATGACTCTTTAACAACCTTTAAATATTCTTCACCTAAAGGCTCTAAGGCCCGCAAAATAATCTCCTTAGCTTCTTGATATTCAATCTTCATCTCTATATCTCTAATTAATGGAGTATAAAGATCATACATATGAAGTTCATCGACAGGTAATGTTCTCTTTCTTAACTCCATATAATCATGTAGGTAATCTAAATTATCCTCTACAGTCTGCAATAAATTATCATAAACCTTAATTGGAATATTATCACCATCTAATGATGCCTCTAAAGAACTTGAATAATTTCTAGCTCTCATATAGAAAAGATCCTTCTTAATATTGGTACTTAGAGTTGCAGCTAGAGTATTTTCTTGACCCTGGTATAGATTATAATAAGCTTCAAAGGCTGATTTTCTTACTTCTCTATTATCCCTCTTTAATAACTCAATAAAGCGTCCATGAGTAACTTGAATCTGCTCCCCATTCTCATCTTCAATAGTTGGAAAATCTAGATCAGCATTATTGAGCATACCAAAGATATTCTCTGGCCCTTGAGCTACTTCTCCTGCCAAAGCAATAATCCTCTCTTCCGCTGGCGACAAGAAATGTTCTTTTCTTCTCATAATATCATCTAAATTCTGCTGATAAAGCTCTAGGCCCTCCTCTTGTTCTATAAAGTCCTTTAACTTTTCAACAGGCAACTGTAATATTTCAGGAATAATAAATGAAGTAGCACTGGATAATTGATTCTGCAATCCCTGTACTTTAGCAAGCAAAGCCTGATATTTACTATTAGTTGTATCCTCATCACTTTTGCGATTAGCATATGTGTAAAGATTTCCTAATAAACGGTTCAATTCAGTACTTAACTCTAAGCCAGCTAATAATTTATCCGCTGACTTTGCCAACTCTCCTTGATAAGATTCAAGTTCAGGTATTCTACTTGCCACTTGACTAAACTCTTCTTCCCATTTTTGATCACTTTCATAAATAGCTGTTAAATCCCACTTAAACTTCTCTTCAATCTCACCCCTAGATGGCAAACCTTGATTATCCATTTAGCTCCTCCTCATTATATTTGCTCTTACTCTTATATTACCCAAGTTCAGCTCAGAAATATTAATTTAATTATCTATTCCAATTACATCTAATCTCTCACATTCAGCTGAACAACCTAACAACTGAGCAACACTAGGTTCTGTTCGACCATCATCACTAGAGATCAGCTCCTTAATATAAGCCCCTGCCTCAGCCTTAATTATTAATTCGAATTTATTAGCAGTCAGTATTTCTGGTTCTAATTTATAGATTTCTCGCTGCCTGACCATATCTGCTCTGCGATGGTTAACCCGTTGTGGAGTACGTTGCTTGATAGTACCACTAAGTTGCTTTAACTTACTCAACTTATCTGGGTCAATCTCTTGAGCTGTCACAATCAAAGCTTTATAAACCTTAGAAGCCCTCTTACCCTTTATTTTCTTAACCTTTTTTTTAGAAGTCAATTCCAACTCAAAGACTTCAACTTGTTCTTGATAAGTATTAATTCTTCTCTCTAATTCTTGCAAATCAAGGTTTCTCTTTTTAGGCTTAATCAGCTCTAAAACAAAATCTCTCTTTCCAAAACATCTAACATCAATATCTTCTCTTCCTGCCCCATGAAATTTGGCCCCATCAGCCTCAGCAACCTCAAGTACTGGTTGGGCTATAATCTCTTCTACCGATTTTACTCTTCTATCATGGAACCACTTTGTTTGTGATATACCACGAATATATTTATTATACTTACCATAAATCAAAAGTGAGCTAATCTGTAATTTAACCTTCTGCTTATCAATATCAACTACCGGACTAATATCAGGACGTTCAAAGTCAACCTCAACATTAAGCTTTCTTAATACCCTCTTGCCGATCAAACGATTCAGTTCCGATTTGATTAATTCTGCATCTTGTTTGCCATATTTAGACCATAACCTCTTCTCATCTTCTTTCATCTGCTGTGGCAAAGAGACACCAACTAAAATACTATTTAACTGATATGGCTTTAATGTCTTACAAACTAAACTAGCGTAATCTTCTACCTTCTCAAAAACGCCTTGACATAAACAACATTCTCCACCAATTTTAGAATGTTTTGGTATATTGTCTTTAACAAAGTCCTTCTTACTAACTTCTTTATTATAGCGTAATATTGCACCCCGCTCATAATTTTCAAGTCCATAACCTAACTTAGCAAATTGTCTACCTAAGCAATGATCACAAAGCCCTTCTTCTATTAATTTATCACGTTTTATTGTAAGTTCCAATTTTATCACCTCTATCATATCAATTAACATTTGATTTTTTAATTAACTAACTTTCTAAAAAAAGAGTAGGGATTAATCCCTACTCTTCCTGTTGGGCCAATGATTCTTCTGTCTTCTCTACTGCTCTTTTAACCAATGACCCAGCTTCTCTGGTGGTTATATTTCCCCAATCTCCGTCCTTCACCTTATCAGCAAATCCTAACTCCTCTGCTAACTCATACTTAGTTTCATCGGACATAATATTTCCCATTGGGGTCACCTCCATTTATTATTATTAACAGTATCATTAAAATTACTCTATGTAAATTCAGTATTTATATATTTTTTACAACACTAATTTCGTTAAAATCTTTAACATTTTTTTAATTTATGATCTGATATAGAAATATCAAAAAAAATAACTGAGTATAATCTTAATCAATAAACTAATACTAATTAATAAGTCAATATTCAAAACTTAGGAGGGGTAAAATGGATAATCATCAGCAAGATATTAAAAAGGAGTATCTTGAAAAGAGCCTCTTACACTCAACTTGGCCTAATCTCTTTTTACCCAATAATTTTGATGACTCAAGATCAAATATCTTTATTCCTCATGACTTCAAAGATAAATCTGAAGAATAATTGACTATTAAAAAAGTGGCTCTTTAATTAATATTGTAAAAAATTCAATCAATTTTAATCAACACCTGTTGTGAGATAATTACAATAGGTGTTGGACATTCACTACCTATCTTCCCAATTGTCAACTTTTCTTTATCACTTAAAAAATTGCTAAGCTACTACTGTCTAATATCAGTCAAAGATAAAAATAATTATATCTCTTTACCACAGTAGGGACAAAAAGAAATTTTTTCGAATCCTTCTCCTACAATTTTTTTACCACAGCAAGGATAAAAAGAAAAATCACTTTTTACTTCTATTTCATTTTTTTCTTTGCTGGTCTTGGGCTCAGTAATTTTTTTTTGCTGATTTTTCAAAAATTCAAAAACCTTTACTAACTTATTTTGTTCAACAGGAGTTTGAAGAATAGCGTCTACATCTTTATCTCTATAATCCTTAAGATTTATTTGATTACAAGAGGATAATATGCATTTTAATTTAGGATATCTCTTTTTGATCTCTTGAATTAAATTATCTCCTCTTATCTCCTTCATTATCAAATTAACTATTACTACATCAGGTTCCACCTTTTCTATCTTATTATAAATTTCAAACTCTTTTGACTCAACTACTTCTTTATTTAACTGATTTAAAACATATTTAAAAACTTTCCGTTCAAATTCAGAATCATTTATAACCAATATCTTTTCCACATCCCTCCTCCTTTCCCTACGAAATTAAAAGATCATCTATTACTAATATTATAATTCCTCTTACAATAAAATTCAATAATTTATTCCAATCTAAAACTAAATTTCTAACTGATTAATAATTTTACTGAAATTTTAAATTAATTGTAAGTTAAAAGTTAGCAGTAATCTAAATAAAAAACTAGGACGAAATTAATTTCCTAACACAAATATAACAATAAAAAAAGCAAAGATGATAATCATCCCTGCTTTAAAAAATTTAACTTATATTTATATTCCAGCTTCTTCTTGCAAAATATCTACTTTATCAGTTCGCTCCCAAGAAAGATCTAAATCATTTCTACCAAAGTGACCATAAGCTGCTATCTGACTATATCCAGGCTTACGTAATTCTAAATTCTCAATAATCTTTCTTGGTCGCAAATCAAAATGTTTCATAATTAGTTCTTCAATTTTAACTTCATCAATCTTAGAAGTTCCAAAGGTATCAACCATAATTGAAACAGGCTGAGCTACTCCAATAGCATAAGATAGCTGAGCCTCACACCTATCAGCTAAACCAGCTGCAACAATATTTTTAGCTACATAACGAGCAGCATAAGCTGCAGAACGATCTACTTTAGTTGCATCTTTACCAGAAAAAGCACCACCTCCATGGCGGGCCAATCCCCCATAAGTATCTACAATTATCTTTCTTCCTGTCAACCCTGCATCTCCTTGAGGCCCTCCAATTACAAATCTTCCAGTTGGATTAATATAATATGTAGTTTCTTGATCTAAAAAATCAGGATCAATTACTTCTTTAATAACATATTCGATTATATCTTCTCTAATTTGTTCTAAACTAATTTCAGGATTATGTTGAGTAGATACAACGATTGCATCAATTCTAACCGGTTTATCATCTTCATATTCCACAGTTACCTGTGTCTTTCCATCAGGCCTAATATAATTTAAAATTCCTTCTTTTCTTACTTGAGCCAACCTCTTTGCTAACTTATGAGCTAAAGTTATTGGTAAAGGCATCAATTCTTCAGTTTCATTAGTAGCATATCCAAACATAATTCCTTGATCTCCTGCTCCAATTTCTTCCTCTTCTTCACCCTGCTTAACTTCTAATGCTTCATCTACCCCTTGAGCAATATCAGAAGATTGCTCATCAATCGAAGTTAAAACTGCACAAGTATCACCATCAAACCCATACTTGGCCCGTGTATAACCGATTTCTTTCACTTTTTCACGAGCAACCTTAGGAATATCAACATAACAATCTGTAGTTATCTCACCTGCTATTAAAATCATTCCTGTTGTAACACTAGTTTCACAAGCTACCCTTGCTTGAGGGTCTTGAGCTAAAATTTCATCCAATATGGCATCTGAAATCTGATCAGCAACTTTATCTGGATGCCCTTCAGTAACTGATTCAGATGTTAACAAATATTTTTTAGACATATATTCTTCCTCCTTTAATAATTGAACAATAAAATCATATATCTAAGCTCATTACTATTAAAATCTATAACATAATAACAAAAAATCCCTCCTCATAGGAGAGATGCTTCTTAACCTCCTACATCTCCCAAGGATATCCTTGCAGGAATTAGCACCTGTTCCTCTTTCAAGGTGGTTGCCGAGCTTCATAGGGCCTGTCCCTCCACTACTCTTGATGCATTTATAATTATATGATTTTTTTATAAGTATTATAAGTTTAACATATTGGATAATTTCTGTCAATACCTACTGCAATTTAATTACAAAATAGCTTAAATTTAATGTTAAACCAACCGTTGCAACCATAAGGTAGATCTCAACTTAACATTAAACTTAATATCAATTTAATGTATCCATTATTTACAGCTTGAGAACTTATATAAGTTGTGCTATTCTAGAGTTAAAATTATATCTTACTAAGGAGGTACAATAATTGATCGAACTAAAAAACAATCTAATAATCTTACTAGTCATTACACTATTACTAAGCATAGTGAGTATTGACATTAGCTATGCCAACCAAACTCACACTATCAAAGAAGGAGAATCATTATTTACAATTGCTAGAAAATACGATACTACTATTTCTGCTTTAACTAACATTAATAATCTTAATAATCAAGATTTGATTTATCCTGGAAATAGATTAAATCTACCTTCTAACAATAGTGATTCTGCTCCTGACAATGATCAAGAGCAAGTTAATAACAAGGATCAAATTCCAGAAAAAGAAAGTTCAAACAACTCTAATGCTACAACAAGATATTCACCAACTAGTTGGCTAAGTCGAGAAGACTCTATTTCCGCCGAAATTAAAGAACAAGAAGAGCCAAAAATCTATTATCGTGGTACTGATAAAGTAGCATTAACGTTTGATGATGGTCCAGATACTAAATATACACCACAAGTTTTAAATATACTAAAGGAATATAATATTAAAGCAACCTTCTTTTTAGAAGGGAAAAAAGTAGAAAGATATCCTCACATAGTTGAGAGGATTGTTGAAGAAGGACATGTTATTGGTAACCACTCCTGGTCACACCCGAATTTGAATCTATTAAATGATGATACAATTGCTGAAGAAATACTGAAGACAGAAGAAGCAATTGAGCGAATAATCAACCGGAAAACCACTCTTTTACGACCACCTTATGGCTTTGCTTCAAGCAGAGTAGTAAATAAGGCAGCTGACTTAAATTATAGAGTAGTTAACTGGTCTGTTGATTCATTCGATTGGAGAGTTGATAGTAAAGAAGAGTTACTTGATAATACATTGCCAGGAATTAATCCTGGAGCTATCATTTTATTACACTCTGCTACAGGAGAAGGGAATAGTCTAGCACCAACTGTTGAAGCTTTACCAACCATCATTGAAGAAACAAGAAATAAAGGTTTAGATTTTGATACAGTAAATAATGTATTATCCATGGCAGCTTATAGAAGATAGAAGCAAAAAAGACTTGCTTATATAAGCAAGTCTTTTTTGCTTAGAAAACCACTTTCTAAAAATGTAATTAACTTTTAAATTTTAATATGTTTGAATAAGTTCATAACTTAACCTAAAACTACAATTAGAAATCATCTTATTCTTATGCCTTTTCTTGAGGCAGTTTCAATAACAAGCTGGCAGTTATTATCCCTAATACCGCTAAAATAATTACAGGATAAAATGCATAAATATAACTTCCTAACAGATCTCTTAAATTACCTGAAATTAAATTCCCTAAAATTGCTCCTACACCATAAGCAGTAAATACAACTCCATAATTTTTACTATAATTTTTATCTCCAAAAAGAATTGCCGTAGCTGCTGGAGCAATTGCTAACCAGCCACCAAGATTTAACCAAAAAATACTAAAAGCTATACCATATAAGACTACAGAACCTTCTTGAGCATTTAATATTAAAACAGAAGCCACTATTATTAATACATAAGACAATATAGCAGCATAACTA
Organism: Natroniella sp. ANB-PHB2; assembly: GCF_046097105.1. GTDB lineage: Bacteria > Bacillota > Halanaerobiia > Halobacteroidales > Halobacteroidaceae > Natroniella. The sequence goes on along the minus strand of NZ_CP175562.1, from coordinate 548,371 downwards.
GGGCCAAATTCATCCGTAAACCAGCCAAAAATCGGTCTTCCTATTCCGTTAAAAATGGCAAATAATGAAACCATAAAAGCAGCAGTTTGAGAATCTAAATTAATAATTTCTTCTGCTACCGGACTTGTAATAGCAATAGCCATCAAACCTATTAAAGTCCCTAATATAAAACAGAGCCATAATCCATAAAAAGTTGTATTTTTTATCATAGCTCTAACATTTAAATCTAAAGTTCCCTCAGTAAAATCTACTGAATTATTATCCTTAATTTCTAAATTACCTTTTGGAAACTTTAAAGGCAAAGCCAAAATTATAAGAATTATAGTAAAAACTATTCCTAAAAGCCTAAATGTTTGAAATAAGCCATATATATCAATCAACCAATTTGCTAAAGGAGCAGTTACAAAGGGAGAAAGCCCAAACCCTCCTAAAGTAAGACCAACTGCTAAACCTTTCTTATCTGGAAACCACTTAGCCACTACTGCCATAGGAGCACCATAAGCTATACCTACTCCTGCTCCAGCAATCGCACCATAAGTTATTGATAATTGAATGATACTTGTTGTAAAACTCGATAAAAACCACCCAAGACCAACCAATCCTCCTCCAACTATTGTTACTAATTTTGGCCCGTAATCATCTATAAATCCACCTGCTATTGGCATTAAAGCAGCATAAAAAACTAAAAAGATCATATATGGTAAGCCACTTTGAGTAGCATTAATATTTAATAATTCTTCTACAGGTTTTCTAAAAACACTCCAGGAATATACTGTCCCCATACACATAAAAATCAATATTCCTATCGGGATATATAACCATCTTTTTGTTTTAAATGCTACACCAATATCTTTATCTACTATCTTGTCCATTTTCTTAGCTCCTTTCCTATCTTTAGTTAGCAAAAAAACTATAAAAAAATATAGTTATCTTTACTATAATAACAGACTAAACACCTTTTATCAACCTTTTTAGCTGCTTTTTTTATAATTACTCATTAACTTTAATAATTAAACATCAATTTACTACTTTAATCAGAATTTTATTTACTCAATAAGAAAAGAATCTACTCAGTTAACTGAGTAGATTCTTTTCTTATTGAGTAAATTTTTTTAAAACTGTCTTAGCGTATTCCTGTGCCCCAAACAAAGAATGATCACGATAATTCCCACACTCTATAACCGTAGTCGCTGGAATATCTTCTATTTCAGCTTTTAGTATCTTTTCTAAAACCAAAATCAATACTTCTTCCACCTGTTCTATTTCAAGTTCACCAATTCTAATCAAATAAAACCCAGTTCTACATCCCATTGGTGAAATATCAACAATATAATCCATCTCATCTCGTATATAAGTAGCTAATAAATGCTCCAACGTATGCAAAGCCCCAGTAGGAATTACTCCTTGGTTCGGTTGAACGAATCTTAAATCATACTTTTGAATAATATCTCCTTGAGGAGTAGTTATCTTTCCTGCTTTTCTTACATAAGGAGCATCTACCTTAGTATGATCAAGACTAAAACTCTCCACTTTGACCTTATCCACTCTATCACTCCTTACACTAAAGTTTTAGCAATCTCTGAAAAGATTCTATCCGCAACCTCTAACTTAGTAGCTTTGGCCACTTCAATTTGATCATCGGTGCTTATTATTACAACTTTATTAAAATCAGAAGCAAAACCTGTATCTCGAGCACTGATATCATTAGCTACAATAAAGTCAATTTTTTTCTTTTTTAGTTTTTGCTGAGCATTTTCAATTAAATTATTTGACTCTGCAGCAAATCCAACTAAAAGTTGCTCACCTTTTTCATTACCTAATTTTTCCAATATATCTGTTGTTCTTTCTAGTTCTAAGGTTAAACCATTACTTTTTTTTATCTTATTTTCAGCAATAGATTGAGGAGTATAATCTGCCACTGCCGCTGCCATAATTATTATATCCTGCTCAGCTTGATACCTAAAAACTTGCTGATACATCTCCTCAGCAGTTCTAACCTTAATTATTTTAACCCCTGAAGGCTTATTTAAATGAGTAGGGGCAGAAATCAAAGTGACATTTGCTCCTCTAGCTTTAGCAATTCTAGCTAACTCATATCCCATTTTTCCAGATGATCTATTTCCTAAATACCTGACCGGATCCAAATCTTCCTGTGTTCCTCCTGCTGTAATTAAAACCTTCTTACCTATTAAATCACATGGACTTAATAAATAGGATACAGTACTAGCAACAACCTCCTCAGGCTCAGGTAATCTACCTTTTCCTTCAGTTCCACAAGCTAAATAACCTTTATCTGGCTCAATGAATCGATAACCTTCTTCTTTTAATTTTATAATATTTTTTTGAACAATTGAATTTTGATACATATTTACATTCATTGCAGGCGAAAAGACCACTTTTGCTTTAGTAGCCATTACTGTCGTCGATAACATGTCATCTGCAATTCCATTAGCCACTTTACCAATTAAATTGGCAGTTGCCGGAGCAACTAAAAATATATCAGCCTTCTCAGCTAAAGAAATATGTTCAACATCCCATGATTGAGGTTCAGCGAACATATCAACAATTACAGGATTATGGCTTAATGAACGAAATGTAAGTGGTTGAACAAATTTAGTAGCAGCTTCAGTCATAATCACATGTACATTAGCTCCTAATTTTTTTAACCTGCTTACTACTTCAAGAGATTTGTAAGCGGCTATTCCTCCAGTAACTCCTATGACAATTGTTTTATCCTTCAACATATCTATATCATCACCTTATTATCCAATTTAGATTTAATCCTCTGTCTTAGGTTTTACTTTTCCAGCTACAATCTCCTCTAAAGCCTTTGATACCTCTTTAGAGCCATTATAATCATCTAATAGCTCTTCCTCTTCATCTTTCAAAACCCTTGCCCGTTTAGAAGCAACTACAACTGCAGTAAAAACAGAATCACACTTTTCCAATATATCTTTCATTTCTGGACGTGCTAACATATCTATCCCCCCTCTTTACTTTATAACTTTTGAAGTTTCATATTATATTTTGCATTTTTCAGCTAAAATTATTGCCTTTAATTTTTTTACAGCATTCTTTACTCGATCATTAATAATTAAATAATCATACTCTTTAATCTGCTTTAACTCCTGGTTAGCATTTTCTAATCTTGTTTCAATTGCTTTTTCACTCTCTGTTCCTCGACTATAAATTCTAGATTCTAACTCATCTAATGATGGAGGAGCTAAAAATACAAATATTCCCTCTTCAAAAGATTCTCTCACTTGCTTCGCTCCCTGAATATCTATTTCCAAAATAACATCTCGACCATTTGCTAAGGTCTCTTCAACATATTTTTTAGGAGTCCCGTAATAATTATTATGCACTTTGGCCCATTCAATAAATTCATTCTTTTTGATCAAAGACTTGAATTTTTTTGTAGACATAAAAAAATAGTCTACTCCATCTTCTTCTCCTGGTCTTGCTTCTCTAGTAGTAGCCGATACAGAATAAGAAATATCTTTATAATCCTCTAATAAAGCATTCAATACTGTACCTTTTCCTACTGCAGAAGGCCCAGAAAAAACTATCAAATTTCCTTTGCGATCTTCTTCTTTATACTTCATCTTCTTCTAAAAAATACCTCCTCCACTAAAATATCATTCCTCATCATCAGTTAATCGTTGTGATACTGTTTCAGGTTGTACTGCAGATAAAATAATATGATCACTATCAGCAACTACAACTGCTCTTGTTCTCCTTCCATATGTAGCATCAATTAACATCCCACGATCACGAGCATCTTGAATAATCCTTTTAATAGGTGCAGACTCTGGACTTACGATTGCAATAATTCGATTAGCAGCAACAATATTACCAAATCCAATATTGATTAACTTAATATCCACTATTAACCCACCTCTTTATTAAATATTTATCACCTTAATAATAGTACAATCATTTAAACCACTTTAATTACTTCAAACTAATTAATAATATATCATAACTTTGATTCATTTTGCAAATCCTTTATTCAATTTAAATAACTTTCTAAGTATCATTTTTCTTCCTTTATTCATAATATAATCTCAAAATAAAAAAAAACACCTACAAGGGTATCTAAAGTAAAATGGCTCCCCGAGTAGGACTCGAACCTACGACAAAGTGGTTAACAGCCACTCGCTCTACCAACTGAGCTATCGGGGAACAACTTATTTAATTAACATTTAATATTGAAGATTTAATAATTAAAACCAGTTTTAGTATCTAACTATTCAATCTTCCTTCAACACTCAGTATTAAATGCTTTATTATACATTCAAAACTGCACAATAGATATATTCTAGATTAAGCCCTCGATCTATTAGTACCAGTCAGCTGAAGATGTTGCCACCCTTATACCTCTGGCCTATCTACCTGATAGTCTATCAGGGATCTTACTAGATTCACTCTATGGGATATCTTATCTCAAGGTCAGCTTCACGCTTAGATGCTTTCAGCGTTTATCAAATCCGTACTTAGCTACCCAGCAATGCCTTTGGTAGACAACTGGTACACCAGAGGTACGTCCATCCCGGTCCTCTCGTACTAGGGACAGCTCCCTTCAAATATCCTACGCCCACGACGGATAGGGACCGAACTGTCTCACGACGTTCTGAACCCAGCTCGCGTACCGCTTTAATTGGCGAACAGCCAAACCCTTGGAACCTGCTTCAGCTCCAGGATGCGACGAGCCGACATCGAGGTGCCAAACCTCCCCGTCGATGTGAACTCTTGGGGGAGATAAGCCTGTTATCCCCGGGGTAACTTTTATCCGTTGAGCGACGGCAATTCCATGCTCTACCGTCGGATCACTAAGCCCTACTTTCGTACCTGCTCGAGTTGTAGCTCTTGCAGTCAAGCTCCCTTCTGCCTTTACACTCTACGTGCGATTTCCGACCGCACTGAGGGAACCTTGGGGCGACTCCGTTACTCTTTAGGAGTCGACCGCCCCAGTCAAACTGCCCATCTGAAACTGTCCCAACACTGGATTACAGTGCATGGTTAGAATTCCGGCACATTAAGAGTGGTATCCCACTTAAGGCTCCTTCGACACTAGCGTGCCGAGTTCATTGCCTCCCACTTATGCTGTACATAATGTACCAAAATCCAATATCAGACTACAGTAAAGCTCCACGGGGTCTTTCCGTCCTGTCGCGGGTAACCTGCATCTTCACAGGTAATACAATTTCACCGAGACCTTCGTTGAGACAGTGCCCAAGTCGTTGCGCCATTCGTGCAGGTCGGAACTTACCCGACAAGGAATTTCGCTACCTTAGGACCGTTATAGTTACGGCCGCCGTTTACTGGGGCTTAAGTTCTGCGCTTCAGCTTATGCCTAACACTTCCCCTTGACCTTCCAGCACCGGGCAGGCGTCAGCCCCTATACATCGACTTACGTCTTAGCAGAGACCTGTGTTTTTGGTAAACAGTCGCTTGGGCCTGGTTATTGCAACCTCTTCGAGCATACACCCTAATGAGGTACCCCTTCTCCCGAAGTTACGGGGTTATTTTGCCGAGTTCCTTAACGAAGGTTCTCTCGCGCGCCTTAGAATACTCTTCTAGTCTATCTGTGTCAATTTGCGGTACGGTTACCTCTTATCTGGTTAGAGATTTTTCTTGGCAGTGTAAAGTCAACTACTTCGCCTCCGTAGAGACTCCTGGTCACACCTTAAAGTTAATGACGACCCGGATTTACCTAAGTCATCCTTCTTAATGTTTCAACCTGACATACCGTTGCCAGGCTAGCCTATCTTCCTGCGTCATCCCATCACTCATAGTGATAAGGAGGTAGCATTGGAATTTTAACCAATTTTCCATCGCCTACGCCTTTCGGCCTCGGCTTAGGATCCGGCTTACCCTGAGCGGACGAGCCTTCCTCAGGAAACCTTAGACTTACAGCGAATAGGATTCTCACCTATTTTATCGTTACTCATACCGACATTATCTCTTCTATACTGTCCACAGCTCCTTCCGGTACTGCTTCAACCTATATAGAATGCTCCTCTACCATTGGTTATACCAATCCGTAGTTTCGGTGATGGACTTTAGCCCCGTACATTTTCAGCGCAAGATCACTCGACCAGTGAGCTATTACGCACTCTTTAAATGAATGGCTGCTTCTAAGCCAACATCCTGGTTGTCTATGCAATCTCACATCCTTTACCACTTAGTCCATACTTTGGGACCTTAACTGACGGTCTGGGTTGTTTCCCTCTCGACTATGAAGCTTATCCCACATAGTCTGACTCCCAAGCTTAATAAGATGGCGTTTGGAGTTTGACTGGATTCAGTAACTCTATAAAGCCCTTAGTCCAATCAGTGCTCTACCGCCAAATTATAACACTTGAGGCTAGCCCTAAAGCTATTTCGAGGAGAACCAGCTATCTCCGAGTTCGATTGGCCTTTCACCCCTATCCACAACTCATCCCATGGCTTTTCAACGCCAACGCAGTTCGGACCTCCACACGTTCTTACACGTGCTTCATCCTGGTCATGGATAGATCACTCGGTTTCGGGTCTATGACCTGCAACTTTCGCCTTTTAAGACTCGCTTTCGCTACGGCTTCACCTTCTTTGGCTTAACCTTTCGCTACAGATCATAACTCGTCGGTTCGTTATGCAAAAAGCACGCCATCAGACTTTAACGTCCTCTGACTGCTTGTAGGCACACGGTTTCAGATTCTATTTCACTCCCCTCCCGGGGTTCTTTTCATCTTTCCCTCACGGTACTGGTTCACTATCGGTTGTCAGGAAGTATTTAGCCTTAGGAGATGGTCCTCCTTGCTTCCCACGAGGTTTCTCGTGTCTCATGGTACTCAGGATACTATCTAGTCAACTCCAATTTTCACCTACAGGGCTATTACCTTCTGTGGCGTAGCTTTCCAGCTACTTCGATTAACTGAAGCTTATCCTATGACCTTTTTATGGTAAGGTCTGATAGTCCTACTACCCTGTAATAGCAATGCCCATAAGCTTGACACTATTACAGTTTGGGCTGTTCCCCTTTCGCTCGCCGCTACTTAGGGAATCGCTTTTGCTTTCTCTTCCTCGGGTTACTAAGATGTTTCAATTCACCCGGTTCCCTTCTTAAGGCTATTTATTAACCTTAAGATGATATGGGATTATCCATACCTGGTGCTCCTATTAGGACATCCTTGAGTCATCACTTGTTTGCAGCTCATCAAGGCTTTTCGCAGCTTGCCACGTCCGTCTTCGGCTCCTGACACCTAGGCATCCACCGTGCGCCCTTACTAACTTAATCTAGACGCACTATCTATTGTGCAGTTTTCAAAGTACAAATTTTAAGTCTGAGGCTGAGTTTAAGTTTTAGTCAAGACAAGAACTAAGTTCTTACTTAGCCTTTAAACTTGAACTTAGACTTAGTTTCAGTCTCTCAAAACTAAACAATGCAAGTTCCAACTACGACTAGAGTTGAAATAACTCCTTAGAAAGGAGGTGATCCAGCTGCACCTTCCGGTACGGCTACCTTGTTACGACTTCACCCCCCTTACCAGGCACACCTTCGGCGTCCTTAGACGACTTCTGGTGCCCCCAACTCGGGTGGTGTGACGGGCGGTGTGTACAAGGCCCGGGAACGTATTCACCGTGGCATTCTGATCCACGATTACTAGCGACTCCAGCTTCATGCAGGCGAGTTGCAGCCTGCAATCCGAACTGAGATCTGCTTTTCAGGATTTGCTAAACCTTGCGGTATCGCTTCCTTCTGTACAGACCATTGTAGCACGTGTGTAGCCCAGAACATAAGGGGCATGATGACTTGACGTCATCCCCACCTTCCTCCGCGTTTTTCCGCGGCAGTCTCCTTAGAGTCCCCACCTTGACGTGCTGGCAACTAAGGACAGGGGTTGCGCTCGTTGCGGGACTTAACCCAACATCTCACGACACGAGCTGACGACAGCCATGCACCACCTGTCTTCGTGTAGTCCAAAGGACTATACCCTGCTTTCACAGGTAGTCACGGGATGTCAAGTTCTGGTAAGGTTCTTCGCGTTGCTTCGAATTAAACCACATGCTCCGCCGCTTGTGCGGGCCCCCGTCAATTCCTTTGAGTTTCAACCTTGCGGTCGTAATCCCCAGGCGGGATACTTAATGCGTTAACTCCGGCACCGAGGGGGTCGAACCCCCAACACCTAGTATCCAGCGTTTACGGCTAGGACTACCGGGGTATCTAATCCCGTTTGCTCCCCTAGCTTTCGTACCTCAGCGTCAGGTATAAGATAGAAAGTTGCCTTCGCCATTGATGTTCTTCCTAATATCTACGTATTTCACCACTACACTAGGAATTCCACTTTCTTCCCTTATCCTCAAGTCTAGTAGTTTCAAAGGCAGTTCACCGATTGAGTCGGTGGATTTCACCTCTGACTTACTAGACCGCCTGCGTACCCTTTACGCCCAATGATTCCGGACAACGCTTGCCCTCTACGTATTACCGCGGCTGCTGGCACGTAGTTAGCCAGGGCTTCCTTTAAAGGTACCGTCAACCCTAACTGTTATTCACAATTAAAGTATTCTTCCCTAAAGACAGAGCTTTACGATCCGAAGACCTTCTTCACTCACGCGGCGTTGCTCCGTCAGACTTTCGTCCATTGCGGAAGATTCCCCACTGCAGCCTCCCGTAGGAGTCTGGGCCGTGTCTCAGTCCCAGTGTGGCCGATCACCCTCTCAGGTCGGCTACCCATTGTTGCCTTGGTGAGCTGTTATCTCACCAACTAGCTAATGGGACGCGGGCCAATCTTTAAGTGATAGCATAAAAGCCATCTTTGCTCCGAAAGGAGTTTATCCGGTATTAGCTTCCTTTTCAAGAAGTTATCCCAGTCTTAAAGGTATGTTCCCACGCGTTACTCACCCGTCCGCCGCTTTACTCACTACCCGAAGGTAGCTTTCTCGCTCGACTTGCATGTGTTAAGCACGCCGCCAGCGTTCGTCCTGAGCCAGGATCAAACTCTCAATTAAAGTTTATATCATGTGCAAAAGCACATTGATTACGAGTTTGACTAGCTCTTCTTGCTTAGTTGAAACATTGCATTGTTTAGTTTTCAAAGACCGAATTGCTTGTTCACTTTTTCTGTCACTTTCTCAAGCGACAATTAATATAATATCAAACTCACTCTTGTTTGTCAAGAACTTTTTTGAAAACTTTTTTGTCGCCAATCTTTTCTTGCGACAACATCGAGTAGTATATCACTCTACTTCGAGCTTGTCAAGAAAAAATTAAAAGTTTTCTCCCTTGATCAGCACAACTAATAATTTAACATATTAGCTCACACCTGTCAAGAAAAATCAAGTTTTCACATTGCCCTTAAACAGTACCTAATATAATAACATCTAATCTTTAACTTGTCAAGCACTAACTATATTAATACCCTATACTCTAATTAATATACATTTAAATCAAAAAGCCTACAACTTAAATTAAGTTGCAGGCTCCATAAAATTAATTGTTCAAACTTATAAGTTTTGAACCACTTCTAAACATTCACCACAAATTTCTGAATGTTCTTTATCAGTACCAACTGTTTTACTATAATGCCAACAACGTTCACATTTATCACCAGGAGCTTGAGCTACTGCTACTTTTATTTTTGTTTCTTCACCAACATATAATTCCTCTTTCTCGATTTCAGTAGTAAAGTTTAATAGATTTAACTTAGAGACAATAAATAGTTCTGCTAAATCATCAAATTGAGTTAAGAAATCATATAATTCTTGCTCTGCATAAAGATCTACCTGAGCATCTAGAGAATGTCCTACAACTTTCTCATTACGGGCCAACTCTAAAGCCTTAGAAACATCTTTTCTCACTTGTAATAGACGATCCCATTTTTCTTCCAGCTTTTCATCTAAATAATCTTCTTTGACCTGTGGCCACTCTTCTAAAAATACACTTTCAACGTTATTGCCCTCAGGTAAATACCGCCATACTTCCTCAGCTGTATGCACTAAAACAGGAGCAACCACCTTGATTAAAGTAGTTAAGATTTCATACATCACCGTTTGAGCAGAACGCCGTACTAAATCATCTGCTTTTAAAGTGTATAATCTATCTTTTAAAACATCAAGATAGAAGGAACTCATTTCTACCGTACAGAAATTGTGCACAGCATGATATAATCTATGATATTCATACGATTCATATGCTTCATTTACCTGCTTAAGCAACCTTTGTAACTTTAACAAAGCCCAACGATCAATCTCAGTCAATTCATCTTTACTTACTTTATCTTCTGCTGGGTCAAAGTCATCTAAATTACCTAAAATATAACGCGAAGTATTTCTAATCCGTCGATAAACTTCTGCATTCTCTTGCAAAATCTTATCAGAAACCCTTACATCCTCTTTGAAATCAGAAGAAGCAACCCATAACCTTAAAATATCTGCCCCATACTGCTCAATAACATCAAGTGGTGAAACAACATTGCCTATCGATTTAGACATCTTTTTACCATTTTTATCAAGTGTAAAACCATTAGTTACTACAGCTTTATATGGTGCTTCTCCTCTAGCAGCAATCGAAGTTAATAAAGATGAATTGAACCAACCTCGATATTGATCAGTCCCTTCTAAATATAAATCTGCTGGTCGCTCTAAATCATCGTAATTTTCTAAGACCGCAGCATGGCTTGATCCTGAATCAAACCAGACATCCATAATATCAGTTTCCTTATCAAACGTATCATTTCCACAAGAATTACACTTAACAGATTCAGGTAATATTTGATTCGCTTCTAACTCATACCAAACTCCTGAACCTCGTTGACCAAACAACTCCTTAACTGTTCTAATAGACTTTTCAGTAATTAATGGCTCATCACAATCCTGACAATAAAAGATCGGAATAGGTACCCCCCAGACCCTTTGACGAGAAATACACCAGTCAGTTCGATCAGCAACCATATTAGTCATTCTTACTTCTCCCCACTCAGGGTACCAATCAACCTCCTTGATCGCCTGTAAAGTTTCATCTTTAATATTCTCAACAGAAGCAAACCACTGTTCCGTAGCTCTAAAAATAACAGGATCTTTACATCTCCAACAATGAGGATAAGAATGATCAACAAAGCTTAAGTCCATCAATAAATCATCTTCTTTTAATAAATTTGTTACTTTAATATTGGCATCATCATAATACATTCCAGCAAACTCTTCACCAGCTTCTTCAGTAAAATACCCTTCATCATTCATTGGAGCATAGACTTCAATATCATATTCTTGGCAAATAACATAATCATCATGACCATGTCCAGGAGCTGTATGTACACAACCAGAACCTTGCTCTAATGTTACATGTTCTCCTAAAATTAATGGCGACTTCCGCTCATAAAATGGATGCTTACAACTAACCCCTTCCAACTCTTCTCCTTTAAATTCAGCAAGAATTGTATAATCATCAATACCACAAGTATCCAACATTTCATCTACTAATTCTTTAGCAGCTACTAACTTATCACCATCTGCTTCTACTATTACATAATCAAAATCAGGATGAATAGAAATTGCCATATTAGAAGGGATAGTCCATGGAGTAGTCGTCCAAATAACAACATAATCATCTGTAGTTAGCTCTACATCATCTAGTACTTTCCCTTTTTTTACTGGAAACTTAACATAAATTGATGGCCCATTAACCTCTTCATATTCAATTTCTGCTTCTGCTAATGCAGTTCCACAGCTCGTACACCAGTGTACCGGCTTTAACCCTTGATATAATAAACCTTTCAGGGCCATCTTTCCAAAAACATCAATCTGTTTAGCTTCATATTCAGGCTCTAAAGTAATGTATGGATTATCCCATTCACCCCAAATCCCTAATCTTTTAAATTGCTCTTTCTGTCTTTCTACATATTTCAAAGCATAATCCTTGCATTTTTCTCTTAATTCTGTTGTTGTTAACTCTTTTCGCTCATCTCCTAATTCCTTAGTTACTTTATGTTCGATTGGTAAACCATGAGTATCCCAACCAGGAACATAAGGAGCTTGAAATCCTTTCAAGTGATTATACCTAGTAACAATATCCTTTAGAATTTTATTTAAAGCATGACCAATATGAATATCCCCATTAGCATAAGGAGGTCCATCATGTAATATAAACTTTTTAGCACCTTCTCTTTTTTCTAATGCTTTTTCATAAATACTATTTTCATTCCAATATTTCTGAAAGTTAGGTTCTCTTTCAGATAAATTAGCCCGCATAGGAAATTCATTATTAGGTAAATTCAACGTATCCTTATAATTCATCTTTTATTAACACTCCTTTTTTATAATTTAAAGTTCGTAGCTTATAGTGAATAAATCCGAAAACTTTTAAACTAACTCTTTAACTTTAATTATCCACTATTAACTATACACTAATAAAAAAACCCCCATCCCACTAAGGGACGAGAGTAAACTCGCGGTACCACCCAATTTAATATATACTAAGTAGCTATTAAACTATTAGCTAGAATCTTATATATTCACTCAATTTAAATAACGGCTATTACCGATTCCTTTTACTACTATTTCAAAGAAACAGCTAAGAGATGATCTTCAGAAAAGTTTCCATTGCTAGGCTTCCACCATCCCTAGTTCGCTATAATTTTAACTCTACTTACTCTTCTCTATTGTCGCTTTTCAAACATTATTTAATTTATAAATCATTATAATACACTTACTTTCTTTCGTCAACTACTATTTATAATCTTTTTAAAATCTCCATTATCATTCTATAAGAGTTACTAGCAGCAAATTTAACAAATTCATCAAAAGATATCTCCGCTTCTTGATCAGCCTTATCAGAGATAGACCTAATTATTACAAATGGTGTATCATTTAAATAAGCTACTTGACCTACTGCTGCTCCTTCCATCTCTATACATTGCCCTGCAAATGTTTCCTTTAACCACTCTACCTTTTTCTCATCTGAAATAAATTGATCCCCAGATAAGATCCGTCCTACACTAATCTTGATCTTTTCAGAACTGGCCAACTCCTCCCCAACCTCTTTAGCCACTTCAACCAACTCTTCATCAGCCTTAAACGCAACTTGATCTAACTCAGCAATCTCTCCATACTCTCTACCAAAAGCCGTAATATCAACATCATGCTGAACAACATCTGTTGAAATCACAATATCTCCTACCTCAAGCTCTCTATCAATAGCCCCAGCTACCCCTGTAAATAAAACTGCTTCTACTTCAAAATTATCGAGTAAGATTTGAGAGCAGACAGCTGCATTGACTTTACCAATCCCACTTCGAACCACAACAATTTCATGATCAAGTAACTTACCAGAATAAAACTCCATATTAGCTTTCAATAATCTATCTTCAATCTCCATTTCTTCTTTTAATAGCTTAACCTCTACCTCCATTGCCCCAATTATTCCAAATTTCATTCTACTCCCCTACCTTTAAATACTATAGATATATTACTTTATTATGTATCAACTAACTATTTTTTATTCATTAATTTCAAAATCAAGCTCTTCTTTAATCTGTTCTAGACCAGCTTGTTGATCCAACATCTCTAAATGAGACTTTAACAATGTTTTGAATTTAATCTTGAATAATTTTTCATGCTCAATTAACTCTCTATACTGCTGATATTTCTCTTCAGCTTTAAGTCTAGCCTCTTCCTTTATCTTTTCAGCTTTTAACTTTGCTTCTTCCAAAATCAAACTAGCTTTCTTTTCTGCTTCAGCTTTTTGTGTTTCCATCGTCTGTTGGGCTTGATCTATAGTTTGATGTAACTTCTTATCCTTTTCTTTATATTCTTCAATTTCTGCTTCTAATTTTTCTATTTTTAACTTTAAATTACTATTTTCATTCAATACTTCCTCATAATAAGCAGCTATTAGATCTAAAAAATCATCAACCTCTTGTTGATCATACGAAAAAATAGAAAAAGTTTTATCAAACTCTTTATTATAAATATCTGATGGAGTTAAAGACATTATTCCCCCTCCTAATTAAATATATTTTTTTAACCTTAGTTTAATTCTGCCTTTCTTGGACTTGCCTAGTAACTCATCTATCTCTATCCTTCCTCGACCACGAATAGAGATAATATCATCTTGGTCTAAAAAGTAAGCAGGATCAGTAACAACCTTCCAATTAACCTTTACTTTGCCACTTTCAATCTCACTACTCATCTTATTTCGAGAAGTAGAAAAACCAGAACTAGCAACTGAATCTAAACGTAAAGATGGTACTGTATCTCTAATCTCTTTTACTCTTTCTGATTCAATCTGTAGCTGCTCAAAAGAAATTTCTTCGATTTCAACTCCTATTTGATGAACCTGCTCGAGGTTAAGTAATAAATAGCCAATAATCTCTTGAGCAACAATAGCTTGACAGCCTTGTTCGTATAAGACTAAATCTCCAACCATCTCTCTTTTAATCCCCGTTCCCATAATTGCTCCTAAAAAATCACGGTGGCTAACCTGTTGAAACTTAAACTGCCCAGTAATCTTTAATAATTTAATCGGTGATTCAATCAGATCCTTAATATAATAATCGGGCATCACAGCTAACCTTTTACGTTCAGCACGTTTATAGCCACCATATTCTAAAAACTTAAGACCAGCAATTTGCTCTAAGATCGGTTTGGCTAAATAAAGGAGGTGAGGATTTAAAAATTTAGTATAAGTAGGTTGATGTCTCTGTAAGGCTAGTTCTACTTTATCTAAAATTTGATTCAAAATAAATTTTTCTTCTTCCTCATTTATATGGGCCAACATTCTCTCGTTATCCAGCATCATATCCCTCCTTTATTAGTTAACTACAACACCGCCCATAACAACTGAATTAAACCATTTCTAATAATCCCTAATACTATAAAAGCAATAATTGGAGAAATATCAATCCCAGGCAGAGGAACTAACTCTCTAATTGGCCCTAGGACAGGTTCCGTAGTCCGATAAACAAAATTTAAAAGATCTCTCATAAATTGATGATGAGTAGGTGGTTGTACCCAAGAAGCTACAATTCTAGCTATGATAATCCAATTATAGATCCTAAATGCTCCATCTACAAGTCTAATTAATAAAAATCTCATACTCATAACCTTCACTCCTTTCTTAATTCTTCTGCTTTGTCTCTTGCTGTTGCTACTGCTTCATAAATAGCAGATCTAAACCCAGCCTTTTCTAACTGTCGCAAAGCAGCTATCGTAGTCCCTCCAGGCGATGTAACCATATCCTTTAGCTGAGCTGGATGTTTTTCTAACTCAAGAACCATCTTAGCTGCACCAATTATAGTTTGTAATGCTAAAGCATTAGCATCCTCTCTAGCCAAGCCAACATTAACTCCTGCATCAGTAAATGCTTCAATAAATAAATAGACATAAGCTGGGCCACTACCACTTAAACCTGTTACTGCATCCATCAACTCTTCTTCTACTCCTATTACAATTCCTATCCCACTAAAAAGCCTCTCAACTAATTCACCATCTGCAACACTAGCTGCTTTTCCTAAAGCATAAGCTGTAACACCTTCTCCTATTAAAGCAGGAGTGTTCGGCATTAATCTAATTACTGGAACTTCATTCTTTAAGTGGTACTCAACCTCTTCAACTTTTATTCCAGCAGCAATAGAAAAAACCTTTTGCCCTTCTTTAATTTCAACATCTAAGGAATTTAACACCTTGCCTATCACCTTAGGTTTAACTGCTAAAATGATATAATCAACATCACTGACAAGCTCATTATTATTACTGACCAATCTTACTCCATACTCTCTTTTTAACTCCTCTAATCTCTCTTCTTTTAAGTCACTAATATAAATCTGTTCTGCTGAAACTAACTCTGCTTCTAAAATTCCTGTAATCAAAGCTTCCGCCATTGCTCCAGCACCAATAAAACCTATCTTTTTATCCGCTAGCATTCCTCATCTCCTCTTTCTTAACTAATGATAAATTTTCAACATCAGAATTATCTTCCTTAATTCCATAACTTATTTTAACAGATTTAGGTGCAAATAAAAAGATGTCTTCACCTACTTTTTCTATATTCCCCCCTAAAGCATAAGAGGTTCCACTTACAAAGTCAATAATCCTTGTTGCTAAACGGCGTTTAACCTCAGTCAAATTAACAACTACTAAATGTCCTGCTTTTAATTTGTCAGCTATTGTCTGGGCTTCTTCAAAAGAGGTAGGCTGTACAATATCAATATTTTCTCTATTACAATCTTGAACTAAAGAATCAGTCTGTAAGGGAAATTTATTTTTGGGCTTCTCTTCAACAGTAGAATTGGAACTATCAACTTGCTCTTTTGGGGCTGATGATATCTCAGATTCAAAAGAAAATAACTCGCTTACTTTTTTTATTAAGGTCATTTGTTGTAATTTCTAGGGCCAAAAATCGCCGAACCAACCCTAATAATAGTAGCTCCCTCTTCAATTGCTACTTCTAAATCATTGCTCATCCCCATTGATAGTTCTTTCATCTCAACCCCTGGTATCTTATTAGCCTTTATTTGATTAGCAAGTTTTCTTAATTTCCGAAAGTACGGTCTTACTTCCTCTGAGTCCTCTACATAAGGAGCAATGGTCATCAACCCCTTAACTCTTAGATGTTTAAGCGAAGAAATTTCTCTTAAAAAATCAATAACCTCTTCACTCATAAAACCATATTTATTTTCATCTTCAGCTGTATTAACCTGCACTAAAACATTCATCTTTCTATCTTCCATTTTGGCCCTTTTATTAATCTTTTTAGCTAACCTCAAACTATCAAGCGAATGAATCAATTCACATCTATCCATTCTTGTTATATATTTGACTTTATTTCTTTGCAGGTGACCAACCATATGCCAATTCACCTCTTGCTCGAGATTACCATATTTCTCCCTTAACTCTTGAACTCTACTCTCACCAAAATTCAAAATTCCTTCAGCCACTATCTTTTTTATTTTATCTAAACTTTGTCTTTTAGAAACAGCAACTAACTTTATCTCTTCAGGATCACGACCTACTCTATTAGCAGCAGCGTTGATTTTTTCTTTTACTTTGACTAACCTCTCTTTGACAGTCATTATCAATTACCTCCTCCATTATTATTTCTCGAGCTATAATTATTTCCCTGCAAAAAATACACCTATATAGGTGTATTTTTTGATTAAGCCGTTATAATATTATAAATTAAAGTTAAGCAAATCATAGAAAAAGAAGGGTTTGACCCTTACTTAAGCTTATACTTAGGCTTAAATTTAACCCTTTATAACACCTCAGCTCCTAATTCCGCTAATTCAGAACGTTCACCTTTACTTAAAGTAACATGCCCTACTAACTCTTTATCCTTCATCCTTTCTACAACATAAGTCAAACCATTACTATTACTATCCAAGTAAGGATGATCTATTTGATAAGGATCTCCAGTCAACACAATCTTAGTATTCTCTCCAACTCTAGTTATAATCGTCTTTAACTCATGAGGAGTTAAATTTTGTGCTTCATCAACAATAATAAATTGATCAGGAATACTTCTACCTCTAATATAAGTAATCGCTTCCAGCTCGATTAAGTTCATCGCCTTCAAATCTGCTATTGCATTAACTGGCTCTTGGTCTTGGCCCCCACCAACTAAAAACTCCATATTATCATAGATCGGCCTCATCCATGGCTTCAATTTCTCTTCTTTACTTCCAGGCAAATATCCTAAGTCATTACCCATTGGTACAATCGGTCTAGTAACAATCAATTTCTTATAAGATTTATCATCAACAACTTTTTTTAATCCTGCTGCTAACGCTAATAAAGTCTTACCAGTTCCTGCTTTTCCAACTAAAGTAACCAATTTAATCTCATCATTTAATAACAACTCAAAAGCACAACTTTGCTCTCGATTACGCGGGCCAATCCCCCAAACATCATCAGCTTTAAAGATAAAAGAACGTAATAATTCCTCTTGTTGATCATAACGGGCCAAAGCAGATTGAGAACCTCCTAACTCATCTTCCAAACTTACAAATTCATTAGCCAATAATTCTTTATTTAAATTCAACTCTTCTGGTTTTAAGCCATTCTGTTGATAAAATTGATCTATCTTATCGGAGGCTACCTTAATCTTTCTAACCCCAGAATAAAGTTCATCAATATTAACACGATCAGTCTCATAATCTTCAGCCTTGACTCCAATAGCATCAGCCTTAATCCTCATATTAATATCTTTTGAGACTAAGATCACAGGAATATCACTCTTCTTTTTAAAATTTAACACGGTTGAAATTATTTTATTATCTGCCTTACTAGGATCTAGTGCTTGAGGCAGATCAGAAGAAGTTTCATAACTTAAGTCAGTTTTTAATAAACCAGAATTTTCTAGCCTAACTCCCTCACTTAACTTTCCTTTTTGCCTCAACTGATCTACATATCTGGAAAATACACGTGCATTTTTCCCCACAGAACCTTGCCTTTTTTTCTGTTCATCAATCTCTTCAACGACTATCATTGGAATAATAACCTGATTATCCTCAAAAGAAAAAATAGCCTGTGGATCATGTAAAATAACATTTGTATCCAAAATATAAATCTTTTCCATGATATCAACCTCCCACTAATTAGTTAAAATAACCTCAACCCCTGGCCCTACACCTTTAATCACTACTTGCTCATCAACCTTACCTACTACTTCCACTTCTTTAAAGTACCTATTAGTATAACTACTGACCATTACTCCCACTGTACCTTCCTCTTCAATTAAAGCACTAATAGGAACAACTACCCCACTATACACCTCTCTAATAATTTCAACCTCGGCCTTTCTTAATCCTATTAAATCAGAAGTCAAACTATTAAACTTAATGATCATAATATTATCAGGTTGATCAAATAAAATCTGATCAATTTCTCCAGTAAAATAACGTTCATCTAACTCAGAAAAAAGAACTTCAACATTTGAACCTTCTTCATAATTCATTATTTCATCTTGAGGTAATAACACAGCCAAATAAAACTTAAAATTATCAATAATTTTAAAGATTGGACGCCCAGCATTAACCTCTTCCTCTGGCCTGACTTTATTGATCTTTCCTCTTAAGTTAACAAATTGATCATAAGTTAAATTTGCTCTACTTTCTTCTCTTAATGTCATTTCCAAACCATCTATTTGATAACTTAGCAATCCAGAGTTATAATTATAAAGATCTTTTTCTTCTCTCCCAACAAGACTAGCTATCCTTGTACCCGCACTAACTCTTTCTCCTTCAGATACATATAATTGCAATTTCCCTTCCTGAGGAGCAAATGTGATTTTTTCATTTCTAATCAAAAGCCCTTCAGTCTCAATCTTATCCCTTAAAGTTCCATAGGTAGTAGTAGCTATTCTAGTTGAATGATAACCCAAAAAGTTAACTATTAAAATAATGAGCAGTCCAGTTCCAATTAAAAATAATAAAAAAAGAATAAATTTACTCAACCTATTCCTCTTACTGCTTTCCTTTGGCTTATTAACTTTAATATTATGCTCTCTTCTTCCAAAATCTTTCACGATATATTCTACTCCCAATTAATAATATTAATTATTACACTATATGTTATAATATTCTACTTAAAGTTAATAATCCCTGCCTATGATTAAATTTATCTTGATATTATGTGTCAGTGTCTGTGACTGTGGTCTGTCAAAATCAAACCCCTTAACCCCACAAACATAAAGGTTTTAAGCTTGATTTTTACTGAAACCATTAAACTACCCATGAATCGAATATCCAACAGTATCCTCTGCCGCCTCTAAAATCGCTTCTGATAAAGTAGGGTGCGCATGAATCATCTCTGCTACTTCCTCTACTTTTAAACTTGTTTGTAAAGCTAAAGTAATTTCATGTATTAAGTCTGAAGCATGTGGGCCAACAATATGTCCCCCAATAATACTACCATCCCTCGCATTAGCAACAATCTTAACTAACCCTTGAGTTTCATTAAGAGTTACCGCTTTACCATTTCCCTTAAAGGAGAACTTACCGACTTCAACTTCAATACCTTCTTCTTTAGCTTCCTCTTCTGTCAAACCAACACTTGCTACTTCAGGATGGGTAAAAATAGTATTAGGTATCACATCATAATCCATCTCTTTCTTATCTCCTAAAATATTCTCAACAGCAACTATTCCTTGCTTAGATGCTACATGGGCCAACTGGATCTTAGCGGTCACATCACCAATAGCATAAACGCCATCGATTTCTGTTTCTAAATATTGGTCAACCTTGATTGCGCCATTCTCAAGCTCCAAACCGATTGCATCAAGATTTAGCTCTTCAGCATAAGGTTCTCTTCCAATAGCTAATAGAGCAAGATCGGCTTCTAATTCCTCTCCATCAGCTAAAGTAGCTGTGACACCTGCTTCGTTTCTCCCTATCTGACTAATCTCTTTTTCTGTTTGGACATCAATCCGAGCTCTTCTAAAAGCACGAGCTAAATTAGCACTGATCTCTTGATCCTCCATCGGTAATAGTCTAGACATTACATCTACCACAGTCACCTTAACACCTAATGTAGCAAAGATAGAAGCAAATTCAGTACCAATCACCCCTGCTCCTACAATCAACAAGCTATCAGGTAACTCTTCTAAGGCTAATAATTCTCTACTGGTCAGAATTTTTTCTCCATCATAATTAAATTGATCCAGAATCAATGGCTTAGAACCAGTAGCAATGATTACATTATCAGCTTTAACTTCAACAGTTTCATCTTCTTTTTCTACTTCCAATAAATTTTTATCTTTAAAAGAAGCAACTCCAGAGATCAGATCAATCTGATTCTTCTCCATTAAATATTCGACACCTCTTACTAATTGCCGAACACTCCGCTCCTTATTTTTTGATATATTTGTCCAATCGACTTCAAAATCATTGACTTTAACTCCAAAGCGGCGAGCGTTCTTAATATTTCGTATTACATCACAACTAGCTGTCAAGGCTTTAGTTGGAATACAGCCCCAATTTAAACAGGTTCCTCCCAGTTGCTCCTTTTCAATCAAACAGACATTGGCCCCTAATTGAGCAGCTTTAATTGCAGCTACATAGCCACCTGGCCCACCACCGATAATTGCGATCTGGTATTCTTTCATCTCTAATCTCCCCTTATACTAGTTTATAATTTGTAGTCAAATTATAAAAGTGTAGCTTTTAAAATTACAATCTTAAAGCACAAAACCTAAAATCAAATCAGAACATGAATTAGCTAATTTTTTGCTTTAAAATTAATTCAATTATTTGATTAGGGGTGATTCTTAGAAACTCAGAAAAATATTTCCAAACGAAGCCCCCATAGCCCACATTAAAAATCACACATAATTGTAATTAAATTCAATCGCCAATTGCTTTTAAGCTATTCACTATTAATTATTAAATATTAAATACTCTTTATAATTTTATAAACCTCTCCATCTTTAATATAAACTCTCGGAATACGTTTACTGATCATACAGACTACTTCATAATTGATCGTTCCTATTCTATCTGCCACTTCAGTAGCTGTAATCTCATCGCCACCATCTTGCCCGATCAAGGTCACTACATCTCCTACTTCTACTCCATCAATCTCGGTTACATCAACCATCAATTGATCCATACAGACATTACCAACTACTGGTACCCGCTCCCCCTTAATCAATACCTGACTATTAGAAGAAAGCAATCTAGTATAACCATCTTCATAACCTATTGGTAAGGTTGCTATCTGTTGTTGGGTAGTAGTTGTATAAGTTCGTCCATAGCTAATATCAGTTCCAGCGGGAACTTCTTTCAAATGAATAATTCTAGCCTTCAACTTCATCCCTGTTCTTAAATCACTCTTCTGCTCAACAACCATAGAGGGCCAAAGTCCATAAGTTATAATTCCTAACCTAACCATATTAAAATATGTCTCTGGCAAATCTAAAAATGCTGCACTATTAGCACTATGCTTAATTGGAATGTCAAACCCTTCAGTTTCTAACTTCTTAATTAATTGCTCAAATTTATTCAGTTGCTGATAAGTATATGTCTTATCTTCTTCATCTGCTGTTGCAAAATGAGTATAAATCCCTTCAACTATTAAATTATCAAATTTATTTATTTCCATCATAAACTCTAACACTTCCTGAGGTTGTAAACCAATCCTGCCCATTCCTGTATCGACTTTGAGGTGAATCTTAGCTTTCTGATTTAACTTTTGGCCTGCAGCATCTAAGCTAGCGACAAGTTGATGATCATAAACAGTCTGAATCAGATCGTATTTAACCACATCACTAGCTAACTCAGGTGGAGTCCAACCTAAAATTAAGATCGGAACCTCAGTCAAACCAGCTTTCCTTAATTGAATTGCTTCATCTAAAATAGCCACTACTAACCAATCTGCTCCTTCTTTTATAGCTGCCTTAGCAACTTCTATTGCTCCATGACCATAAGCATCTGCTTTGACTACTATTGCTAGTAGCTTATCATCAGATAAATCACTCCTAAACTGAGCAATATTATGACCAATATTATCTAGAGATATCTCTGCCCAAGCAGGCCTTAATTTAAACTTTGCAGTCAAACTATCCTTATCCATGCTTGATTCTCCTTTATATTAAGCAATAATTAGGATTGAGATCTATTAGTTAATAATTCTTTTGGCGGATAATATTTTAAGTCAAAAGCTTCTGCCACTCCTTGACAAGTAATTTTACCATCATATACATTCAATCCCTTTAATAATGCTGGTTCCTCTAATAACGCATCTTGATATCCTTGATTAGCAATCTTGACTGCATAAGGTAAGGTTACATTTGTTAACGCATAAGTCGAAGTTCTAGCTACTGCACCTGGCATATTTGTAACTGAATAATGAATTACCCCATGCTTGGTAAAGGTTGGCTTTTGATGTGTTGTTGGATAACTTGTCTCTACACAACCACCTTGATCAATTGCTACATCTACAATAACTGAACCTTCTTTCATATCTTTGACCATTTCCTCTGTTACTAAATGTGGTGCTTTAGCACCTGGGATTAAGACTGCTCCGATTACTAAATCAGCTGTTGTTACTTCTTCATAAATATTATATTTATTCGACATCCTCGTCTTTATATTCCCCGAAAAGACATTATCAATATATCTTAACTGACTAGCATTAATATCTAATATAGTTACATCTGCTCCTAAGCCTTTAATCATCTTAGCTGCATTAATTCCTACTATTCCACCACCAATTACTGCCACTTTAGCTGGTTTAGTACCAGGGACTCCTCCTAATAAAACTCCTCGGCCACCTTTTGGCTTTTCTAAGAATAATGCTCCGCTTTGAGCTGCTAATCTACCTGCTACCTCACTCATTGGCGTCAACAATGGCAAAGAACCATCCTCTAACTCAACTGTTTCATATGCAATTGAAACAACCTTTTTTTTCATTAACGTTCTTGTTAGTTCTTTTTCAGCTGCTAAGTGCAAGTATGTATATAAAATCTGCTCTTCTTTAAATAGATTATATTCTTCTGGTATTGGCTCTTTAACCTTCATTATCATATCTGCACTAGAAAATATTTCTTTATGGCTCTGTAAAATTTTGGCCCCTGCTTCTTCAAATTCTTGATCTGAAATTCCACTACCTTCTCCTGCTGCCTTTTCAATTATTATTTCATGGCCTTGATTAATCAGTGTTTCTACACCTGCTGGAGTAACTGCTACTCTATTCTCATTATTCTTGACTTCCTGCGGTACACCTATAATCACTTTTATTCCTCCTCTTAGTTCTAAAACTTTTTTGATCACTTTTACTAGTTTATTATAGCAACCTAATACTTTTATTATATTTAACCTCTACTATTTTGTCAAAAGATTATTATTTTCGTAAAAATTTAGCACTTTTAGCGTTTATAGGTCCAAGCTTGTTCTCGATATTTATTAACCATTAATTCTGTAGCTCGTTCTAATTCCTCTTCTGTAATTTTTTCAAAGTTAAGATTCAGCTTTAGAGCTTCTTCAAAACCTATTTTAAATGCTTCTCTTAACTCTTCTAAAGTAGGAGTAGTATCAATTACTTCTTGAATAGAGGTGGCTTTAGTATTAAATAATCTTTTTAATCTCTTTTTCTCTCTTTGGTTAGAAAACTTAAGAATTGAAAATAACTGTTCTAAATTCTGACCCCTTATAATAGAACCATGTTGTAAGATCATACCTTGCTTTCTAGTTTGAGCACTACCGATAATCTTCTTGCCTGCTACTGCAACTTCATGCCACGAAGTTGCATCAAAACAAGCAGCACTCTGTCGGTCTCGTTTCACTTTATCGGCCAATGAAACCATCTCTGCTGAAATCCCTAATTGTTGCAAGCCTTCTACTAAACCTTGACTAATTGTCTTATATGATTTAACAATCGATTCTGATAACCATGATATCTGAGCAGGAGCTATCAAACTATAAGTCAGCTCATTATCATGTAACACAGCCCGTCCACCAGTCAAACGACGTACAATATCCACTTCATGCTGCTGGCAAGCTATAATATCTATCTCTTCTCCCAACTTTTGAAAATATCCTAACGAGATAGCTGACGGTTGCCAAGTATAAAATCTGATTGTTGGCTTGACCTGACCTGCTTTTACAGCTTCTAAGATTGCTTCATCTAAGGCCATATTCATCGCACCAGACTGACGGCCTGTGTTGACTAATCTCCAGTTATTCTCTTCCATCCTCAATCAACCTACTCTCTTCAACTGCTTTTTCTATCTCCTGCGAGGTTAAAGGACGAGGATAATTATACATTACCCCTCCTGGTTTTTCATTATAATAAGGACGATTACAGCCAGAACAACCAACTGTTTCAAATGCTTTGCCAGTTGATAACAATTCTCTTAATTTTTGATCTTCTATATCTATTACATTTAACTTGCCTTCTGTAAAATTAAACTCACCTAGATCAAAATTATGAGCAAAGATCAAATAATTTGCTATCTGAATCCGTCGATAGTTGTCAATTGCTGGACGACTCTGTTTAGCTAATTTTGTCCCCCGTAAAGGTGTAAAAGCAAATAACCCTAGCTTAACTTTTAACTCTTTTAATCTAGCTAATAATTTAATTACTTGTTGTTCAGTTTCTCCAAAACCAATAATAATATGAGTCGAAATTCTATCAGGAAATCTCTTAGCTGCTTTCTCTAAAAGTTGATATCTTTTTTGATAAGAACCACCTTTTATCTCACTAAACTTTTCTGGAGCAACAACATCTAATGCGATATTGACTCTATCGACTCCTAGTTGCAACAATTTATCAACCTCTGCTAGCGAATTAATACTTTTAGATATACAGACTGGCAAATCAACTTGAATCTGATCTAAAAAGTCGGTTATTGACTTCTCAACCTTAGGAGTATCGACTGCTTGAATACAAATCCGTTGTAAATCTTTTTCTTCGGCAGTTTGAGATAGATTTGAGATAATATCTTCAGCCTGATACTCTTGCCATCTGATTCTTGCCAGATCATTTTTATTAGCTAAATTACTAGTAGCTTGAGCACAAAAACTACAATCATTCTGACAACCTTCTCCTGCCATTAAATAAGCAGTCGTTGGAGGAGCATCAGTCTTCAATCTTTTCATTCCTAATAAATGAGCAGTTCCTGCTGATAATTTGATCATAAGATACAACACTCCTCCCCATAACCAATCTCCAAACCTAATTCTTCAGCATGCCTAATTCCAAAGCTGGTCGGTACTACTAACTTATTAACTCCAGCCTTAATTGCATAATAATCTAACTCTGCACGATACCTCCCTTTAGGACGCATACAGCCTAAATGAATTGGAATCTCTGGAAATTCAACTCGAGCAGTTGCTATCAACTCGAGAACCTCTTCTAAAGGTGGTGGAGAATGATCTTCATATTCAGTTCCTTTAGTTGGAACAAAGACGATAAAGACCAACCCAACAACACCTATTTCTTTTAGTATCTCTAAAGCTTGATACTCACCAACCATCTCTCCACCTTTCAATCCAATACAGATATGTGGTAGCACATCAACCTCTTCTCGCAATCTTTTATAAGTAGTTATATAATCATCAACCGTTCGGTCTAAACCATAAACCTCATCAATCGTTTCTTGGTCTGCTATAAAATCAAACGAGACTGAATCAGCGATTTGACTGACCTCTTCAACCTCCTCTTCAGCTAATAGCCCAACATGCATATTGACCTTCCTCTCTTCTGAAATATCATTTAAGTCTTCCTTGTAAGCTGAAAAATCGATCAATCCAGCACTGGTACAACCTCCACTAATTAAACAACTATTACTCTCTTTTTGGCCCTGTTGTTGATAATCCTCTATTGGAAGCATATGTTCTAAGTAATGCCCACCACAATGAGCACAGTCCAACGCACACTCATTACCAGTCAAACTTATAACTTCCGTCTGCTCAGGATAATCAAATTCAATAAAAGCTGGGAAGTTCTGTTGACGAACTTCCCAGGCTTGATCTAACTTCTTGATTAATTTTGGACTTATTTCTCTGATTTCCATCTTAACTTCGGCTTTCTAGCAGCGGTAGCTTCATCTAATCTACCTACTACAGTATTGTGTGGTGCTTGTTGGACTTTTTTGGGCTCTTCTTCTGCTTCCTGAGCAATTTGAATCATTATTTCTATAAATTGATCCAATGTTTCTACAGTCTCTGTTTCTGTTGGTTCAATCATCAATGCTTCATCTACAATTAATGGAAAGTAAATAGTCGGTGGATGGACACCAAAATCTAATAGTCGTTTAGCTATATCTAACGTCTTAACTCCATTTTTCTTCTGTTTCTTACCTGATAAAACAAATTCATGCTTACAGATTCGATCATACGCTAAACTATAATGTTCTTTTAACTTTTCTTTTAGATAATTGGCATTCAATACAGAATCTTCACTGACCTGCTTAATCCCTGCAGCTCCTAAAGCTAAAATATAAGCATAAGCTTTAACAACTACTCCAAAGTTACCGTAATAAGATCTAACTTTACCGATTGAATCAGGTCGATCATAATCAAAATAATACTCATCTCCATCCTTTTTAACCAGTGGTTTCGGTAGATATTTAACCAACTCTTCCTTAACACCTACCGGCCCTGAACCTGGCCCTCCCCCACCATGTGGAGTACCAAAGGTCTTGTGTAGATTAAGATGGATTACATCAAAGCCCATATCACCTGGACGAACTTGGCCCATAATTGGATTTAAGTTGGCCCCATCATAATAAAGCAGCCCACCAACTTCATGAACCAATTTAGCAATTTCTAAAATATCTTCTTCAAACAACCCTACTGTGTTTGGATTAGTCAGCATTAAACCAGCTGTCTTGTCACTAACTACCTCTTTTAGTGCTATAAGATCAACCAATCCTTGCTCATTAGATTCCACTTCAATTACTTTGAATCCAACCATTGAAGCACTAGCAGGGTTTGTTCCATGAGCTGAATCAGGAACGATGATTTCATTCTTATCTTCGTTTCCATTCTGTTGATGATAAGCTTTCATAATCATTAGCCCAGTTAATTCACCATGAGCTCCAGCAGCTGGTTGCATATTAAATCGATCCATTCCTGTAATCTCAGATAACATTTGATCCATCTGATAAAGCAGCTCTAAATTACCCTGTACCATCTTTTCATCTTGTAACGGATGAGTAGCAGTAAAACCAGTCATCCTAGCTATATCTTCATTCACCTTAGGATTATACTTCATTGTACATGAGCCTAAAGGATAAAATCCGCTATCAACACCATGATTTCGACTTGATAGTTCAGTAAAGTGTCTAACTGCTTCTAATTCGCTTACTTCTGGTAGTTCTGGATCTTCTTCTCGTAAGTACTTAGTTGGGATTTTATCTGCTAAATCTAGCTCTTCTAATTCATCTTGCGGAAGGGAAAAAGCAACTCTTCCCGATTTACTCATTTCAAAGATTAAATCCTTCTTTTTTCTCATTTTACCCCCTCCAATTGTGCCGCTAGTTGATCAATTTCAGCCTTTGTTCTCTTTTCTGTAAAGGCCAATAACATTCCATTTTCTAAGTCAGAATAATCTGCTTCCAAGTCATAGCCTCCAATAATATTAGCCGTTAATAACTCTTCATTGATCTCTTCGATTGACTTATGAGCCTTAACAGCAAACTCTTTAAAGAATGGCCCATTAAATAATACTTCATAACCTTCCAGTTGGTTTATCTTTTGAGCAGCATAATGTGCTTTCCTAGCAGACTGCTTAGCTACTTTCTTCAACCCTTCTTTTCCTAGCAAGGTCAGATAAACTGTAGCTGCTAAAGCATTTAATGCCTGATTAGAACAGATATTTGAAGTTGCCCGTTCTCGTCTAATATGCTGTTCTCTAGTCTGTAAAGTCATTACATAGCCTCTATTTCCTTCTTCATCTTCCGTCTCTCCAATGACTCGACCAGGAATTCTTCTCATATTCTTCTTCGTTGTTGCCAAAAAACCTAAGTGAGGTCCACCGAAGTTAAGCGGATTTCCTAAAGCTTGACCTTCACCAACTACAATATCAGCACCCAAATTACCTGGTGCTTCTAATAAAGCCAATGAAATAGGGTCAGCTGATACAATAAATAAAGCACCTGCTTGATGGACAACTTCAGCCATCTCAGCTAGATCTTCTAATTGACCAAAGAAGTTAGGATTTTGAATAATCACACCGGCTGTCTTCTCACTAACAAGTTCATCTAATTGATCACTATTAGTAACTCCATCTTTATAATCTACTTCAACAAGCTCTAAATCAACAGCATCACAATAAGTTTTCAATACTTCTCTACTCTCTGGACTGACAGTTTTAGAAATAATAATCTCTCTTCTTCTCCGCTTAACTGCAGTAGACATTAAAGCTGCTTCAGCAATTGCACTTGCTCCATCATACATTGAAGCATTTGCTACATCTAATCCAGTCAGTTCACAGATTAGCGTTTGATATTCAAATATTGCTTGTAGGTAACCTTGACTCGTTTCAGCTTGATATGGAGTATAAGCTGTATAAAATTCTGATCTCAATAAGATATGATCAACAACACTAGGGATATAGTGATCATAAATCCCTGCCCCTAAAAATGATGTATATTCTTCCAAATTTTCATTTCTACCACTCAGATACTTCATTCTTTCTTTGACTTCAAACTCAGATAATGGTTGACCTAGATCCAACTCTCTATCTAACTTTACTGCCTCAGGAATATCAGTAAATAATTCATCAATCTCTGTTATACCAATACCCTCCATAAGTTTTTTTCTATCTTCTCTTGTATGGGGTAAGTATGGAAACATAAGTATTATTCCTCCTCTTCTTTACAGAAATTTTCATACTCCTTGGCAGACATTAAGTCTTCCACTTCACTCTCATCAGCTAATTTAATAGCAACCATCCAACTTTCATAAGGGGTCTCATTCAACCCTTCAGGTGCATCAAATAAATCTTCATTACTCTCTACAATCTCTCCACCTACTGGTGTATATAGATCAGAAACTGCTTTTACTGATTCAATTACACCGATTGGTTCTTCTTGAGCAAAATCTTCGCCTTCCATTGGTAACTCAACAAATACAATCTCTCCTAAAGCTTTTTGAGCAAAATCTGTAATTCCAATATAAGCAGTGTCACCTTCTACCTTGACCCACTCATGATTCTCAGTATAAAAAATTCCTTCTACAATCCCCATTATAAATCCCTCCACTTTTATTTTAATTTAATTTATTTCACTTCATAAAGAGCTCTTTTCTAGCTTAATCCTAACGCTTATAAAAAGGAAGTTCAACTAATTTAGCCTTACATTCTCTTCTTCGAATCTGAACAGTAATTTCGGTTCCAACTTCAGCATAATCAGTCTTAACGTAACCTAAACCTATATTTTTCTCCAACGCAGGAGCATAAGAACCTGTTGTTATTTCTCCAATTATTTCACCATCTTTTAATAATTGATATCCTTCTCTTGGAATCCCTCGATCTATCATCTCAAGCCCTACTAATTTTCGCTGATAGCCTTCAGCTTCAATCTCTTGTAAAGCTTGTTGACCAATAAATTCCTTCTTATCTAACGCAACGAAATACCCCAATCCTGCTTCTAGTGGATTCTTATCTTTGCCAATTTCATGACCATACAATGGCAAGTTAGCCTCAAAACGCAAGGTATCTCTAGCACCCAATCCAACTGGAACAACTTCATCTTCTCCAGTTTCCAAGATAGCATCCCAAACTTTTTTAATATCTTGGTTAGCAACATAAACCTCAAAACCATCTTCTCCAGTATAACCAGTTCGAGAGACAAATTTAGTCTCTACTCCTGCTACTTCAATCTGTTCTGTAAAATGAAAAAATTTGATCTCAGCCAAATCAAAATCGGTCAACTCCTGTAAAATCTCTTCAGCCTTTGGCCCTTGTAATGCTACTTCAGCTATATCTGCTGATAAGTTAGCTATCTCTACTCCAGCAATCTCTTGTTCTTTAATCCAGTCATAATCTTGTTCAATATTAGCTGCATTAACTACCAGGATATACTCATCAGCACTGAAACGATAAACTAATAGATCATCGACTACTCCACCATCTGGATAACAGAGCATTGTATATTGAATTTGCTGGTCATCTATCTTGGCTAAATCATTAGTTAATATTTTTTGTAAGAATTTAAATGCGTTATCTCCTGTTACCTTGATCTCTCCCATATGGGAAACATCAAATAAACCTGCTTTGTTTCTAACTGCATTATGCTCTTCAATAATACTTTCATATTGAATGGGCATTCTCCAGCCAGCAAAGTCAACCAATTTAGCTCCCAACTCTTTATGGGTCTGATCTAACGGAACTTTTTTTACAGTATTGGTCATAATTATCCCCTCTTTTATTGATTATTCTTAATATAAAACTAACCTTTTATGCATTTGCTTCAACAAATTTAAAGCTTAGCCCCTTCTAAAAATTAAAATGATTAACTTAAAATAAAAAGAGAGAGTAAAAGCTAGCAAATATATTTCACTTAGCTTAAACTCTCTGTCCCATAAATAGTTCAGAGATTATCCTTCTAAGATCCTTTTGCCTGAGAGTTTAAGAAGATTGCTCTTCCTTGCACCTTCGGCGCCCAGTTGTTAATATTTAACATTTAATATTGAATAATTAATAGTTAAAAAACTTAACTTTCTGGATCTCTCTCTTAAGAAGGTAAATAACCTTCAACCTAATTTATTAAATTATCCCTATTTCAAAACCTTATGTAACCTTGTATTGTGATAGTTAATAATAAAATAAAAAGAGAGAGCAAAGTTAGCAAACTATAACTAACTTTAAACTCTCTCTGTCCTATAACCAGTTCAGAGATTACCCTTCTAAGATCCTTTTGCCTGAGAGTTTGAGAAGGTTCTCTTCCTTGCCCCTTCGGCGCCCAGTTATTAATATTTAACATTTAATATTGAATAATTAATAGTTAAAAACTTAACTTTCTGGGTCTCTCTCTTAAGAAGGTAAACCATTCTTAAACTGAATTTATCCATAACTTCTATTTTGTTCTCATTTCATTATTAATTTTAACAGCTCTTTTTAAAGATGTCAATAATAGTTTTTAAGATTTTAGCTCTTTTATAATATACTTATATCTTATGTATATATATTAGATTAGTAGACATTTTCAACGAATTTTTTTATTGATATTTACCATTAAGTTTGAGTGATGTATGCAAATAAAAATAAGACATTAATTCTTAAGGTGGATTGTAATAAAATTCACTTTTATTTGATGAATAAACCTTTAACAAGGGTTAATCCCAACTTAAATTGGATATTGGCCCAGATGGAGTTAAAATTATCTGCTCTCCATCTCGGTTCACTTGTACACCCAAATCATATTCAAGAAATTTGACTAAATTTCGTAATTGCTGATCAAACAGTTCAATTCTAATTTCAGATGTAAAGATCCCAAGTTGATCAACTGGAAGATAGTAACACATCTCAAACTCAGAATCAAGATTAAATAATTCAGTATCAAATTCTAATCGATCAACTGTAAAATTTGTTAACCCCTCATCTTCACTAAAAAACTGATCACTACTAATAACCAAATTAAGGGAATTAAAACTCATCTCACTTGGATCAACTCCAGCTATCCCTAGTAAGATTCTCGTATCCTGATCTAGTACAGCTTCAAAGTTAGCTTTAGCATCTTCAACTTTTAAATCAAAATTAAATTCCAAATCTTGATTATCAAGCTCAGCTTGACCGCTATAAGCTAGGTTGATCTTTTGGTAGTTAGTTATAACGCCCTCGGCAGAGATATCCGTTATATTCTCCGCTTTAATAACTACATCATCTAAATTTAAAATAGTTTCTGTTACATCTTCTCCCTCTTTTAAATCTAGCAGATTTGCTAAACCTAACTCAACTTCTAAGCTTTCAATCTCTACTCGTTCTCCTTCAATTTCAAATGTTAATTCATTACCATTAATCAGTCCAAGCAAAGGATTTACAGATAAGTTAGCTTGAACAAGCTCAGCCTCTTCAAAATTATTTACTAGATAAAGTTCAACTTCTTCTTCAAGGCTATTAGCTATCATATTCCCCAGAACAAAATTAAAGATTAAGACGATGGCTAGTATAGCTCCTATTCCTAGTGCAATCTTATGACCAGTTTGCAATCCTACTTTTTCCTTCAATTTCATTTTTCATCCCCCTCTTAATGTAAATTTAACTATAAGTAGTATATTCTGTATATTACTTATAGTTTTAGCTATAACTATCCTCTTTATTTCAAATGCTTTCTAAATAATGAAATAACATCCGGCCATAATTTCAGATTAAATAAACCATTAAAAACCTAAAAAAAATTATCCACAACCTTTAAAGAAGATAATTTTTAAGTAATAAAAAAGCGATGAATTAATTGAATCAATTCATCGCTTTCATTTAGCTTTATTAAAAGCTTACAGTTCCGGCAAAACTATAATTACTATCAGAATCACCAGCCAAGTTAAAATCAATAAATGGTAAATTAAGACCCAGTCCACCGGTGATTGTTCGGTAATCACCATCTGATAAGTCAGTACCATAAGCTCCTGCTCTTAAAGTTAATAAACCTAAAATTATATTCTTTTCAGCTCCCACACGATAAACCCTGTCTCCTTCATCAGGCAACTCTAAATCTGCTGCAACAGTTGCTCCGATTGGAAACGGTAGATTAGCAGCTGCTCCTACTACAACTGTTCTTGGTAATCTTTCATCTAACTCATCAATCTCATGACTACCCCAATTAGTTACTAAATTTCTAGCAGTAACTCCAACATTGACCATATCAGTTGCCCGCACCAATGCTCCCGCATCTAAACCGAAACCATTAGCTGACCTTGGATCTTCGTCGGCATTCATTTCATAGCTACCATTCTCTTCTTCACCTTCCATACTGAGAACATACTGATTAGCAGTTAGATATTTAGCATTAGCTCCAATAGAAATAGTTCCTAGATTCAATGGAGCATTAGTCAAATTAGTTCCCATAGACAGAAGCCCTTGACCAATAAGAGTATTAGATGCACTTATTTTAGGAAAATTATCACCTGTATATTCTACATTTCCCTCATCATCAATAGTTAGATCATCTTCTTTTATATCTGCACTACCATCAGTCTCAAATACAAAATTATTATTAAATGTTAAACCTAAACCAAAGTTTCTTAAATTGACTGCTGCCAGCCCATTTAAATTGACTCCAATATCATCAAGTTCAAGTAATTTTTTTCAAACTTTCCTCATCTTGATCCGCATCTTGAAGATGTTCCATTAAGACCGATACATCACTGAGATTCTCTCCACCAGCACCTCCATTAACCTGAGCACCTATCAATCCACTTCGTACTAAACCAGCTGGATTCCAATAGATCGCACTGGCATCATCAGCCACAGCAGTAAATGCACCACCCATTCCATGGGCCTTAGTACCATATATCTGACCTGCAAAGGCTGTACCAGCAGTTGCTACTACCAAAGATAAGATCAACAATAACATCCAAGCTCTTTTCATCTTCATCCCCCCACATTTATAATTTGTTAAATATCACTATCATTATATAATTTCTTTACTTTAGATGAAAATCCTCTTTTTTAACATTAGCTTTCAATAATAGTTGCTCCTTGATTTGTAGGGGATACTACTAAATATTGAGATTTGATGCCATTATTAGCAAAAATTGACTTTATCTCAGCTCCAATTCTCTCTTCATCCTGTAGTGTTAAAGCAATTACTGTTGGCCCAGAACCACTAAGTACAATACCCAACACTTCTTTAGATAAATTGGCCATCACTTTATCTAATCCAGGAATTAACCCTTGCCTATATGGTTGATGTAATCGATCATCTAATGCCTGTCCGATCAATTTATAAATCTTCAGTTAACAAACCTGCCACTAATAGACTAGCATGACTAACATTAAAAACTGCATCTGTAAATGAAACCCCTTTAGGTAAAGCATCTCTCGATTTAGCAGTCGTTAATTGATAATCTGGAATACAAACTACAGTCTTTAACTTAGTTGGAGGAGTTAGTTTTTTATAGATAACTTTTTTTTCTTTAACAGTTTGAAACGACTATCCCCCCTAATAAAGCAGGGGCTACATTATCAGGATGCCCTTCTATTTCAGTTGCTAAATTAAGTAATTCTTCTCTCGTTAACTGCTCTCCACTCAATTTATTAGCTACTAATAAACCACCAGCAATAGCGGCTGCACTACTTCCTAAACCACGGGCCAAAGGAATCCGATTGATAAGCTTTATCTTTAATCCTGAGGGTAAGTAGTTAACAGTTTCAAATAGACGTAACATACTCTGATAAACTAAATTACTTTTATCAGTGGTTAATTCCTCTACTCCATACCCAACAAGCTCAATCTCTACCCCATCTTCCTTCTTCTCTACTTCAATTAAATTATATAAGCCCAGACTCATACCAAAAGTATCAAAACCTGGCCCTAAATTAGCAGTAGTTGCTGGAATCTTAACCTTAAACATCACTGTCACATAATCCATCTAGATTAAATTTCTCATGAATAACCCTAACAGCTCGATTAGCTCTTTCTTCATTAATCAAACAAGAGACCTTTATTTCCGATGTACTAATCAATTCAATATTAATATCTTCATCAGCTAATGCTTCAAACATCTTAGCTGCTACACCAGGATTAGTCACCATTCCCGCTCCTACTATTGATACCTTAGCCACTTCACTATTATGACTCAATTCTGCATACCCTAATTCCTCTTCTAACCTTTTCAGGTTAACTTTAGCATACTCTAAATCTTCCTTATCAATCGTAAAAGTAATATCATTTAATCCATCATAATCTACATTCTGAATAATCATATCTACATTAATTCCATCTTCTGCTAGTCCAGTGAAAATTTTAGAAGCAATACCCGGCTTATCAGGCACTCCTATTAATGATAATTTTACCGTATCACTATTACATGTGACACCTGTCACTACAATATCCTTTTCCAATTCTCCTACCTCCTTAATATATGTTCCCGGGCAACAATAAAAGCTAGACTTAACTACCATTTCAATACCGTACTCTTTAGCAATTTCAACCGATCTAGGGTGTAAAACTTCAGCTCCTAAACTAGCAAACTCTAACATTTCCTCATAGGAAACCTCATCCAATTTACAAGCCCTCTCAACAATTCTAGGATCAGCAGTATAAACTCCATCAACATCTGTATAAATTTCACATAAATCTGCTTCAAGGGCAGTTGCTACTGCAACACCTGTTGTATCAGAACCACCACGTCCTAGAGTAGTTATTTCATTATCTGATGTAACCCCCTGAAAACCAGCTACAATTACTATTTTATCCTGGTCAAGCTCCTCTTCCAGCCTATCAGGATTAACCTTTAAAATTTTAGCCTTAGAATGCAAAGCATTGGTTATGATTCCAATTTGAGAACCAGTCAAAGAGATTACATCTTCACCCAATTCATTAATAGCCATTGCCAATAGTGAGACTGAAATCTGTTCACCCGTTGAAACTAACATATCATATTCACGTTTAGGAGGATCATCAGTAATTTTTTGAGCCAATTCAATCAATTCATCTGTAGTATCTCCTAAAGCTGAAACTACCGCTACTATTTGATTGCCTGCTCTCTTTCTTCTTACAATTCTTTCTGCAACTCGCTTAATTCGATCAGTATCTGCTACTGAACTACCACCATATTTTTGAACAATTAATCCCATAAACCTTCCTCCTCTAATTCCAATTAACAATTTCCATATAATTATTACTTATTAACTAATTCATTGTTGATATTCCTCAACTCTAATTAAGCTGGCAACTTTTTTAACATCTGGTAAAGAACTAATCTTTTCTAGTGCATCATTCAGATCTCCTTCTTTAACCTTGTGAGTTACTAAAACTAGTGGTACAGTATCATCACTCCTACCTTTTTGAATTACAGATTCAATACTGACTTGATGTTCTCCTAATAAACTTGTTATTTCTCCTAAAACTCCTGGATTATCTAATACTTGTAACCTTAAATAAAAGCTTGACTTTACTTCTTTTTGGGTTATTACCTCTTTTTTCTCGAAACAAGTACAAGATATCCTTCCTTGTGCTGAAAAATTAACATTTCTAGCCGCAGTAATAATATCACCTACAACAGCGCTCCCTGTCGGCATCTGACCTGCTCCTGGCCCATAAAACATTACTTCATTAATGGCATCGCCTTCCACAAAGATAGCATTAAAAACATCATTAACATTGGCCAACGGATGTTCTCTAGGAACTAATGTAGGATGTACTCTAACTTCAATTCCATTATTTTGTTTACCAATTGCTAACAACTTAATTTTATAATCTAACTCTTGAGCATATAAGATATCTTCTTTAGTAATCCCAGTTATCCCTTCAACATAAACATCATCAATGTCAACCCTAGATTCAAAAGCAATTGATGCTAAAATAGCTAATTTATAAGCAGCGTCATGACCTTCTATATCTGATGTAGGATCAGCTTCAGCATATCCAAGTTCCTGCGCTTTAGCCAATACATCAGAAAATTCCGCTCCCTCTTGCTCCATCTTGGTTAAGATATAATTAGTCGTACCATTAACAATTCCCATTATATTTGTAACCTTATTTGCAGCCAAATCCTCTTTTAAAGGACTAATAATTGGAATTCCTCCACCAACACTAGCTTCAAAATAAATATCTACTCCCATTTCTCGAGCGGTAATCAATAATTCATGGCCATGCTTAGCCATCAGCTCTTTATTAGCCGTCACCACACTGCGTCCACTCTTAAGCACTTCTAAAATAAACTCTTTAGCTGGGTGAACCCCCCCAATCAATTCTGCAACTATTTCAATCTCTGGATCATTAATTATCTCTTCAAAATCCTCTGTTAACTTATCCTCTTCAACATCAACTAATAATTCTTCACTCTTATCTTTAACTAATACTTTGGAAACAGTTAGTTGAGCACCTGATTTATTAGCAATACTCGTAGCATTCTCTTCTAAAATTTTATAAACCCCTGAACCAACAGTTCCACAACCTAGCAATCCTACCTTTATTTCTTTCTCCATACTATCTCCTCCTTAAAGGTTATCTCTGTTTAAAACTTTGTTTAATTAATTTTACTCTTTTTATTCCTACTATACTTTCTAAGTTCCTTATTAGCTGTTCGACCGATATTACTAAATTATTGCTTTCAATCGTTATAGTTACATGAGCTACTTCATCTAAAGGGATATCTTGATTTATAGTTAATATATTTCCATGATATTGGGCTATCTGGGTTAAAGCCTTAGATAAATTACCTTTTTGGTCAGCTATTAATAATGATAATATTGCTAATTCTTGTCTTTCTTGCTCCACAAAAGGAAATATATAATCCTTATACTTATAATAAGCACTTCTACTTAATCCTACTCTTTTAACTGCCCCTTTGATCTGTTCTTCTTCTCCAGTTTTTAATAACTCTTTTACTTTGACGGCCTTCTTCATAGCCGTCGATAAGATCTCTTCAGCAACTATGTAAAATTTTTTTCCCATTATAACCCCCTAACATTGTCCATGCTAACAAAACTCTTGTCTGCTATATATATACATTACAACGAATTATAACATCCTTCTTTGCATTTTGCAAAGTTTTTCTAAAAACTTTAATCTTCATAAAAAATATGATTT
The DNA here is from genome assembly GCF_046097105.1 of Natroniella sp. ANB-PHB2. GTDB lineage: Bacteria > Bacillota > Halanaerobiia > Halobacteroidales > Halobacteroidaceae > Natroniella. The sequence goes on along the minus strand of NZ_CP175562.1, from coordinate 510,195 downwards.
ATTGTCTGCTTAATCGAAAATAAAAAAACCCAAAAAACTGTTTAATTTCAAACAGTTTTTCAGGCACCTAATAATTGGTTAATACATTAATTTATTTTAATATATCAGAATCCAGATAAGTCAAAAAGAATAGTTTAAATTATTCCATATCCATGATTACTTTATCTAGCTTCCTTGAAACTTCTACATAATTAGGGTGCTTTTTTGAAGTGATTATATATATATCCAATTTATTTATTGTATATTTTTTTAAGTTAGAAACAATTAGATCACTATTTTTTAAAGCTTTTTCAATAGGATATGCATAATCTAACAAATAATCTACACCACCGCGTTTCAAAATTCTCAAAGCCTGCTCATGAGTAGCTGCTTCCTGAAATTTGACATTATTACTCTCATCTCTTATATAAGTTCCCCAGCCACCATAATTATAACCTTTCATAATAACAATAGATTTCCCTCTTAAATCTTCTCGAGTCTTAACCTCTTTAGATTTATTTCCAATAGCATAAATATTCATCTCAAGTGTTTCAATTATCTGTTTACCATAATAAGCATCATCTTTTAAGCTCGAAATTTCAACTCCACACCAAAAGTCCACTCCTCCTGAAGATAGACCTTTAAGTATTCGCTCTACTGGATACTCCCTTTCTATAACTTTAATACCTGCTTTTTCAAACACTCTTCTCGCTTTTTTAATAATTAACCCAGCAGCCTCACCATTCTCATTGGTATAAGTAAATGGTGGCATATCTACATAACCTAAAATAATATTAAATTTATCAAATAATTTTTCTAATTTATAAGTCATCTCTTTTAAATTTTGTGCCGATTCAGAAACCTCTATTGACATTTGATGCATGTCTTTTGTAGAATTCATTGCATCACTACTATCATGGGCCAATTCATTAGCAGCTTCAGCTGTTTCTTCAATTTGATAGGCCGTCTCTTCAACTGAATTACAAATATCTTCAAATGCATTTCCAGATTTTTTAGCTATTTTTTCTCCTTCTTCTGCCTTATTCTGTACATCATGTACTTCTTTTACCCCTTTTTCAGACTGGTTTTGAATCTGATTTATTAAGTTTGTAACCTCTTTGGTTGCAGAAGAAGTCTCTTCAGCTAATCCTCTAATTTCATCTGCAACTACAGCAAATCCCCTTCCTTGCTCACCAGCTCTAGCTGCTTCTATAGCTGCATTTAAAGCCAATAAATTCGTCTGTTCAGCTATCTCGGTAATCATATTAACTATTTGATCTATCTCCTTTGATTTATAATCTAATTGTTTTATAGCTTCTACCGTTTTCTGTACCGACTTATCTATTTCTTCAATACTATTTACAGTTTGATTAACATTATCACTGCCCACATCAGTCTGAAATCTAGCCTCTTGAGAGAAATTTGCAACCTGTTGAGCAGCAGCCGAAATTTCTTCTATCCCAGCTGACATACTTTCTATTAAACCACTAGTTATCTCACAGGTATTAGCACTTTCATCAGCTAAAGCTGATAACTTATTACTACTCAATGAAAGGTCGCTAACAACATCTAGCATATTATTAATGATTTTTTTCAGTTCCAAACACATATTATTTAATTCTACAAGCAACTCTCCTACCTCATCGTCCTTAGAGTCAACATTTAGGAGGTCAATATTAAAATTACATAAAGCAATTTTTTTCACAAATTCTTGAGCATCATTAAGTGGCGAGATAATTTTTTTAGAAACCTTAATAAGCACTAAAACAAGTAACAAAGTAATAAATAGAGTAACTAATATTAATTGATTTCTAATTCTACTTATATTTTCTCTTAAATAAAATTCAGTAAAAGTTACTTTTAGACTGCCAATTTCATTACCGTCACTGACGATAGTCTCCTCGATTCTAGTCTTCTCATCTTCAGAATACATTTCAAAATTATTACTCTTAAAATTAACTAGCTCATTACCTTCTTGATCACTGATCTCAATTGTGGCTACACTATTATATTTGAGAAGAAAGGAAGTTAACTCTTCTAATTTATCAATACTACCCTCTTTCAAATGATTTGTTGCAGTATAATTAATTAAATTAGTAGTTTTTTCTGCTTCAGTCTCCAATAAACCTCTCTGCTTATTAGCTTGATCCCTCAAAAAATAGACTGTAAATATAGATAAAATTAATATTAAAGTTACAATTGTAGGTACTATAAATTTATTCTTAAGCCCTTTTACCTTCAACATATTAAACCACCTCTTCCTTTGGGAATTAATTTTGATAATTTGTATCTTTTAACTTCTTTTGCTTTAAAGAGCAAAAATACTAAAACCCTCATATGATAATATTCGACAAATAAAACTATTTTCCTTCATCAAAGTACAAACAACTTAATTGTAATCGATGACACTATAATTATATAATTACTATCATTAACATTGCAAGAGCTTAAATTGAAAAAACTCCTTGATAATTAGGTTTAAAGATAATTTCTATCCAAACACCTAAAACAAGGAGCAATCAACATCAATGAAAATATTATAAACTTGAATTTTATCAATATTTAAAGCCAACTAACTTGAAAAAATTCAATACTTTACAGACTAAAATCATTCTAAATTCATGATTGCTTTATCTAGCTTCTTTGAGACTTCTACATAATTAGGATACTTTTTTGAAATAATCATATATATATCCGATCTCTTTATCGTCTGTTTTTTTAGATTAGAAATAACTATATCACTATCATTTAAAGCTTTTTCTACAGGATATGCATAATCTAACAAATAATCTACACTACCACGCTTCAATATTCTTAAGGCCTGCTCATGAGTAGCGGCTTCCTGAAAATTGACATTATTATTCTCATCTTTTATATAAGATCTCCAACCAGCATAACCATAACCTTTCATAATAACAACAGATTTCCCTCTTAAATCTTCTCTAACCTTAATCTCCTTAGATCTATTTCCAATAGCATAAATATTCATCTCAAGTGTATCAATTATCTCTTTACCATAATAAGCCTCATCTTTTAAGCTCGAAATTTCAACTCCACACCAAAAGTCCACCCCTCCTGAAGATAGACCCTTAATCATTCGCTCTACTGGATATTCCCTTTCTATAACTTTAATACCCACCTCTTCAAATACTCTTCTCGCCTTTTCAATGATTATTCCAGCAGCTTCTCCATTCTCAGTGGTATAAGTAAAAGGTGGTATATCTATATAAGCTAAGATAATATTAAATTTATCAAATAATTTTTCTAATTTATAAGTCATCGCTTTTAAATCTTGTGCTGCTTCAGAAACCTCACTTGACATTTGATGCATATCTTCGGTAGAGTTCATTGCATCACTACTATCATGGGCCAACTTATTGGCAGCTTCAGCTGTTTCTTCAATTTGATAAGCCGTTTCTTCAACTGAATTACAAATATCTTCAAATGCATTTCCAGATTTTTTAGCTATTTTTTCTCCTTCTTCTGCCTTATTCTGTACATCATGTACCTCTTTTACTCCTTTTTCGGACTGGTTTTGAATCTGATTTATTAAAGTTGTAACCTCTTTTGTTGCAGACGAAGTCTCTTCAGCCAACCCTCTAATCTCATCTGCAACTACAGCAAATCCTCTTCCCTGCTCACCAGCTCTAGCTGCTTCTATAGCTGCATTTAAAGCCAATAAATTCGTCTGTTCAGCTATCTCGGTAATCATATTAACTATTTGGTCTATCTCTTTTGATTTATAATCTAATTGCTTTATGGCTTCTACCGTTTTCTGTACCGACTTATCTATTTCTTCAATACTATTTACAGTTTGATTAACATTATCACTGCCCACATCAGTCTGAAATCTAGCTTCTTGAGAAAAACTTGCAACCTGCTGAGCAGCAGCCGAAATTTCTTCTATTCCAGCTGAAATGTTTTCTATCAAACCACTAGTTATTTCACAAGTATTAGCACTTTCATCAGCTAAAGCTGATAACTTATTACTACTTAATGAAAGGTCACTAACAACATCTAGCATATTATTAATAATTTTTTTCAGTTCCAAACACATATTATTTAATTCTACAAGCAATTTTCCTACCTCATCGTCCTTAGAGCCAACATTTAAAGGATCAATATTAAAATTACATAAAGCAATTTTTTTCACAAACTCTTGGGCATCATTAAGAGGCGAGGTAATCTTTTTAGAAATTATCATAAGTGCTAAAGTAAGTATCAATATAACAAATATAGCAAAAATTATCAATTGATTTCTAATTCTACTTATATTTTCTCTTAAATAAAACTCAGTAAAAGTTACTTTTAAACTACCAACCTCATTACCATTACTGACAATAGTCTCCTGAATTCTAATCTTCTCATCTTCAGAATACATTTCAAAATTATTACTCTTAGAATTAACTAGCTCATTACCTTCTTGATCACTGATCTCTATTGTAGCTACACTTTTATATTTGAAAAGAAAAGAAGTTAACTCTTCTAATTTATCAATACTACCTTCTTTCAAATGATTTGTTGCAGTATAATTAATTAAATCAATAGTTTGTTCTGTTTCAGCCTCCAATAAATCTCTCTGCTTATTAGCTTGATCTCTTAAAAAATAGACTATAAATATAGATAAAATTAGTACTAAAATCACAACTGTAGGTACTATCAATTTATTTTTGAGCCCTTTTAATCTTAACATATTAAAACACTCCTTCCATTGGTATTTGATTTTTATAAATATAACTAACTTAATTTATCTTAAAAAGAAACTAATAAAACCTATTGTAATAACATTAACTAAATAAAGCTAATTTTTAAGATATAGACAATCTAGCTATAACAGATAATATTATAAATCTATGATTAATATAATCAAAAGAACTAGCTTAATGGAAGAATCAAAAATAATAAAAGAAATATCTCATCCAAAAAACATTGTAAATCATTCCAATGAAAGGAAATAAACTCACAATCAATGGTATTATACCAAATAAACTTAATTTTAGCAAATATTTAGGTAATTTATGTTTAGTTCACCACATTAATAATCTGACACCAAGCATAATTAATTATATATCTAAATTAAAAACAAAAAATCATACCCGATTTCTATTATATATATAATAGAAATCGGGTATGATAAACTGGATACTTACACGATCAATTAAATAGTTTATATTGATACTCTCTTTTTAATAATAGTCTTAGATTTTAAATTGTTCTATTAACTCTTGTAATTCTCGAGCCATTCCTGCTAACTCTTGTGATGACCTAGCAACTTCACTAGACATATTCTGTATATCAGCACCTGCATTTTGTACTCTATCACTATTTTTAGTTAATTCATTAACTGATTCAGCAGTTTGCTCTATTTGAACTGATGTTTCCTCTACTGAATTTTGAATTGCATCAAATGCTTCCCCTGTTTTTTCTACAACTTCTTGACCCACCTTGGCTTTTTCTTCTACCTTTTTAACCTTCTCAATTCCTTTTTTAGATTGTTGCTGAGTTTTAGTAACCAAATTACCAATCTTTTCTGTTGCCTTGGCAGTTTCACCTGCTAACTGTCTTATCTCTTCTGCTACTACAGCAAAACCTTGTCCATGTTCACCAGCTCTCGCTGCTTCAATAGAAGCATTCAAGGCCAATAAGTTAGTCTGTTCAGCTATATTATTAATTAAATTAACTATCTGCCCTATTTCTTTTGAAGTATTATCTAACCCTCCAATTACTTCTACTGCTTGATTAACTACCCCATTAATTTCTTCTATACTATTTACTGTAGCTTCAATATTTTGACTTCCCTCATTGGTTTGTAAATTAGCCTCTTCAGAAAAACTTGCTACTTGTTCCGCACTAACCGATATTTGTTGAACACCCTCTAACATATTATCAATTAAATCATTAGTCATTTCTATTGTAGCATTACCCTCTTCTGCTGATGCTGATAACTCTTCACTATAAGCTGACATATCTTCGATTTTATCAGAAATATCAGTTGTTATATCTTGCATAGATAAATTGATCTTATTAAAGGCTCGTTCTAACCTACCTATTTCATCTTCTCTTTCTAGCCATTCCTCTCGAACATTAGTAAAATCACCATCTGCCATAATTTCACAGTCTTTCACTGCTAAATTTAAAACATTACTAATATAATTACCAATCTTAAACCCTGTAAATAATAAAGCAATTAAAGCAATTACTAACATAATAATTAAAATGTTTCTAACATTAGCTATTGGTTCATTGATAAAGCCATGCGGTACTCTAGTGACTAATTTCCACTCATTAGTCCCAGGGATTTCATTAAAATAAGCATGTGCTTTTGCTCCATCTAATGTATACTCTACTCTTCCCAGCTTATTAGATAAGATATTATCTGCTATATCTTTAGTTTCTTCAATATCTCTAATGTTTTCCTCTAAGATCAAAGAAGAGTCAGGATGTGCTATTATTTGACCATCACTAGTTACTATATAAGAAACTGAATCCTTATGATCTACTATATTTAACCTCTCTACCATCTCATCAACTAAAGTTAATTCAAGGGTAGCACCTACCCCACCAATAACTTCTTCATCTTCATTAAAGATCGGCATAGCTATAATAGAGGCGGGTACATTGGTTGCCATTGTCATAACAGGATCACTTAAAGATTCCTTGCCAGCCATTACTTCTGAATAATAACCTCTTGTTTTTAGATTACCTTCTCCACCTGTTGTTGGGACAAAATCTCCATCAGCATCAAATATAAAAAAACCATCATAAACATCATCATATTCATCAACTTGTCCTCTCAAAAATTCAATCCCATTATCAATATCCATACTTTTCATTTTATGTAACATAGAATAACTTCTCATTTGATTTTTCCGCTCTTCAAACCATTCACCTATGTAATTAGAGTTTTGTTCTGTACTCTCCATAACAGTTTCATTGACTAGATTAAATACTCTGTTAGTAACAATAGAATTTGAAATAAATATAATTAATAAAAATAACACTATACTGACGCCAACTATAACAGCCATAATCTTATTACCAATACTTTTTTTAATTTGTTCTTTAATTAACATTGTACCACCTCATTTTTATTAATTGGCTTCTCTTTTATTATATCAAAAAAAGAAGTAATTTTAAAATAATTTGAAAATTTAACTTTATTTTTAAATTCAAACTATAAATTAGAAATTTAAATAGCTAGTACAATATTACAATATTAATAGAGTTTTTAGTAAATAATCTAGTACTACTTTATATTTTTCCACTTTATTATCTAAATCTCCTTTATAATTAAAAGAAATTCACAAATTTATCTGAACAATCTACTTTTAACCTTTTACTGTCAAGATTTTCAAAAGTTATACTCTGTGGTAGAGCCAATATTAAAATTAAATTTTCTTGCAAGTGCCATAAAAAAACGTACAACAATTAAGTTGTACGTTAATAGCTTCATATTCTATTCTTAATAGATCAAGGTACCACTTGTTTGGGCCAACTCCCTAAAAGCTGTAATCAATTGCTTAGTATAGTTACCAGGTTGTCCATCTCCAACCTCTCTAGAATCAATCTTAACAACCGGAATCACCTCGGCAGCAGTACCAGTTAAGAAACACTCATCAGCGGTATATAGATCATGGCGCGTAAAGACCTCTTCTTTGACTTCTAAACCAAATTCAGGAGCAACCTCTAAAACCACTCCTCGTTTAATTCCTTTTAAAGCCCCTATATATGTAGGAGGAGTCTTTAAAATGCCATCTTTGATAATAAAGATATTATCACCTGTACATTCTGCAACATACCCTTCATTATTCAACATCACCGCTTCTAGAACACCTGCTTGATTAGCCTCAATTTTAGCTAAAATATTATTTAAATAATTAAGTGATTTAATTCTTGGATTCAAAGCTTCAGGAATATTACGACGGGTTGGCACAGTCACCACATCTAAACCTTCCTTATAAAATTTCTCAGGATATAATTCAATATCACTAGCAATAATCACTAACGTTGCTTGAGAACATTTATTTGGGTCTAACCCTAAATCACCAACTCCTCGCGAAACAATCAATCTAATATAAGCATCCTCTAATTCATTGGCCCTGATCGTTTTTAAAACTGCTTCTCTCATTTCTTCCTTATCTAACGGTACATCTAGCATAATTGCTTTAGCCGACTCATATAATCGCTCTAAATGCTCTTCAAATCGAAAAACTCGACCATTATAAGCTCTGATCCCTTCAAAAATTCCATCACCATATAAAAAACCATGATCAAAAACAGAAATATTAGCTTCTTCCTTCTCTACTAGTCTATCATTTAAAAATATCTTCTGACTACTCACAATACTCACCTTCCTTAAAATTATTATATACTATTATAATTAAAACTACATCAATTTGCAAATTAATCAATACTTTTTATAAACCCCATATAAAAAAGATATAGTAAGGGTAATTACCCCTCACTATATCTTTAAATCTTGAAGTTTTAAGGTTATTAACACTTACTCAGGTTTATAAATTTCTAAATTGCAACTTACTTTACATTAACATCTTCTTTTAAAGACTTGCCAGGTTTGAAAGCTGGAACTGTTCGAGCAGGAATTTGCATCTCTTCTCCTGTCTGTGGATTACGTCCAGTGCGAGCACTACGATCTCGTACTTCAAAGCTACCAAATCCAATTAATTGAATTTTAGCCCGCTCGTCAGCTGGCTTCTTAGCTTCTTCTTGTAAGTTTTCAGTTACTACATCTAACATTGCATCTAATGTTTCTTTAGTATCTTTTTTAGTGATTCCTGTCTTTTCAGAAATCTGTTCTACTAGTTTAGTTTTAGTAATATTCTTTGCCATACTAATTCACCTCCTATTAGTAATTTAAACATTTTCACTGATTATTATGCCATAGATAAACTTCTTGACAAGCTTTATTATTCCTTCTTTTTTTATAAAAAAAGAATAATTAAAGAAAAAAACCAGTCAGTTGACTGGTTTTTACAGGATAATACAGATTAATCCTCCACTTCCTTCATTTATTATCTTTTGTAAAGTACCCTGAATTTTATTTTGAGCCTTAACAGGCATTCGATATATTTTATTATTAATTCCATCTTTAACTAAATCATGTAATGAACGGCCTAAAAAGTCAGAATCCCAAATTGCAGTTGGATTAGCTTCAAACTCTTCTTCGAAAAACTGAATTATCTCCTCACATTCTTCTTCTGTACCTACAACCGGAGAAATCTCCGTCTTAATATCTGCCCTAATCAAATGAATTGAAGGAGCAGAAGCTGTTAATTTAACACCAAAGTGACCTCCACGCTTGATCATCTCTGGCTCTTCAAAGATCATATCCTCTAACTCAGGCCTTACAATCCCATAGCCTTCCTCTTTAGCTTTAAGTAATGCACCTGCTACTTGATCATACTCCTTTTTAATTACACTCAATTCTTTAACTAAATTAAATAAATGGTGCTCACCTTCTATTTCTAAATCGGTCAGCTCTTCTAGCGTTTCATAAAATAGATTCTCCTTCAAATCAAAGTCTAAAGCTGCTATTCCATTACCTAAATTAAGATCAGAAATTGTAACTTTCTTAGCATGTTCATTCCCATTTAATTGCTCAAATAATTTATCAACATCTCTTAAAGTAAATAATTCTTGGATTGCTTGATTTATACTCTCATCTATATCTTGACTTAGCCAATGCTCATCATCCAATTCATCAATCCATAATGGTAAATCAATATTGATCTCTGTCAATGGAAATTCATATAGCACTTCTCGTAATACATTTACAATATCATCACCTTCTAATTCCAAACAGTTAATAGCAATTACCTTTTTATCAAACTTTTCCTCTAGTTGCTCGGCCAACTCTTGAGTCTCTTCACTTTCTGGTTGAGTAGAATTAAGCACAATAATATATGGCTTCCCTAACTCCTCTAACTCCTCAATAACTCTACGTTCACCTTCAATATAATTTTCTCGTGGTAAATCAGTAATTGTACCATCAGTAGTAACTACTAAACCAATTGTAGAATGATCCTGAATTACTTTCTCCGTTCCTACTTCTGCAGCTTTTTGAAATGGAACCGCCTCTTCAAACCAAGGAGTAGTTACCATTCTAGCCCCTGATTCTTCTTCATAACCTAACGCTCCCTGAACTCTATAACCAACACAGTCAACCAGTCTGACCTTACAATCAACATTCTCATCTAAATTAATCTTGGTTGCCTGATTAGGAACAAATTTAGGTTCAGTTGTAGTAATCGTTCTACCCTCACCACTTTGTGGTAATTCATCTCTAGTTCGCTCTTGAGCATGTTCATCTTCAATATAGGGTAAAACTAATAAATCCATAAACTTCTTAATAAATGTAGATTTTCCGGTTCTAACTGGCCCTACTACCCCAATATAAATATCACCATTTGTTCTAGTCGCAATATCTTGATAAACACCAAAACTCTCCATCAATTACCCTCCCTTTTATATTAAAACCCATAAGAACAAAACCTCCTATTAGCAACTTAAGATTAAATCTAGGTTTAAATAATATCAAACTATTAGTTAGCAATCATTCAAAGTAATCACTAAAAACTTTTGCAAAGATCATTATATATATATGAACTGAATTTTATATTATTCCTCAGGAGAGAAGAAAATAGTTTGAGTTTAAGGGTGATTCAAGCAACTTTAAAATAGGATTTAATTACAATATTGTGGCACTTTCAAAAAAACAGGGAACCACGAATGAACGCAAATTAACACTAATTTAAAATAATAATTTGTTAAAAATATAGATATTACTGCAAAATGTCCTTAATGATTAAATTTTAGATTGCAGGGTTTTGATTTTATTTGAAGAATTATGCGACTGCGATAAGGGCAGATAATTTTACAGATTGATCTTAATGTTTTAAGTAAGAGAGATTTGATTTTAATAGTTGCACAAATTCAAATTCTTCTTGATTTTTTGGCTACTTTTTTATCAAGAAAAAAGGTAGCACGGAAGAAAGTTTGATTTTTAATTTTTTCGTAAACATGGTTTTGAGTGTGATTTTTATAAAGGAAAAGTGACACAATATATCAATTAAGCTTCATTTTTAAATCAATATCTATAAGATAAAAAGACAGGGAATATTATCCCCTGCCTTAGATGGTCTACTATAATAATTTTAATTTTTACCAATAGCTACCTTCAACCATCTCCCCTAATTCATGCTTAGCTCCTCGTAACATCAAATCAGTAACAGCCTGTTTAGGCTCTTTATCTTCAAATAAAACCCTATAAACCTCACTTGTAAGTGGCATCTCTATCTCTAATTCTTTAGCAAAAGCAAAGACTGCTTTAGCAGTTCTTACTCCTTCAGCTACCATCTTCATCTCAGCTAAAGCCTCATCTAAGGTCAATCCACTACCAATTTTAAAACCTAAACGACGATTACGGCTATGTTGACTAGCACAAGTCACAATCAAATCTCCTAAACCTGCTAGGCCTGAAAAAGTGACTGGGTCAGCACCTAATTCAGCACCTAAACGTTTTATCTCTGCTATTCCTCTAGTAACTAAAGCAGCTAATGCATTATCACCATAATCCAATCCATCAGAAACTCCCGCGGCAATAGCAATAATATTCTTGACTGCTGCTCCTAATTCAACACCAATTAGATCAGAATTAGTATAGACTCTAAAAAAATCTGTCATAAATAGCTCTTGAATCAACTCAGCTGATTGCTTATTAGAACCGGCCACTACAATAGTTGTCGGTAAGTTTAAAACTACTTCTTCAGCATGGGTTGGCCCGCTTAAAACCAAAATATTATCATGCAATTTACTATCTAACTCTTCCTTTAAAACCTCCGACATCCTTAAATGAGTCTCTTCTTCAATGCCCTTAGAAGCACTAACAATAATCGTATCTTCATCTAATAACCCTTTTAATTCTTGGGCTACTGTCCTGACAACATGAGAAGGAACAACAACTAAGACAATGTTGGCCCCTGCTACAGCTTCTTCAAGATTAGTAGTAGCTTTTAATCCCTCTGGTAACTCAATATTTGGCAAGTAAGAATTAATATTTTTTTGATTGATTTCATCTACTTTTGCTTGAGAGATGTCTCTTAAGCAAACTTCATGTCCATTATTATGAAGCAATACGGCCAATGCCGTTCCCCAACTACCTCCACCAATAACTGCTATTTTATTACTCATTTTAAACCCTCCTCAATTAATCTTTAGTTTAATCCTTTTTTTTAACTTTACTTTGGGTGATTTTATTTTCAGTACCTGATAATAAACGCTTAATATTTGGCTTATGTCCATAAATTACAAAAATACATATCAATAAACCAAATATCACATAAACTGTCGGATTATTAAATAAAAAGATCATAATTGGAATTAAGCCTGCCCCAATAATTGAACCTAAAGAAACATATTTAGTTATAGCTACAATCAATGCCCAAACAATAAATACAACCAAAATTGCTCCAGGGGCCAAACTAATTAAAACCCCAACAGAAGTAGCCACTCCTCGCCCTCCAGTAAATTTTAAAAATAAAGACCAGTTATGACCAACAATAGCCATTACACCTACTAATAAGATCAAAAAAGGCTCTTCCGGAAAAAACCCCCTTGCAACAGTAATACCTAAAAAACCTTTCCCTATATCTAATAAAGCAACTAAAACTCCCATTCCTAATCCCATGACACGATAAGCATTGGTTGCACCAATATTACCACTACCATAATTACGAATATCTACTCCTTTAACAGACTTAGCTACTAACAAACCAAATGGAATTGAACCTAATAAGTAACTGATTCCCATCGCTAATAATAATCTAATAATCATTACTCTTCCTCCTAACTTCTTTCTCTAACTATTATTTTAATTGGGGTTCCCTCAAAGCCAAATGATTTTCTTAATTGATTTTTTAAGTACCTTCTATAAGAAAAATTAATCAATTCAGGATTATTAACAAACATTACAAAAGTAGGAGGCTTAACCCTTGGTTGAGTTCCATAATAAATCTTCAACCTCTTTCCTTGCTTATTAGCTGGAGGCTCAAACATTAATGTTGCTTCTTCAATTACACTATTTAAAACACTAGTATCTACCCTTCTTGCATGCTGTTCTGCTACATAATTTGCAATCTCTAATACCTCTAAAACCCTCTTTCCTGTCAAGGCTGAAACAAAAGTAACCGGTGCATAATTCAAAAACTTAGCTTCATGCCTAATTTCTTTTAAGTAGCGGTTCATTGTCCTTCCATCCTTTTCAACTAGATCCCATTTATTAACTACTAAAACAATCCCTTTTCCTGCTTCATGGGCATAACCAGCAACTTTTTTATCCTGTTCTGTCATTCCTTCAGTAGCATCTATTACCATTAGAGCAATATCAGAACGATCTATCGCTTTTAAAGAGCGAATCACACTATAACGCTCAACCCCTAGATTAACCTTCCCTTTTCTTCTAATTCCTGCAGTATCAATGATTACATAATCTTTTTCTTCATGTTCAAAATAAGTATCTATTGCATCTCGAGTAGTACCAGCTATATCACTGACAATTACTCTCTTTTGACCTAAAATCTTGTTAACCAATGAAGACTTACCAACATTTGGCCTACCAATAATCGAAACTTTAATTGCATCTTGAGCATAATCATCCTCTTCATGCTCAGGAAAATAATCAATTACTTGATCTAATAAATCTCCTGTTCCCAACCCATGTTGAGCAGAAATTAAATAAATCTCCTCAAATCCTAATTCATAAAAATCATACTTGTCCATCTCAGCTTGTTCATGATTTTCAGCTTTATTAGCCACAACAATTACATCTTTATTCGATTGTCTTAAAAAATTAGCTACTTCTCTGTCTGTAGCAGTTAATCCTTCCCTAATATCAACTACAAACAAAATAATTTCTGCTTCATCAATAGCCACCTGTGCTTGATAACGCATCTTATCTTTTAATTCAGTATCAGCATCTAACTCAATTCCTCCTGTATCAACCAATAAAAAAGGTCTACCCAGCCATTCTGTATCAGAGTATAACCTATCTCTTGTAATACTCGGCTTATCTTCAACTATTGAAACTCTATTCCCAACTATTCGATTAAACAATGTCGACTTTCCTACATTTGGACGTCCAACAATTGCAACTACTGGTTTATTCATTCTCAACACCTCCATAATTTTCTCTGAATATCTGCTCTAATAAGTCACTTGGTTCATTATTGGCTGTTCTAATCTGAACTGGAATTTGAGATTCAAATTCTTCCCACTTCAAATCATCTAAAAACAAACCCTCTTCATTAAGTACTACTTTTGGAATAATTATTAGCTCACTTAACTTCTTTACTTCTTTCAACTTTTGTAATATATCTTTTCCAGTCAACAAACCAGTCACTGTTACTTCAGAACCAAAATAATTATTTTCTACTGTTATCAACTTAACTGTTAAATTTTGAATCTGATTTAATCTAGTAATGATTGGTTCTAGTGCTTTGGCCCCTAAAACGCCACTAACAATTGAAACCTCTCTTCTTTCAGAAATCTTATCTGGCAACTCTCCTTCTATCTTAGAAAAACGATCCCAAAATAACCTGACCATTCCTACTCCATTCTCCAATTGAACAAAATCATCATATTCTTCAGCAACTGGTATCTCTTGGTTAGCTAGAAAGTAAAATTCATCGGCCAAATAAACAAAATTAGTACCATAGTTTGCCCTAAATCTAGTTTGCCACTCTTTAACTAAATTAATTAATTGACTAGCTTCTTGTTTAGTAAAAGACCTTAAATCAAACAGCCCTTCTCTAAACCTTGTTAATCCCACTGGTACAATAGCTAATGATCTAACCTGAGGAAGAAACCTTGCCAAATCTTCAATCGTTCTTTCTAAGTGAACTCCATCATTTACTCCCGGGCATAAGACCACTTGAGTATTAAGCTCTATTTTAGCTGCAGTTAATTCCTCAATTTGCTCTAATATCATTCCAGCTTTCTTATTATTAAGCATCTCTTCTCTTAATTTGGGTTCAGTACTATGTACTGAAAGATTCAAAGGGCTTAGCTGCATCCTTTTAATTCGCTCAAGCTCTGTTTTAGATAAATTCGTTAAAGTTATATAACTTCCTTCTAAAAAAGAAAATCTATAATCATCATCCTTCAAATTTAAAGTAGTTCTAGACTCTAAAGGAGCTTGATTAACAAAACAGAAGATACAATTGTTATGGCACTTTTTCAGTCCGTCAAATATAATTTCTGAAAATTCAACTCCTAACATTTCATCATAATCTTTTTCAATCTCCAATACCCAATATTCTCTATTTTGCTTAATTACTTCAACCTCTAAATAGGTATCTGTAATTAAAAATTTATAATCTATAAAATCTTTAATTTCTCTACCATTAATTCTAAAGATTTGATCCCCAACTTCCAAACCTAACTCCTGGGCAATACTATCTTCTTTTACTCCTTCAATTTCCAAACAGTTATCTAAATTAACACTTTCTTCATTCTCCATTATTTCACCTCAATGCCAAATTCCTAATTCTCTTCTTACTTATTATCTTATATTGAATCAATTTCGTCAAGTCAATTAAGAAAATCACTCTAAGTAAACAGCTAAATAACAACAAAAAATCATCTAAATCAAAAAATATATCGTTGACAGATAGTGGCACAAAAGTGTCATATAATTGTAGTGCAACCTAGACAAACAAACCGACTAGCTTATTTAAACTAGTCGGCTTCAGCTATCTGCCTTAATCTCTCTTTTACATTCAAGACTAAATCTACATAACAATCATATTGTTGTAATAGCGAGTAAATAGTCAATGGTCTACCTAAAGTAACTATACCACATCTTCTAGATAAAAATCCTCCAATTTTAGTCCAAAAATTAGCATGAACTAAAGCACTAACTAGAATAATATCAGTTGTATTGATCTCACACACCTGAAAATAATTATATAATATCTGCTTCATTAATTTTCTTTGCCCACCCAATCCTAAAATATAAACTTGATTCTTTGACTCATCTTGGCCATAAAAAATAGGTAAACCTATTTGATCAGACTCTATTTGATCATAATGAGGCAAGTTTTTAATTGTTTCACTATCCGCTTTTTCCTGTAATGGCAACAACCCTACATGAAGAGCAGCAGCTAAGACTGAAGTATGAGCACTTCCATAACAATAATATATAACCTTCACCTTAATTAGTTATCCTTTCTTTAATTTTAATTGCCTGCTGTCTTATATGTTCATAATCAGAATTGATTCCTGCTTTAACAATTGAAAGTCCAAAACTAGCAAAACCAAACTTTATTAATAATTTCCCTATTTTAATTAATAGATTATTAAAAGAAGTAGTCTCTATCAATAACACTTCATTTCTTAGGGCAAAAATCTCTCTAAACCCTGATAACATCCTTTTAACAAGCGATACTTGGGATTTACATCCTAATACAAAAACTTCATTTCCTAATTCATCAGTTCCTATGCATACCAACTCACCAGCATTCTGCTCATTAGTTAGTTCAAATAAATTTAATTTTTCTAACAAATCTTTCTTATTGTTAATAGTTCCTAAATAAAAAGAAGCTACTATCAATGGTAGTCCTAAACCATACTCACCATAATAAATAATTTTCATATATTATACTCCTAATGATTAATTAAGATATAAATTCCATTTCCCAGATCATGTACCATAGTATCTGTCAAACGAGCCATTAACATGGAAAGATATTCTAACTCTTCATCATCACTAGCATATAAAACTGGAACCCCTCCACTATCAACTTTTTCTTTATCTTCTTTTTTCATGACAAAAGCTGTTAAATCTTTACTTTCCATAAAAACCTCCCTAATCTGCAGCTGCACTACCTGCTTTCGACTGTAAGGGTCGCCTTCGTGCCTCCTCTAAAATTGGTGTAGAACTGACTGCTTGTTTAACACATTCTTCATCAGGCTCAATAGGGATAATAATCATATAAACCCTTCCCGTATCTAAATTTAATCTAGCTAAAGGAGTATAATCAACCACTCCAATATCTAATTTAACCCCTAACTGACTTGCTACATCATGAACAATTGCTTGCCTTTGACCGATATTAGCTAACGTAGCTCGAGCATCATCATCTTTAGGTTCAATTACAACCCCTATCCCTGATTCCTTCCATTGTTCTAAGGCTTCTTTTAATCCTACATTCATCATTACTACACCTTCAACTCCAATATTACTATTTGTTGGCCCGGAAAACTCTAGGTCCTTTACTCTTACATTAGCAATATCTCCTACCGTATTTTGAACCATTATTTTATCTAAAATATAAGCAATCAATCCTCCAACTATTAATCCTCCAATCAAATCAAAAAAATAATACCCTACTGTTGTAACAAAAGCAGTAATCATAGCTAAATAATTCCTTGCTTCAAATACTTTAGCTATATTCTCTATATATGCTATCCCCCGTGGTACCAATTCTGTTGCCTCAATTTCAGTTAAAAAATCTCTTTCCATTGTTCTGATACTTTGAAACTGTTGAGCTGCTGCTCCTAAAATTGTAACTGCAACATAGTTTTCTTCTAATAAAGCTGGAATAACTAATGCACCTAAAGCAGCAGCAATAAACCCTAAGGTCGAATGAACAACATAACCATGAGGATATCCTGGATATTGCCTATAATCAACCCTTAACTCTATCATTCTAACTAAGGTACCTAGACCAATGCCTAACAAGATCATCTGCTCATACCCATTCATTTTATCCCCCGCTTCTACTCATCATCATCTTCTTCTTTCTTGATTCCTAGTGAACTTCCCAATCCACCTAAATTTTTAATTCTATCTATTGCTCCCTGGATACTACCTGAATTGAATACCAACAATATTGCACCACCAACTAGTACAATAGCTAAGATAATCCCTACTGATCTAAGAGCACCTGTAGATTGTGCAGCTTCATCCTGTACTCCTTCTCCATCAACACCACCATATAATAACTGTTCCATAACATCAGCGAAATATACTGTACTAGCAGCAGCTTGTTCTCTAGATAAAGTATGAGTTCCGAACTCTAATAACATTGCCCGTGGAGACAAATCCTGGTTATAAGTTCCATCAGCATAGAAAATATCCTTAATTAACCCTGGATAAAGTTCATCAGCAACTGCTTTAATCTGCTTAGCAAATTCATCATTAGCTTCCATACCTGGATTTTGTCGTCCTACTACTAATCTAACTTGAGCTACTTCTTCCCCATTGATAGTTGTTAAATATTCTTCAGGATCAGGAACACCATCCCTATGGACATCTAATATTGTGTCGGGGGCCTGTTGGGCCAACTTTTTAGCAGTAGTTCTTGATCGTTGATAAGCACCACCATCAATGGGATCATGATGTGACCTATCATGAACTACCTCTATTCCCTTTTCTTCTAAACTTCCCTTAAATCTCTCTGTAACTGGAAAGATATCTCCATCCCCAGGCTTAGCTTCAGTTCCACTCTCTGGTAGATATGACTCTGGATTATGAGTGTTATATAAACCAATCATTCTATCCTCTTGCTGAGCAAGCAATCCTTGTGTCAAGGCTACAATATCATCTCTACCTTCTAATAACTCAATCTTCTTTTCAAACTCAGCAACACCTTCTCCTTCGTCTTTATCAACCTCAATAATTCTATACTGCTTATTGTCCTGTGTAATAAAATAATCATTGACACTAATACTCTTAGCAGTACTAAAAACAACCTCCTCTGTCTCCTCATCTATCACATTAAAATAACCTTCCTCAGCAAGATGAGCAAAAGATCTTGGTTTTATTGCTAAGTTAATAATCAAAAAAATTGCTAAAATGATTATTACCTTGTAACCTATCCTATTCTTCATCATCTTCACCTCGCTTTTCTGATTGCTCTTCTTTCTTTTTATAACCTAATTCTCCAAACTCAGAATGAACTAACTTCCGATCAAAACTCCTGTTATTATCTCTATCTTTTTTACTTTTATTATTGCCCGCTACTAACCTTTCTCTTACCTCACCAAAAATCTCTACTAATAAGACAGCAAAAATACCACTAAGTACTATTGCATCAAAAGCACCGGCTCCACCAATTTCTGCTTCCCCTGGTATTCCTCCTAAAGTAATTCTACCAAGATGGATCAAATCATACATTAAAAAACCTAACGCTCCTGTAATAAAAGCTGCTCTTCTTGAACGTGCAATTAAGTATGAAACTACTGCTGCAATAAATGGATATAAATAATTAATATCAAATAAAGTATGCCCTTCTTCAAATTGAAATAATGTATTGACACCATAAATTACCCCACCAGCAATCAAAACAGCTAACAAAGTTCTATAGATAACTCTCTTTTCTTTTACATTAAATAAAATATAAAGGGCCAACGCAATAGGAAGAATTGCACCTCCAACATTAAGAGTAACTACTGGTGAACTACTAATTGGAATATCAACAAAGCTTCCTAAAATCATTAAAGTTAAAAAAAGAACAGCCGTACCTGTGGTTAATCCCATTTCATTAAGCATCTCTTCCGCAACACCAAAATAAATTAAAAACTGTATTACAATTAAAATTATAATCCCGATTGGCATTTTCATTAATCCCCCCAAGTTCAAACTAGTTGTAATTTCAATTACTAGCTTATCAATATCTAGTTTTATCTAAACAATAAAAATTATTCAACTAAAAATCCATCTATAATAACAAAATAACCTTCAGCCATACTCTAAGATTAAATTTTAAAATTAATTAAATCATTAAAGACCTTAAAAACAGTAAATTATCCACAATTTTAACAACAAAAAAACAACCTGAAATTCTGAATTATCAGAGTTGCAGGTTGTCTTCCTCATGCTACTTAATTATTTAATTATATTAGAACTTATCTTGGCTCTACAATCAATTTAATAGCCGTTCTCTCTTCACCATCAATCTCAATATCAGTAAAAGCTGGAATACAGATTAAATCAACACCACTTGGTGCTACAAATCCTCTGGCGATAGCTACTGCTTTAACCGCTTGGTTTAATGCTCCAGCTCCTATTGCTTGAAGCTCTGCTCCACCTCTTTCTCTTAAAACTCCGGCTAGAGCTCCAGCTACTGAATTTGGACTTGAACTAGATGATACCTTTAATACTTCCATGTAAAATACCTCCTTTTTTTCATTTCATGTATATACTTATTTCAATATTTACAAAAAAATTCCTTCATAAATAATAAAAATTTATTCTTTTTATTTGATTTATTAACTATTAAGCTTATGTATTCTTGTAATTCTCTTAACCTTCTTAGCTTTTCCTGTTTTATCATCAATATCTACCATTAAACCACATAATTGAGTATCTCCAGTAGCCACTTTAAATCTTTGTGGCATTTGGGTTAGAAATCTCTCTAACGGTTCATCAATATTCATTCCCAAGATTGAATCGATAGCTCCCGTCATCCCTAAATCAGTCATATACGCTGTATTATGAGGCAAAACCCTCTCATCAGCTGTCTGAACATGTGTATGGGTTCCTACAACTGCTCCTACCTTGCCATCTGCATACCAGCCTAATGCTTCCTTCTCTGAAGTAGCCTCAGCATGAAAATCAACAACAATTCCATCTACTTTATCTACAACCTTTTCTACAGCCTGATCTAAAGAACGAAAAGGGCAATTATAATCTCCTAAATAGACCCTTCCAATTAAGTTAATAACTCCTAAGCTCAAATATTCTTTTTCAATAATTTTAATTCCAACACCCGGTACTTGAGTAGGATAATTATAAGGTCTAATTACCCTTGTAGTTTTATTAATAAATTCAAAAATATCCTTATTATCCCAAGTATGATTGCCAGTTGTTAACAAATCTATACCATAATCGGTTAAATTTTCTACTACTGCTTCAGTCAAACCAAACCCCCCGGCTGCATTTTCTCCATTAGCAATCACAAAATCAATTTCATACTCTTCCTTAATTACAGGTAACAATTCCCTGACCGCTCTTCTACCTGCTCTTCCTACTATATCACCAATCATCAGTACTTTCACATCAATTCCCCTTTCTTAATTATAACCAATGCGACAAAAAATATGTACTTTTTACTTATTTTTATTAAAAACCAAGATTCTGTCCTCTTCCCTAAATCCTAAATATTTCTCTCTATATTCTAACTGCTCTATTTGAGCTAACATCCCATCAATCGATTCAGCTAAATCAAAAGATAAATTTTGGTCATATAATTGATTTTCTAATAACTTTTCTCCGAATGTTTCTTTAATTAACTTGATCATAAAATCCATTTCCTGCTGTGATAACTTATTCAAATTCCTAACTAAACTTATCTTACTCAAATCAGAATAACTTTCTTTAATTATTTGAAATTTGATCAAATCTCTATCCCTTTTTTGAAGCTTATTAAACAAATTAAAATTACACATTAAATAATCTTGAACTTCTTCCCAACTAATATCAGTAATTGGATCCTCAACCAAAAAAGATATCTCTAATTCTCTTTCTTCTAAATTAATATTTACAGTATTTATTACAGGATAATTCAACAAAATAGAAGTTAATAGCTCTATACTACTGTCTGACTTATTAGTTTGTTTATTTGCCTTCATTTACTACCACTCCTTTTAGGTTTCAATATATACTATTCTGTATTAAATTCAGCAAATCCTGCTTAGATAGTGTAAAATAAAATTGAAAATTATAACTTTTATTTTAATTATCAAGTAAATTTACATTAATTAATAATTAATATCTAATTTAAGATAATAATAAATAATAAGGGATAATCACTTTAAAGTGATTATCCCTTATTATTTATTATTTAGCATAATTTACTGCTCTTGTTTCACGTACTACTGTTACCTTAATTTGACCTGGATATTCTAAATCATCCTCAACCTTCTTAGAGACATTATAAGCTAACTTACTTGCTTTAGCATCATCAACTTGATCAGGTTCTACCATAATTCTAATCTCCCGTCCAGCTTGAATAGCATAAGCTTTATTTACTCCATTAAATGAATCAGCTATATTCTCTAAATTTTCTAATCTCTTTACATAAGACTCAAGCGTTTCACGTCTCGCTCCAGGTCTTGCTGCAGAAACAGCATCAGCCGCAGCAACTAAAACAGCCTCAATCGAATTAGCTTTAACATCATCATGATGAGCAGCAATTGCATGAATTATCTTTTCTGATTCACCATGCTTTCTCGCTATATCAGCTCCAATTTTAGCATGTGGTCCTTCAACTTCATGATCGATTGCTTTTCCTAAATCATGCAATAGACCAGCTCTTTTAGCTATATTAATATCCGCTCCTAATTCTGCTGCCATAACTCCAGCTAAATAAGAAACTTCAATAGAATGTTGTAAAACATTCTGTCCATAACTAGTACGATATTTCAATCTACCCAATAACTTTATGATTTTATTATTTAACCCATGAACCCCAGTATCAAAAGTTGCTTGTTCTCCAACTTCATAAATTGTATCATTAATTTCTTCCTTAGCTTTTTCAACCATCTCTTCAATTCGAGCCGGATGAATTCTTCCATCTACAATTAATTTTTCTAAGGCAATGCGTGCAATCTCCCGTCTAATCGGATCAAATCCAGATAACACAACTGCCTCTGGGGTATCATCAATAATCAAATCAATTCCTGTTAAACTTTCTAAAGCTCTGATGTTTCTTCCTTCTCTACCAATAATTCGCCCTTTCATTTCATCATTAGGTAAAGATACAACAGAAACGGTTGTCTCAGCTACATGATCAGCAGCACATCTTTGAATAGCAGATGAAATTATCTCTTTAGCCTTTTTATTTGCCTCTTCTCTAGCTTGAGCTTCCAACTCTTTAATCATCTTAGCTGTTTCATGTTCAATTTCATCTTCTACTCGATTTAATAATAAATTTTTAGCTTCTTCAGTTGTCAATCCAGACAACTCTTCTAATCGATTAACATGCTTTTGATGTAGCTTTTCAATCTCTTCTTTCTTTTGTTTTGTAACTGTCTCTCTCTTTTTAATGATATCTTCCTTTTTAGCCAAATTATCAGCTTTATTCTCTAAATTTTCTTCCTTCTTTAATAACCTCTTTTCAAACTCTTGTAACTCATTTCGGCGTTCCCTACAATCTTGCTCAACTTCTTCTTTAATTTCATGTGCTTCTTCTTTAGCTTCTACTAAAATCTCTCTTTTGATAGACTCAGATTCTCTAGTAGCATTATCTTTAATCTTTTCAGCTTCTTTTTCAGCAGATTCAATCTTACTTTCTGCAATATATTTTCTAATTATAAAGCCAATAATAGTTCCTATTATTAACCCACTAATAACTATCAAAAAACTTGTCAATCTATCTCACCTCCATTTCCTATTTAATTGTCAAGTTCAATATATTTCGATTATTAATCTTAAACTCAAAGTTGCTATTTCATTTTTGTAGGGCCAACCTATAATAAATCCAATACTGAGCCTTATAGATGAAGTCTCAAAACAAAAAGTACTCTGCTTACATTTTATCTTCTTCATCTAACTATGTCAAGATATAATATCAGTTGTTACCTGGCTTTCTTCTCCAGCCAGCTCTACTCTAAATGATTTATCAGCTACCTGACTTAAATGGCACTGATGAGTTACAACTATAACTTGTCTAGAAAACATTTCACTTACTTTCTTCAAAAATTGAGTTACATTAACAATATACTCCTCACTAACATGCTTAGCCGGCTCATCTAAAACTAAAGGTCCAGCCAATGGTGGATGTTGATAGGACTGCAAAATAGCTACCCGCAAAGCCAAAGAAACCACATCAACTACCCCTCCACCTCTAGCATCTTGAGGTTTGTTCTTTAATTTATAATCTCCCCTTTGAGAAATAACATAAAACTCAGCCCAAGGTCGACTCCTGTGGGTTTTAAGCTCAATTTCAAAACTGAATTCTTCTCCAAATATATACTGTAAGGCCTGAGTTACTAAGGCCTCTATCTGCTGTTTAGCTTGTTCTCTAGCATACTCTGAAGTCTCTTGTAACAAGATATTAACCTTGTCTAATAAATCGCGTTCAACTTTAATCTGCTCTAAGTCATCTTCTTTTTGCTGTTTTACTTCCAAAAGCTGCTCTTTTTTTCCTTGGCGACGATTATACTCAGACTTTTTCTGCTGTAAGTTAACTTCTAATCTATCTAAGACCCCTCCAGCCTCCATCTTAGCTCACCTTACCTTGTAAAATATCATCCTCTGGTAACAATTTATCTGCTTCATTAAGTAAACTCTCTAATTCCTCTTCTAATTTTTTAATCTCTCCCTCTAAATTTTCAGGTTCTATATCATACTCCTTGATTTCTTCTAATAATTCTTTTTGTTGTTTCTTCAATTCCTCCATTCTAGTTTCAGCTTTTACCTTTAAATTCTTAGCAGTATTTAATCGCTTCTTTAATTTATCAATTTCAGCTTTATACCCTTCCATCTTATTCCTCCTTATAGTTATAATTATTAATAATCCCCTTAATCACCTGCTGATCAACAGGATTAAAGCAAGTTGGACATTTGCCCATTGCTTTTAATTTTTCACTATACTTTATTACTAATCCCTCATTCTTTTGCTTTCTTTGCTGTAATTCTTCTTTGGCCTCTTTAATTCTATTTGTCATATCTTCTCTTCTAATCGCTAAACCATTTAACTGCTGTAATTTATTATAGTTTTTTACTAACTCTTTCTCAACTCCACTTAATAGTTTAACTGCTGGTAATAAATCAAGTAACTTTTGCTCCTGCTCAATTAAGCTTTCAATCTTAACTAGATTATATTTAAGCTTTAATAATGATTCCACTTTTTTACTATTTACTACTAATTTTTCATCTAAAATTTGACTGCTTTTCTCAATACCACTCGTCTTTTTAATTAAATTTTCATTCTGTTCTATCTGATCATTAATTTGATTATACTCAGTTAAAAATCTCTTGAATCGATAATAGAGATTCTGTTTTTGTTGTAAGCGCTCATAAACCTGCTCAACTTGATTAACTTCTCCAAATTTCTTTAAATAATTAACCCCATACTCCAATTTGTACTCTATCTTATCTTGCCGCTTAACCAACTGCTTTAGTGCTCTCAGTTGCTCTAATTTAGCTGCTATTGTATCATAAATATTATCTATTTTTTCTAAATCACCTAACTTTTGATTGATTTTTTTCCATTTATTTAATTCTTGCTTAATCAAATTTATCCGTTTGTGAATAGATTTGAATCTCTTTAATTTATTATTAACTTCCTTCAATCGGGCCAACAATTGCTCTTGATGCTTAATTTCTTCAGACAAAGTATCTAAATCATTAAATTCTTCTAACTTATCGTCAAGGTCTACTAGCTCCTGCTCAGCCCTCTTTTGCTCCTGATTTAAATCTCTTAAATCTTTGGTTGTGTCCCTAATAGCAGCATCCACAATATGTACCTTAATCAATCTACCCAATACCTTGGCCCGCTCTGAGCCACTAGCATTTAACAAAAAAGCCCCGTCTAATTGATAATCTAAATTAAGTGTTCTTTCCAAATCACTATCAAGCTCAATTTTAGGCATTCCATGTACATCTTTTACTTCTTGGGGCACCTTGCTTCCTACCTTTTCAAAAACATGCTCTTCTCCTTCAGGAGTAATCAATTCATATCTATTCTCCTTTTTAGTCCTCCGTCTAGTAATCTTAAAATCATTGTCCAGTTCTATCGTTACTTGACAACTATTAGTACCTGTTCTAATAAAATCGGTTCCACGTGGTTCATTATATAAAACCCACCTTAAAGCTCTAATAATAGCTGACTTTCCTTGATCTGAAGGTCCTGTAATTACATTTAAACCTTCCTCAAACTCCAGCCTAGAATCAGCATGAGATTGAAAGTTTTTAATCTCAATTGCTCTTATTTTCTGCATCAGCTATTCACCTCCTACCCTCTCTTGAGCACGACTGATTCTTTCTCTTGCTTCAACAACCACTTCCGACTCTAGCTGATGGTTATGAGCCAATTTATCCAAAATATCAGTGCTAGAAAAGACCTTAAACTCCTCAGTTGCTCTAACTTCCCGAATAAAGCTAGCCAATTTTTTCTCTCTGAATTTAACATCTTCAATTTCACTTCTATCTAAAACTTCCTCTCCTTTAGGAGCAGTTTCTAATCTTCTTAACTGAATATCAACCTCTTTTGTAAAATCAACCAATGCTATTTGAGGCTGCCTATTAATCTCTTTTAAATCAGCACTAACACGCACTAAAGCCCCTGGATTTAAAAATTTAGTTTCATTAAATTCTAATTTACCAAAGCCCAAATGATAATGACCCGCAACTATTAAATCAGCTTCAGTCTCAACATCTTCGACTAAAGTATAACCATGTTCAAAAAAAGGCTTCTTCAATAACATCCCATGAACTAAATGCAGTGCATAATCTACATCTTTTGCTTTTTTAACACTATAAGCAGTTGTATCTTTACAGTCAACCTCATAATCAAAGCTCTTACCGGTTAATTGTAGATCAATCCCATTTCTACTTAAAAAGATTGGTTCCTCAGATACCAAATTAACAACACCAGAGGCAACTAATACTCCTAACATCGTTCGTTGTAATGTCTCTGGGTTATGACCAAACAGGTCATGGTTTCCAGCTACCAAATAAATCGGAACAGGATAACTACATAGCACCTTAATAAACTCATTAACTACTGAGGGAGCTGTATCAGGTCGATCAAATAAGTCGCCTCCATGTAAAATAAAATCAACCTGCTCATCAACTGCTATCTGTCTTACTTCCTTTAATTTTTTTAGTAGTGTTTCCTTAAAATTATCCATTCTTCGCCCAGGAGTAGTTCCTCTAATATGAGTATCAGTCATTACAAGTAACTTCATCTTAGTCCTCCCTTTTACCCAATATCTAACTTATCTAATACTATATTAACCGTTTCAAAAGAAAAGCCCTTCCGCTTTAATACCTGTCCTAATTTATACCTCTGCTCTCTAAAATCCAATCCTCGATAACGATCACTTTTCTTTTTAGCTAATTCAAAAGCAAGCTTACATTCCAATTCAAAATCATACTCCTTACTTAATTCTTCTTCTATAATATTAATAGCTACTCCTTTTTCCTGCAACTGCCTTTTTATTCGCCATGGGCCAAATTTTTTACGTTTTCGATCCTTAATCCAATTATTAGCAAATTCTCGATCATCAAGATAATCTAACCGTTTTAAAACTTCAATCACCTGCTCAATCACGCCGAATTCAAACCCTTTATGGGCCAATCTATTCTGCAACTCCTGTCGGCTACGTTGCCGATATGATAATAAATTAAAAGCAGCTTGCTTAGCTTGTAATAAACTTTCTTCACTTAGTAATTGCTTTAACAAATCTTCCGTTATCTCATCACCAACATTTAAGTTCAATTTATGGATCAACTCTGCATTGATCCCGACTAAGAATTTTTGATCTAAAAAAATAGAACAACGATCTTGATTATTCTTTTGCTGCTCTATCTTTGTAATTTTTCCAATTGACTTCATTATTTGATATCCCTCCACAACCAAAAGACCCTTCATCATGAAGGGTCTTTTCTTTAAGCAGATTCCTTTTCTTCTTTCTCCTCTTTATTGTCGGCTAACTCCACATTAGCGTCTTCTTCATCAATTAAACCCAATTTAACTTTAATCTTTTCTGCTATCTCTTCCATTGTTTCTGGGTTTTCTTCTAAAAATTCTTTAGAATTTTCTCTACCTTGGCCCAATCTAGTATCTTCTCCATAAGAATACCAAGAACCAGCTCGGTCAATCACGTCATATTCTACTCCCATATCTAAAATACAACCAGATTCAGAAATCCCTGTCCCATACATAATATCAAATTCTGCCGTCTTAAAAGGTGCAGCAACCTTATTTTTAACTACTTTAGCTTTAGTACGATTACCTTTATAATCATCACCATCTTTAATGGTCTGCCTTCTTCTAATATCTAATCGGACTGAAGAATAAAACTTAAGAGCTCGTCCTCCAGAAGTCGTTTCTGGATTACCAAACATAACCCCTACTTTTTCTCTAATCTGATTAATAAAGATACAAGTACAGTCAGATTTGCTCAACACCCCTGATAACTTCCGCATTGCTTGCGACATCAAACGAGCCTGTAATCCAACATGAGCATCTCCCATTTCACCTTCAATCTCTGCTTTAGGTACTAAAGCTGCCACCGAATCAATAACTACTAAATCAACCGCTCCACTCCTTGCTAATGCCTCACAGATCTCTAAAGCATCTTCACCAGTATTAGGTTGAGAAACAAGTAACTCCTTAATATTAACCCCTAAGTTCTTAGCATATTTAGGATCCAACGCATGCTCAGCATCAATAAAAGCTGCTACTCCTCCTTCTCTCTGTACCTCCGCAATCATATGTAAAGCTACAGTAGTCTTTCCAGAGGACTCAGGGCCAAAGATCTCAACAATTCTACCCCTAGGAATTCCCCCTACTCCTAAAGCAACATCTAAAGAAAGAGCTCCTGTTGAAATAGTCTCTACATCCATCTTTTTAGCATCGCCTAACTTCATAATCGAACCTTTGCCAAACTCTTTCTCAATTTGATTTAATGTCCGTTCTAACGCTTTCTTCTTTTCATTTATTGACATTACTACTTCACTCCTTTTATTTCTCAAGCTTTTTCTAAGCTACACATTAATTATAAGTTATCTAGATCTGAAAATCAATCTTAAATTTAAAGCTTCACCTCACTTAAAGTGGTATAAATTGGCCCTCTTGCAGTTAATTCACTCTTAATTATAGAAATCTGCTTCACTTTCTGCCTAGCATTAATTCGAAAAGGAAAATCATCCAATTGTTCTTTAATCCCCTCTAAATCACCTTTCTGTTTAACTCTACCAAGAGTTATATGAGGTGTATATTCTCTTTTTTCTTTCTCAAAACCTAACTTGACCAATCTATCTTCTACTTTCTTTTGCAACCTAATTAATTGTTCCCTTCCTTCTTCAACTCCAACCCAGATCACTTTAGGTAAATCCAAGCTAGGAAAAGCTCTTAATCCATCAAATACAAGTTCAAAAGGCTCTCTAAACTCTCCACCAATTCCAATTAAGTTTTCTTCTATCTCTTTAACCTGTTCTTCTTCTATCTCCCCTAAAAACTTAAGAGTCAAGTGGAAATTATAAGGCTTAACCCAGCTAAACCTTTGTGAACAGTCTCGTAACATATTTTTAGTCTTTTCTAATTTTTGCTGAACACCCCTTACTAATTCTAGTGCAATAAAAACCCTCATTCTTACACCTCCAATTAATCTTCAATCAATTTTCTCTCCATAATAAAACCACCATGGCGATCATAAAGCTTAATAACATCAACTATATTCAATCGATATTTGCCTTCTTCTGTTAAATTATAATGTAACAAAGCTACCGAATAAGGAATCCCTTCCTCATGCTGTAAGCCTCTAAGCCCTGCTGCTCCTGTTGTTCCTGCATTAATAATCGTTGTTCCTTGCTCTTGAGAAATATTAAAAGTATGAGTATGACCATGTAATAAGACAGGAATCTTTCCTATAAGTGGATCTGCTATTCCCAGCTGATGAGTTATTACTATATCTGGAATATTTTCCTGGTCATATACTAGCGTCTTTAATTTCTGTTGATAATCCCCTATATTTTCTATCTCAGGACTAATCTCATTACTCTCAGCAGCAGGATCAGCTATTCCTGCAATAGTTAGACCATTTATTTCTACAACATCACTCTCTAAGACGATCAAATTTTCAAACTCTGACATTTTATCGATAATAGTTGGGGAGTCATGATTTCCTCCTATGAATACATAAGGCAACTCTAAGTTTTCTACTCTATCCAGCAGTCCCCCTTCTAAAGGTGTTCCATAATCGGTAATATCCCCTGTGTCAATCACTAGATCAACCCCAAAGCTATTGGCAATTTGGATTACAAATTGTAAACCAACAGGATTATTATGAACATCTGATAAATGCAACACCTGAAAATCACCAACTTGCTGGGCCAATGGCTGTAAAGCTTCAATCCTGGTAAATAATTGAGCCATATTGGAAGCAATCAACTCAAATTCAGAGCCTAATTGTTCAATATTCTCTAACCCTTCTTGTATCAAACCAACCATCCACGGAGCAGCTTCTAACATTCCTTCAAAATGGGGATCATCAAAAGCTGTTAGATCGTAAGTATGGTACGTTCCTACATAAAGAGCCGAAATAATTACAATTGCTACCATTATTCCAATCAAAACTGAATTAATAGAAAGCCCTCGCAAACTGGCTCCAACTATCCCACCTAAAATTGTTATCAAAGCCAACCTCATAGCAAACAAGTCCAAAATTGCTTTAGCTCGCCTTCTCATTAACTCTAATAAATCTTCACTATCGGTAATATCAGCAATAATCTCAGCTAATCGCTCTTGATGAATAGCTTCTAAGGTCAATGTTACGTCAAGAGGAGTCAAATGAGTCCTAGCAAATACTTGACCAATCGGAGGGAATTTAATAATAGTAGAAGGAGTAGTCGATAAATTTAGATCCAATTCTATCTCAAATGCTTCTAATTTATAAGTGGCTGAAACTGCAAAATTTAATAGAAACAAGATGATTAAGAGTGCAAATACTACCTTATAGATAGTTTCTTTATACTTAAAGAAGAATCCTTTATTGCATAACATAGTTATAATCTATCCTTTCCACTATATACCAGTTTACGGTTTATTGTCTCAACTACTTAATTCTTTAATTGTAAATTGATTTATTTCTTACTTCCCCCTTCGGATTCTTTGAACCCTTCGTGATGAAAAAATCCGCTCTTAGATTTTTTCTAACAACAACTGCAGGGCCTGTTGGGTAGTTAGAAACTTTACCCTCTCTCGACCACCCTTAAATTGATACTTATAACTACTAACCCCTTTTCTATCAGCCATAGCAATATAGACTAACCCTACTGGCTTATTAGGCCTTCCTCCTGTTGGCCCTGCAATTCCTGTAACTGCTAAGCCAAGGTCAGTCCCTGCTCTCTTCTTAATTCCTAATGCCATCTCTTTAGCAGTTTGACTACTGACTGCTCCATACTCTTTTAATGTCTTTTCTGCTACTCCTAATAATTCCCGTTTAGCTTGATTACTATAACTGATTACTCCCCTTTCAAAATAAGTAGAACTACCTGATACATCAGTCAATCTAGTACCTAATAATCCACCAGTACATGATTCAGCAGTTGCAAGAGTTAATCCTTGCTCTATCAGTGATTTAGCTACCGCCTCCTCTAACCCTTCTTCACCATAACCATAAACATAATCCCCAATTCTCTCTTCTAATTCTGCCAACTTTGTTGCAATCATCTTCTCTGCCTCTACTACACTATCAGCTTTAGCTGTTACCCTTAGTTTAACTTCTCCTTGGCTGGCTAAGGGGGCAATAGTCGGGTTGGTCTGTTCTTCTAAAATATCATATATTTCCTCTTCTAGGTTTGATTCACCTATTCCATAAAGCTTCATCACCTTAGATTTGATAATTTCATCATCTGAGATATTAGCTTGTAAGTAAGGGATTACTTCTTCTTTGAACATTCTTTTCATCTCATATGGCACTCCTGGTAAAGCTACAATAATCTTTCCTTCTTGCTTCACTAAAAACCCTGGAGCTGTTCCGTGCCGATTACTAATTGCTTCAGCACCAGCCGGTAAATAAGCCTGCTTAAAATTATTTTCAGTCATCTGATAACCTCTATCAGCAAAGAAATCTTCAATCTCAATTACTAGCCCTTCATCTTTTACTAGCTTAACATCTAAAGCATCTGCTATCGCTTCCCGAGTTAGATCATCCTGGGTTGGCCCGAGCCCACCTGTCATAATAACTAAATTGGCCCGTTTAAGACTTCGCTGTAAAATATCTACAACTCTATCTTTATTATCCCCAACTGTCTGTTTATAATACAGGTCAACCCCTATATGGGCCAACTGTTGGGCAATCCACTGTGAATTTGTATCTACAATCTGCCCTAATAACAACTCAGTTCCAATGACAATAATTTCTGCTTTCATGTTACCACTCCTCTATATTAAATATTCACTATTAAATCTTATTATTATTTTTTCTTATTATCTAAAACTTATCCTTTATCCTTCTAAGTTTGAGTCTAAAGTCCTTTTATTAAAACCAAGCATTAATCGCTTAAAATTTAATTTTGAAATCAAATTTCTCTCTAAAATAAAAAATCTTAGTCTAGTTTGATACCAGACTAAGATTTAGAGTTTAAAAAGTAACCCTCTCCGCTGTTGCTATATAAACAACCTTTTCACAGATGTTAGTAACATGATCACCAATTCTTTCTAAATATCTGCTAACAAACATTAATTTAGTTCCTTGTTTAATAGTTTTTGGATCTTCCATCATATAAGTCAATAATTCTCTAATAATTTGATCATCTAATTCATCAACTTGGTCGTCTTTTCTTCCTACCTTTCTTGCTTGCTCTACATCTAAATTAACAAAAGATTCTAAAGCCCCTCGCACCATTTGTTGATTAATCTCTGCCATCCGTGGAATATCAATCAAAGATTTAATAAATTCTTCCTCCGACAACTCTTTAGTAATACTAGCAATATTATAAGCTAAATCCCCCATTCGTTCCAAATCAGTAGCTATCTTAGCAATCATTCCAATCTGGCGTAAATCTCTAGCTACCGGTTGCTGCAAAGCTATTAATTCAATGCACTTTTTATCGATCTTAATTTCATAACAATCCAGTTGATCATCATTTTTGATTACTTCATCGGCTAATTCAACATCTTGTTCCACTAGAGACGTTACTGCCTTATAAATTGTTTCTTCTACTATACTTCCCATCTTCAAAATATTATGATTAAGCTTATCTAGCTCCTTCTCAAAATTACTCCTCACCATATTTAGCCCCCTTAATAATAAATGTTAGCCAAATCTACCTGTTATATAATCCTCTGTCTTATTATTTTCTGGTTTCTCGAAGATCTTCTCTGTTGGCCCGTATTCAATCATCTCTCCCATCAAAAAAAAGGAAGTATAATCAGAAATTCGTGCTGCCTGTTGCATACTATGAGTTACAATAACAATTGTATAATCCTCTTTTAAATTATCAATTAAATCCTCAATCTTAGCTGTAGCAATTGGATCTAAGGCAGATGTTGGTTCATCCATTAATAAAACATCTGGATTAACTGCTAAGGCACGAGCAATACATAACCTCTGCTGCTGTCCTCCAGAGATACCCATAGCAGACTGATCTAATCTATCCTCTACTTCATCCCATAAAGCAGCCTTGCGTAAGCTATCTTCTACAATCCGATCTAACTCTTCTTTATCTTTAATACCATGTGCTTTTGGCCCGTAAGCAACATTATCATAAATAGATTTTGGAAAAGGGTTTGGATCTTGAAATACCATTCCTACCTTTTTTCTTAAATCTACTACATCTACCTTCTTATCATAAATATCTTGTCCATCTAATAAAACCTTTCCATCTACCTTAGTACCTTCAATTAAATCATTCATTCTATTTAAAATTCTTAAAAAAGTCGATTTTCCACATCCAGACGGGCCAATTAAAGCTGTTACTTTATTAACAAGTATCTCAAGTGATACATCTTTTAATGCTTGAAAATCACCATAATAAAAATCTACATCTTCAATCATAAGTTTAGTTTGTTTATTAGTCATAAAATTACCTCCTCAATTATCTATCAGTATTTCTAAATTTGGCCCGAATAAAGATAGCACCTAAATTCATTATCAAAACTAAAGTAATTAATACTAAAGCCGTTCCATATGCAATTGGTCTTACCTTCTCTATACTATGATGTTGCGTTGATAAAATATATAAGTGATATGGCAGTGCCATAAATTGACTTGATAAAGAGTTTGGTAAGCGTGGCAGGGAAAATGCCGCACCTGTAAATAAGATTGGAGCAGTCTCTCCAGCAGCTCTCGATAAGCCTAAAATACCACCTGTTAAAATTCCAGGAATAGCATAAGGTAATACATTAGTTCGAATACTATGCCATTTTGATACTCCCAAAGCTAAAGAGCCATGACGATAAGAGTTAGGCACTGCTTTAAGAGCTTCTTCACTAGCTGTAATAGTAACTGGTAAGGTCATCAGTCCTAAAGTAAAACCTGCTGATAAGATTGATCTTCCTAATCCGAATCCACTAACAAATAATGCCAAACCAAAAAGACCATAAACAATCGAAGGAACTCCTGCTAAATTTCTAATAGCCATTCTAATTAATCTAGTTAATCTTCCCTTACTAGCATATTCATTTAAATAAATTGCAGCAAAAACACCTACTGGCAGAGAAAAAACCGCTGTAATCATTGTTACAAAGACCGTGCCCATAATTGCTGGCCAAATTCCACCTTCAGTCATTCCACTCCGTGGTGGCTGAGTTAAAAATTCTAAGTTAATTACTCCAATCCCCTTAGTTATAATATCATATAAAATGATAGCTAAAATAATTAAGAGTATCCAACTAGATAATCTTAAAATAGTAAATCCAATCTTTTGCTTTAAATCATTACTTCCCATCTTAACTTGATCATTATTATTTACCTTCTTTTCTAACTGCTGATTTATATTCTGCTTTACTTCACTCTTTTCCATTAGTTTTCACCCTCCCCATATTTGTGGAGAACTATATCCGAGATCAAATTAATTGCAAAAGTCATCACAAATAACACAGCACCCACTGCAAATAAAGAATAATAATGGGTTGTATTATATGGTACCTCTCCTAATTCTATTGCAATTGTAGCAGTTAATGTTCTAATTGAACCAAAAAAACTCTTTGGAAATGCCGGAGCATTACCTGTAGCCATCAAAACAGCCATTGTCTCTCCAATGGCTCGACCCATACCGAGCATTACAGCAGCAGTAATTCCAGATAAAGCTGCTGGAAGTGTAACATTAATTAAAGTATGCCAACGATTTATCCCTAAAGCCAAAGAAGCCTGCTTGTAATCTTCTGGTACAGAAGAGATAGCATCTTCAGAAATACTGATAATTGTTGGTAAAGCCATCACACCTAATAATATAGAACCATTAATAGCATTCAAACCATTACTTAAATTAAATACTCGAGCTATCACTGGCCCCACCATTACAATTCCTAAAAAACCAATTACCACTGATGGAATACTGGCCAATATCTCAATTATTGGCTTTAAAATCTCTCTTTCCTTTGGCTTAGCTACCTCTGCTAAATAAGCTGCACAAGCAATCCCTAAAGGCACAGAAAATGTTAAAGCACCAATGGTCACCATTAAAGTACTAACTATCATACTAACAATCCCATATTCTGGATTAGAATATGAAACTGGGTTCCATCTAGTAGATGTCAAAAATTCTTTAATACTAACCTCTCTAAAAGTTGGCAAACCTTCACTCAATAACAGATAAAAAATACCTATTAAGACAATAATAGCTAAAACACCATTTGCAAAAAAGAATAATTCAATCATCTTCTCTTTAATTTTAGCTATTTCATTTTTTCTTGAGATCTTACTATTTCTCAACTAAACCCCTCCCTTGTTATAATTGATAACTAACAATTCCATAGCGATTATAACAACTCAATATTAAAAACAGATTAATATAATGTTAAATTTATGTTAACAAAAAAATTTAAACCTCAAATTCTTGGATTAAAATATTTAAATCATCAGCCATTTTAGCTAAATTTTCTGCTGAAAGAGTAACCTCATGAGAAATTGATTTAATCTCATTAGTAGAATCTAAAACACCATCTCCAGCTGAAGCTACCCCTTCAGTAGCAACTGTAGTCTCCTTTAAATTAATTACTGTTTCATCAATTGCTTCATTAACCTTATTAAAAGCTTGCCCAGCTTCTTTAATTATTCTTTCTCCCTTTTCTACTTCTTCTTGTTCTTCTTTAATTGTTGAAGTTGCTTGGTTACTATATTCTTGGTTTTGACTAATTAATTTCTCAATCTTAGTTGTTGCCTCTGCTGTCTCATCTGCTAAATTACGAATCTCTTCCGCTACTACAGCAAAACCTTGACCAGCTTCTCCTGCCCGTGCTGCCTCAATTGCTGCATTTAAAGCTAGTAAATTAGTCTGTTCAGCAATTCCACTAATCAATTCATTTATTTCACAAATTTTTTCTGACTGCTTATCTAAATTAGTTATATGATTAGCAACTTGCCTAACACTTTGATTAATTTTTTTCATCTGCTCTATTGAATCACTAATCTTTTCATTTCCAACCTTCGAAATCTCTGCAACTTCTTGAGAAAATTCCATTACCTCTTGACTACTACTTGCTACCTGCCTAATTCCAGCCGACATCTCTTGAATAGTAGTTGCCGCACCTTCAATAGTTAAATCAGCTTCACTTGCCGAAGTAGACAACTCTTGACTATGAGATGTTACCTCCTGAACTGTAGCTTTAATCTTACTTATTAGATTAGTCAAATTATCAATCATTAAATTAAACCCTTTAGCTAACTTACCAATTTGATCATTAGTTCTTATTTCTAATTTATCAACCTGTAAATTACCTTTAGCCAGTTGATGACTAACCTTAACTAAACCTTCTAAACTATTAATTAAATTTCTTCTTAAGATAATAGTTATAATGATTGCCACGACAAAACTTATAATTATTGCTGTAGTTGATGATATATAATTTAAATTTATATTATAACCAAATTGTTCAATTGATCTTTCACGCTCTCTGATAAAGAAATTATTTAATACATTACTAACATGAATCATATCGTCACGAGTATTAACTATAGCAATCATTGCTACCTGATAATCTACTGGTCCATTATATTTTGGAACATCTTCTCCTTCTTTAATTCTCCAAATTGCAATCAATTCTTCATAAAATATTCTATTAAACTCATCATTTAAATTAATTAGCTCTGTTAATGAATTTCTCGTTCTTCTAGTAGAAAATTTTTGATCTAGATCTTTAATTATTTGATTAAACTCTTCATCATAACGCTCAAATCTTCTAACTGCTCTAGTTCTTTGATTATCATTAGCTAAATCAACTGAGGCAATATACTTATCTCTAATTATATTTGCCAATTCTAATACTTTATGCATTGTAGTGCCCGATTCTTCTAAAGTGATAAAGTTATTACTTATCTCGCGAAAAAATAATAAATTAACACCTGAACCCAACAAAAACACCAAAATAATAATTAAAAAACTTAAAATTAGTTTATGCTTAAAACTTAAATTATTAAATGTTTTAGCTACAATATTTTCCCTTTTATTTCGATTATTCAATTTATCTTTAATGAGCTCTAAAAGTTTCATAAAGCTCCTCCTTATTATCTTTTTATCTGTTAATAATTTAGACTCAGTTCATCAACTGACAAACTGAGTCTGTTTTTATTTTCTATTGATTTTATGAATTAATTTAAAAGTTCTTCATTAACTGATTGGAATTCAGGACTGACTGGATAGAACCCAGCATCAACTGCTACCTCTTGCCCTTCTTCACTCACAATAAATTCAATAAATTCTAAGACAGCACCAGTAGGTTGACCATTAAAATAATTATTTAATGGTCTAGCTAATGGATAAGCACCAGTTGCTACATTTTCTGGAACTAATGGGCTTGCATATTCAGAATTACTATCTACTGCTACATTTACAACTCCTAATCCACTTCTTTCTTGACCTCCTTCAGTTGCATAACCAATTCCTACATAACCAATTGATGATCTATCTGCTCTAACTCCTTCTACAATCTGTGCATTACCATTCATTCTATTCTTAGCATCAGAATAGTCATCACCTAGAACATTCTCTCTAAAGTAAACAAATGTTCCTGAATTGCTCTGACGACCATAAAGAGTAATATCCATATTTGGCCCACCAATCTCTGCCCAATTAGTAATCTCTCCTCTAAAGATTGCAGCAATTTCATCAAAAGTTAAATCTTGTACTGGATTGTTCTCATTAACAACAACAGCCAATCCATCCATTGCAATTACTCCTCTATAAACATCTACACCATTTGCAGCTGCTTGCTCTACTTCAGAGTCTCTCATACCACGAGAAACATTTGCAATATCAACTTCATTATTGATTAAAGCTGCAACACCTGTTCCAGATCCACCACCAGTTACTGAAATTTCATGCTCACTTTGTGCCATAAATGCTTCTGCTAAAGACTGTCCAATATTAACCATTGTATCAGAACCTCTTACTTGTACATAACCTTGTTCTGCATCATCATTGCTACTAGAAAACCAACCAAAGAAAGCACCTGCTTGTGGTGTAAAACTAAATACTGCTCCTACTGTTAAAACTAATGCTAATGATAAAGCTAAAAACTTCTTATTAAACATTTAATCCGCCTCCTTTTTTTTGTAGCTTAATTACCTTTACCTCATTTAGCACTTACAAGTATAACACCCCTTTTTTACAATTAGATTAAGTTAATGTTAACATTCTGTTAAAAACTATTAAAAAACTAAAAAGCACCCTTAAACAAGAGTGCTTTTTACTAAAAATTAATCTTCATTTCAAAAATTATATCGGTAAGCTAATGATAAACTTCGTCCCCTGCTCTAACTTACTTTCAACATCAATCTCACCATTATACTGCCTCACAATATGCTTCACAATCGATAAACCCAATCCTGTACCACCTTGCTTTCTTGTTCTTGCCTTATCAACTCGATAAAAACGTTCAAAAATCCGCTCTAAATCCTCCTTAGGTATTCCAATTCCATTATCTTCAACTTTTAATATAATTTCATCATTTTCCAAATAAAGAGCTACTTTAACTTTACCCCCTTGCAGGGTATACTTAATAGCATTATCAATTAAATTAATCATCAATCTTGCTAATTGATCTTGATCACCTTTAATTATAGTAGATTCAAGAGGTAAACAAAGTTTTAAATCTATCTCTTTCTCTTCAGCCTTATTCTTCAATAAAGAACTAGCATCTCTAATTACCTCTACTAAATCAACCT
This sequence comes from Natroniella sp. ANB-PHB2, assembly GCF_046097105.1. Taxonomy (GTDB): domain Bacteria; phylum Bacillota; class Halanaerobiia; order Halobacteroidales; family Halobacteroidaceae; genus Natroniella. The sequence continues at coordinate 471,135 of NZ_CP175562.1, read as the reverse complement.
TTTGGCTACCCCCTAAATTAGATTCAGATTCTATTTTAGATAGATCTAATAAATTTATGATCAACCTTTCTAAACGATTCGCCTCATCATTGATAATTCTTAAAAAGTACTGAGCAGTTTCATAATCTAGCTTGCTATCTATTAACGTTTCTACATAACCTTTAATCGAAGTCAAAGGTGTCTTTAATTCATGAGAAACATTACTGACAAAGTCCTTTCTCATTCTCTCTAATCGCCTTATTTCAGTAATATCCCTCAAAACAGCAACAGCACCTCTAACCTCTTGATTGCCTTTAATAGGAGCTACTTGAATTCTGAAAATTCTTTTTTCTGGTAATAAAATCTCTACTTCTTCTGTTAAGACCTCTGCTTGCTGTAATGTCTTTTCAATCAACTCATCTAATTTATAAGTTTTAGTAATCTGAATAATCGACTTTCCGATTACCTCTTGTTCTTTAACCCCAAAGGTATCTTCAGCAGCAGGGTTAAATAAGATAACTTCTTCTTGAATATTAACTGCAATTACCCCATCAGCAATACTGGTTACTATAGCTTCAATTTTATTCTTCTCTGCTGATAGCTCCTCAATCTTCTCTTTAACCCGACTAACCATATAATTAAACATTTCTGCTAACTGACCTATTTCATCTTTAGTTCTAATCACCAATTTATGATCTAAAAACCCATTGGCTATCTTTTGGGCAGCTGAAGTTATTCTTTCGATTGGGGTTGTGAGCTTTTCAGTCATTTTTAATGATAACAACATTGAAATAATAATTACTACTACTCCAGCTCGTAATAAAACATTCCAGATTCCCCAAAAAAGTTTTTTTAAGTCATCAAGCTTCATAGCCCCCCGTACTATCCCAATCATCTCTCCATCTTTGATAATTGGCAATGCTACATATCTCATTTCAGCATCTAATGTCGAACTATAACGTTCTGCTCTACCAACCTTTCCTTCAAATACCATCTGTACTTCAGGGCGTTGTAAATGATTTTCCATCTTTTCAGGTTCTTCTTTAGAATCTGCTAGAGGTACTCCTTCTAAATTAATAATGGTAAATCTAGTTTCTAATTTATCCCCAAAATTATTAATTGTATTATTCAAAGAAGTTAAATCTTCTTCTTTAAGTAAAGGGTTGGTAACATCAGCAACTAAATTCATCTTCTTGATCACTTCTTGTTCCATCCACTGAGAAAAGTAATTTTGTAAAGAATACTGTAAATAATAACCTGCAAATGACATAGTTAATATTAATAAAATTAAATATAAGATTACAATCTTACTTTTAATACTAGAAATTTTTCGTAACATATCGCTAGCTCCTTACTTTAGTTCCTTGAACTTATACCCAAAACCTCTAACTGTTAAGATATATTCTTGTTTACTATACTGAGCAATCTTCTTTCTCAATCTTCTAATATGAACATCGACTGTTCTTGTATCACCATGGTAACCATAACCCCAAATTTCTTCTAACAAATAATTCCTAGAAAAAACTTGTCCAGGATAACCAATTAAAATTGATAATACTGCAAATTCTTTAGGGGTCAAATTAAGCTCTTGGCCCTTGATCCCAACCTGATATTTCTCTAAATCAACCGTAATTTCACCTTCTTCTATTAATTTATTATCCAACTCTGCAATACTGCTACTTCGACGCAAGACCGCTTTAACCCTAGCAAGCAACTCTCGAGGGCTAAAAGGCTTAGTTACATAATCATCAGCCCCCAATTCCAATCCCAATATCTTATCTACCTCTTCCCCTTTAGCTGATAACATAATAATTGGTAATCTCTTCAACTTATTATCAGTTCTAATCTGTCGGCAGACTTCAAATCCATCAATCTGTGGCAACATTAGGTCTAAAACTACTAAATCAAATTCTTTTTCTTTAACCCTCTCTAATGCTTCAACCCCATCATAAGCAGTTAGTACTTGATAGCCTTCTTGTTCTAAGTTAAATTTGATTAATTCGACTATATTCTCCTCATCATCAACGACCAAAACCTTACTTGACATAATATCACCTACTTATAATTATTCAATAGTTCTAGTGTTAACTATTCTCTCTTTTCACCTTTATTATAATCAATTCTTGTTCTAAAATCTAACCTTATTGATATTTAGTGTCTGTGTGAGTAAAAGCAAAACCTTAGACCTTATGGTTTTAACCTGACTCATACTCCCACACATAACTGACACATTATTGTATGTAAAAGAACAGACCAACTTTTGCAAGTTAGTCTGTTTATGCTACTACTTCCTGTTCAGTTTTCAATCTTACTCTAAACTCTTCTCCACTAATACTCTCTTGAACTAGTAAATCTTCAACAACCTCAGCAATAAACTCTTGCTTAGGCAAAATTTCTGCTGTAACTCTTTTCTCTTGTTCAGCAATAATCTCACTCATCGTATCATACAGTAGCTTTTGCGGAACAGTATCCTTACTTACTACACCCAACTTAGACATTCCAGAAAATACAATCCGCTTAGCCAACTCCATCGCTTTTTTGAAGTCATTTGCTGCACCTGTACTTCGATTTCCTAAAATCTCTTCTTCCACTAAAGAACCTGCAATTAAAACTGCAATTTGATCCTTTAAATAATCAACTGTCTGCAAATAATAGTCATCTTCAGGATTATGTCTAACATATCCTAAAGCCTTTCCTCGTGACGTAATCGTAATATTAGAAACAGAATTAGGATTAACTACTTCTCCTAACAGAGCATGTCCAGTCTCATGATAAGCAACCCGTTTCAACTCTTCTTCATTAGGACGACGATTAAGTTTTTCTCCCATCATTACTTTATCAATTGCTTCCTTAAAGTGCTTCATCTCAATCTCTTCCGCTTCTTCTCTCATTGCCATAATCGCAGCTTCATTGGTCAAATTCTCTAACTGAGCCCCTGAAAAACGGAATGTCTCTTTAGCAAGTTGCTCTAGACTAACATCAGCAATTACAGGTTTATTTTTAGTATGAATCTTTAGAATATGCTCTCTTCCCTCTTTATCAGGTAGATCAACCTTTACGATTCGATCAAATCGACCAGGTCGTAATAGAGCCTTATCTAAAATATCCATTCTATTAGTAGCTCCAATAACCAAGATGTTGACTTGATCATCTACCGAGATTCCATCAAGTTCAACCAATAATTGATTTAAAGTCTGATCATACTCCATATGACTACTATTTTGACCCCTTTTACCACCCAAAATATCGATCTCATCAATAAAGATGATTGCATTATTCTTCTCTGCTTTCTTTGCCTTATCTCGGGCTTCTTTAAATATTTTTCTCACCCGCTTGGCCCCTACACCAGCATACATCTCAATAAACTCACTTCCGGATGTAGAAATAAAGACAGACTCAATATAATTAGCTGCTGCTTTAGCCATTAATGTTTTTCCAGTTCCCGGTGGCCCACTCAACAATAAACCCTTTAACGGTCTAATTCCTAACTTCTTAATCTCTTCTTTACTCTTAACAAATTCTAATGCTTCCAATAATTCATTTTTAGCTGTCTCTTGTCCCCCGATATCTGCAAAATCTACTTGAGGCACATTTGACTGATCATTACTACCACCTGTTATTGAAAACTTATTTCCCAACTCTTCTTTACCGATAGTTTTAAAAAAGTAATATCCTATTCCACCTAAAAAGACAAAGGGAAATAAGTTAATCCCTTGTACAGCTAAAAAGATAACAATTGCTATTCCAATCCCTAAACTGAATTCTTTAACCATCTCTGTCACCTCCTAATCATTTTTTGCCTCTCGCTCTACCACTTTATAAAAAACTGCTTCATCTTCTAAAGTTAAATAAATATGCTCATTATCAACCTGAATCATTGCTTCTTCTAACTCATATTGTTCTCTATACTCCTCAATCCGCTCTGCTAACTTAACAAATTCACCCGTTGTTATTGCTTCATATAGAGCCAAATCGACTACTTTACTTACCTGCTCAAGCATCTCTGTGGAATTTACTTTTAATTCTATTTCATACTCTCGTTCTTCAAAAGTATCATCAACTTTATCCTTAAGCTGATTAAAAGTTGATTTCAAGTCTTCTACCTCTTGATTTAACAATATCTCCAATCTATATTGAGAATTGCTTTTATTGATTTCAACATTTTCTACCCCATCAATTTCCACCAATTGGTCAGTTAAATTACGATTCAAACGATAATTATTTAACAAATAATTTCCCAGAAAAAAGACAGCCAATGAAACAATTAAGACACCAACTAATAATTTAAAATTAATCTGTTTCATCCTCTTTCCCCCTCCCTTTAAATAATAACTATTATCAGTTTCTTCTGACACAAGATATTATAACATAAATATTGGTTTCCTTCTAATAGAAGAAAGATGTAATTTATGGAAGGGGGAAGGTCTGTTGTGCCTCTAGTTTTCTCTTTTTTGATTTAACCCGTTGATAACTTCCATTTGGCTGCTTCTTGCGAGCTTTAACTGTATCACTTAAAAATATTTCTAAACTATTAATAATTCTTTTCTTTAATTTTTCTTCCTCAACTGGAAATAAAACTTCTACTCTTCGGTTTAAATTACGTGGCCTCCAATCAGCACTAGCTAAAAAGAGTTTCACCTCTCCTCCATTCTCAAAATAAAAGATGCGACTATGTTCTAAAAATCTACCTACAATACTAATTACTTTTATATTTTCGCTTAAATTATTACGTCCAGGATATAAACAGCAAATCCCTCTGACGATTAAATGAATCTTAACTCCTGCTGCTGAAGCGCGATACAATTCTTTAATAATCTTTTGATCAACTAAAGCATTCATCTTAGCAATAATTCGCCCTTCTTTACCTAGTTTAACTTGCTCAGTTTCATTTCTAATTAATTTGATAAAATTCTTCCGCAGATTGAATGGGGCTACTATTATCTTCCTCCAACTAGGTAACTTTGAAGAATCTATTAATAAATTAAATAACTCTGAAATATCTGCACCAAAATCCTCTTTAGCAGTAAACATGCTAAGATCTGTATATACCTTAGCAGTCTGATCATTATAATTTCCCGTACCCAAATGGACATACCGCTTAATTCCTTCAATTTCTGCTCTAACAACTAATAATACTTTAGCATGTACTTTTAATCCAGCCAAACCATACAGAACGTGGCAGCCTGCTTGATCTAGCTTTTTAACCAAGTCAATATTATTTTCTTCATCAAACCTTGCTTTTAACTCTACAAATACAGTAACTTGTTTACCATTTTTTACTGCCTTAAGCAAAGCTTCAACAATTGGAGAGTCTTTACTAACCCTATAAATTGTCTGCTTAATTGCTACTACTTTAGGATCGATTGCAGCTTGTTGAACCAACTCAATCACTGATTCAAAAGACTCATAGGGATGATAGACCAATCTATCTCTTTCTTTAATTTGAGCAAAGATATTATCATAATCATTAAAATCTTGAGCAGACTGAGGTACTAATGGTTCAAATCTTAACTGGTCATATCCATCTAGTTGACTAAACTCCAGCAAAAATGTCAAGTCAACTGGCCCGGCTGATTCATAAATATCACTCTCACTCAGCTCTAAAAATGTCAATAAAAAATATTTTAATTGCTCATCTATGTTTTTTTCAACCTCTAATCGTACTGGAAGAGCTCTTCTTCTTTTTTTCAAATAGCTTTCCATCTCTAGCAATATATCTTGAGCTTTTTCATTAATATCAATATCAGCATTTCTGGTAATTCGAAAAGTATTTACAACCTCAATCTGATAATTAAGATAGAATATTTCTAAGTACTCTTTTATTACTTCTTCTATAAAAATAAATTCTTTTTTCTTTTCATCAGCAGTAGGAAGTTCAACAGTTCTAGATAGAGCATCTGGTATCTTGATTATAGAAAAAAGTTGTTTATTGTTTTTAGTTAACCGTACTCCTAAGTATAAACTTTTATTTGATAACAACGGAAAAGAATCAAATTGGGTGATTGTTAGTGGCGTTAAAAGTGGGTAGATACTTTCTGTAAAATATCCCTCCAAAAATAATCTTTGTTTCTCTGTCAAATCTTCAACTTTAGTAAAAAAAACACCTTCTTTTTCTAAATTAGTCAAAATTTCAATAAAACAATTATACTGCTTAGCAACTAAACTATGAACTCTAGTTACCAATTCTGATAATAATTGGTATGAAGTATATCCTGCTTTATCTTGTTTATCAAATCCTGAGTCAACTTTCTTTTTCAACCTTGCTATTCGAACCATTATAAACTCATCTAAATTAGAAGCAGTTATTGCTAAAAATTTGGCCCGTTCTAACAATGGGTTAGATTCATCTTGAGCCTCTTCTAATACTCTGCTGTTAAATTTAATCCAACTGAGTTGCTTGCTCTCATAGTATTTACTATCTTTATAATCCATCTAGATCATCCTCTTTTTTTATTCACTAAAAAAAGAGTACAACCAAAAGCTGTACTCTTAGACAAAGAATAAAATTAACCTCAATAATAAATTAGCCATGATCCCAGCTAAAACATCATCAATCATAACTCCAACTCCACCCTCTAATTCTTGAAACTTATCAATAGGAGGTGGTTTCAAAATATCAAATAATCTAAATAAAATAAATGCAGGAACCAACATATTACTCCCTAAACCATAGATTGCAATTACAAATCCAACAATCTCATCAATCACAATCTGTTGGGCATCCTTTTCTCCAAAAAATTTCTCAGCACTATCAGCAAGATAAGTACCTACTATAATTAAAATAAAGACTAAAGGAAAATTGATTTCAAAACCAAGTCCTAACCACAACCAAGTTAAAACTAGTCCTACCACAGTCCCAACTGTCCCTGGAGCTACTGGACTGAAACCACTATTAAATCCTGTTGCTAATAACGTAATTATTTTATTCATAATCATCATCCTTAATTAGTTCTTTAGATTTTACTAAATAATCTAAGCCAGAAATAATAGTTAAGATTACTGCAATCCATAATAGTAAGTTAGCATAAGGCAACTGTATAATAATTGCAATTACTGCAAAGATCTGAGCATTGGTTTTATACTTCCCTAAATTACTAGCAGCAATTACAACGCCCTCTGAAGCCGCTAATATTCGCAATCCAGTCACTGCAAATTCACGTCCAATGATAATAATTGCGGGCCAAGCCGTAATATCCCCTAAATCAACTAAAGCGATTAAAGCAGCCGAAATCAATAATTTATCAGCCAAAGGATCAATAAACTTTCCTAACTTAGTAACCAACCCTCTTTTGCGAGCAATATAACCATCTACTCCATCGGTAATCGCAGCTATTATAAAGACCCCCACAGCAATGTATCTTCCATATGTTTGATAGCCTTCAAAGCGAAATAATAAGAAGGCCATAAAGATCGGAACCAATAAGATCCTAAGCAGTGTTAATTTATTGGGTAAATTTAACTTCATTAAACCTCCACTCCCATTAAATCGTATTCATAGGCATCAACAATTTCAACCTCAATCAACTCTCCAACTTCTGCAGTTGAACCTTTGACATATACAACTCCATCAATTTCTGGTGCATCTCGTTCAGTCCTACCAATCACTAATGGTGATTCTTCAGCTTGAATCTCTTCTACTAAAAGAGTCACCTGCTTTCCAATCCACTCTTGATTGCGTTGATAAGAAATCTCCTGTTGTAATTTCATAACCTCTTCATATCTTTCTTCTTTTATTTCTTCTGGAATTTGTCCATCCATTTTAGCAGCTGGAGTTCCTTCTTCTTGAGAATAAGTAAAGACACCTAATCGATCAAATTCTGCTTCTGTAACAAAATTAACTAAATTTTTAAATTCTGCTTCTGTCTCCCCAGGAAAACCTACAATCAAAGAGGTTCTTAGAGAGATACCTGGTATTTTGGCCCGTAATTTTTTAATTACAGCTAAAATATCCTCTTTACTACCAGTTCGATTCATCTTTTCTCTAATTTCAGTATCAGCATGTTGAACTGGTAAATCAAGATAATTACAGATTTTATCCTCAGCAGCTATTAATTCAATTAATTCATCGGTTAAATGACTAGGATAAGCATATAATAATCTAAACCACTTAATACCTTCCACCTGAACTAATTCTTTTAATAACTCAATCAACTTAGATTCACCATATAAATCAATTCCATACTGAGTAATATCTTGAGCAATAATATTGATTTCTTTAACCCCTTGCTGGGCCAACTTTTGTGCCTCATTAACAATGGTATCAATTGATCTACTCCTTAAAGGTCCTCTCAATTGAGGAATTACACAATATGAGCAGCAATTATTACACCCTTCTGCTATCTTCAAATAAGCAGTATAATTAGGACTTAAATTACTTTTAGGCAAATAGCGATCATAATCAAAATCAGGATTTTCAACTTCTACCTTCCTTACTCCTTCTAAACTTTCCTCAATTACATCTACAATTTGATCAAAATTTCCTGTTCCCAAAATAGCATCAACCTCTGGAATCTGCTCCTCTAAATCTCGGCTATATCTCTGGGCCAAACACCCTGTTACTATTAATAATTCACAAGCACCCTCTTGCTTATACTGGGCCAATTCTAAAATTGAATTAATTGACTCCTCTTTAGCATCATCAATAAATCCACAAGTATTGACAATCAGTACATCTGAATTATTATAATTGTCTACGATTTGATATCCTGCTTCACCAATTAAACCCAACATAATCTCGGAATCGACTTGATTTTTTGAACAGCCTAAACTTAATAAACCTACCTTGATCATTTCTAACTCCACTCCTTCTAAGCTTACATCAATTATTATTATAACTATCTAAGTTAAATTTATAATACTACTCTAGCTAATTTCAGCTCAAATCTATAAATTAAAGACAGCAAGTTAACTTGCTGTCTTTATCTAGACCTATTATATACTATTTATCCCCTTAATTCAAAACAATTTTGCTGGACAATCCAAATTTAGTTTGATTTAACATTAATCAATTTCAATCAAATTATACTCTCTATTTCCTAAACCTATCTTCTCTCCATGCCTTAACTGTGCTTCCCAATCTACTTTAGGATGAACCCCTCTAAATTTATCCTCTCCAGGAGCAAAATTATTTACCAGTGCACTATCTTGATTACCCTGTTGTTGATTTACAAGATCAGCAGATGCTTGATCAATTGCTACTGGATCTTTAGCAGCTAAAATCCCAACATCATTGACAATCGGTTGATCGGTCCAACCACAACAATCACAATCTGGTGAAATATCGAGCACAAAATTTATATATCCCACTTTCTCCTCTTTACCTTTTACCACTCCTAAAGTAAACTCTGCCATTCTTTCTTGGACAGCAACTGGAGCATCATCCCACTGTACTGAAATAGCATCGGTAGGACAAGTTACTACGCATTCTCCACAACCTATACATTTCTCCAAATCTATTTCACTGACCTCATTAATTACAAAGGCCTCCTGAGAACACCATTCTTTACATTTACCACAAATAATACACTCTTCACTAGCAATCTCTGGTTCCACAGCCGCATGCATCATCTGCTTTCCACTTCTACTACCTAGACCCATTCCTACATTCTTGATCGCTCCACCAAATCCTGTTAGTTCGTGACCTTTAAAATGGGCCAAGCTGATCATGCCATCTGCTTGTACAATTTCACTACCAATCTTAACTGAACTAAAATGCTCACCATCTATTTCTATCTCCGAAAAATTCTTCCCATTTAATCCATCAGCAATAATCAAAGGTGCTAGAATTGTAGAATAACCAAACCCATTAGCTATTGCTGTATTTAGGTGATCAACAGAATTGGCCCTTGCTCCCGAATATAAAGTATTAGCATCTGTTAAAAAAGGTTTCCCAGCTACTTTTTTGATTCTTTCCACAATCCTCCTGACAAAAATTGGTCTGATAAAAGAATTATTTCCTAATTCGCCAAAATGAAGTTTTACGCCAAATAAATCATCCTTAGCTATTAATTGATCAAATCCAGCCTCTTCAAATAATCTAGTTAGCTTATTAACTAAGCTGCTCTTTTTATTGTTAGCCCGTAAATTACAGAAGTAAACATCACTTTTCATTATTTTCCCCTCCATTATTTTTAGTTATAATACAAATATTATAAATGAATAACTATTTTTACTAACATCATTAATATAATCTTAACAAATAATATAAATGAATTCATCACTAAGGAGGATAATTAATATGCTAGATTATACAAACTTAAATGGCCTAAAGCAGATAGTAACAGATCTCAAAAGAATTCAAAGTAAAGATGCTAAAGATGTTAGATATATTAAAGAAGATGAATTAGATGGCGTTATCAATTTACTCAAAGCTATTGTTAACACAAAGGAATTCAATGAAAAACTAAAGTAAAACCTAATAGTACAAGCTGAGGAATGATAGAGCATTAAAAGCATATGCAAACTCAAATAATCCTAAAATTAACTTTAACCTTTGCTTTTTATTATAATCTTCCCTATCGTATTTAATTCTTGCTTCAAAGTCATCAACAGAACTTATCACCAATTTTTGACCCAACTTGAAGAGACATATTAAAATCAGTCCATAACTTAAAATTTGTAGCAGTAAGTAATTTTCAAATAAAATCGAATTAGCTATATAATATAGAATTAAGAATAAATAAAATATGAAGTTTACAAACTTTAACATTAAGAAAGGATTCTTCTGTTTTCCCACCAACTTTAATTGAGACTTTATATCTTCATATTCAGCAATATAACTTTCAAAACTTTTAGTATTATCCTTTAATTTAACAATAATAGCTATAATATATACTATAGATAAAAAACCTATATACTGATTCATAATTCTCCCCCTTATTTCAAAATCCGAGGAAAGAATTCCTCGGATAACTTTTTTATTTAATAGATAAACTGATTTATATATTATGAACTATCATAACAAAACTTAACTTAGCTTACTCAATTAATAAAATGAGGGGTTCTAAACCTCATTTAATAATCTAATGGTTCTTGGGTAGGATCAGAACCATACTCTTTTTGACCTCTTTCTTGCTCATCTTTTGTTTCATCTTGGTTTAAATTCACTCTTAATTTCTCTACCTCTTGTAATAAAAATTGATAATTACTTTCCATCTCTTCAATAGTCTCTCTTTTTTCAGCTATTCTTTTTTCATATTCATCAAGCCTCATTAAAGCAACCAGCCCTTTAGACTCTTCTTCCAACCTTGGCCCACCATCTTTAGATGTTAATTGATAAGCTTTTTCAACCAAATCAGAAATCTCTTCTCTTCTTTTTTGGTTAGCTTGATAGCTAACATAAGATAAATAATAAAAATATGATGGATAATTTATGTAGTAATTCTCAACTTGAGGAATATAAATTCTTTGTTCAGGATAAATTTTATTTGGGTTTTGAAGATGATTATTTGCCTTAACTAACAACTGCAATGGAATCTCATATTTTCTAGCTAAAGTAAATAAGCTATCCCCTTTTTCAGCTCTAATAACAAAATTATTATTAAAAATATCCGTTTTAGTCCCTAGGGTTAAATTTAAATAATCATAAATTCCCTGCATTAACATTCTTTCTTCTAATTCTTTTAAGCTCTCTTCAGCTACAACTACACCACTTTTAATCCGTTCCAAAACTTGCTGGTCATAACCTCTTCGATTATGTGGTAAATTAATATCAATTTCAACAGGAGGTAAATTAACAGCTAAATAATTAGCTAAGCCAAGTAAAGTATCAACTTTTCTTTTAGACTGGCGTTGATAATTATCTGCTTGCCCGTTAAATTCTTCTCTCAGCTCTTTTTGAGCAAAACCTAACTCTTTTTCACCAGCTTTAAAAGCATTCTTCAATTTTATATCCCGCTCAATCTCTGCTGCCAGCAATAGACTCTTTAAATAAATTGACTTCGCCAAATAATCTGAATATGATAAGTCATTTAAAATAACCTGGTCTAAATGTTTTTTAGCTTGGGGCCAATCCTGACTTTCAAAAGCCATTACTGCTTGTTTATAATTTTCAAAAGCTAAATCCCGAGTAAAACCAACCTTAGTCATCATTAAAATAAAAATTAGCAACAGTATACTTATAGTTTTTTTATTTCTTTTCACTATAAAGACACCCCCTCATCTATCTTAAATTGAAATTAAAATATTATTCCTTTTATTACTTCTAGATTCTAATTAAATATCCTTTAAAATAAATATGGCATTACCGAATAAAAATCAGCAATACCATTATTCTCTATTTAACAAGCTTTCGATCCTTCATCATCTTCATTGCTTGATCAGGTTCATCTGTTACTACAAAAACTTCCTGTATTGAAGAGCTATTTTTAGCTAAAACCTTAACTCCACTGGGTGTATTATACTTCAATTTTAAATGAGGAGGAATACCACTTCCACCACGCCGATTAATTCGACCAGGGATAATGCTTTTAACAATAGATAACTTCGATAAATTTTCTAACAAAGGTAATATATCTTCTATGATTGTATGCTCTCTTTTGATTTTATTAGCTCGATACTTATTATCTTTGCTCATTTTACTCCTCCTTTCTAACCTCCTTATTTATATTATATTGTAAAAAAGTTATTATTCAAAGGTTAATCCATTTTATTTAAAAAAGGTTACTAAATATTTTATCATAAAATTTAAGATTTTGAAAGTTTGTTAATGATAAAAAAGGGGTTGAGACTTAAGTCCCAACCCCTTTTTAATTTAGCAATAAAATACTTAACCACTTAGATTTATTTAATCATTACCTATTATATCTTTTTCCTGGGCAATTACCCGTTCAACTTCTTGTTGTGCTGGCCCACCGATCGTATTTCTAGCATCTACACAGTTCTCAATTGCAATAGCATCATAGATATCCCCTGTAAATACTCCAGAAAAATCATTCCATTCTCTTAATTCTAAATCTGATAAATTTTTATTATTCTCAATACAGTATAAAACAGCCTTCCCTACTACTTCATGAGCTTCTCTAAAAGGCACTCCTTTATCTACTAAATAGTCAGCAACATCAGTAGCATTAACAAAACCACCCTCAGTAGCTTCTTTCATCTGTTGTTGATTAAAGCTAGTATTAGCTAGCATTCTAGCAAAGATTTCTAAGCTAATTTTTAAAGTATCTACAGTATCAAACAGACCTTCTTTATCTTCTTGCATATCTTTATTATATGCTAATGGTAGACCTTTCATGGTAGTTAATAATTGCATTAAATGTCCATACACCCTACCAGTCTTACCTCTAATCAATTCAGGAATATCTGGATTCTTCTTTTGAGGCATGATACTACTACCAGTACAGAAAGCATCAGCTATCTCCACAAATTCAAATTCAGAAGATGACCATAAAATCAACTCTTCGCTTAAGCGGCTTAAATGCATCATTACCGTAGCAGCAATACCTAAAAACTCAATAATAAAGTCTCGATCACTGACTGCATCTAAGCTATTTTGGCTAACCTCAGAAAAGTTTAATTCTTGAGCAACATAATCTCGATCTATTGGAAATTTAGTTCCAGCTAATGCTCCAGAGCCTAATGGTAGTACATTAACCCGTTGATAACAATCAGCTAAGCGCTGCTGGTCACGTTTCAATTTTTGCTGGTAAGCTAACAAGTGATGGGCCAACCTAATCGGTTGAGCTCGCTGCAGATGAGTATAACCCGGCATAATAATTTCAATATTATCTTCTGCTAACTCCAATAATGTTAGTTGTAAATTCTTAGTCAGCTCTGTAACCTGCTCAATTTGATCTCTTAAATATAATCTAATATCTAATGCAACCTGATCATTTCTACTCCGAGCTGTATGTAGCTTTCCACCTACTTTTCCTATCTTCTCAATCAACCTTCGTTCAATATTCATATGAATGTCTTCTAACTCAACTGTAAATTCAAAGTCACCCGCTTCAATCTCAGCTAAAATCTCCTTTAAGCCTGCCACTATCTGATCTTTATCTTCTACTGAAATAATGTCACATTTAGCTAGCATTTTAGCATGTGCAATACTTCCTTGAATATCATATTGGTATAATTTATAATCAAATCCAATCGAAGCATTGAATTTTTCTACTAATTGATCAGTACTTTCAGAAAATCTTCCATCCCATAATTTCATATTACTACTCCTTTCTTAAATTAACTTCTTACTGATTACTGCCCGAGTATAATCACTTTTATTCTGTAAACCACTAATTTGATAGCCTAAGTTTCGATAGAATTTTAATAACTTCTTTAACTTATAAGCAGAATGGAGTATAATCTCTTCTCCACCTTGAGCTTGAGCCTGCTTTTCAACAGTAGCAACCAACTTAGAACCAATCTTTTGGCCCCGGTATCCAGCTAAAACTCCTAATCTACTCAAACAAAATTTAGTTTCAGATAAAGAATGATAACGAACCGAGCCAACTGGTTCGTTATTATAAATGGCAACTAAGACTTCTTTAGTCTCAATATCTTCTTTAACATCTTCTTTCTTCTCTAATAATGCAGGAGAAATCGAAGAATTAGTAGGTACATTATAATCTTGAAAGATCCGCTTAGTCAGATCAAAGACTAATTTAACATCTTGACTGGTAGCTTTTCTAATTTTAACCTTTTTGCCCTCCACATTTTGAGGGGTTAAAGCCAACTTACTCATTATGGATCTTTCCATGAACCTTTAATGGCAACCCAAATAATTCAATAAATCCAATTGCCGATTCATGATTGAATGTATCAGACTTATCATAGGTAGCTAGATTTTCTTGATATAACGAATTATTAGACTCTCTACCAACTACCGTACAACTACCTTTATATAACTTAACTTTAATAGTTCCATTAACATATTGTTGTGTATAATCAACGAAAGCATCTAATGCTTCTCTAAGTGGAGAGAACCACTGACCATAATAAACCAATTCAGAATATTTATCTGCTACTGCTTGCTTATAGTGAGCTGTTTCTCTATCCAATACTAAATCCTCTAACTGGCTGTGAGCTTCCTGTAATACTGTATAAGCTGGCACTTCATAAATTTCTCGAGATTTAATTCCTACCAATCGATTCTCTACCATATCAATTCTTCCCACGCCATGCTTAGTAGCAATTTCATTTAAAGCAAATACTAAGCTTACTGGATCCATCTCTTCTCCATTCAAAGCAACTGGTTCTCCATTCTTAAATTCAAGCTCTACATATTCAGGCTTATCAGGTGCATCCTCAGGAGCAGTAGTAATCTGATAAACATCCTCTGGTGGTTCTTGAGCTGGGTCTTCTAAGATTCCACATTCAATACTAACCCCTAACATATTTCGATCTATACTATAAGGACTCTCCTTAGTAGCCCCTACTGGAATTCCCTTCTTTTCTGCATACTCAATCTGTTCCGGTCGTGAATTAAACTCCCATTTTCTTAAAGGAGCAACAATCTCAATCCCTGGAGCTAAAGCTTGAAATGATACATCAAAACGTACCTGGTCATTTCCCTTTCCAGTACATCCATGAGCTACAGCATCTGCTCCTTCCTTTTTAGCTACCTCAATCATTTTTTTAGCAATCAAAGGTCGAGAATAAGCAGTGGTTAATGGGTACTTGTCTTCATAGATTGCTCCTGCTTTTAATCCCTTAAATGCATAATCAGTTAAAAACTCTTCCTTTAAGTCATCAACATAAGCTGCAACTGCCCCTGTTTCTAAAGCTTTCTCTTTCACCGGTGCTAAAGGTTCATTCTGCCCTACATCTGCTGAATAAGTAACAACTTCTACACCATATTTATCTTGTAACCATTTGATAGCAACTGAAGTATCCAATCCTCCTGAATAAGCCATAACAATCTTATTAATCTCTTTTTTCATCTCAATTCCTCCTTGATTTATATTAAAGCTATACACTTCTAATCAACTGTTGTTTATTATTATACATTTTAATGAATAATAATTCAACAACTAATTTTAATTTCTCCTTCCTAATTCAGCATAAAATCAATTAATCCTTCAATCTTTTCTAATTAACAACCTTTATTTTTGCTCAAATTCAACATTAATTATATCTCTTCAGTTAATTTTTTATTCAATTAAGGGCCTAAAATCAAAAAAAGAGCAGCAAAGCTGCTCCTTAAATATCAAATCACCTTACTCCAGACATTCATATCTTCAAAACCACCAGCAATATTACAGTTTTGAATCAATCTTCCTGTATATTCATAACTAGTGCTACTAAAAATCTTATTAATTCCAAAAACGTTGGCCCGAGCAATCGTATAGAGTGATTGATAATTATTTATCTTCAATTCCTCTTCTAATCTATTTAATAAATATCCTGCTAACCCCTGACCTCTATGCTCAACACAAGTAGCAAAATCAGTCAACTCTGCATTCTTATATTCTACTACTGTCTCGGCAGCTGCAGCTGAAACTATCTTTCCTTCTTTACTAATGACTCCATAAATGGTTCCTTTCTTCTTCATCTGATTTAAATAATCTTCCCTCTTGATTGGATAAGGATAACTGGTAAAAACATCATCATATAAATTGGACAATTGAGTCAAATCATTCTCAGTAGCTAATCTAAAATTATATCCCGCTGGTAAAGTAAGTTCATTATCCTGCCCGCTAGATTTAACTTTGCTTACTAGCTCTTCCTTTTTATTTATATCATAGCTTTTTTTTCTATTTTCACTTAAATAAAAAGCCATTAAAATTGCATCCTCTGAACCATAAAATGATTTTACAACCGCTTCAGATTCAAAACCAATGCTTTCTAATTCTTGTTTGTCTTTAGCATAAGCTTTAACCCAAATCTTAGTTAAATTTCTACTATGAGCAATAGCTGTTAATTCCTTAACCAAGCCTGACAAATTACTCCCTCGATACTTCTTAATCACAATTCGCTTATTAAAGAAAGAAAGGTTAATTTGAGCTTGATAATTAGCTCCCTTTAAATTAATTAATTCATCTTGTTTCTTATCCATCATAACTTGCATAGCTTCTTTCACCTGTCCTTAAGCTAACCACATCATCGTCTTCAGCAAACAAACGTTCTAAGCCCACTTTTTTCTGCTCTTCATCTTGACCATTAAAAGGTTGCTCACAAATATTACATTCTGGTGGACAATTATGGGGTCTGACTTCTGGCTCAGTATAAACTGTAATTGTCCCCTCAAAGTTTCTTAAAATAGTTTTTCGACTAGATGAAGATAACAAATAATTAGGGGTTACTGGTATTTTTCCGCCTCCACCTGGAGCATCAACTACATAACGTGGTACTGCCATACCAGAAGTATGACCAATCAAATGCTCCATAATCTCTATTCCTTTAGCTACCGGTGTTCTAAAATGTTCAATTCCTTGCGACAAATCACACTGATACATATAATAAGGTCTAACTCTATTTTTAACCAGCTTATGCATCAAATTCTTAATTATTTCAGGACAATCATTGACATCCCGTAGCAAGACAGTCTGATTACCTAAAGGAACTCCTGCATTAGCTAACTTATCCAATGCCTGCTTAGATTCAGCAGTTATCTCTTGTTCATGATTAAAGTGAGTATTAATCCAGACTGGGCCAACTTCGTGTAGCATCTCTACTAGGGAATCATCAATTCTCTGTGGTAGAACTACTGGAACTCTACTTCCAATTCTTACTATCTCTACATGTGGTATTTCCTTCAACCTATTAATAACTATTCTTAGTTTCTCTAGATCAACTAATAACGGATCTCCACCTGATAATAAGACATCTCTAACCTGAGGATTATTCCTAATATAATTAATCCCTTTCTCAATCTGAGAAAAATTAATCGGCTGTTTCTCATCTCCAACCTTTCTTTTTCGAGTACAATGGCGACAAAACATTGAACATTCATTAGTAATCAATAATAAAACTCGGTCAGGATAGCGATGGGTTAAACCATCAACTGGAGAGTGTTCATCTTCACATAATGGATCATCCATTTCATAATTAAAATTATCTAATTCCAACTTATCTGGAATTGCTTGTTTTTTAATCGGGCAATTTTTGTTATCAAAATTGATCAGTGAAGCATAATAAGGAGTGATCGACATAGGAAATATTTCAATTGCCTTTCTAATCTCCTTAGCTTCAGTTTCAGAAAGATCAAACCTACTGTTCAATTCTTCTACAGTTGTAATCCTATTTTCTAATTGCCAACGCCAATCATTCCATTCATCTTCAGTACAAGCCCATTCTTCCTTAATTTCATTACGGTCCATCTGTTATCTCCTCCCAAAATTAGCTGATAACAAAAAAACTGAGCACTTAGCACAGCTAAGCAACTCAGATCGCTCACTCAAAAACCTTATTCTGGAAATTTCAAAGTAATAATAACAAACATAAGCGGGAATGTCAAATAGTAATTTATGGAATTGATTCGTTGTTATCTTGCTTTATCATCCCTTCTAACATATCTATAAATCATTATTATTTTTTTGGCAATTAGGACAGATCCCATACATTTTCATTCTATGCTCTAAAATAGCATAATCTGTTTCTTGATCTACTTCAGTTTCAAATTGTTGTAAGGGACAATCCAGCGGCCTAATTTCCTCACAATTAATACAGATTAAATGATGGTGATGCTCTCCTTTAATTAACTCAAATTTATTTTTTTGTTCATCAAAGTTCAAATTTCTAACAACTCCATTAGATTTAAAACAGTTAAGGTTTCGATAGACAGTTGATAATCTTAAGTTAACCCCTTCTTTTTTCAATTTAATAAATATTTCTTGAGCTGATAAGGGCCTTTCAATCTGTAGTAATACTCTTAAAAGAGCAGACCGTTGTTTGGTCCACCTAATTCCTTTCTCCTTTAACTTTTCTTTCCATAAAATTAGCTCATCCATTTCAATCCCTCATTTATTTCTTCAATTTTACTAATTAAGTTTTGCTTTAATTATCCTTAACTTCTAATTCTAAATTAGAAGTTTTACTCTGATAAATTAACTTTTTAATATTTTTATATACAATTACTCCTAACAAATAAAATACACTAACAATAATAATAGTGCCTCCTGGTGCTAGATCATAATAAAAAGAGCTGACAAGGCCTGTATTAAGGGCCAACATGCTGAATACCACACTATAAAAAATAGTCTGTTTAAAGCTCTTAGCAAGTTGTAAACTTGTCGCTACTGGTAAAGTAATCAAAGAAGAAACCAGCAAACTACCAATAATCCTTATAGATAAAGAGATAGTTATCGAAACTAAAACCATAAATAACAGATTTAATAGTCTAACAGAAACACCAGCCAACTTTGCATCTTCTTCATTAAAAGCTAAAAAGAAAAATCCATAGTATAATAATGATATTGTACCAATAATCAATACCCCCAGCGGAATTACTATAAATAAATCCTGCCTTGTTATTAAAGATATACTACCAAATAAATAACTAAAGACCCCAGAATTATTATTACTTAAACTGATTAATATAGTAGCTACTCCTAAACCACCAGCCAAAATTATTGACAGGGATAACTCAGCATAATCCTTATAATCTTTTCTTAATTTTTCAATCCCTAAAGCTGCTAAAATCGAAACTAATAAAGCAGTATAAACGGGATAAACGCCTAAAATCATTCCCAAAGCTACTCCTGCTAAAGCTACATGAGATAAAGTATGTCCAATCAATGCTAATCTTTTTAAAACTAAAAAGACCCCTACCAATGGACAAATAATAGCTATAATATTGCCAACTATAAAAGCACGTTGCATAAAATAATAGCTAAAAATATCTAACATTATTAAGTACTCACCACCTGATGATTATGCTCTGGAATTAAAATACTATTATTTGTTTTTATCTGATTAAGATAAGCAAGGTAATCAAACTCCTCCATTTGATGAGAATAAAGCTTTTGATCAGAAAAACAGACAATCTTATCAGCTTGACTACTTATCATATTAATATCATGGGAGATCATTACTATTGTAATCTCTAACCTTCGATTTAATCGAGCAAGCAATTGATAAAAATCATCCTGTGCTTGAGCATCAACCCCTACTAGCGGCTCATCTAACAAGATTATTTCTGGATCATTGACTAAGGTTCTAGCAATAAAGACCCTCTGTTGTTGTCCCCCTGATAACTCACCAACCATTCTATTCTTATATTCTAACATATTAACAAGTTCTAAAGCTTGTTCAACCTCCTTGTTTAATTTATTGGTTAAAAACTTGAACATTCCCATCTTTGAATATAGGTTGGCCCCTACAATCTCTTTAACAGTAGCTGGAAAACTACTATTAAATTCTCGCGCCTTCTGAGAAATATATCCTACTTTAGTCCAATTATTAAAGCTACTTATTGGCTGACCTAAAATTTTAATCTCACCCTGTTTAAAATTTAAAATACCTACTAATAACTTCAATAAAGTACTCTTCCCTGAACCATTAGGGCCAATAAAGGCGATAAAATCACCTTTATTGACCTCTAGACTAATATCATCTAAAATAAGTTTATTATCATATTTAAAGGATAAATTATTAATCTCTATTACTTTTTCCTCCACTTTAATTCACCAATGCTTTCCTTAAAGTTATAAGATTCTTTCTCATGATTGAGAAGTAATCCTCTCCTGCTTCTACATCCTCTGGCCTTAGCCCTTCAATTGGATTTAATTTCAAAACTTCCAAATCAGCTTCCTCAGCCAAGACTTCTGCTGTTCTAGGATTAGCTAGTACTTCTAAAAAGATATAATCTAGATTATACTTGTTAACATCTTTGGTTAATTGGGCCAAAGTCCCAGGACTTGGCTCTTGATGTGGACTGACACCTGTTACAGAAAGTTCCTGCAAGCCATATCTCTCAGCTAAATATTGAAAAGCTGAATGAGAGACTAAGATATAATCACTCTTTCTATTGGCTAATGCTTCTTTATATTCTTGATCTAACTCTTTTATTTCTTGAGCAAAATCATTATAATTAGCTCGATAAATCTCTTCATTTTCTGGATTTAACTCACTTAATTTCTCAACTAATTGCTCTGCAATCAACCTCATATTGATTGGGTTTAGCCAAATATGTGGGTCATACTCTCCATGATTATGGCAATGAGTACTATGAGTATAACTATGGTTATTATCCTCACTCCCATGCTCATGTCCCTTATCTTCAACAACCTCTATCGTAATCGGTCGTGCCTCCCAATCAGCATGCTCTTTATGCCATAATTGAAAAACAACTGCAACCTCACCAACAGACTCACCTCGCAAATGTAGATGATCCCCATAAGAAGCTATCTCCACAACACCTTCTGAAGAATGAGAATCGATACCTGCATTAAATTGATAATTTTCATTATCTCCTAATGTAATCTGATGCCCATGATCATCTCTAAAAATAGCACCAAGTGAAATATGCTCTCCCTTCTTAATTTTTGGAATAAAACCGTGCCAATGATCATTATAAAATTTAGCTATAACCTGGTCCTGACTTCTATCAATAAGCTCAACTTCGCCTACTTCTTGATGGCTATGATCATGTTCACATTTATGACTATGCTTGTGACTATGATTATATCCATAATCTCCATACTCTAATACTTCTACAAAATTACTAGCATTAATTGTCTTAACATCTGTATGGTTTAAATTCTCTACCAGCCTATCCGCCCACGGTTCCAGCTCTAATCCATTATACAAAAATAGATCAGCCTGCTCAATTTGAGCAATCTTACGTGGTGATGGCTCATAACTATGTACCTCTGTTCCATGTGGTACAACAAGTTCAGCATCTACCCTATCACCACCAATCTTATTAACAAGGTCATATAAAGGATAAAAACTACTATAAACAACTAAATTTTCTTCTGCTTCTTCCTGCTGTAAGGCCTCTTGTTTTTGAGTACAACCAACTATAATTAGACTTATCATTAATAAACCGATTAAAGAAAAGAAATTAATCTTTTTCATAACTCTCCCCCTTTTTGCAAATAATTTGCATCTAATCTATATATATGTTACAAAATAGAAATTATAATGTCAATATTTACTAAAATAAAAAAATCAGACCTCTTTAAAGAGATCTGACTTTCTCTATTCCTTTAGAAGAAAGCTGATTACTTCACCTATAAACTTCATCAATAACTCTAAAAAATTGATATAACCATTAAAAATAAAAAGAGAATGGACGTCCATTCTCTTTATTCTAAGTAACTTTTTGGATCTACTGGTTCCCCATCTATTCTAATTTCAAAATGGACATGTGGTCCTGTACTCTGTCCTGTGCTACCTGCCTTAGCAATTACTTCTCCTTGACTGACTTGTTGACCGGATCTTACTGATAATTGTGAGTTATGAGCATATAAAGTCACAACTCCATTTCCATGATCAATTGTTACTGTTTTTCCATAACCTCTAATCCAACCACTACTTAATACCTCACCTGCTCTAGATGCTTCAACAGGTGTTCCTTCAGGAACTGCAATATCAATTCCACTATGGAATTGTCGTTCGTTAGAAACTGGGTGTGCCCGCCAAGCAAAACCAGAGGTTATCCTTCCTCGTACTGGCCAAATAAAATCTCTTTCCACTGATTTAACATTCTCTGAAGTCTCTGGTAGATTAATCATCAACTTTGGAATCTTAATTCTTTGCCCAGGAATAATTCTATCCGTTCTTAAATCATTTTCTTCTCTAATCCTGCGAACTGTAGTATTATACTCTCTAGCAAGCCTTTCTAAAGTATCTCCAGAACGAACCTGGTAATCAATAAACTCATAAAATTCTGTAGTGCTTACCCCACCTAAACCGCTCTTAGGAATAATTAACTCCTGACCAACTTGCAAAATATCAGAACTAAGGTCATTAGCTTTCTTAATCACATCAAGCGAAACCCCATATGTATCAGCTAAACGAGATAGATTATCTCCCCTTCTTACTGTGTGCTCATCAAAACTGAGAGCTTGCTCTAACCTAGTCCAAGTCTGACTCCCTACAACTCCATCAGAAGGAAGATCACTTTTTCCTTGAAAGTTAATTACTGCTTCTTCAGTAGCTTCTCCAAAAATACCATCAATTATTATCTTCTCTCCTAGCATAACCAAACTCTCTTGTAACTCTCTAACATCATTTCCTCGCATACCTCTTTGCAACACTCGTTGATTGACTCTAGCAAATCCAGCTGTTGAACTGATAATTACTATAGCTAAAACAAGTAAGATTATTAAACGATCACGTTTCACTTTTTAATCCTCCCTAGTTTACATTAATTTACATCACTCTCTTCTCATCACTTTTAATATACCATAATTTCAATCTCGTATTCATTAATTAATTTTAGTACACAAAATTTTCATTTATTCCAATAATTACAAAAACAATTAACTACAATAAGATAAAACTATTTTTTATCCCCTCCTACTTTCATAAGATTAATAGAAATAAACGGACAAGCTTATTTATTAAAATTATATCACTTTTTTTTATTCCTAACAATAGAATAAAATGCCACTTTTAATTAATTCTCGCTCCAAATAGTTTAATCCTTCCTAAAATCAACTAACTTTGAAATAAAACCAAAATAAGACCAACTCTTTAGCTGCTTACCTTTCAAACTATATGAACTATTTTCTAATATACAGCTTTCAATTGCAGGCAAATAAAAAACTGCCGCTTGAGCGGCAGTTTTTTATTTCATTAACTTTACCATAATTGCTTTTTGAACATGCATTCTATTTTCTGCTTGCTCAAAGACTACTGATTGTTCTCCATCTATTACATCAGCTGTTACCTCTTCACCACGATGAGCAGGTAAACAATGTAAGAAGATAGCATCATCTTGAGCTACGTTCATAACTTCAGCATTAACCTGATAATCCTTAAAAGCCTCTTCTCTCTCTTCTTTTTCCATTTCATCCCCCATGCTAGCCCAGACATCAGTATATAAAATATCAGCCCCTTGAGCTGCTTGTAATGGATCAGTTACAACTTCAACCTGACTTCCACTCTCTCTAGCCCATCTTTCAGCAACGTGTAAGATTTCTAGATCAGGTCGATAATCATTAGGTGTAGCAATTGAGATATCCATTCCTATCTTAGTAGTAGCTAACAATAATGAATGAGCCACATTATTTCCATCGCCAATATAAACCATCTTCAGATTGGACAATTGGCCCTTATATTCATAAATTGTAAATAAATCGGTCAAAGCTTGACATGGATGATAAGAATCTGTCAATCCATTAATTATAGGAATTGAACCATGCTCAGCCAGCTCTTCTACATCAGTATGAGCAAAAGTCCTAATCATAATTCCATCTAAATAACGTGATAAGACTTTAGCAGTATCATTTATTGATTCACCTCGTCCTAATTGAATATCATTAGAACTTAAAAAGATTCCTTGGCCTCCTAGTTGGTAAATTCCAGTCTCAAAGGAAACTCTAGTTCTAGTAGAAGACTTGGCAAAGATCATTCCTAAACTCTTTCCAGCTAACAACTTATGAACAACATTTTTTTTGTTTTCTTTCTTTAATTTCTTTGCTAAAGAAAAAACTTCTTTAATTTCTTTTTTTGTTAAATCAGCCATCGTTAATAAATGCTTCATATTATCCACCCCTCTTAATTATAATTATACATATATATAAATAAATATTCAAGGAGTCTTTATAATTTGAACTCTCACTTCTACTATAGAATCTTGTTGTGCAAAATCACTAGGATAAATTTCACCATGTTTGGTATTATTTAAAATAATAGTATATTTGTCAGGCTTTAAAGTAAATCTTTGTACTTGCTGTTCTTCAGTGGAAGTGAAAAAACCATAATTCCTAAATTGAGGATTATCAATTATATCACCAATAAATAGATCTTTTTTAAGATAATCCTGTTTAACCAATAACCATTCAATAACTGCCCCTTCTAACCTATGACAACTAATTTTTACATCCTTCTTCTCTTCTAAATCAAAATCATATAAACTATACTCTCCAGCATTCAAGGTGATTTGTTCATTAACTACACTTTTATTCAAAAATCTTGTCTGATAAGATACTATTAACAACAAGATGAGTAATAATACACTAAAAGAGATTTTCTTCATTTGTCATCTCCTTATCTACTTTTTGTTTAAAACTGATACTATTACTATTTTCAACAAAAAATATCTTTTTCCTGTAAACAAAAATGGTTGCTTGAAGGCAACTGTAGATTAAGAAGATAATAGTTCTAAAACAAAATCAAATAACAAGCAATAAAAGTCACCAATAACTTTTAAAATAATATAAACCCTCAATAAAAAAGCTTTCAGTGAGTAGAAATTTCTACTCACTGAAAGCTTTTCATTCTAAAAATTAACAATCATTTAAATGATCTATTCTTTTGTTATACTCAGCTTCTTTACCTGGTGCAAAACGATCTAAAGTCGATAAATATCCAGTAACTCTACGTACTCTTCTTATTCGTTCACTACTACAGGAAGGACATTCATTCTTAGCAATAACTCCAGAATGATTACACTCTAAACATTCATCGATAGGAAAGTTGATCCCAGCATATCCCATATTAGATTCTTTCATTATACCATGAATCTTCTCTAAAGCTGCTGTATTTTTTTCAATAGCACTTGGTAATTCAATATAAGAAATATGACCAGCATTAGTATATTCATGATATGGAGCTTCTAACCTTATTTTTTCTTCAAAAGAAATATCATAATAAACAGGAATGTGGAATGAATTGGTGTAAAAATCATTTTCAGTCACACCATCTATCTTTCCAAATATCTCTTGATCAAGTTTAATAAACCTTCCTGACAAACCTTCAGCAGGCGTAGCATAGCAAGTAAAGTTTAAATCACGCTTTTCACTTAATTGATCTAAGCGATCACGTAAGTGTCCAATAATCTTTAACCCTAATTCTTGTGCTTCTTCACTCTCTCCATGATGCTTGCCAATTAAAGCTTTTAAACACTCTGCTAATCCTATAAACCCAATACTTAAAGTACCATGTTTCATAGCTTCCTCAATACTGTCATTAGGTTCTAAACCTTCAGAATCAATATAAATTCCTTGACCCATTACAAATGGCAGATCCTTTAATTTTAATTTTTTACAAACTTCGTAACGGTGCATCAACTGCTCTTCACATAAATCAATAACTTTATCAAATTGATTGAAGAATTGAATTATGCTATCAGATTTAATCCCTAATCTTGGTAAGTTGATTGAGATAGGAGCAATATTCCCTCGTGATTCAGGAGTAGATTCACCATGTCTATTACCCATTACTCGGCTACGACAACCCATATATGATGCTCGATCATCATATTCTTGATTAAAGCTTGCATCCATAAAAGAAAAAGTAGGGTTCATTCTTCTTCCTGCAACTTCTAAAGCTAATTGATAAAGATCATAGTTTGGATCTTGAGGGTTAAAGTTAACCCCTTCTTTTAATCTAAAGATTAAATTAGGGAAAATAGGAGTCTCTCCATTACCCAATCCTGCTTTAAAGGCTTTTAATAATTGTTTAATTATCAATCTACCTTCAAGAGTAGTGTCAGTTCCAAAGTTAATTGAACTGAATGGAACTTGTGCTCCAGCACGAGAGTGCATCGTATTTAAATTATAGACCAATGCCTCCATACCTTGATAAACATCATCTTTAATATGCTCTAAAATTCTTTGTTCTTCTGCTGTAATACTAGCCTCTTTCTCTTTCTTCTTCAATTCTGCATAATCTTTAGGAACATACTCGGACATAGTTTTATCAAACCACGGGAAAGCTTGGCCTCCATACATATCATTTTGACAACTTTGCAAAATAATACAAGATAGCATTACTGCACTCGAAATTCTTTTTGGTGGTCGAATATATCCATAACCTGTATTGAACCCTTCTTTTAATAGTTTGGCTAAAGGAATCTGCATACAATTAATTGTTTTTCCGTAATAATCTAAATCATGAATATGTATATCCCCTTTGCGATAAGCTTTTACAATATGTTCTGGAATTAAATTAGAAAGATAATATTCTTTACTCGCTGCCATTCCTACTTGTAACATCTTAGCAGAAGGCGAATTTCCTACATTAGCATTATCCCTAATCGTTTCTTCTTCTACCTCCGATACCTGTTGCATTAAATCACTCTTGGCATGACGATAGCGAGAACGTTTTTCTCTATATAAAATATATGCTTTAGCAGTTTTAGCATGTCCTCTTTCAATTAAAGCTTTTTCTACAGAATCTTGTACTTCTTCTACAGTCGGAATTTCAGAAGTAATATTCTCCACTAAATAATCAATTGCTAATTCTGCCACATCTTCTGCAAGTTCTCGATCATGACCACCTACTTCTTGAGCTGCACCAAAGATAGCATCTACTATTTTAAGCTTATCAAATGCTACTACTCTTCCATCTCTTTTTTTGACTTTAGTAATTCTTCTTTTTTCTGATCTAGCACTCGTTCTTTTAGTCATTAATTATACACTCCTTAATTATCTAATAATTTATCTAACTCTTTTCTGAAATTCTCAATATCCTTAAATTGACGATAAACTGAAGCAAATCTGACATAGGCCACTTCATCAAGTTGACATAAATAATTCATTACAAGTTCACCAATAACAGTACTTTCAACTTCACCTTCCATCTGGTTCCTAATTTTTTGCTCTAGTGAATTAACTATTCCTTCTAATTGTTCTCTAGAAATTGGCCTTTTTTCACAAGCTTTAATCAAACCACTCATGATCTTATTCCTATCAAACCTCTCTCTTCTACCATCCTTTTTAACAACTATAATAGGAAGTTCATCTATTCTCTCATATGTAGTAAATCGTTTACTACAACCTAAACATTCTCTTCTCCGTCTAATTGTTGTATTGTCTTCTGTAGCTCTTGAATCAACAACCTTGCTACTAACCTCTGTGCAATATGGACATTTCATAACTAAAACTATACCCCTCTCCTTAAACTAACCCTACATCAAACAAAAGCACACAATATATTGTGTGCTTGGAAATAATATCATACTATATATGATATGTCTAACTGTTATTCAATTTATTTATCTTGATTTAAGTTGATTAAATTAAATTACAGCAAATCAGCTATTTTAAACTGCAAATTTTAATTTTCATTAAAAATTGATATAAGCAAAATCATATTTGACTTTACTTATCTACTTATTTGTAGGTTAATAGCTCATTTGTAATAGTAGCTAATCTCTTCTATATACGTTCAAGATAAAAAATTAAAATCCTCCTTTTAAAAATTTCTTAAACAAGAAACTTATTAAATTTATTTATCCTTGACTACCATCAACTTTATATTTTTATTAACTTCATCTTCATTAATTGCTTCTTCCATATTTTTTAGTTTATCAACCTCATCTGCTGATAAATTGGCCCAGTTCTCTTTAAACTTTTTTGAAAGATCCATTTTCCCCCTCCTTCATTATTTATAATTTCCAACTTGGTTTTTTATATCCTACTATATCTAAAAAACCTTTATTTCTATTAGCAGAAACAAAGGTAATAAGTTTTAATCTTAAGTGTTAGACTGTTCTAGTCCATCATTGATCGTAACTAAAATAACATCTTCACCTATCTTTTCTATATTTGACCATGATATGTATAAGTTGTTGTTCTCTCTGAATAGTTTTAAAACTTTTTCTTCCTTAGGTACAATTATTCCATTTATTTTGCCAGCTGCTAAGTCAATGTCTATATCTTCTATCATCCCTAGCCGCTGTCCATTACTGACATTGATAATCTCCTTTGCTTTCAATTCAGAAGTCTTAATCATTTTACTCCTCCTTTTTTACTCAATTGTTTATAACTATTATATGTGTCGGATATAAGTTTGTTACAAAATAATAAAAATTATCACTTAACGTTAAGTGATAATTTTTATTATTTTTCTTTACTATTCTGTTTTCCTGAAAACAATAATTTATTCAATCCTGGAAAAGAAGTTTCTAGAATTTGGGCCAACTTTAATTTAGATTTAACTATTTGAGGATTTTTTTCTATCACTTCAACTAATTTAAATTTAAATTCTACTGGAATTTGGTTTTCTTTAATCTCTTCTTTTTCAGATAATTTATTTAATTCTTCTTTTGATAATTCTCCAATTGAATCAACAAAACATAGTGGTGGGAATAGTACACACCACCAGTTCTCACCATTTGCTTCACCGATCCTGACTTGTAATGCCTGGTATTCTCCAGCTTCTAAAGTCGTTCCTCCATAACTCCTTGTTGGAAAATTAAAGTTTCCTAATTCTAATTTAATATTATAATCTATATTATTCTCTTTTAATTTATTTTCAACTATTTGCTTGATTTGATTTAAGTTGTTCTTTACCACTGCCTCAGCTTGTAAAGGATTGTCCAAATTCTTAAATAAGTAAGTAGTTTCATTGATTATTTCAGCTTTAACCTCTCTTTTTATTCGTTGATCATCCAATGAGTTACTATTAGCAACTACGTGTAACCTTAATAAATCTTCCGGCTTATAAGCTTGGAGGTTTGCCTCCTTAATAATAAAACTATTTCGATAGCCTGTCACAAAAACAAAACTGATCAAAATAGCAATTATAATTATAAATTTAACCCGTTTCATCTTTTACTCCTCCTTAGCCTTCCTTAACATATTTCTTTAGATTATTCAAAGCCGCTTTTTCTAACCTAGAAACTTGAGCCTGAGAAATTCCTATGTTCCCAGCTACCTCCATTTGCGTTTTACCTTCATAAAATCTTAACGTTAAAATTAACTTTTCTCTATCCTCTAATTGTCTCAATGCTTCTCTAACTGCAATCCCTTCTAACCAATCATTATCATCATTGTCATCACTAATTTGATCCATAACATAAATTGGATCTCCACCATCATGGTAAATTGGTTCAAATAGTGAAATAGGGTCTTGAATAGCATCAAGGGCATAAACAATTTCTTCTCTTGGAATCCCTAATTCTTGAGCTATTTCAGTTAAATTAGGTTCTTCAGACTTTTTATTTTCTAAAGTCTCTTTAATTTGCAGAGCTTTATAAGCTGTATCACGTAATGAGCGACTAACTCTAATTGGATTATTATCCCGCAAATGTCGTTTGATCTCCCCAATTATCATTGGAACAGCATACGTAGAGAATTTAACATTTTTACTTAAATCAAAATTATCTATCGATTTCATCAATCCTATACAGCCAACTTGGAAAAGATCATCAATTGGCTCTCCACGATTGTTAAATCGCTGTAATACACTAAGAACTAGTCTTAGATTTCCTCCAACTATCGTATTTCTAGCTGTTTCATCTCCTTGCTGCATCTTTTTAAATAATTTTCTCATTTCTTTATTAGATAAAACTGGTAGCTCTGAAGTGTTAACACCACAAAGATCTACTTTCTTTCCCATTTATTACCCTCCCAATTATTACCATATTGAATTCCTTAATCCATTAACAGTATTAGCATTAATTAGGATATCTATACATCAATTTTCTTTACATAAGTAATTAAAAAAAGGTCTCAATATGA
Source organism: Natroniella sp. ANB-PHB2 (assembly GCF_046097105.1). GTDB lineage: Bacteria > Bacillota > Halanaerobiia > Halobacteroidales > Halobacteroidaceae > Natroniella. Next base: position 440,635 of record NZ_CP175562.1, on the reverse strand, counting down.
AAATTATGTATTGCTTAATATAAAAGAAGGGGATTGTCATAGTTATCCTTTAAAATTAGCAGGAGCAATTTAATTATTAGTTAAAAATCTCAAACCACTTTCCAATCATATTAGGTATTATGTACGATATGAATATAGCTTATTCAAAATCAAACTACATTTTAAAAATGAACCTTGCCTAACTCTAATTATTCATTCGAAATAAAAAGAGTCAACAGAGAAGTTAACTTCTCTGTTGACTCTTTTGTTAAAACAATTCTAAATTTACTTTGAATTTTTATTTCATCTCCAAATGAAGACTACAATTCAATAACTCTAGAACTACACTTTCATCACCTTCATAAAATTTAAGAATATTAACCGCTGTATTGGACTGTTTCAACCTCCAAGAATTGCTGAGAGGTATTTGTAACAGGTTACAGAGTAAGACTCTGATTACTCCTCCGTGACTAGCAATTACTATCTTCTTTCCTCTTTCTTCTTCTAAAATTTTTTTAAAAGCTTTTATGCTACGTTCTTCTAACTCTTTTAAACTTTCTCCTGCTGGTGGTCTTTTACTAACTGGATCTTTCATCCACTGTTCAACAGTAAAATCAAATTGTTCATTAATTTCTTGATAAGTCTTTCCCTCCCACTCACCAAAGTTAATCTCTTCTAATCCATCAACCTGAACCACTTCTAACTTATGTTTCTCAGCTACTAAGCTTGCTGTTTGATAAGCCCTATTTAAATTACTAGAATAAATTTTATCTATCTTCTTACTAGCAAATCTAATTGCTAAGTTTTTTGCCTGTTCTTTACCTTTAACACTTAATTCAACATCTTGACTTCCTTGAAATTTTAATTCTCGATTCCATTCTGTTTCACCATGTCGCACTAAAATCACTTCAGTTTCCATTCAACAACCTCCTTATTTAATTACATAGTTCACAATTAAGTCTTTTAATTTTATTTATCCACCTATTATTTCAATTAAGTTAGCTATTAAAATTTGATTCTCATCCCTACTTTTAACTGCAACCCTGATAAAGTCTTCCCCAAGCCCAGTATATGTATTGCAATTACGAATTAAAATTCCTCGTCGGGCCAACACATCCTTTAATTCAGTTGCTGTAATAAAAAGTGAACTCAAATCAATCAGGATATAATTAGCAGTTGGATAATAAACCTTCCAGTCAGCTACTCCCTTTAATTTTCGATATAAAAACTCTTTTTCCCGTTTGATAGCCTCCTTAGTTCTTGTTATATACTCTTGATCGTCAATGGCTATTTGGCCTGCTAGTTGAGCCAAGAAGTTACAATTCCAAGGGGCTTTCCCCCACTCTAACTCTTCAAGAAGATTGGAATTACTAACCCCATAACCTAGCCTCAACCCTGGAATAGCAAAAAACTTAGTCAAAGACCGCAATACGAATAGGTTGTCGTACTGATCAACTAGATCAATTACTGTCACCTCTTCCTCTAAAAAATCAACAAATGCTTCATCAACCATAATAAAGGTATCATACCGTTGGCCCGCCTTGATAATCTCAACTATCTCTGCTCTGGTGATTAACTTCCCGGTTGGATTATTAGGATTACATAAAAAGAAGAGATCAACCTCAGCTAACCTAGTTATCAATCGCTCTACATCAATCTCAAATTGATCATCCTTTCTTAATTTAAATTCCTCTACGTTGGCCCCTACACTCTTGACCGCTGCTCCATATTCAGAAAAAGTCGGGGCCAACACCAACGCCCGCTGTGCTTGTAATTCCTTAGCAAGCAAATAAATCAACTCCACAGCACCATTACCAATTATAATCTCTTCCTGCTTAACTCCTAACTGTTCAGCTAACCCATTCTTCAATTCAATACAGTTTGGATCAGGATAATTAACTATCTGATCTAAGTTGTCCTTAATAGCCTCCATTACCTTACTAGGAGGGCCTAAAAAGTTGATATTAGCACTAAAATCTATAATCTCTTCTTGCTCTAAACCATACTCCTTAACTGCCTGATTAAGATTGCCGCCATGCTTCTCTTGTGACATCTTTATCCCCCCCTACTTATAAGATAACCTCCATTAATTATTCTTCGACAGGTTAGATAATTTAAGTTAGGAATCTCTTCTCTAATCTTATTCAAGAGTGACTCTATTTTAAATCCACCTTTAATTAGTACTCCTACTAAAGTTCCACTATGAGCAATATTGACCCCTAACATACCTTCCTCCCGTTCTACTAAATCAATTAATTGTTCCAACTTAGGTTTAACTAAAATATCCTGATTGGCCAAGCTACTGATAGTAGCCCCTTGCCCAATTAGTCCCCAGTCATTCTTTTGAACCCCTTCTTTAACCAACTGATAAGCTCGAGCAACCTGGTCAGAGTTGGCCCGCTTTAACTCTACTAAATCATCTCTTTGATTAAATCTAACAGTATCAATCTCTCCTCCACAATCAAAGATCAGTAGTGTAGTCGGTTCTATCTGCCCTAATCTAGTTACCTTACTTCCCTCTAAATGATCAAAAGCAACTATCCCGGGCCAAAAAGAAGCATCAGTAGGTTCAATCGCTAAAGCTAACCTAGTAACTAATTCTAGCTCTACTTCTTCTCCTAAAGCCAAGGTGGTCGCAATAATAGCTGCTGCAATATCTGCTGTACTACTAGCCATTCCCTTGCCTACTAATAACTGAAATTCTAATTCAACCTCTAAACCTAAGTTTTGATAACCAAAGTACTGTAAAGTCTTTTTAATTGCCAGTAAGGTCTTATCTGCTTGTTGAGCCATCTTAATCCCTGATTGAGAATTATCTACTTTAACTGTAACTGCATTATATAGGTCAATCGGACAGCTGATTAAAAAATTAGTTTCATCTAACAGACCTTGTACTAACTCACCACAAGTCCCTGGCACTTTAACTGTTACTTTCATAGTTTTTACTCCCTATACTAATATATAGTGTCAGTGTGAGTAGTGTGTGTGAGCAAAAGCAAAACCCTAGACCTTATGGTTTTGACCTCACTCACACTCACACACATAACTGACACTTTTTTTAAACTAAGACTACCATAATCAACAACGCCGCCACTTCCATAAATTCATTGATCGCCCCATAACTATCACCTGTCAGTCCATCTATCTGATTAATAATAATTTTAGCAATTAAGATTACAGCTAGCCAACTGACTAAATGGATCACTATTCCAGTTAATCCAAACAAAATTATTCCCAGCACCATTGTCCAGGCAGTTGCTAATAAAAAATGAGTCATTGTAAAGTGATTTACATAAGCCTTACCTAATCCTTCCTTGCGGACATAAGGATAATGAAAAGTAGCATAGACTATTGACCAACGGCTAATAGTAGGAAAGTAAAGCAAGAGCAAGCTCTTATCAGCTATTGGAGCCTCAACGAATAAACTAAATTTTAAAATAAATAAAACCACTAAGCCGATTACACCAAAAGCTCCAACCCTACTATCTTTCATAATCTCTAAGACTCTCTCCTTTTGCCGTCCGCTAAAGATCCCATCACAGGTATCCATCAAACCATCTAGATGAATCCCCCCTGTTAATGCTACCATTCCCCCTAATAATAGACTATTTGTCACTAACTCAGGAAGATATAACTCTCCTAAATAGTTAATTCCCACTAACAATAATCCCAACAAAGAACCAATCACAGGAAAATAGAGCATTGAACTACCTATGTTTTCTTCTTTATAATCTAATTTCTTCGTTACTGGAATTCGGGTAATAAACTGTAAAGCAATTAAGAAGCGGTTCATTAATACTCAATCCCCCATCTACTCTTAATCCCTTGCTCTTGATAGGGATGCTTAACTGCGTTCATTTCAGTCACTAAATCAGCCCGTTTTACAATCTCTTCTGGAATTCCTCGCCCCGTCAAAACCAATTCTGTCCGTTCTTGCTTAAGATCTATTAAAGCTAATACCTCTTCTGTCGTTAATAGATCATAGCGTAGTGCATTATTGATCTCATCTAAGATCACTAAATCAGCCTCTCCCTTGTTTAAGACAGTTTCAGTATATTGATAGGCCCATAGAGCAAATTTTCGATGAACTTCAAGCTCATCACCTTTTCCGACAAAACATTCTCCACAGCCTGTACATTCCATTATCCCTTGGCGAATCTGACTAGAAAAAGAGCATCCTTTCCCAAATTGTCTCAAATTGAAATTAAGTAATCTCTCTGTCGAAAATAATTCCCCAGTATAACTACTTCCTTTTAGATACTGGATCATCTCTACAATTAAGCCATGTCCTACAGCTCTTAAACCCAATCCTAAAGCAGCAGTCGTCTTTCCTTTGCCAGTCCCAGTATAGACCTGAACCAACCCTTGTTTTAATTCAGACTGTATCTCCATTTAATTACCCTCCTTATAAGCTTGACAGTTATCTAAAAATCTCCTTGCTACCTGTAAATTACTCCCAAAGTGAAGATGTAAATAGCTAGCCAATAGATTATCACTCACAATTCCTTCTAACCTTCCATCTTCCCCTTTACCACCAAATAATTGATAACTATAAGCCAACTCATCTGCTAGATTGGTCAATTTAGAATAGTGGAATTCATGCCCTTTAACCTCTTCTCCAGCCTTTAATAATAAATTATCTTGACAAGCCTTAGCCTTGACATAACCCATTGCTTGTAATCTATCCTGCATCTCTACTTGGGCCGAAATCAATCCAACCATTGGAAAGTTCTCTCCAGCAAAATCTGTAATCTGTTCTGTTAAGTACATCAAACCTCCACATTCAGCATAAATAGGCAATCCTGCTTCTACCCGCTGATAAATATCTTCTTTGATGCTTTGATTAGCAGTTAACTCCTCTAAAAAGCTTTCTGGAAAACCACCACCAATATATAACCCATCAACCTCTGGTAATTTATAATGATTAATCGGACTAAAATACTCCAGCTTAACTCCTAAATTCTCTAAAATATCAAGGTTATCCTGGTAATAAAAATTAAAAGCCTGATCATAAGCTACACCCAAAGTCAGATTGTACTCATCAGTCTGAGCAAAGAGCTTCTGCTCTGCTAATTCTAAGTCAACAGAAGTCTTAGCTAACTCAACTACAGCTTCTAAATCAAGATACTGCTTGATTAGATCACTCAACTGAGTAATATAGTCCGTCAACTCTTCACTCTCTGCCGTTGGTATCAAACCTAAATGACGCTCTGGTAACTCTAACTCCTGTTGAGAAGATAGATAACCCAATACTCTTACTCCAACCTCCTCTTCAATTGGCCCTTTAATCATTTCATAATGTCGCTTACTACCTACATTATTTAAGATAACCCCTGCTAAATTCAATTCAGAATCAAAATTTTTGTAACCATAAACCATTGCAGCAGCACTTTGGGCCACCTTTTTAACATCAATCACCAATACAACCGATGCCTTTAATATTTTGGCAATTTGGGCTGTACTCCCTTGCTTTTTACGACCTTGCTTCCCATCAAATAGCCCCATGACACCTTCAACAATTGAAATATCAGCTTCTTGAGAAGCATTCAAAAAACTCTCTCTAACTCCTTCTTCTGATAAGAAATAACTATCTAAATTACGAGATTGATTGCCAGTAACTATAGTATGAAATCCTGGATCGATATAATCCGGGCCAACCTTATAAGGCTGCACATTATAACCCTGCTCCACTAAAGCAGCCATCAAACCGATCGTAATTGTCGTCTTTCCTACTCCACTTTTAGTACCAGCTATTACTATTCTAGGATTCATCTCATCAACTCCCCACTAAAAAACAATTAATAATTAATATTGAATATTTAATAATTAAAATCAAAACAGAAAAGCTTTTAACCACGAATGCACTCGAATCAACACTAATTAAATTCTTTTTATCTAAACACTAAGATAAGCAAATAAGATCCAGCTAGAAAGATTCCAGTATTCCAATAGAGCAATTTAATTGTATCTTGAATCTGTTCAGTAGCAAAGTCAACCTTAGCTTGGCCTAGATAAGCTCTTTTGCTACGTTGGCCCTGATAATAATTGACCCCTCCTAGTCGAATCTGTAATGCTCCTGCTATTGCTGCCTCTGGAAAACCAGCATTGGGGCTAGGATGTTTTTTAGCATCTTTAATAATCGTCTCTAACGATAGCTTCCATTCCTTATTTAAAAAGACAGCAGCTATCACAAATAGTCCTCCGGTCAAGCGGGCTGGAATCAAATTAGCCAAATCATCAATCTTAGCTGCAGCCCAACCAAAATCTTGATACTTCTCATTCTGATAAGCAACCATTGAATCTAAGGTATTGACCGCTTTATAAGCTAAAGCTAACGGAGTTCCTCCAATCAAACCAAAAAATAAAGGAGCGATGATTCCATCACTCGTATTTTCAGCCAAAGTCTCTATCGTACCTCTGACAATCTCTCCTGCTTCTAACAAATCTGTATCTCGTCCTACAATCCAACCTAAGCTCTTCCTAGCTTGCTTAAGCTGAGCCGTACTCAATTGATGATAGATCTCTCTTCCTGCTCCAACCAATCCTTTTATTGCTATTGTAGTTGACAATAACCAAATATAAACTATTAGTCCTAAATGATAGTTAAAGCCAAAAAAGATTTCTAAGATTAGCTGGCTGATCAGATAAGTACTCCCAACCACTACTACTGACAGAATAGCTCCCGCTATCTTCAGCCCCAGCTTACCACTAAATATCTTCCGCAATCCTAACTCTAACCAATTAATCCCTTTCCCAATTATTACGACTGGATGAGGTAAAAAGTTAGGGTCACCAACTAGTAGATCAATAATTACTGCTATTAATACTAAATACTCTTCCATCTACTCCCTCCCTTCGCTTATCAGTTGATAGTTTACGGTTTACAGTGTACAGTTAAAAACATTAAAATCTTAAAATCAAAACCTTACAATATAAAAATTTATCATAGAAAAAGTTAAGAATAATTGATATACAGTGGCACTTTTCGTTCGTAAAAGAATGTGTTTTTGTAGGGGCGACTCTCCGTGGTCGCCCGTGATTTAACATGGGCAGGCACAAAGACCTGCCCCTACAAATATCATTTCTACCCGCTAAATCAAAAGTGCCACATTATTGTAATATAGTTTAAGCCAACCATTAGAAAAACAAAGATTTTGCTTTTACTTAAACTTAACCTCAAACTTAAACTATGCTTTATAACCCTATAATCTCATACAACTTCTCCATATCTAGATTCTCTCTAACACCAACAGCCAACTTCTCATAAGCTTCTTCCCGCTTTGAACCGATCTCTATTACTCCATCCTCTAGCGGAGCCAACCCCTTCTTACTCCGCAAGAAATTAATCAACCTACGCCTTAAATTATCATTATCAAAGATCCCATGCAAATAAGTCCCCCAGATCAAACCATCAGGACTACAAGCACCATCAGCTACACTGACTTCTCTTTCTGATCGCTCAGTAATCTCCAATAAAGGTTGGGAACCAACCCCTAATTCAGTCCGTCCCATATGAATTTCATATCCAGTAACCAACTCTTCTTCTAATTGCCCCCAAAAACCTTTATCTCCTGTAACTCTAGCTCGAACTTGACTGGTAATCTTCTCAGTAGCCAAGGTCGTTTCCAAATCCAACAGACCCAAACCTTCAATCTGTCCCCGCTCTGTCTCCACTCCAGCAGGATCATAGATCACTCTTCCTAGCATCTGATAGCCACCACAGATTCCTACCACTGGAACTTTAGCTTCCGCCCTCTTAATTATCTCTGCTGCAAGCTCAGTCTGATATAAATGTTCCAAATCCTCAATCGTATTCTTACTACCAGGAATAATGATCAAATCTGGCTCGCCAAGCTCCTCTTTATACTCAACATAACGTACTCTAGTACCTGGCTCCTTGGCTAAAGCATCAAAATCAGTAAAATTGGAGATATGAGGTAGTCTAATAACTACAACCTCCAATTGATAATCCTCTGCTCCTTGAATAGAACTAGGAATTGAATCTTCTTGTGGTACTTTAAAGTCTTCAAAATAAGGAAGTACTCCTAATACTGGTACCCCTATCTCTTCTTCTACATAGTCGATCCCTGACTGGAGTCGACTGACCTCTCCGCGAAACTTATTAATGATAATCCCTTCAATCTGATCACATTCTTGATCATTTAATAGCTCAAAGGTACCAATAATTGAAGCAAAGACTCCACCACGATCTATATCAGCCACCAAAATTACTGGTGCCTCAGCCAGCCTTGCTATCCGCATATTGACCAGATCATAATCCCTAAGATTGACCTCTGCTGGACTACCTGCTCCTTCTAAAACAACGAGCTGATACTGATCCTTTAACCGCTCCAAAGACTCCTCAATCGCTTGTAAGCCAACCTGTTGTGAGCTGAAATACTCCTGAGCAGTCATATTCTGACTGACTTGCCCATGAATGATCAACTGTGAAGAAGTATCCTCCTTCGGCTTCAACAAGATGGGGTTCATATCGACCGTAGCATCGACCTTAGCGGCTTCTGCCTGGACAGCTTGAGCCCGCCCGATCTCTCCTCCTGTATTAGTAATATAAGAGTTCAAAGCCATATTCTGTGATTTAAAAGGAGCTACAAAATAACCATCTTGTACCAAAATTCGACAGATAGCAGCAGTCAAAACACTCTTTCCTACATCTGAACCTGTCCCTTGGAACATAATCGCTCCTTCTGTCATAATAGCATCCCATCCTCTTCTAAGACATGATAGATATAATCTAAATCTAAATTCTCTCGGACTATTGTAGCCAACTTTTGATAACCTTCTTCTAATTTATCTTGACTTACATCTGAGTCAACTTCCAACAACTCCAGACCCTTTTGCTGGCGTAAGTGATTGATAAACTCCAATCTAAATCTATGATTATCAAAGATACCATGGAGATAAGTCCCCCACACCGAACCTGTCTGATTGCAGGCACCATCAAGTATCTTAACCTCTTGTTGAGATCGCTTTTCAACCCTACAGAAAGGTACTGCATCTGCACCCAACTCACTTTGGCCCATATGGATCTCATAACCTGTTACTTCTTTACTGGCCAGATTAGCCATAAAACCTACCTCTGACTCAATCACTGCCTCTGCTTGATGAGTCGTCTTAGCTTGGTTAAAAGTCGTCTCTAAATCCAGTAGACCCAATCCAGGCAATTCTTCCTCTGTCCCTTCAACCAACTCAGGATCGATCAATTTAGTCCCTAAGAGCTGATATCCACCACAGATTCCTACAACATTCATTCCTTGCTCAGCAAGTTCAGTTATTCGTTCAGCCAGACCTTCCTCCTGTAAATAGAGTAAATCGGCTACTGTATTCTTAGTCCCTGGAATGATTAAAGCATCATAATCAGCCAATTCATCATTCTTAGTTATGTAATCAACCATTACCTCTTCTTCTTCAGCCAAAGCATCAAAGTCAGTAAAATTAGAAATATGGGGTAACTTAAGCACCCCAATCTTAATCTCAGCCTCCTCAGAATCGAATCGATCCAGAACAACTGCATCTTCATCAGGAATCTTAAAACCTTTAAAGTAAGGAATAACTCCGACAACCGGCTTACCTGTCTTCTCCTCTAAGATATCAAGCCCCGGCTTTAATAACTCATAATCCCCTCGGAATTTATTTAAGATAATCCCTTTGACCAACTTCCTCTCTTCAAGTTCTAATAACTTCAAAGTACCAACCACTGAGGCTAAAGCTCCACCACGATCAACATCAGCTACTAACAAAACTGGAGTCTGGTTCAACTTAGCAATCCTCATATTGGCCAAATCCTGATCCTTAATATTGATCTCTGCTGCAGCTCCTGCTCCTTCCATCACCAAGACTTGATAATCTTGGCCCAGCTCGGTCAAAGATTGATCGATAATCTCCACTGCCCAGTCAATATACTCTTCAGTCTTACGATCCAAGCCTCGATCACCAATCGGCTTTCCTCTGACTATAATTTGAGATAGACCACCACCCTTAGGCTTGACCAAAAGAGGTTGCATATCAACATCGATCTCAATCCCTGCTGCTTTAGCTTGGACAGCTTGGGCTCGACCAACCTCTCCTCCATCTTTAGTTACATAGGAGTTTAGAGCCATATTCCAAGCTTTAAAAGGAGCTACTCGATAGCCATCTTCAGCAAAGATACGGCATAAAGCAGTCGCTAAGATACTCTTCCCTACATTTGATGCTGTCCCTTGGAACATAATTCCCTGTGCCATTTAAACACCCCCGTTAAAAGCATTTAATATCTAATAATTAATATTTAATAATTAGAAAAAGATCAAGAAGTTAATTCGTGGTGCTGATTTTCAGCTTTTGACCTTTAATTATTCAATATTCAATATTAATTATTCACTGAATTGTGCTCTTGTTTCCATCCCTAGTTCCTTAATCTCAACCGGTAGCCCTGCATATGTGATATAAACCTCGTCAGCTTGAGCAGCAACCCGTTGGTTGCCCCAGCCGACTAGGTCACGATAGACTCGACCTAATTTATAAGGAGGGACTACACCCTGCCCTACTTCATTAGAAACAATGACCAACTCTAAATTCTTATTTCGTCCTACCTCAATTATCTGCTCAACCTCAGCCAAAATCTCTTCCTCTTTAGCCTGTAAGGTGAAATCAGTCTCATCTTCAGCTAAGTCACTATCAGCTAAGATCAGATTAGAGAGTAAGACCGTCAAGCAATCAAGCAAGACGACTGAGCCTTCCTCCAGCTCAGTCAATGCTTGACTGACTAGCTTTGACTCCTCAATCGTTCGCCACTCTTGTGGTCTAGATTGGCGATGTCTAATAATCCTTTCTTTCATCTCTTCATCTCGTACTTCAGAAGTAGCCACATAAATTACACCTTGACCTCCTAAGTTCTCTACAATATCCTCAGCAAAGCTACTCTTTCCACTCCTTGCTCCACCTAATACTAAGACCAATTTACTCATCTGCAATCTCTCCTAATAACTTCTGATAATCAGTTACAATCTTATCTGTAGGCAACTGTGGTCTAGTAATCAAGATTACTGGAATCCCTAAATCTAAAGCTGCTTCTAATTTGGTCCCCAATCCACCAGTCTTACCACTTGCTTTAGTCACTAAAGCTGAAATATCATATCTCTTTAAGATTGCTTGATTTAACTCCTTACTGAAAGGCCCTTGCATTCCAATTAGATTCTGAGGTGTAAATCCTAGCTCCTCTGCTTGCTTAACAAACTGCCAAGTAGGCAAAATCCGTGCTATTAATCTCTGCTCCCAGTTATCAACTTCCTCAACAAAATACTTCAACCTTCGACTACCTATCGTCAATAGCACTCGTTCAAAATCGTTGGCCCGTTTAGCAGCTTCTCGATAATTATTGGCTTCAATGATTAAATCCTGTTTAGGAACTTTAACCTCGTCTCGTTCAAAACGAAGATAATTAACCTCTAGATTATTACAGACCTCAATTGCTGTCTTAGAAACCTCTTCTGCAAAAGGATGGGTTGCATCAATTACAAGATTAATCCCTCGCTTTTTTATCAACTCAGCCAGAACTGCTTGATCTAAGCGTTGTTGAATCACTTCAACTTCCGGTTGGGAGACTAGCTGATAACCATAATCAGTAACTACAGAAGCCACTAGCTCTTTACCAAGCTCTTTTAAGCTTCTGATTATCTCACGACTATCTCTAGTTCCAGCTAAAACAAGGATCATACATTATAACCTCGCGGTGTAATCATTAAATCATCGGCTGTAAATGTTTCAGAGTTACCAATAATCACTGTCGTCAACATATCGATATCTTTTTCTAGCATCTCAGCTAAAGTAGTAATCACAACTCTTTCATTTCCTCGCTTAGCCTTACGTACAATCCCTACTGGTGTACTTCCATCTCGATGCTCCAAAAATATCTGTTGAGCTATCTCAATCTGTTCAGTCCGCTGCTTACTCTTAGGATTATATAATGCTACGATAAAATCTGCTTGAGCAGCTTTAGTTAATCTATCTTTGATTACTTCCCAAGGCGTCAATAAATCACTTAAACTGACCACCGCATAATCATGCATCAATGGTGCTCCTAGAGAAGATGCTGCTGCATTAGCAGCTGTAATTCCTGGAACTACTTCTACTGGTAAGTCTATTTCTTCTTCTTGAACTACCTCTAAGATCAGACCAGCCATCCCATAGACTCCTGGATCACCACTACTGACAATTGCTATACTCTTACCTGTTTGAGCTATCTCAATTACTTTGTTGGCCCTATCAATCTCTTTAGTCATTGGTGATTCAATTACTTCTTGCTCCTCAGATACTAGCTCATCTAACAACTTAATATAAGTCTTATAACCAATTACTACATCAACCTCTTGTAACAATCGATAAGCTCTCAAACTCATCTGTTCAATATTACCCGGGCCAATACCTACAACATAGATACTTCCTTGACTACTGCTACTGTGACTTGATTGCTTACTGTTTTTGATAAGATCAGCTCCCCTCTTTTGTTGGCACTTATTATCGCTACTGGCTCGCATACACCACCAACTCCTATCTGTTTTCTAACAAATTCTGACGTAGTATATTCAAAATCAGCTTCCATAATCTCTACTCTAGAAATAATCTCAACCGGAACTTCCAATTCTTCAGCATACTCTAAAATTCCAGCTTCATCCTGCTTTAAGTCAACCGTTGCTAACTTCTTAATACTTTCTATTTTCAACTCCAATTTTGTTAAAGCTAACTCAACAGCGTCCCTCACTTGCTTCTTACTGACTCCCCGCCGACAGCCAAGACCTACAACTATATTTTGCGGTACCAACTGTAAATAAGGCTCCTTAATCGTAAATTTTCGTTCAGAAATAATAACAGGAAATCCTTCTACCGTTCCTATCTTCTCTAATGGAAATAGTCTAACATTCTGATCCAATTCTAAATCAAGCTTAAGATCAGTAAAGATATTGACTCTCTTCTCATTTACTAACGCTCCATTGGCCAACTTCAAATTAGAGAAAGGAATAACCTCACAGCCAAGCTCCTTAGCCAACAGATCAAAGGCCAACTTCCCCTGGCAATCAGTTGCAGTTGTAATCACAGGCTCAGCCTCTATCAACTCTGCTATCCTTTCAGTTAAGCAATTCGCCCCACCTAAATGACCCGATAAGGTACTGATTACATGTTGGCCCGTTTCATCAATAGTGATCACTGCTGGATCTTTCCGTTTGTCAGCTACATAACGGGCCAACACCCGCACCACAATCCCTAAAGCCATAATACAGATAATCCCATCATACTCCTTAAATAACTGACCTACCAGCTCCTTTAACGAAGAATCAAACTTAATTACTCCTGTTGCTGACAACTTGGCTGGTAGATAGATGTCAGCTTCTAGATCCTGTTCTAACTTAGAAGCTAACTTCTTACCTTCTTCAGTTAAAGCAACAATAGCTAACTTCATTCGCTTTAGGCCTCTCTAAATTCATGGGTAAAGTTTTTGTCATATAATTTTGATTTTTCATATTCAGTATCTAAGAAATCACCGACCAAGATCATAGCAGTCTTATTAATTCCTGCTTCCTTAACCTTCACAGCTATATCTTCTAAAGTACCCTTGACTATCTTTTGATCAGCCCAAGATGCCTTCTGAATTACAGCAATCGGTGTTGAACTAGAATACTCCTTAGTCAACTCTGCTGCTACATCTTCAATCATCTGGACACTCAAAAAGATTGCCATTGAAGCATTATGTTGAGCTAGCTTAGCCAACTTCTCCTTCTCTGGTACAGGAGTTCTTCCTTCCATCCGCGTTACAATTACAGTTTGAGTAACATCTGGTAAAGTAAACTCCCGTTCCACTGCTGCAGCTGCAGCTAAGAATGAACTGACTCCAGGGATAATTTCATACTCAATTCCTACTTCATGTAAATGATCCATCTGCTCTTGAATCGCTCCATAGATGCTAGGATCACCTGTATGGACTCGGGCTACTATCTTATTATCTGCAACCGTTTCTTCTATCTTCTCTAATACTTCTTCTAAAGTCATGCTCGCACTATTATAAACTTCCGCTTGCGGAGCATACTCCAAAACTTCAGGATTGACCAATGATCCTGCATAAATTACGACCTCTGCTTGTTCTAATGCTTTCATCCCTTTAATCGTCAATAATTCAGGATCACCTGCTCCTGCTCCAATAAAATAAACCTTCATTGACCTACCCCCTCTAGTTAGTGTACAGTTTACAGTTGACAGTTTACAGTTAAAAAACCTCTTAAAGCCAAAAACTTTTTAATTGTTAATTGGTTTTTAACTATTAATTATTCATTATTAAATATTCATTACTTTTTAACGATCATCATCGATAAATAATCAACATCCGTTCCTACCAAAGAATCTAAATCCTTGGTAATCAATTCATCCTCTTGCCCACAACGACTGACAAACCAGGCATTCTCCTGCAACTCCAGTTCAGTTAATAATTCAACAATTTGATCATAATACTTAGCTACCTTAAGTAAAACAATATTTTCATTCTGTTTGATTATCTCTTCTAGCTTGTCATGATCATAAGTTGCCGGCACAATAACTAATTTCTCATCTTTTTCAGTCAACGGCAGATTAAACCGTGAACTAGCTGCTGCAATAGAAGTAATCCCGGGTACCGTCTCCACCTCAATCTCTGGGTGATTATTCTTAATCCGTTCTAAGACATAAATATAAGTACTATATAATAAGGGGTCCCCAATAGTAATAAAAGCCAGGTCTTGGCCCTCTTCTAATAAGGTAACCATCTCCTCTGTTGCTTGATCCCAAAACTTGTTCAATTCATCCTGATCATAGATCATTGGAAAGAGTAATTTCTTAACTCGACCTTGACAATCCACCTCTTCTTTGACTATCTGTAAGGCAACACTATCTCTACCTTTTTTAGACTGTGGAGTACATATCATATCAACTTCTTCCAAAACTCGTTTAGCTTTTAAGGTCAATAACTCTGGATCACCTGGGCCAACTCCTAAACCATATAATTTACCACTCATCCTGTCACCTCTTCTCTCCACTAATAATATAAACTGGATTTAATCCATTAAACATCTGATAACTACCAACCTCTCTCGTTCTCGTAACTGCTAGATTACAGATATCTAGATGATAGTCAAGCTCTTCTAACTTCTGATAAGCTGCAGTCAAGGTATTCATGGTCACAGCATTGACAACAACCCTTCCTTGAGGAGTCAATCTATCAGTCACCACTTCTAGGATCTGATCTAGATTCCCTCCACTACCACCGATCAAGACCCGATCGACTGGTGGTAAATCAGCTAAAGCCTCTGGTGCCTCACCATAAATCAATTCAATATTATCGACTCCAAACTGCTTCATATTCTGGGCAATTAACTCCATCCCTTCCTCTTCTTTCTCAATAGCATAAATCTGTCCCTTTTTAGCAACTAAAGCAGCTTCAATACTGATTGAACCGGTTCCAGCACCAATATCATACATCACTGTATCCTCTTTCAACCTCAATTTAGAGATCGCAACCGCCCTGACCTCCTCTTTGGTCATCGGCAATCCACCTCTGATAAACTCAGCATCAGGAATACCAGAAACTTGATACTGCCACTTACTCATCACAAATCACCATCACTGTCAAACCTCCAAATTCCTGCTGACTCAACTCAGCCAAACTCCCCTTAATCACTTTCTCTTCTGGATAGGAAAGTCGTTCAGCTACAATTCCCTGTTTATCTCCTAAACCTTCCGCTGTCAAATATTCAGCGATCTGGTGCGGAGGAAACTTATTATCTGTAAAGAAGCCCACTTTATTATGCTCAACAAGCAACTCCAGTAATTCTTCCTTATCTTGATTACCATGCAGACTGGTCAACTTAGCATCCTGCCAACTGAGCTTAGCTTTAGCAAAACCTAATTGCATAGCACTAATCCCTGGCACAACCTCCAATACTTCATCAGAGAAATATCTTTTTAAGTAATTGAGCATACTATATAAACCAGTATCACCAGAAACTAAGACTGCGATCTGTTTACTTTGATAATTAGCTTCAATACAATCTTTAATCTTCGCTAAATCAACCTTAATTACCACCTCTTCTTTATTATATTCTTTAAATAAAGCTAGAGCCCGCTTCCCTCCAATTAGAAGGTCGGCTTCTCTAACAAGCTTATCCGTAATCGGCAGTACATAATCTTTAGTACCCGGGCCAATCCCTAAAACATAGATCTTACTCATCTAACCACCCCGCTTCGTAATTGATAGTGTACAGTTTACGGTTGACAGTTAAAGGCATTAAAACCTTTAAAATCAAATAAAACTAAACTCATAAAATACTATACACTCAAACTTTGTCATGAGAGTTTTTTATAGTGACATCTAGATTTTTTCGTTCAACTTCTTGACGAATTGAGAAATAAATAAGAGCTTGATTTAGCTAATTTCCTATTTTAAATTAGCTTGCTCTTATTTATTCGCGACGCTCTCGATGAGCTAGTACTGAAACCTACCTTGCGTTTATAATTGAGGTTTCAGTGAAGATGAGTCTTAGAAGTTTAGAAAAAATCTTTCAGAACGAAAAACCTCTCATGTCATACAGAAAATAACGTTTAATTATAACTCTAATCCATGACTTCCTAAAACTTCTTCTTCCATTGAAAAGAGTAAACTTCTTACTTCCAACTCACCCTTCACATACTCTTCAGCTCTGGTTGCAACCCGCTCAGCCAACAGATCAAAGACCTCTGTCAACTCAGCTTCTTTAAGTAACTCTATCGTCTCCTCTGCAGTATTAGCAGCCAAAATCTCTTCGATCAACTCCTGTTGACCACCACTGGCAGCAGTATAAGCTGCTATCGTCTCTCTTCTAGCATCAGCTACATAACTGTGAGTATTAAAGATGCCAGCAGCCACCTTAACCAACTTGCCTAAGTGTCCAATTAAAGTCAACTCGCTGACCCCTTTCTCTACTGCATACTTCAGCATAAAACCAACAAAATTACTCATCCTGATCACTTGCTGTGGTTGATAACCCAATTTAGCAGCCATTCTCTTACCATAATTACCAAAGACAAAGGCTAACTCCTCTTCTCCAGTAGCTAAAGCCTGATCAATCGCCAATACCAAAGAATCCTTATATGATTGCTCGGACATAGGCTCTACAATCCCTGTCGTTCCCAAGATCGAGATCCCTCCTTCAATCCCTAGCTGGAGATTGAGGGTCTTAGCTGCTGTCTCAACTCCTTTAGGAACTTCGATTATTATCTTGGCACCTTGCTTATCAGGTAATACCTTCTTAACTTCCTCTGTAATCATCTTTCGTGGAACAGGATTGATCGCTGCTTCTCCCACTTCAGTTGCTAAACCTGGTTTGGTTACTTGGCCCACCCCTCGACCACCATCTAACTCAATTCTCGGTATATCAAGCAATTCCACATGAGCTACAATCTCCAAACCATCCGTCACATCTGGATCATCTCCACCATCTTTAATGATCGAAGCTGTAGCTTGCTCGTTATTATAACTGGCCTTAACAACTTCTAGTTCAAGCTCAATCTCCGCTGGAGTATCTATCTTGATCGTCTCAACCTCTTGCTCAGTCACTAACATCTTAGTCGCTGCTTTAGCAGCAGCTGTAGCAGCACTCCCTGTCGTATAACCTCGCTTCAACTTTTTACCATCTCTAACTATGTAAGATTCAAATCCCATAATGCTACCCCTTTGAAAGCATTTAATAATTAATATTGAATAGTTGACAATCAAACCCTGCAACCACAAATTAACACCAATAAACACAAATAAAAAATTAATTGTTTTAATTGGTGCTAATCTGTGTAAATTAGTAGTTTCTTGATCTTACTAATTACTAGTCACTAATCACTAGTTACTAATTCCTAGTCAATCTGATATAATAATGCATTCATAATCGAAGCAGCAACTGGACTGCCTCCCTTTCTTCCTCGAACAGTAATATAAGGTACATCTAACTTCTCTAATTCTTCCTTAGATTCTTTAGCTCCTACAAATCCAACTGGAGTTCCAACAATCAAATCTGGTTCTACTTTCCCCTCTTCTATTAACTTCATCAATTCAAATAAAGCAGTCGGAGCATTTCCAATAGCAAAGATCTTATTATCAGGATCTTCAACTGCCTTTCTCATACACATCATCGATCTAGTAACCCCTGCTTCCTTAGCTTGTTGAGCAATATTATCATCACTGATAAAACAATTGATCTCATTGCCCAACTCTGATGTCTTACGCTTACTGACTCCTTGCTTCAACATATTAACATCAGTTACGATATTGGCCCCTGACTTTAATACCTTTAAAGCTGACTCTATCGCTCCATCAGAAATAACTACTAACTCTTTAAATTCAAGATCAGCAGTAGCATGAATCACTCTTTTTATCACCTTCGCCTCTTTAGGTGAGCAATCAAACCCTCCAACCTCTTCATCAATAATCTTCATACTTCGATCCTCTATTTTTTGTGGCTGTTTAAGTATCTCCATTATTTTCCCCTCCCTATTAATTTCAATTTATTATCACATACCTTAAACTTATTCCGCTTCCTCAATTCGTTCAGCAAGAATATCTGCTATCTTATCATCAGCACCGAGATTTCTTCCAAACTTAAACTCAACTTTAGGGTATTCTACTTCTAATTGCTCAATTAAATTAGGAATATCCTCTTGAATATGTATCCCAGGAAATAAAAATAGAGGAACAATAACTACCTTCTCTGCACCTGCTTTGATAATCTTTGCTACACTATCTTGCAAACTAGGTTCAGCTAGCTCCATCGCTGCTCCCTTTACTAAGTCATAGTCTACCTTCTCTCTAACCTTATCCACAATCTCAGTAAAAACTTGAGTAGCCTCTGTTGCTCTACTTCCATGTCCTAATACGATAATTCCAGTTTTCATATTTATCTTCCTTTCTTTTACTTGATTTCTAATTATTTTTAGTAATTTTTTAATTGACTATTAAAGGCATCAATAATCTAAGCAAGAAATAATCTCTCCGATTTCTTTTTAATCTAAAAATAAAAACCTCTGATCTTATTAATAAGATCAGAGGTAATTAGATATAAAGAGTCTAAAAACATCAATCCAACAACTAAAGATTGAAGTAATTAATCAATACAGCTAATTACCTACCTTTCTTACCATCGAGAAATAGTAGGCTAAATAATTAGGCAGGTCTCCTGACTTCCAGCTTAAAAGCAATTGATAATTGTAATTAATAATTAAAAACAAGACCATTAATAGATCTTAACTATAAATTATCAACTATAAACTGTCAACTACTTTTACTCGGTTACAGTGGCGGGCCCGCTCAGGATTTACACCTGATTCCCTATTCTCCTTTAGTCAACTAACCAAAGGCACCCAATCATCAGCATATTATATTATAAACCAATTATTCACTATCAATCAACTTTCTCCTGCATATAAATTAAATTTTTGTGATTTTATCATTTACTAAGAAAGACTGAAAATAGAGGAGTAGTACCATAACAGATCTGTTTCTTTTTATTCCAAGCCTTATCTGACACTTCTAATTCAAGTATTATATTTTTAAAGCTACACTCTCTTAATACTTCATAATCCCACTTAGGCCTTAGTTAATAGCTCAAAAGTAAACCTTCAGCTCCTTCTTTTAAAACCCTATGCCATTCTTGATAAATTTTCTCAGGCTCTACTAACTTGCAAACTAAATTCCTACAGGCTATCAGATCAAAACTGTCATCTAAAAAAGGAAGTTGGTCGCATTTTTTATTTAGTTTTCTTGTAAAGTGGTGTTGATACATATAAATTATTTATTAAAAAAATCTAAAAACATTGTATTTAGTTCTTCATCTACCTTTTTACTGAACTTGTTGAATTTGTCGAGCAAGTGATTTCCTTTCTCCGTTAATCGGCTACCTCCACCTCCTCTTCCTCCTGCCTTTCTTTCAATTAAATCATAACCTAATTCTTCTTCAGCTTTATTCAATTTACCCCAGGCAGCACGATATGACATCTCTAATTCTTTAGCAGCTTTATTAATAGAACCAGTCTGATCAATAAACCTTAGTAAGGCTAATAAACCTTTACCCATCACCCGTTCTCCTTGATCATTCTCTAACCAAATTTTATAATTAATTTTCATAAACCTCTCCTTTAACGATTCAATCTTAACAGATTAATCTCCCTGCTAAATAATCTTTAGTTATCTCTTGCTTTGGATTATTAAAAAACTCTTCTTTTTCTTTAACTTCTATAAAACTCCCATTATGCAATAATCCAACTCTATCTGCTAATCTTTTGGCCTGAAATAAATTATGAGTTACCATTACAATAGTAGTCTTGTTATTTTTAATGTAATCGATAATTATATCTTCAATAATCTTTATATTCGCTGGATCAAGGTTTGAAGTCGGTTCATCAAGTAATAATACCTTAGGATTAAAGATTAAAGCTCTCGCTAACGAAACCCGCTGTGCTTCTCCTCCCGAAAGTTTATCAGCCCGTTGATTCTTCAACTCCTTAAGGCCAAGTTTAACTATCAGCTGATCAATTTGATCACAATCAATTTCTTCTCCTCTTATTTTTAACGGATAAGCGATATTTTTAACTACTGAACTGGTCATTAAGGCTGGTCTTTGAAAGACGGTAGTTATCTTACGTTTAATATCTAAATCAGGTAACTTAGATTGATTATAGACCTTATCTAAAAATTTAACCTCCCCTTGATCAGCTACTTCTAAAAAGTTTAAGATTCGTAACAAAGTACTCTTCCCTGCCCCACTTGGCCCTACTAAACAAAACACTTCTCCCGCATTGATTGATAATTTATTGATTGATAAAACATTACGACCTTGATAAGTTTTAGATATATTATTTAAAGTATATACTATATCCTTAATCTCTTCCCCCTCCTCTCACTGATAAATTAGACATACAGAAGTTGACTACAAAAGTAATCGCTAATAGAATAATTCCAAAAGAGATTGCAAGCCCAAAATTTCCTTTTCTAGTCTCTAATACGATTGCTGTCGTTAGTACTCTAGTACTCCTTTCAATATTTCCACCAACCATCATTACTGCTCCTACTTCTGATATAATTGCTCCAAAACCAGCAATAATTGAAACTAAAACCCCTAATCTCGATTCCTTTAAAATCGCTAGTACAATCTGCCTCTTAGTAGCTCCTAGAGACTTAAGTTGTAACAATAGATTATTATCTACACTACTTACTGCTGTCATAGTAAAACCAGCTACTAAAGGGAAAGATATAATTATTTGAGCTATAATCATGGCTCTAGTAGTAAAGAGCCAGTTAAGAAAACCAAAAGGCCCTGCTGAAGAAAAAGTAATAAAAACTAATAATCCAATCGCTACTGGGGGAAAACCCATACCTGTATAAAGTACTGCTACAATGATGGACTTGCCTGGAAAATCATTCAACCCTAAAAATGCTCCTAGAGGAATTCCAATTAAAGCTGCAAAAAAGAGTGCCGTTCCTGTTACATGTAGGGATGTTAAAATTATATCAACCACTTGTGGATCAAAAGTTAGAAGCAAAGAGATAGCTTCTTGTAATCCCTCAATTAAAAGTTCCATTTTAAACCTCCAATTAATAGATTTAATTAAGTTTAATCAGCATCAGGAAAAAATAATGACTGCTCAAAAAAAACTTTACCAAACTCGCCTATTTTTTCCTGAATATCAGCTCTAACAAAGAATTCTACTAACTCCTCTGCTCCTTCATAATTAACATTATGTTGATTTGGATTAATAGGAATTATTCCATAAGGATTAAATAATTCTTCATTACCTTCAAAAACAATATCTAAATTAGCTAAATGATCCTCCATTGATAAAAATGTACCTCTATCGGCTAGAGTATAGCTTTGCATCTCATTAGCTGTAATTAAAGTATCACCCATCCCCTGCCCTAAAGAATTATACCAGTCTCCATCTACACCTATTCCGTAAGCAACCCAGAGATTCATCTCCTTAGTATGAGTTCCTGAATCGTCACCACGGGAAGCAAAGCTACTTTCGCCTTCCAGACCTGTCTCTTCAATTTTTTGCAATGCTACACCCAAATCGTCTGTTCCTTTTATATTAGCTGGATCATTTTCAGGGCCTAACACTACAAAATCATTGTACATTACATAAGTCCGTTCTGTTCCATAACCTTCCGCAACAAATTCCTTTTCCAACTCTTCAGCATGAACGAAGATAATATCTGCATCCCCTCTACGTCCAATCTCTAAAGCCTGTCCCGTACCCACAACAATTATATCGACTTCATATCCATTTTCTGATTCAAATTGCGGTATAAGTTCTCGCAGAAGGCCAGAATCATATGTACTCGTTGTAGTAGCTAAGGTTAATTTTTCAGTTACCTCTTCTCTTGTACAACCTACAACTACAAAAACTAAAATTAAAACTAAAACCATTGGCATTAGCTTTCTTAACATCGATCTTTTCATTTTTCTACCTCCTATATCTTTCATTATGTTAATTTCGACATAACGACCCTAAAATTTTGTATTATTTAAATAGTATCATAAGTTAAATTCCAATTCAAATAAAATAGCAATTTTTGTCTTAATTTTCTATTTTAGGTTTTATATTAATATGAAGTTTATTCCTCTTCTCTAAACCGATTCATTGGGATCAAAGATATCTCGAAGACCATCTCCTAATAAATTAAATCCTAAGACAACCAATAAAATAGCCATTCCAGGAAAGAACATTAACCATGGTGCTGACTGAAAATAAGATCGTGCAGTATTTAACATTACTCCCCATTCAGGCGTAGGTGGTTGTGCTCCCAATCCTAAAAAAGATAAACTCGAAACACTGATTATAATATAACCCATATCAAGGGTCGCTAAAACAATAATATGAGAGATAATATTCGGTAAAATATGCTTCACTATAATTCTTAATTCACTAGCTCCACAAGCTTTAGCTGCCAATATATACTCATTCTGTTTAATAGATAATACTAATCCCCGAATAATTCGAGCATAGTTGACCCAGTAAGTAGCTACTAAAGCAATCATCAGATTTAATAAGCTTGGCCCTAATAAGCCAGCAATAGCTAACGCCAACACTAAGCTAGGAAGGGCCAACAATATATTGATCACTCCCATAACTAATTCATCAATTTTACCTCCTAAGTAGCCAGCTATCGTTCCTAATAAAATACTGATCAATATACTTGCCAATAGAACAAAGAAAGGAATAGCTAATGAAGTTCTAATCCCAAATAACACTTGTGAAAGAAGGCATCTACCTAAATGATCTGTCCCAAATATAAATTCTTGATTAGGTGCTTGCAATCTATTAGCTAAATCAACTTCAATAGGATCATGTGGAGCTAAATAAGGAGCTAAAACCCCTAAGATAATAATTGACACTATAATTAACAAACCTAAAATTGCTAACTTATCACTAAATAATTGTGAGTTGAAATTTAACCTTCCTACCTCTTCTATATTCTTTTGTAGATTTTGCTGAATCTCCTCACTAACTTCTATTTTAATTTCCCCTTTCAAAACTAATCCTTGGATCAAGAAATCGATAAATAAGATCAACTAAAAAATTAACCATTACAAAAACTAATGCCATAACTAATACATACGCTTGAATCACCGGATAATCCCGACTAAAGATTGCATCTACAACAAACCTACCCAATCCAGGCCAAGTAAAGACAGTCTCTACTATCACAGTTCCACCTAATAAATGGCCAAAGCTAACCCCAAAGGCTGTAACTACTGGGATCAATGCATTCCGTAAAGCATGTTTTAAGATTATAACTCTTTCATGTAATCCTTTAGCTCTAGCTACCCGAATATAATCCTGTTTTAATACCTCTAACATACTAACTCTTAATAATCGAGAATAAGCAGCTGCCATTCCCAAACCTAAAGTAAAGGCTGGTAAAATTAAATGTTGTAAACTACCTCGCCCCATAACTGGAAAAAAAGACTGCTTAACACCTAACCAATAGATTAGCATCATTCCTAACCAAAAAGGTGGTACAGAAGCACCTAATAAGGCTAAAACACGACCAAAGTGATCATTTATTGTATTTTTAAAGACTGCTGCTAAAATTCCTATTGGAAATGATAATAATAACATCACTACGACTCCACCAGCAGCCAATTCTAAGGTAGCAGGAAGGCGATAGAGAATCTCTTCTAAGACAGGTCGTCCAGTAATAAATGAACTACCAAGATCCCCTTGCAAGACGCCTGTTAACCAATCAACATATTGAATTAAGAGAGACTTATTAAGTCCCAACTCTTCTCTAAACCCCTCTATTGCTTCAACAGTCGGCTCTATTCCATTGGCCCGTAAGATAACTTCAGCTGAATCACCTGGAATAACTCTAATTGAAATAAAGACCAGAATTGATACTGCTAACATTACTAATATCAAATGGATAACTTTTTTTAGTAAGTATTTCAGCACAAATTTGACCCTCCTATTATTCTTACTCTAGATTTAAGTTTTCATTGACTAGATAAAATTCAGAAGGATGGACTTGATACCCAGTTACTTGATCGCTAACTCCCATATTAATCGTTGGATAAACTAAAAAAAGATGAGCAGCCTCTGCTAAGATTATTTCTTGAACTTGCCGGGCCAATCGATTTCTCTTTTCTAATTCAAAAGTTGAACTTAGTTGAGAAATTAACTGATCTGCTTTATAGCTACCAAAGTTATTGAAATTAGAGGAAGTCTCTGCTTGAAATACTAGCTCTAGAAAATAACCTGGATCAGCAGTTGGAGCAGTATTCATACTATACATAGCTAAATCATAACTTCCATCTTGTAAAACATTAGTTATATTCTCTACTACTCTAATTGCAACATCTACTCCTACCTCTTTTAATTGTGCTTGGACTACCTCTGCAATTATCGGTAATTCTGGTCGAGCATCATAAGTGTATAACTCCAATTCTAACTCTTGACCATCTTTTTCTCTAATTCCATCAGAATTCAATTCCCAGCCAGCTTCTTCTAATAACCTACTAGCTTCTTCTAAATCATAATCATAACCCTCAAGTTCTTCTCCTCCAAAAGGTAGTACCAATGGAAACGGGCCAACACCTGCAATTGCTCCCCCTTCCATTACACTTTCAGCCAATGCTTCTCTATCTACTACCTTATTAATTGCTCTTCGTACATTCAAATCACTGAAAGGTGCTCGTTTAAGATTTAAATAAAGAAGATGAGTTCGCAAAGATGAATCTGATAATACATTCAACCCATCTTGTTGCTCAAGATTTGCAATACTACTTGTTGGAACATTTTGAGCAATATCAATTTCTCCCGCTTGAAAGGCCATTACTCGGCCCATCTCATCAGAGATGAACTTGAAAGTTATCCCTTCTAGCTGAGCTGTCGGCCCCCAATAATCATTATTTCTCTCTACAACAATCTGTACATCTTTCTTATAATCTCGTAATTGATAAGGTCCCGTTAAGACTGGCCGTTGAGCAAAATCTTCTCCTACTCTCTCAGCCTCAGCAGCATTAACAACTACTGTCATTGGATCGGCCAAATAATTAGCTAAAGCTGGATTCGGTTCAGTTGTTGAAATTAGCAATTGACTATCAGATTTAACCTCAATAGAATCTATTCTCAATAAACCTTCTGCTCTATTATTAACCTCTAAAGTTCTTTCTAAAGAATTCTTAACAGCCATAGCATCTACTAATTCACCATTATGAAACTTAATTCCCTCATGTAGTTCAATCTTCCAAGTTAGTTGATCAATCTGATTCCATGATTTAGCCAACCAAGGTTTCAAAACCATCTCCTCTGTTAACCTAAATAGGGTTTGGCCCATTCCACTCTGTACACTAAACCAGCCATTCCAACCTTCTGCCGGATCTAAATTTCCTGGTTCAAAAGCCATTCCTACAGTTAATGCTTCTTTATCTTCCACCTCTTGTTGACTAACAATTTGAGTACAACCACTAATTAATAACAATAGTATTGCCAAGACTACTACCAAAACACTTACTTTTTTGTTAGATTTCACTTTATTGCCTCCTGATTTTTTATTCAATAAAAATAAAATCCTCAATCTTGATAACAAAATTGAGGATAATTAGACAGACTAAGGCTAATTACCTACTCCTCTTACAATCGAAGATCTAGTAGGTTAAACAATTAGGCAGGTCTCCTGACTTCTGGCTATAAAGACTTCACCTTCCCTAGACAGTTAAGTATCCAAGTGGTTTTACTAAGTCCTTAAACATTCCTCTCCAAGCTCTTTAAACCCTTCGTAGTGAAAAAATCCGCTCTTAGATTTTTATACCAGTTACAGTGGCGGGACCGCTCAGGATTTACACCTGATTCCCTATTCTCCTTTGACCTTAATCAAAGGCACCTAATCATTAATTTTTCTATTGTTTAACCATTTAATTCTATATTAAAGAACACAACCTTCTTTCTTAGAAATTTAACATACTATTTGACTCTCTTATCTTTAAACTAATTCTTTAAAGATAAAGTATGATGATGCAACTAAAAAACACACTCTGTAACATAAAAATAACATTCGTGTTATTAAATTGTATATTCTTGATCTCTTCTATAACTCCTGCTTTTAAGATTAATTTTTTATTTTTTCTAAATTAATCTAGTTCAAAATAACAAGCCTAATTATCAGCTACTAGCTACTACTTCGATCATAAAGATTCATCAATTGCAGAAACTGTCAATTTACCATGCTTAACCCCTTTTAACCCGATTAATTTCTGAGTTACTTCATTTAACTCCTCTCTTTTACCTTCTACTATAATCACCTCTAAACAAAGATGGTGAGACAAGTGCAAATGAAGATTAGACTTAAATAAATAATGGTAATCATGCTGAATTGACATCATCTTCTCAGTTATTCCTCGTTTATGATGAACATAAAATAGAGTCAAAGTTCCTACAACCTCTTCCTCTTTATTTTGACATTTCTCTTCTACAATCTTATCCCTAATTAAATCACGAATTGCTTCAGAACGATTTGTATAACCATCTTCAATCAACTGGTCATACTTCTCCAGCAGTTTCTGATCAATAGATACTCCAAATCTAATTAAATCAGACATTTTCATCTCTCCTATTCTTCGGTAGTATAAAGACGAGTTGTTGGGTAAGCAAAATCAACCTCCGCTTCTTGTTCAAACTTTTTTAAAATGATCTCATTGACTCGACTCTGAATTACCCTTCTTCGCCTAACTGTCGTTAGATAGCGCAAAGTTATCTCTACTCCACTATCTGCAATATTCAAATAAACAATTGGAGAAAATTTACTATATTTGATCATATAACGTTTAGACATTGCTTTAATCTTTCTTTTTGCCAATTCCTGTATCTCTTCTCCTTCTTGCTGGGCAGTTTCTAAAATAATCTCTTTAGCTTTTTCCCAATCACTTTCATAGGTAACTAAAAACTTAATTTCATTCCACAGATATTCAAAACCACGTGTATAATTAAATAAAGATTCACGAAAAATATTGCTATTTGGAATATGTACTATCCGACCTGTACTCTGATCAGAATCAACCCAATTTCCTACTTCCAATAAGGATGTATAAAAAACTCGAACATCGATTACATCACCTTTAACACCATCCCATTCAATCCGATCACCAAGACCAAACGGACGACGTAATATAATCAAGACCCAACCAGCTAAATTTAAGATAACATCATGCAAAGCCAAGGCTAATCCAGCTGATAAAAAACCTAAATAAGTAGTTATTGTATCTGTTCTATCAGCCCAAATTAAAACTAAGATCATAAAAGTTATTAAAGTAGCTAAATAATAAGTATAACGTCTACTTCGATGACGTCTTTTAAAATCATCTACTTTACTATTAATAAATCTTATCACCCAGAAAGTAATAAAGTAATTAAAAACTATAAATCCAACTGAAAATAATATCTTTTGAACTACAGGCTCACTAAAATCAAAGGATTCCATCCTTATTCACTACCTCCTTTATCAGCTTCTTGCTTAATATTTAGAAATAAGAAAACAGTAGCCTCCCTGCCTAATTTAATATTTTTTGATATCAAATATCCCCTAAAACAGATATTTTTTATTACTATATTATTTTATAAACCTTCTTTAACTATTCTCTTTTTTGATCATTTTCAAGTAAATCAAACTAATTTTCTCACTCTGCGTTTATTGCTTATAATAGTCATTATTCTCTATAATAATTAATTTCCCTTTCTATTCGTCAAAAGCTCCCCCAGCAAAAAAGTCCCAATTCTAAAGTTAGAATTGGGACTAAGAACTTAATAAATTAAAATGATTAGATATAATTACCAATAACACCTTCTCTTTAGTATCCCTAAAATCATTTATACTAACCTCTATATTAACTTAAATCTTCATTATATAATTCCTCTTTATTTATTAAGAATAACTCCAGCCTCTTCAAAAGTAGCCATTTGACTGATAATTCTCGTCGCTGCTTCAACTAACTCCATTCCTAATACTGCTCCAGTTCCTTCGCCTAAACGCATATCCATCTCCAACATCGGTTCTAGATCTAATATTTCATACATTCTAATATGACCTGGTTCAACAGATCTATGGGATGGAATCAAGTAATTACTTACTTTAGGCTCCAGTCTATGAGCAATTACAGCTGCGGCTGCTGAAATCAAACCATCTATCATCACAGGAGTCTTTTTCGCACTAGCTCCTAAAATAACCCCAACTAAACCACCTATTTCTAAACCACCAACCTTGGTTAGAATATCAATTCCATCCTCACTATCAGGCTGATTTATCTCTAATGCTTGGGCAATAACCTCCTTCTTTTTGGCCAACTTTTGATCATCAATCCCAGTCCCTCGACCAACCAGCTGATCTAATGATAGGTCTGTAACTGCCGCTATAATTGCACTACTAGCTGTTGTATTACCAATACCCATCTCTCCAGTTCCAATCAAACTTGCACCATCTGCAATCAACTCTTCTACAATTTCAATCCCTACTTCTATACTACAAACTGCTTCTGATCGTGACATTGCTGGCCCATTAAGGAAATTATCTGTTCCTGCTTTCACCTTTCTACTGATTATTCCATCAACTTCTATATCATTAATTACACCAATATCAACGACTTTAACTTTGGCCCCAACCTGTCTAGCTAAGACATTAACAGCTGCACCACCATTTAAAAAATTATAGACCATTTGAGTAGTTACATCTGATAAGCAGGTGCTGACTCCTTCTTCTACTACTCCATGATCACCAGCCATAATAATATGTACCTTCTGATCAACCTCTGTAAAAACCTCTCCTTTTATTCCTGCTAACTTAACGGCAATCTCCTCTAACTTTCCTAAACTCCCTGGGGGCTTAATTAAGCTATCTAACCTATCTTGAGCTTCCTCCATCTTCTCTTCATTTAATCCTTCAATCCTAGCTACTGTTTGTTCTAATAATTCCATTATTATCAACCCTTTCTTTTTATCTTTTTGAACAATATTGATATATAGTGTCAGTAGTCTATGCCTGTGAAGTTCAAGTCCCTTAAACCTTCTAAAACAAAGGGTTTTGACCTTGCTTTTTTACTAACACGAATCCTACGAGTCTTACAAACTAAGACTCTTCGTGAAAACCATACAAACCATATCTACATACACTGGAACTATTTTGTAATAATCTAATATTTATCCTTAGGCAATTATGTTATTATTACTCCTCTACATATTTAAACTAGAAAAAAGTCCACAACCTTCCTTAGAAAGGTTGTGGACTTTTCCATCATCCACTCCGCAACTTTAAAAGTTACTAGTTAAATAGGCAGGTTTCCTGGCTTATAACTTAGCTTCTTCAGCCTTCCCCGATTATTTAAATTGGTAATCAGGTGACAATCACAAAGAAGCAATTCCATCATTTACAGTGGCGGGACCGCGCTGCCACAAGAAGAAACTTAGCAGTTTCCTTAATCTTATGCAAACTTCCCTTTTAAATTTATTACCTGTCAGGTTTTCCCCAACAAACAATAAATCACCCATTTAACATAATATTTAATTTTAGATACTTACTAATCACTATTCTTGTAATTGATACTTATCATCTCTAACTATCTCAACCTTATCTTTCAAACCATCAGTCGTATATATCTTCTGATCCTCAGTAATAGCCAAAGCATCAACATCTTCCAGCCCTCTAATCAACTCTAATCCCTCTTCAGATCCTAATAAATAAATTATTGTAGCCAATACATCAGCCTCAGTTGGATCCGTAGTAATTACTGTCGCACCCATCACATCACTCTCAGCTGGATAACCTGTTTCGGTATCCATAATATGATGATATCTGACACCATCTTCAAAAAAGAACCTTTCATAATCCCCAGATGTATCAATTGTTAGATCAGTTAATTCTACAATTCCTAAAATCTCACCATCATCATCAGGGCGTGGATCCCTAATTCCTACTCGCCACAAGTCACCATCAGGCTTAGTACCTGTTGCTGTAACTCCACCACCCATATTTACATAAGCACCTTCAGCTGCTCTTGCTTCAAATAAATCAACTGCTTCATTGGCGGCATAACCTTTAGCAATACCACCCACATCTAAAATCATACCTTTTTGCTTTAGAAAAACTGTCTGCTCTTCGTGATCCAATTCAATTTGATTGTAATCAACCAATTTTAACTGCTCCTCTATCTCTTTACGTTCAGGAACCATTTCTTGCTCCGTATTAATCCCCCATAACTCTACAACTGGGCCAATAGTCGGATCAAATTTCCCTCCACTCAACTCTGCATATTCTTTAGCAGCAGCAACTATTTCAAAGGTAATCTCACTTACTTGAACTGCTTCTTTACCAGCAGCTTGATTAACTTTATCGATTTCACTACCCTCGATATTCTTACTTACCTTACCCTCAACCTTATCAATAACAGCAAAACCTTCTGCTAACAACTCTTCTGCTTGAGGTGCATAAACTTGCCCTTGAATTGCTGTTCCCATCATATAAGTTGTATCACGAGCAGATTGAATCTCCTCCTCTAATGTAGTACAACCAACTACAAATAAAACTATTATTAATCCAACCAATAGTTTCTTATATTTCTGCATAATTATCCTCCATCCCTATAGTCTATATTAGTCTCTAGCTAAAAAGTTAAAAATTATTGCTACTAGTTCAATATTAATTATCTCATTATTATTACATTATTTCAATACTAATCTTTCTCGATTCAACTGGTTTTTTCTAGTAAAAGTAACAAAGATTTTTTAATTAGCTTTTTTATTTAAAGAAATAATCATAGAAGAAGAATCATTAGTTATTTCTTCTTCCGAGGCTTTTAATTTATTGATCCATCCTTCATCAAATTCATCAAATATCTTATTTGGAATCAAATAAACTTCTTCATCTAATTGTAAAGATAAATATTTACCTCCTTTAAGTTTATTAGTTCCCAATTCTTCAGCACCAGCTTCAATCAAATAATTGTAAATTCGTTCATATCGTACTCTTTCACTTAAGTTATAAATAAGCCTTTCTTTCATACCAAAAATCTCCTTCATTATCTCAGTTGTTGTCATTATTTCATCATTTTTTATTTTCATTATATCCCTCCAGAATTAAATTATTTCATCTTATCAATCTCAGCTTGTAACTTTTGGATTATTCTTTTTTCTAATCTAGAAATATAAGATTGTGAAATACCTAACACATCAGCCACTTCCTTTTGCGTTAATTCCTCTTTATCATCTTGTAAACCAAAACGCAAAATCATAATCTTTCTTTCTCGAGGTGTTAAACCTTCCATAGCTTCTATTAATAATTCTCGATCAACCTCTTCCTCAATATATTTATAGATTAGATCAATTTCAGTTCCTAATACATCTGATAATTTTAATTCATTACCATCCCAATCAATATTTAATGGCTCATCAAACGAAATTTCTGATCTTTTTTTATTATTTTTTCTTAAATACATTAAAATTTCATTCTCAATACATCGTGAAGCATAAGTTGCTAACTTAATATTCTTACTAACATCAAAAGTATTGACTGCTTTAATCAAGCCAATTGTACCAATTGAAACTAAATCTTCAATATCAATTCCGGTATTATCAAACTTACGAGCAATATAAACTACCAACCTCAAATTCCTCTCAATCAATATGCTCCTAACTGCTTGATCTCCATTATCTAATTTGGAAAGCAAAAATTCTTCCTCCTGAGTCGATAAAGGTGGAGGCAAAGCTTCACTACTTCCCACATAAAATACATTCTTAGCATTATATAATCCTAATATTTGTAATAACTTAACCATTCCTAATCTAAAACTCCACTTAGCACCTAAAACTAATGAACTCAAAATATCCTCTCCCTAAATTTATTAATTATTAACTGCTCTTAATACCTCAGGATTTAATAAAGCTTGATAGTTATTATTACTATCTAAAGAACTATTTTGTAAAGCAATAATAACTCGACTAGTCTTTACAACCCCCTCTTCAGTCTGAATCATTACTTCATCAGGTCTAAAACCTACTAGCATTCCATTTTCCTTTCCAATTGTAGAAAAAGGAATCAAACGAAACCTACTTGACCATGAGGTATCAACCATCTCACTCAGCAACTGGCTACTATCACTTTTATAACGACTAAATGATTTTTTTAATTTATCAGGTAAAATTTCAATCATTACTCCTAACTCAACAATTATGACTGGAACTTTAGTTAACGGATCTTGTAATTGATTTCCTGTGTCTACCAGCGAAACTAATTGTAAAGACTGATCATCAAACTTAATTGTAATTGGAATACAGAAAATATCTGGAATCAATTTACGTTGGATCAATAGCCAACCAAATTTACCGATAACCACAACTACCAATGATCCCAAAAGAATAATCCATAACTTATCAGAAGAAATACTCAATACTTGATCCAACATATCTAATGGAGAGCCCCCTGTTAAATTATAAATAGCAAAGATAACTCCAGCAGTTACAAAAGTAATTAGATAAAAATAACCTATCGTTTTAAAAAATATTCTTCTACTCAGAGGGGCAAACGAAATTACTAACATAATTATAGATACTAAAAAATGAATAAAGACTCTATTTAAAAAATTAAATCTTGGTAAAATAATCATTAGTGTATAAACTGTACTAAATAAAGAAGTTATCATTAACCTCCAAACATTATACCTTAAATCAGATAGTTTAGCTGTGGCCCACAAAATCAGATAATTCATAATTAAATTAATCAATAATAATAAATCTAAATAAACTATTAATTTCATAATAAATAGTTTCCTAATCCCCCCTTATAAATATTTATATTTCTATAAATCAAAAATATAACTTGAAAAAGAAACTAAAAATAAATCTTTTCTCGTAATTAGATGTCTTTATTTGACGAATAAAAAAATCTCGATACCCCTAAGGCATCGAGATTAAAATTAAGCTTTTTTATTTTTTCTTAAAAAGGCTGGTATATCTAGATCATCATTAGAAAAAGATTTTATATCTAAATCATCTGCTGATGGAGCTCCATCCTTAACTTTATCTTCAACAGAAGTAGGTTCAGCCTTATCTTCTGTCTTTTGTTGTCTATCAAAACCAGTAGCAATTACTGTTACTTTAACCTCATTTTCCATCTTTTGATCAACAACCGCACCTAAAATGATATTCGCTTCATCATCAGCAACCTCAGAAATAACTTGAGCCGCTTCATTAGCTTCATGCAAACCTAAATCTGCTCCACCAGTTATATTTAATAATACACCTTGGGCTCCATCAATTGAAGCTTCCAATAATGGAGAAGCAATTGCTGCTTTAGCAGCTTCTGCTGCTCTATTTTCACCATTTGAATTTCCAATACCCATTAATGCAGAACCTGCATCAGTCATAATCGTTTTTACATCCGCAAAATCTAAGTTTATTAACCCAGTAATCGTAATCAGATCAGAAATCCCTTGAACTCCTTGTCTTAAAACATCATCAGCAGTCTTAAAAGCATCAATCAATGATGTCTTCTTTTCTACAACATCCAGTAAACGATCATTCGGTATAATTATTAAAGTGTCTACTTGCTCTTTTAAGTTTTCAATTCCTTTTTGTGCTTTTCTCATTCTCTGTCGCCCTTCTACTGTAAAAGGCTTAGTTACAACTCCAACAGTTAAAGCTCCTACTTCTTTAGCTATCTGAGCCACAACTGGAGCAGCTCCTGTTCCAGTTCCCCCTCCCATACCTGCTGTGATAAAGACCATATCTGAACCCTTTAAGGCATCAGCTATCATTTCTTGACTCTCTTGAGCAGCTTGAGCTCCTATGTCTGGTTCAGCTCCAGCACCCAATCCATCAGTCAATTTTTCTCCAATCTGTAGAGTTACCTCTGCTCGTGATGAGACTAGTGCTTGACCATCAGTATTAACAGCAATAAACTCTACTCCTTTTAAACCAGATTCAATCATTCGGTTGACAGCATTATTTCCACCGCCACCAACTCCAACCACCTTTATATTTGCAAATTGTTCCATTTCTGAATCAAATTCAAACATCTCAACTACCCCCTTTGCTCACTGATTAAAAAATTTCTTTAAACCAGCTTTTAACTTTATCAAATAAATCATTTATTATCTCTTCTTCACCCATATCTTCCAAAGAATCTTCACCTAAAACCTCTGCTCCATAATGAACTAATCCAACTCCAGTAGAAAAAATAGCTCCATTATCTTTAGAAAATTCAGAGTAACCTTCACCAATATCATAAATAGAGCCATCTATGTAATTTAATAATGTATCAATATTATCTGGCACTCCTACTCTAACAGGTAAATCCAATTTTTCAGAAGCTAATTTGGGAATACCATCTAACAAAGAAGCTCCTCCCGTTACAACTACTCCTGCTGGAATCAAATCATCATAACCTGCCTTTTGAATTTCTTGCTTAACTAATGTAAATATTTCATCAACTCTAGGTTCAATGATATTACATAGCATCTGCTGAGAAATACTATGCTTTTTTTTGCCACTAGTATCTAAAATATCTATCTTTTGGTCCCTTTCTATCAAGCTAGCCTTAGCACATCCATGTTGAATCTTAATTCTTTCAGCATTGGACATGGGAGTTCTTAACCCTACAGCTATGTCACTTGTAACATGATCTCCACCAACTGGAAGAATAGAAGTATACCAAATACTCCCTTCTTTAAAAATAGCAATATCTGTAGTTCCACCACCCATATCAACTAAAACTACTCCAAGATCCTTTTCACTCTCAGATAAAACAGCCTTACTTGCCGCTAATGGTTGTAAAACAACCCCCTCAACATTAATTCCTACTCGATGAACACTCTTAACCAAATTCTGAATAGAAGTTACAGAACCAGTAACAATATGAGTTTCCGCTTCTAACCTTACTCCTGACATGCCTAATGGAGATTTAATATCTCTACATCCATCTACAATAAATTCCCTAGGTATAACATGAATAATCTCACGCTCTGGAGGAATAGAAATAATCTTTGTAGCTTCAATCACACGATCAATATCTTTTTTACTTATCTCTTTGTCTTCACCAGTTACTGCAACTACTCCATGACTATTGGTTGAAGAAATATGAGAACCAGCAATTCCTACAAATACTGATTCCAACTCTACTCCTGCCATTCTCTCTGCTTTAACAACCGCAGTTTCAATTGAACAAACAGTATCATCTATATCAACTACCATACCTTTTCTCAAACCAGTAGAAGGGCTGGTTCCTACTCCAATTATGTCAGTAATCTTATCACCATTAACCTCTGCAATAATAGTACATACTTTAGTAGTTCCTATATCAATTCCAGCAACTATATCTCTCGGTGCCACTAAACGCCCCCCTTTCTATTCTATATAACCTAAATTCTTCTATTAGTTCAATTTCTAAATCTCCTTTTTAGTTCTAATTTCAACAAATATACTTAATTCCCTTTTTTTTAGTTGTATATTTTTAAAAAACTCCTTTTTCCTATTATTTTATTTTAACAACTTTATTTTTCTCATACCTTAAGTCTATATAATCAATTTCTACATTTTTATCTTTTAAATCCTGATAAATTGCTGTAAAAACTTCTGCTTTGTATTTCAAATTAAATCCATCACCCAACCTAACCTCTCCACCATCTTTTAAGAATAATTTAATTTCACCTTCATTAGTAATGTTAGCTTCATTAATTTCTTCCACTATTGAATCATTTAAAAAACTCAAGTATTGAGTTGCCTGTTCTAACTCTTTATTTAATTTAATTCTTCTATCTTCAATTAAGATATCACTTCCGGTAATCAGAGGCAATCTCCAATCTGACAACCTATAGGTATCATCTATAATCCAGCCCTCATTATCTATAATTAAATAAGAATTATCATTACCTACCATTCCTATAGGTCGTCGCTCATTAATTTCAATAATTACTTGTCGCGGAAAACTACGAGTAACAGCAGCACCTTGAATTTGAGGTAATTGAACCAATTCATCAGCTATTTGTTGTGATTCAAGGTTAAAAATATTAATATCTTCTTCTAAATTAGAATGAATAATTATTTCTCTTTCTGTTAATATATCATTTCCTATTATTTCTATATTTTTAATTTTAAATAATTCAGAATTTATAATTCCAATCGCTGCAAATATTATTAATAAACAAAGAGTAGTTATGTATATATAATGTTTGTCCATAATATCACCTCATTTAGAGCCTAAAAATACGGGCCAGCTACTATTAAACTAAATAACTAGCCCGTAATAATTTATCTGATAACAAAGATAAAAAGCAAGCCTTCAAAGTCAAATCAAACAATTATAGTTACTTAAACTAGAAACTTTTCTCAGTTACTTCATAACTTAAAGCAAAAAAAGATAAAGATTATTTTTCTTAAATAAATATAATATCTATTTACTATATTCTCTTCAAATTTATAAAACCCTTTTTTTGGATTAAATTCTAATAATTGTAATAATTACAAAAATTACAAAATGATTTTCAATCTCTAGCACTTGTTATGTCTAAGAGTAATTAAAACAACGATTCATTAAATTACTCTTCTTTAACAACTATCAGATCTCCTTCAAAATTATTCAAGTTTGCATTTGACTTCCATCTACATCAGATAAATCAGATCTCCTTTTTATATCCGCACCTAACTTTACTAATTTATCTTCTAAATGTTCATATCCTCTATCAATATGGTAAATATTATCTATAACTGTTTTTCCTTCAGCACTTAAGCCAGCTAAAACTAAAGCAGCTCCAGCTCGTAAATCTGTTGCTCTAACAGTAGTTCCATATAGTTTATCTACACCATTTACAATAGCAGTATTTCCTTCAATCCTAATTTTTGCTCCCATCCTTTGAAGCTCATCTGCATGACTCAATCTATTTTCAAAAATATTTTCAGTAATAATACTTGTATCTTCTGCTAAAGATAAAAAGGTCATTAATTGAGCCTGCATATCCGTAGGAAGCCCTGGATATGGCAATGTCTTAATATTTATCCCTTGCCAGGTTTCTTTTCCAATCACTTCAATTTGATTATCTTCAATTTTCATTTCAATTCCTGCTTCAGTAAGCTTAGCTACTGTAGCTTCTATATGTTCAGGAATAATATCCTTGATAACTATATTCCCCTTAGTTATAGCAGCAGCTACTAAAAAAGTCCCTGCTTCAATTCGATCAGGAATCACCTTATAATCAACTGCACTCAATTCTTTATTCCCTTTAATTTTAATTACATTAGTCCCAGCTCCTCTAATTTTAGCTCCTAATCGATTTAAATAATTCTGCAAATCAATTATTTCAGGCTCTTTAGCAGCATTATAAATTAAAGTTTCTCCTTCAGCTTTAGTAGCAGCCATCATAATATTTTCCGTAGCACCAACACTAGGAAAATCAAGATGAATCTCAGCTCCTACTAATTTATCGACCTTTCCTTCTAGTGCACCATGCTTTTGTTTAAACTCAACTCCTAAAGCTTTTAATCCTTTCAAATGCAAATCAATAGGTCGAGAACCAATACTACATCCTCCTGGTTGTGAGATCTTAACCTTTCCAAACCGTGCAATTAAAGGTCCCATCAAAAATACTGTCGCTCGCATCTTCCGCATTAAACTTTCAGGAATTTCACAACAATCCAATGCTGAAGTATCAACCATTATTTGTTCAGAATCTTCTTTAATTTTTGCCCCTAAATTATTCAAGACTTCTTTCATTACTTTCACATCATGTAACTGGGGCACATTATTAATTACAGATTTACCACTACCTAACACAGTTGCTGCTAAAATAGGTAAAACTGCATTTTTAGCACCACTGATTGTTACTTCTCCCTCTAAAGGCGAACCACCATTAATTATAAATTGCTCCATCAACCTCACCTCCAATCTAATCTAAATAAATAATCTCAGTCTCTAACTCTACTCCAAAATAATCATCAACCAGCTTTTTCACCTTACAGATTAAATCCAATACATTCTGAGCAGAAGCTGAACCTAAATTAACTATGAAATTAGCATGTTTAGTCGATACTTGAGCACCACCTACCCTTAAGCCCTTTCCACCAGCCTGATCAATTAATCTACCCGCTGAATCACCAGGTGGATTCTTGAATACAGAACCAGCATTAGGCATAGTTAACGGTTGTGTCTGCTTGCGCTTTAAGATCAATTCCTGTATCTTGTTATGTACATTTTCCTTGTCAGCAGGTTTTAATTCCAACTCAACCTCCAAGATAATCTCTTCTTTTTCTTGTAAGTTACTCTTTCGATAACTAAAGTATAGTTCTCTACGCTGATACTGCTTTAACTTTCCAGTAGGTGATATAACCTTAACTTGGGTAATTAAATCTCCTATTGAACCTAAATTCCCTGCCCCTGCATTCATAATCACAGCTCCACCAACGCTAGCAGGTAATCCAGCAGCAAACTCTAAACCACTTAGTCCTCTTTCAGCTGCTTTTTTAGCAATTACAGGTAATTTGGCCCCCGAACCTACTTTAACCTTAGTATCTTTAAATTTGATCCAATTGAATAAATTAGTCATTTTAATTACAACCTTGGATAAACCTTGATCACTAATCAGCAAATTAGTTCCATTACCCAGAATTTGATAAGAAATAGTATGATTGTATAAATAATTAATCAAATTCTGGAGATCATCTATATCTCTAGGAATTACTAATACTTCTGCTGGCCCACCAATTTGAAAAGAGGTGTGCCTCTTTAATGGCTCAGAAAATAATACCTCTCCTTTAACAAAATCCTGAATTTCTTGCTTAATCTGCTGTTTCATGTTAACACCCCGACTTCTATATCCCAATTTGAAATAATTCTTCTACTCTACACTCATTATAATATGTAATTAAAAAATAATCCGTTCATCAACAACTTGTCCATAATCTTAATAATTAATTATTCACCTCTTTAACTTAATTGATATGAAGCACAGCTTCATATCAGTAATTATAAAAAATCAGTAGACGTTTTTTGTTAGAAAAAGTTCTTTTGAAACTCACAGAGTCAGTAATAAGTAAGTAGAAAGCTATTTAATTCAAAAACCTTTAAAAACTTACTCTTACGTTTTTACTGACACTGATACCATTTTGTAACAAAGGCTTAGTTTATCAAAATTAACTTAAGTTAATAACTATAATTAACTATTAGTTACTACCTACTTTTAAGAAATTAAACTCTGTATTAAAGCAGCTAGCTTATCAGCAGCATTGGGCTGACCTAATTCTTTACTTGCTTGAGCCATCTTCATTAACTTCTGCTGATCAAAGAGCAACTCATTTACAATTTCTATCAATTTTTCACCGGTCAATTCTTGATCTAAAATAACCTTGGCAGCATTCATTCGTTCTAAAGACCGAGCATTATGTTCTTGATGATTTTCGGCAGCATAAGGATAAGGAATTAAAATAGCTGGGATTCCACAAGCTGTAATTTCAGCTAATCCCGTGGCTCCAGCTCTTGAAATAACTAGATCAGCAATATTTAAAGCAGCTTCCATATTATATAAATAAGGCTTGATTATAATTTGCCCACTTTTCAAACTATTTATTCCCAACTTTTTCGCTTCAGCTTTAACTTTTTCAAAACCATCATTCCCAGTAATATGTAACAATTGTAAATCAGAACATTTAATCTCCTTGTATAATTTAACTACTGCTTGATTAATACTTTTAGCACCGCGACTGCCTCCAAAGACTAAAATAACCTTTTGGTTTGGATTTAATCCTAGCTCTTTAAAAGCTTTAATTCGATTCTGCTCTAAGATCTCAGGCCTTATTGGATTACCAGTTAAAACTACCTTGTCTGAATCTCCTAAATGCTCTCTAGCATCATAATTACTTAAAGCTATCTTATCTACAACTTTAGCCAGTAAACGATTAGTTAAACCAGGATAAGCATTTTGCTCATGAATCACAGTAGGAATGTTACTCAAAGCTGCTGCTAATACAACTGGCCCGCAAACATAACCACCTGTTCCTACTACAATATCTGGTTTAAACTCATTTAAAATCAACTTTGCTTCAAAAGTCCCTATTACACTTTTAAAAACTGCTTTAACTAATTCAACAGAAATTTTACGCGGTAACCCCTGTACTTGAATCGTCTTTAATTGATATCCTTCCTTAGGTATAATATCTGCTTCTAACCCTTGCTCAGTTCCTACAAAAACTATTTCAGCATCATTCTTTTTTTTGTCGATAGTCTTAGCTATAGCTAAACCAGGATATATATGACCTCCTGTGCCACCACCTGAAATTAATATTCTCATATTTTAGCAACTCCTAATTAGTAGTAAATCTTGAAATATTTAATAAAATACCTACCCCTGATAGCATAATTACCAATGAAGAACCTCCATAACTAATAAAGGGTAAAGTTATTCCTGTTACAGGCATCGAGCCCGTAACTACTCCTATATTAATTACCGCTTGTAAAGTGATCATTGTTGTAATTCCTACTGCTAAAATACTGCCAAATAAATCTTGAGCATATAATGCAATCTGTAATCCACGCCATGCAAATAAAAAAAATAGAGTTACAATAATAAAAGTTCCAATAAATCCTAACTCTTCTCCTAAAACTGCAAAAATAAAATCAGTTCCAGGTTCGGGTAAATAAAAGAATTTTTGTCTACTTCTACCCAATCCCATCCCAAATAAGCCCCCAGAACCTAGAGCATATAAGGATTGAATAATATGAAAGCCAGTATCTAAAGGATCTTGCCATGGATCTAAAAAAGCCAATAGTCTATCTCTACGATAAGGTTCACTAATAATCATATATAATAACCCAGGAATCCCCATCGCAACTAAACTTCCTAAGTGTAAATAACTGGCCCCTGCTGCAATTAACATCACAACTGATGTTCCTGCTATTGTAGCAGCAGTTCCTAAGTCTGGTTCTAATAAGATCAATAAAAATACTACTCCCAAAATTACAAGAGGAGGTAATAAGCCTTTAAAAAAATATTTTATTCGGTTATTTTTTAAAGATAAATAACGGGCCAAATAAATTACTAATGCCACCTTTGCTATTTCAGATGGCTGAATCCGTAAACCTAAAATTATAAACCATCGTCTCGAACCACCGATTACATGACCAACCCCCGGAATTAAAACTAAAATTAAAGATATAATACTAACTAATAAAATTTTTGGGGCCCACTTAAGATATCTATGATAATCAATATTCATAAAGGTAGTCATTGCTGTTATCCCCAAAACAGACCAGCCTAATTGTCTCTTTAAATAACGAAAACTATCTCCAAACCTTTGGTACGCTAAAATTGAAGTAGCACTAAAAACCATTGCTACTCCTATCCCCAATAAAACTATCATTACAAAAAAAATTACAAAATCAGGAGCCTTTCGTTGCAAATTACTCCCTCCTCATTTTTTTTACAGTCCCTTTAAATCTTTCGCCTCTTTCTTTATAACTATTGAACATATCCCAGCTTGCACAAGCAGGAGATAATAAAACGAGATCCCCTTCAACAGCTAATTCATCTGCTAGATTAACTGCTTCTTCAATACTATCAACATGATGAATAGCTTGATAACCTAGCCTCTTAACAGACTGCTCTATCTTAGATGCAGTTTCTCCTAATAAGATTAGTTCCTTGACCTGTTCCGCTATAGTTTCTGCAAAGTTTGAAAAATCAGAGCCCTTATCCTTTCCACCTGCTATTAAGATCAAAGGTTGCTCAAATGTCTCTACTGCTTTAGTTGCTGCTACAGGATTAGTTCCTTTCGAATCATTAATATACTCAACTCCATCAACTACCGCCACGCTTTCAATTCTATGATCTACTCCACCAAATTCGCGTAAAGTTTTAATTAAAACTTCTTTTTTCACTCCTAATAATAAAGAAATAGCAATTGCTCCTAAAGTGTTTTCAAGATTATGTGGCCCTTTAATTCTAATCTCGTCAATAGCAATAATTTTTTCCGGTTGCCCCGTTAAATTGGCAATAACCTCTCCATTTTTAAGATATATACCACAATCCAACTCAACCTTCTGACTAAAAAAAACAATCTTTCCCGCAGTATAATCAGCAAATTCTCTCACTAGCTGATCATCATAGTTTAAGACTGCATAATCCTTCTCAGTCTGATTAATTAATAATCTTCTTTTAGCCTTAATATACTCTTCAAAGGTACCATGGCGATCCAAATGATCAGGTGTTACATTCAATACTAAACCAATATCAGGTTTAAAGTCTATTACTTCTTCTAATTGAAAAGAACTTATCTCTGCTATTGCTAAATCATCTTTCTTTAAATAAGGTAGATCTTTAATTAATGGTCGACCTATATTACCACCGACAGCCACTTTGCTCTCTAATTTAGAACATATTTCTCCTAATAAAGTGGTAGTTGTTGTCTTTCCATTCGTGCCAGTAATTGCTACAAGTGGAGCAATGGAAAAACGATACGCTAGCTCAATCTCACTAATTACTTCAATGCCTTTATCCCTTGCCCGTTCTAAAATCGGAATATCATTCGGTACACCAGGGCTAATAACAAGCAAATCAGATTTCAAAATTAGATCTTCAGTATGCCCTCCTAAATCTAACTCAAATTTATAACCTTCTAATTTAGATAACTCGATCGTTAACTCCTTTTCAGTTTTAGCATCAGTAACTATTATTTTAGCCTCTTTTTGATCTAAAAACTTAACTAATTCAACTCCAGTTCTCTTACCTAAACCTACAACAGTTACTAGTTTATCTCTTAACCTCATAATACCTTCCTTTCTTAATACGAATTCACATATAAAAGTTATAATTAAATTTTAGTGCAATTAATTGAATAATCCTAATAATCCAATGAGTGATAATAGAATAGCTAAAATCCAAAATCTAACAACTATCTTAGACTCCTCCCAACCTTTCAGTTCAAAATGATGATGAATCGGACTCATTTTGAAAACTCGCTTTCCAGTCAACTTATAAGAACTAACTTGAATCATAACTGATAAAGCTTCCATCACATAAACACCACCAATAATTAATAAAAAAAACTGTGTTCGAGTTAATACAGCTATTGAAGCAAGAGCTCCACCAAGGGCCAAAGAACCTGTATCACCCATAAAAACCTGAGCAGGATGAGTGTTGAACCAAGAAAATCCTAAGCAAGCACCTGCAATAGCAGTCGTAAAAATAGCCAAACCATATTCTCCAAATTGGAGTATCATATAAGTATAAGTAATTGTAACAATAATTGTAACTCCTGCTGCTAACCCATCCAAACCATCAGTCAAATTAACAGCATTTGAAGTGCCGATTAAAACTAAAATTATAAAAGGGATATATAATATTCCTAAATCTATAGTTGTTCCTAAAAAAGGAACTAGAACTTCTGTTCCTAAATTTAATTTACCTAAAATTACTGCAGCTAGTAATAAACCAACTAAAATTTGTCCTGAAATTTTTTGCCAAGCTCTTAATCCTAATGACCTGTTAGCAATTATTTTAATCGAATCATCTAATAAACCAAGAAAGCCATAAGCTACGGTTACAAATAAAGCTAACATTACTTCCATTTTTAATTCTGCAAAAACTAAAGTTGAAATGATTACAGAAAAGATAATTATAACCCCACCCATTGTAGGGATTCCTGCTTTTTCTAAATGGCTTTGTGGACCTAAAGCCCTTATTTTTTGACCAAATTCTAATTTTCTAAACCATTTGATCATAATTGGCCCTGTTATTAAACAGATAACAAAGGCTAAAGTGGCTGCATATATTAAATTGACCATTATTATCACTCCCTACTTATCTTCTAAAACATAGCAAATCTTCTCTAACTCCATTCCTCGTGAACCTTTAACTAAAATTGTATCATCTGTTTTAATAATCTTCAATATTTTTTCTAATGCTTTATCTTTAGTTAAATAACTAAAAATATTCCCTTGTTTCATTCCATTTTTTTCAGCTCCAACAGCAATTTCTGAAGCCAATTCTCCAACTGTAATTAAGTAATCAACCCCTTTATTGGCTACTAACTTTCCTAATTTATTATGTTCCTCTCCAGAAATTTCACCTAACTCCAGCATATCCCCTAATACAGCTATCTTTCTTGCAGAAACTATTTCATCTAAAGTGTCCAGTGCTGCCTTCATTGAAGTTGGATTAGCATTATAAGCATCATTAATAATCTTAAATCCTGATTTAGAATTTAAAATCTGATTTCTCATCTCACTTAACTTTAATTCCTTTAATCCTTCTTTTATATTATTAAGATCAAACTCTAAAACTAATCCTACACAAATAGCAGCTAAAGCATTATAAACATTATATTCTCCAGGAGTTGAAAGGTAGATCTCTTTAGAGTATGTTTCACCCTCCACAACT
This sequence comes from Natroniella sp. ANB-PHB2, assembly GCF_046097105.1. Lineage (GTDB taxonomy): Bacteria > Bacillota > Halanaerobiia > Halobacteroidales > Halobacteroidaceae > Natroniella. The sequence goes on along the minus strand of NZ_CP175562.1, from coordinate 395,720 downwards.
AAATTAAACTTAAGCCCACTCTCTCCTAAACTTTCTATATTAACTGCTCTTAGTTGATTATATTTCTCCAAACCATAAGTAATCACCTTTCCTGGGGCTAAAGAATCCATCTTTCTAACATACTCATCATCACCATTTAAAATAGCTACACCATTATTTTTTAGATTAGAAACCAGTTCAGATTTTGCCTCTGCTATTTGCTCTTTACTCTTTAGTAATTCAATATGAGTTACTCCTACATTAGTAACAATACCTAGGTTAGGTTCTGCAATCTGGGCCAATTGTTCTATCTGTCCTAACCCTCTCATTCCCATTTCAACAACTGCCACATCAAAAGAACTATCCAATCTAAACAAAGTCAATGGCAAACCTATTTCATTATTAAAATTTCCTACTGTCTTTAAAACCTTATGTTTTTTTCCTAAGGCTGCTGCCACCATATCTTTGGTTGTAGTCTTGCCTGTACTTCCAGTTACAGCTACGATCGGTATTGAAAATTTTTTACGATAATATCGGGCCAAATCTTGTAAAGCAACAGTTGTATCTTCAACCTTAATCAGTGGCTGGTTTAAGTTAACCTCTTGGGAAACTATCGCAGCTTTGGCCCCTTTTTGAAAAGCATCAGCTATAAATTGATGTCCATCAAAATTATCTCCGATCAATGCTATAAAGAGATCACCAGGTTGTAACGTTCTTGTATCTGTCGAGATATTTGTAATATTTAATTCTTGCTTATTTTTAATCTGACCATCAACTGCCTCTACTATTTCTGTAAAGCTGATCTTCTCCATTAATTCTCTCCCCTATTCTGTAAAATCTCTCGAGCAACCTTACGATCATCAAACTCTAAAATCTTACCTTTAATCTCTTGATAAGTCTCATGCCCTTTACCTACTATAATTACTAAGTCATCTTTTTGAGCCAACTCAATACCCCTCTTGATTGCTGTTGCTCGATCTTCAATAATAATATAATCTTCTCCTTCAACATTCCCTTCCTCTTTAATACCTACTTCAATCTCTTCAATTATCTCTAATGGCTCTTCACTGCGGGGATTGTCAGAAGTAACTATTGCAAAATCAGCTAACTCAACACCTATTCTCCCCATAATCGGCCTTTTCTTACGATCACGATCCCCACCACAACCAAAGATGATAATCTTACGACCTTCAGTAATTTCATCAGCTGTCTTTAAAACATTTTTCATTCCAGCTGGTGCATGAGCATAATCAACAATCACTCCAAAATCTTGGCCCTCATCTATAAGCTGAAAGCGCCCTGGTACTCCTTTAGTTGCTTCTATTCCTTTCTTAATATCCTCTAATTCAACTCCTAAACTATATACAGTTCCAATAGCAGCTAACGAATTATAAACATTAAATCTCCCAGTTAAATTTAAATTAATTGTTAATTTTTCCTCATCCACTTGCAATAAATAAGAAACACCCTTTTGATTAATCTGAATCTTTTTGGCCCGAATTTCAGCCTTTTTATCATCAATTCCATAACCTACTACTTCTCCTCTTACTCCCATAACAACTTGCTCACTTCGTGGATCATCAAAATTGATAATTGAAGGGTTCTCACTAAACTTAAATAATTTGAGTTTAGCTGCTAAATACTGATCAAAGTTTTGGTGGAAATCTAAATGATCTTGACTTAAGTTAGTAAATATCTGACGATCAAAATCAATCTCTAACACTCGATCTAATTCTAAAGCATGAGAAGAAACCTCCATCACAACATGAGTCACATCTTCTTTGACCATTTCAGCCAACATCCTCTGCAGATCAAGTGCTTCAGGAGTAGTTCTTTTAGATTCTTTTTCTTGAGAACTTATCTTATTTTTTATAGTACCAATCAATCCAGTATTAAATCCAAGATTTCTTAAAGTTTCCTCAATTAAATAAGTAGTGGTAGTTTTCCCATTAGTTCCTGTTACTCCTATTACAGTCAACTCCTTTGAAGGATAACCATAAAATTTAGCACTTAAATAAGCTAAAGCCTTTCGTGTATCATCAACTTTTATTATAGCAACATTCTGTTGAGGCCAATCTATATCAATCTCCTTTTCAACTACTATTGCTTTAGCACCATTAGCAATAGCTTCCTCAATAAAATCATGACCATCTTGCTTAAAACCAGAGATCGCTACAAATAAATAACCAAACTCAACCCTCCTTGAGTCATAAGAAATACCTAAAATATCAAACATCAAATTCCCTTTAAGAGTTTCAATTTTTAATACCTCAACTAATTCCTGTAATTTAACCATCATCAACCCCCTAATCTAAACAATTTATTTTTCAGATAGCTGAACTTCAATATATCTTCCAGAATTGACTGTAACTCCTGGAACAGGATCTTGCTTTTCAATAATTCCAGAACCATTCCACCTTAATCTTAGATTTAATTCTCCTAACAGTTCAGCTGCTTCTCTTATTCTCATTCCTCTTAATTCAGGTACAGTAACCTGATAACCACTATCTTTACTAGCTCCATCCTCAAAAAATAATACTACTGTACTTCCTTCATTAACTACTGCTTCTGGATATGGAATTTGATCAATAATTACTTCCCCTTCTCCTTCTAGTTTAACATTTAGACCCCTAGCTGCCAACTTTTCTTGAGCTTGTGACAGATATAAATTTTCTACATTAGGTACCTCTACCCTCTTAATTTCATCATCACCATCATCATTCACACTAGATTGCGGCGGAATCTCTAAATAACGCAATCCATCTTTAACAACATTATGAAATATAGGTGCTGCAACCTGTGAACCATAATAAGGATAACTGCTAACTCCAGATAAAACTACCAAAACAACCATTTGGGGATTATTTGCAGGTACCATACCAATAAAAGATGAATCATATAATTGAACTCCATAATGCTTAGCAGTTCCTGTTTTACCAGCAATTTCATAACCTTCTACTCCCGCCTTCGTTCCAGAACCTTCTTCTACAACACCAGCTAATAGTTCTCTTGTTTTTTGAGCAGTTTGAGCAGAAATTACCTTTTTATTTTTTTGAGGAGTTATTTTCTTAATCAACTCTCCTCTTGAATCTCTAACCTCACTAACCAAATGAGGGCGTAATAATTCACCGTCATTAGCTATTGCAGAAACAGCAGTAACTAGCTGCATTGGAGTAACTGTAATTCCATGGCCAAAAGACATTGTAGCCAACTCTACTGGGCCAATCTGATCTAATTTATATTTTATTCCTCGAGCCTCACCTACTAAATCAATCTCAGTCTTTCGACCAAAATCAAACGCTTCAATATAATCATAAAACACCTCAGTACCGATCCTTTGGCCCACCTGTACAAAACCTGGGTTGCATGAATTCTGAACAACCTCAGAAAAAGTTTGAGAACCATGTCCTCCAGCTTTCCAACAATTAATAACCTGTCCCGAAACCTCAATATAACCAGGATCAAAGAACTTATCATTAGGATTAACTACCCCTTCTTCCAATCCTGCTGCCGTTGTTATAATTTTAAATGTCGAACCAGGTTCATATGTATCTGAAACAGCCCTATTTCTCCAAGCTTCCGGAGAAAAACTAGTGAAATTATTTGGATCAAAAGTAGGTTCATTTGCTAAAGCCAAAACCCCTCCAGTTTGAGGGTCCATCATAACAATTGTACCACTCTTAGCCTCATGTTCAAGCATAGCTTTATCAAGTTCTCTTTCTGCGATATGTTGTAAAACATTATCAATAGTTAAATAAATATTATGGCCATCATCAGGATCAATATAATCCTTTATTCCTTCTGGAATCTCTCGACCTGCTGCATCTCTTTCAACTGATATCCTACCTGGATTCCCACGTAATATATCATCATATGATAGCTCTATCCCTTGCAACCCTTGGCTATCAATCCCTACAAAACCTAAGGTATGAGCTGCTAAGCCCCCTTTGGGATAAAACCTTCTACTTTCTTCTGTAAATCTAATCCCTGCTAAATCTAGCTCTCTAATTGCTCTAGCCTTTTTCTCATCAGTCTTTCTTGCTACATAAACAGCTGCTGCTTTTCGTGTTAGTCGCGAATAAATTTTATCCTCTGACATATCTAAAATATCAGCCAACTGTTGAGCCGTTTGGCGAGGGTTCTTTATTTCACTTGGTATCGCCACAACTGTATCCGCACTCGCACTAACAGCCAGTTCAACCCCATTTTTATCATAAATAATCCCTCTTTTAGGCTCCACTTGTAACTGCCTTAATCGCTGATCTAAAGCTTGGTGTTGGTACTTTGTATTTTGGAAAATTTGAATCCAAGCTAATCTGGCAACTAAGGAGAGCATCACTAAAAACACCATAAAAAAAAGAAATGTTATCCTCTTTCTAATTTCTAAATTTAAATTATTCACCTAGCCAATCCACCTCACTCTATTAAAAATATTAATCTAGCGAACCAGCTTCAACCTGAGTTAAACCCCTAATCCAAATAGCTAGCTTTTCTCTAAAATTAAATTTTGAATCATTGGTTTCAGATTGAAATTCATCTTGAACATAATTTTTTTTCACATTATCTTCTTCTAGCATAAGATAATTAATCTCCCCTGGCTCCACCATATTAAACTCATCTTTAGCCACTTCCTCAATTCTAGCTAAAGACTGCAATCTAGAAATTTGTATTTGTAAGTATAATTCATCTCTTTTTACTTGTTGTTTCTCTTCTTCTAAAGCTTCAAGTCTCAAGTTTTTTCTAGAAATTTGAACATACTGATTAATATATAAAACGAGAAATAAAACTATTAAAGAGGTAATTAAACCACCTATGATCATATATTTAAATGTATGATTTTTTTGACTGTTATTTTTAGAACTCCGTTGAGCTCTTTTTTGTTGATAATCTTTATTCTTTATCTGCAACCCCATTATCAACTTATTCACCTACCCTTTAATTTATAACTAGCCTACTTCCTCTCTGCCACCCTTAGTTTAGCACTTCTAGCCCTAAAATTATCTTCAACTTCTTTTTCACTAGGCGTTACTGGATTTTTAGTTATAATCTTTACCTTCTGTTCGGTATCACAAGCACAAACAGGAAAGTTAGGCGGACAAGTACATTTAGTACTTAAATCTTTAAAAGTATGTTTTACAATCCTATCTTCTAAAGAATGAAAAGTTATTACACAAATTCTCCCGTTAACCTTTAATCTTGAAACAGCATCATTAAGGGCATTTTCGATAATATCTAATTCATTATTAACTGCTATTCTTAATGCTTGAAAAGTTCTCCGCGCTGGATGAGGTCCCGATCTTCTAGCTCCAGCCGGAATAGCAGCTTTAATCACCTCTACTAATTGATCTGTCCTAGTAATTAATTGATCTTCTCGAAAATCAACAATAAATTTTGCAATTCTACTGGCCCACTTTTCTTCTCCATACTTTCTTATTATCTCAGTTAACCTATCAACTGAGAGATCATTCACTAAATCAGCAGCTGTAGTAGCTTGCCTTTGGTCCATCCTCATATCTAAAGGAGAATCATACTTATAACTAAAACCTCGTTCTGGTGTATCTAGTTGATAAGAAGAAATCCCTAAATCAAATAAAAAACCATCAACCTTTTCTATCTTTAATCTATCTAAAACAGAATTTAAATTTTGATAATTATCCCTAACTAATTCAAACTGGGTATTATATTTAGCCAACTTTTTTTCAGCGGCTACAATCGCTGCTTGATCTTGATCAATACCTATTAATCTTCCATCTGGCCTTATATTTTTTATTATTTCCTCAGAATGTCCAGCTCCTCCTAAGGTACAATCAACGTAGATGCCACCATTTTTACAATTTAAATATTTAATACTTTCATCTAACAGAACTGAAATATGATTAAAATTCATAATAAAAACTCCTTAATTTAGCTTTATTTATTTAATAATTTGTTACTTTAAATAATTATTATACTTCATTAGACAACCTCACCTATTCAATGATCAGTTATTCTATATCTATTTGTTTTTTCCTCTAAATCTAATTAAATTATACCTTAAATTCTATATTATCATCTGTAAATAATTGTATCATACTTACAAGTTAATTGTTAGTCTTAATTACAACAATACTTAATCTTAAAATTAAATTCTAAAATGTAACATTATTATTCCTAATACATAAAATAAATAATAAGTAACCACTACATAAAGGAGGGAGACTAACATGAAGATCGATTTTCTATTTGCCTGGTCTAAAAATGAGCATGATAATGTAAAATCAGTTAGTGGGGGCTTTAATTTACCCACTCCACTTAAATTAATAAAATCAGTATTCAAAAGAAAATAAATAATTAAACCTGAATATAATAAAAAAAGAAAGCCTTTCTATTTAAATAGAAAGGCTTTCTTTTTTTATTTAAAATTTAATACCATTCCACCTAAAAATACAACAAAATAAAAAAAACCCTATAACAGGGTCAGTAACATTAAATAATAATTGGGGTGGATGACGGGATTTGAACCCACGGCCTCAGGAGCCACAATCCTGCGCTCTAACCAACTGAGCTACACCCACCACATATAGAACATTTAATAGTCTAAATTAGAAATAATTAATCTTACTACTAAACATTAACTTTTTTATGGCGTGCCTGGGAGGATTCGAACCCCCGACCCACGGCTTAGAAGGCCGTTGCTCTGTCCAGCTGAGCTACAGGCACACAACACAACAAATCAAATAATAATTAAAATCTCAATTTATTATTTTAAAATCAATTGTTTGAAATTGGTGGGTCTAGGTGGATTTGAACCACCGACCTCACGCTTATCAGGCGTGCGCTCTGACCAACTGAGCTATAGACCCATATTATGGAGCGGGAAACCGGACTCGAACCGGCGACACCCAGCTTGGAAGGCTGGTGCTCTAGCCAACTGAGCTACTCCCGCTCACTTTGGTGCGAAGGGTGGGAGTCGAACCCACACGCCATAAGGCACTAGATCCTAAGTCTAGCGTGTCTGCCAGTTCCACCACCTTCGCAAATTAAATGGTGGCAAGACCCGGATTCGAACCGGGGACACGAGGATTTTCAATCCTCTGCTCTACCACCTGAGCTATCTCGCCATGAAAGTTCATTTAATACTTAATATCTAAGATTGAATAGTCTTAAGTTCTTGAATTCAACTATTAATTATTCAATATTCACTGCTTTTAATTGGTTGCACTTACACAAGTACCACAATTATAAAATATTTTGGTTGCGGGGGTTGGATTCGAACCAACGACCTCCGGGTTATGAGCCCGACGAGCTACCAGCTGCTCTACCCCGCGACAAAAGTTCACTTAATAAATAATATTCAATATTAATTGCTTTTAAATGGTGAGCCATGGAGGAGTCGAACCTCCGACACCCTGATTAAAAGTCAGGTGCTCTACCAGCTGAGCTAATGGCCCTTAAAAACATTTAATGCTTAATATTTAACTATTTTGCGACGACCTCGATGGTCTATGCCAAAATCCACCTTGAGTTTTATTAATCGAAGATTTTGGTGGAGATAGTCGGGATCGAACCGACGACCTCCGCCTTGCAAGGGCGGCGCTCTCCCAGCTGAGCTATATCCCCTGGAGCTAGCGACCGGAGTCGAACCGGTGACCTGCTGATTACAAGTCAGCTGCTCTACCAGCTGAGCTACGCTAGCACAATGGCGAGGACGACGAGACTTGAACTCGCACTCTCCGGCGTGACAGGCCGGCGTGTTAACCAATTACACCACGTCCCCACAGAAAAAATATTTAATATTAAATATCTAACATTCATTATTCAATGAAGTTAAATGGTGGGCGAAACAGGGCTCGAACCTGTGACCCCCTGCTTGTAAGGCAGGTGCTCTCCCAACTGAGCTATTCGCCCTTACTAATTTACAATGAACAATTAAATTTATTTGATAACCTTTAATTGTCGATTATTTTTTTGATGCTTCTTCGAGTTTTAAATAACCAAAGCTCTCCGTGGCTGAAGCAAATCCATCTGTTTTCTTAAATAAATTGCTTAACTTTAGCTTATCACCTTTAATTTGGTTATATTGGCACCCCCAAGGGGATTCGAACCCCTGTCGCCAGGATGAAAACCTGGTATCCTAGGCCACTAGACGATGGGGGCGTACCTAGCTGTTAGCTTTCAGCTATCAACCAAAGCCTCAAATTGTTAAGCCCTTGGCTGATAACTGACAACTGACTGCTAATAACTAAAATAAATGGCTGGGATGGCTGGATTCGAACCAGCGAATACAGGAGTCAAAGTCCTGTGCCTTACCGCTTGGCGACATCCCAATATTTCATATTAATTCTGGCAGTGACCTACGCTCCCACAAGGCTGCCCCTGCAGTACCATCGGCGCTGGAGGACTTAACTGCTGTGTTCGAAATGGAAACAGGTGTTACCCCTCCGCAATTACCACCAGAATCTTATTCAATTAATAATTAATATCTAATATTGAATAATTAAGTTCTTCAAGTGCTTTTGACTTTAATTATTAACTATTCAATATTCAATGCTTATTTTAAGCTTGTCTCAATTCAACAATTAATATCTTAACATTTTCATTCTTCTTTGTCAAGAACTTTTTAATAAATAAATTTCTAAGTTCTTTAACTATTCAACATTCAGTATTAAATGCTTTATTATACATTCAAAACTGCACAATAGATATATTCTAGATTAAGCCCTCGATCTATTAGTACCAGTCAGCTGAAGATGTTGCCACCCTTATACCTCTGGCCTATCTACCTGATAGTCTATCAGGGATCTTACTAGATTCACTCTATGGGATATCTTATCTCAAGGTCAGCTTCACGCTTAGATGCTTTCAGCGTTTATCAAATCCGTACTTAGCTACCCAGCAATGCCTTTGGTAGACAACTGGTACACCAGAGGTACGTCCATCCCGGTCCTCTCGTACTAGGGACAGCTCCCTTCAAATATCCTACGCCCACGACGGATAGGGACCGAACTGTCTCACGACGTTCTGAACCCAGCTCGCGTACCGCTTTAATTGGCGAACAGCCAAACCCTTGGAACCTGCTTCAGCTCCAGGATGCGACGAGCCGACATCGAGGTGCCAAACCTCCCCGTCGATGTGAACTCTTGGGGGAGATAAGCCTGTTATCCCCGGGGTAACTTTTATCCGTTGAGCGACGGCAATTCCATGCTCTACCGTCGGATCACTAAGCCCTACTTTCGTACCTGCTCGAGTTGTAGCTCTTGCAGTCAAGCTCCCTTCTGCCTTTACACTCTACGTGCGATTTCCGACCGCACTGAGGGAACCTTGGGGCGACTCCGTTACTCTTTAGGAGTCGACCGCCCCAGTCAAACTGCCCATCTGAAACTGTCCCAACACTGGATTACAGTGCATGGTTAGAATTCCGGCACATTAAGAGTGGTATCCCACTTAAGGCTCCTTCGACACTAGCGTGCCGAGTTCATTGCCTCCCACTTATGCTGTACATAATGTACCAAAATCCAATATCAGACTACAGTAAAGCTCCACGGGGTCTTTCCGTCCTGTCGCGGGTAACCTGCATCTTCACAGGTAATACAATTTCACCGAGACCTTCGTTGAGACAGTGCCCAAGTCGTTGCGCCATTCGTGCAGGTCGGAACTTACCCGACAAGGAATTTCGCTACCTTAGGACCGTTATAGTTACGGCCGCCGTTTACTGGGGCTTAAGTTCTGCGCTTCAGCTTATGCCTAACACTTCCCCTTGACCTTCCAGCACCGGGCAGGCGTCAGCCCCTATACATCGACTTACGTCTTAGCAGAGACCTGTGTTTTTGGTAAACAGTCGCTTGGGCCTGGTTATTGCAACCTCTTCGAGCATACACCCTAATGAGGTACCCCTTCTCCCGAAGTTACGGGGTTATTTTGCCGAGTTCCTTAACGAAGGTTCTCTCGCGCGCCTTAGAATACTCTTCTAGTCTATCTGTGTCAATTTGCGGTACGGTTACCTCTTATCTGGTTAGAGATTTTTCTTGGCAGTGTAAAGTCAACTACTTCGCCTCCGTAGAGACTCCTGGTCACACCTTAAAGTTAATGACGACCCGGATTTACCTAAGTCATCCTTCTTAATGTTTCAACCTGACATACCGTTGCCAGGCTAGCCTATCTTCCTGCGTCATCCCATCACTCATAGTGATAAGGAGGTAGCATTGGAATTTTAACCAATTTTCCATCGCCTACGCCTTTCGGCCTCGGCTTAGGATCCGGCTTACCCTGAGCGGACGAGCCTTCCTCAGGAAACCTTAGACTTACAGCGAATAGGATTCTCACCTATTTTATCGTTACTCATACCGACATTATCTCTTCTATACTGTCCACAGCTCCTTCCGGTACTGCTTCAACCTATATAGAATGCTCCTCTACCATTGGTTATACCAATCCGTAGTTTCGGTGATGGACTTTAGCCCCGTACATTTTCAGCGCAAGATCACTCGACCAGTGAGCTATTACGCACTCTTTAAATGAATGGCTGCTTCTAAGCCAACATCCTGGTTGTCTATGCAATCTCACATCCTTTACCACTTAGTCCATACTTTGGGACCTTAACTGACGGTCTGGGTTGTTTCCCTCTCGACTATGAAGCTTATCCCACATAGTCTGACTCCCAAGCTTAATAAGATGGCGTTTGGAGTTTGACTGGATTCAGTAACTCTATAAAGCCCTTAGTCCAATCAGTGCTCTACCGCCAAATTATAACACTTGAGGCTAGCCCTAAAGCTATTTCGAGGAGAACCAGCTATCTCCGAGTTCGATTGGCCTTTCACCCCTATCCACAACTCATCCCATGGCTTTTCAACGCCAATGCAGTTCGGACCTCCACACGTTCTTACACGTGCTTCATCCTGGTCATGGATAGATCACTCGGTTTCGGGTCTATGACCTGCAACTTTCGCCTTTTAAGACTCGCTTTCGCTACGGCTTCACCTTCTTTGGCTTAACCTTTCGCTACAGATCATAACTCGTCGGTTCGTTATGCAAAAAGCACGCCATCAGACTTTAACGTCCTCTGACTGCTTGTAGGCACACGGTTTCAGATTCTATTTCACTCCCCTCCCGGGGTTCTTTTCATCTTTCCCTCACGGTACTGGTTCACTATCGGTTGTCAGGAAGTATTTAGCCTTAGGAGATGGTCCTCCTTGCTTCCCACGAGGTTTCTCGTGTCTCATGGTACTCAGGATACTATCTAGTCAACTCCAATTTTCACCTACAGGGCTATTACCTTCTGTGGCGTAGCTTTCCAGCTACTTCGATTAACTGAAGCTTATCCTATGACCTTTTTATGGTAAGGTCTGATAGTCCTACTACCCTGTAATAGCAATGCCCATAAGCTTGACACTATTACAGTTTGGGCTGTTCCCCTTTCGCTCGCCGCTACTTAGGGAATCGCTTTTGCTTTCTCTTCCTCGGGTTACTAAGATGTTTCAATTCACCCGGTTCCCTTCTTAAGGCTATTTATTAACCTTAAGATGATATGGGATTATCCATACCTGGTGCTCCTATTAGGACATCCTTGAGTCATCACTTGTTTGCAGCTCATCAAGGCTTTTCGCAGCTTGCCACGTCCGTCTTCGGCTCCTGACACCTAGGCATCCACCGTGCGCCCTTACTAACTTAATCTAGACGCACTATCTATTGTGCAGTTTTCAAAGTACAAATTTTAAATCTGAGGCTGAGTTTAAGTTTTAGTCAAGACAAGAACTAAGTTCTTACTTAGCCTTAAACTTGAACTTAGACTTAGTTTCAGTCTCTCAAAACTAAACAATGCAAGTTCCAACTACGACTAGAGTTGAAATAACTCCTTAGAAAGGAGGTGATCCAGCTGCACCTTCCGGTACGGCTACCTTGTTACGACTTCACCCCCCTTACCAGGCACACCTTCGGCGTCCTTAGACGACTTCTGGTGCCCCCAACTCGGGTGGTGTGACGGGCGGTGTGTACAAGGCCCGGGAACGTATTCACCGTGGCATTCTGATCCACGATTACTAGCGACTCCAGCTTCATGCAGGCGAGTTGCAGCCTGCAATCCGAACTGAGATCTGCTTTTCAGGATTTGCTAAACCTTGCGGTATCGCTTCCTTCTGTACAGACCATTGTAGCACGTGTGTAGCCCAGAACATAAGGGGCATGATGACTTGACGTCATCCCCACCTTCCTCCGCGTTTTTCCGCGGCAGTCTCCTTAGAGTCCCCACCTTGACGTGCTGGCAACTAAGGACAGGGGTTGCGCTCGTTGCGGGACTTAACCCAACATCTCACGACACGAGCTGACGACAGCCATGCACCACCTGTCTTCGTGTAGTCCAAAGGACTATACCCTGCTTTCACAGGTAGTCACGGGATGTCAAGTTCTGGTAAGGTTCTTCGCGTTGCTTCGAATTAAACCACATGCTCCGCCGCTTGTGCGGGCCCCCGTCAATTCCTTTGAGTTTCAACCTTGCGGTCGTAATCCCCAGGCGGGATACTTAATGCGTTAACTCCGGCACCGAGGGGGTCGAACCCCCAACACCTAGTATCCAGCGTTTACGGCTAGGACTACCGGGGTATCTAATCCCGTTTGCTCCCCTAGCTTTCGTACCTCAGCGTCAGGTATAAGATAGAAAGTTGCCTTCGCCATTGATGTTCTTCCTAATATCTACGTATTTCACCACTACACTAGGAATTCCACTTTCTTCCCTTATCCTCAAGTCTAGTAGTTTCAAAGGCAGTTCACCGATTGAGTCGGTGGATTTCACCTCTGACTTACTAGACCGCCTGCGTACCCTTTACGCCCAATGATTCCGGACAACGCTTGCCCTCTACGTATTACCGCGGCTGCTGGCACGTAGTTAGCCAGGGCTTCCTTTAAAGGTACCGTCAACCCTAACTGTTATTCACAATTAAAGTATTCTTCCCTAAAGACAGAGCTTTACGATCCGAAGACCTTCTTCACTCACGCGGCGTTGCTCCGTCAGACTTTCGTCCATTGCGGAAGATTCCCCACTGCAGCCTCCCGTAGGAGTCTGGGCCGTGTCTCAGTCCCAGTGTGGCCGATCACCCTCTCAGGTCGGCTACCCATTGTTGCCTTGGTGAGCTGTTATCTCACCAACTAGCTAATGGGACGCGGGCCAATCTTTAAGTGATAGCATAAAAGCCATCTTTGCTCCGAAAGGAGTTTATCCGGTATTAGCTTCCTTTTCAAGAAGTTATCCCAGTCTTAAAGGTATGTTCCCACGCGTTACTCACCCGTCCGCCGCTTTACTCACTACCCGAAGGTAGCTTTCTCGCTCGACTTGCATGTGTTAAGCACGCCGCCAGCGTTCGTCCTGAGCCAGGATCAAACTCTCAATTAAAGTTTATATCATGTGCAAAAGCACATTGATTACGAGTTTGACTAGCTCTTCTTGCTTAGTTGAAACATTGCATTGTTTAGTTTTCAAAGACCGAATTGCTTGTTCAATTTTTCTGTCACTTTCTCAAGCGACAATTAATATAATATCAAATTCACTCTTGTCTGTCAAGAACTTTTCTGAAATCTTTTTTGTCGCTGATCTTTTTTTGCGACAACATCGAGTAGTATATCACTCTACTTCAAGCTTGTCAAGAAAAAATCAAAACTTTTCTCCCTTGACCAGCACAACTAATAATTTAACATATTAGATCAAACTTGTCAAGAAAAGATTAAATTTCTATATCTCTTGTAAGCGACAATTAATAGAATAACATTTGTATTCTAGAATGTCAAGTATAAATTCAAAAAAGTTAGCGGTTGGGCTAAATAACAACTTATTATCCCAACCGTCTTAACCTTTAAATTATGTTCTTAATTAATTATTGTCTAATTTTAGCTCCTAGTCTTTGATCTAACTCTTCTTCTATCTTAGCTTGAACTTGATTAACTTCTTTATCAGTTAAAGTTCTTGTTGGCACTCGATAATTTAAGGAGTAAGCTAAGCTTTTATGTCCAACTGGAACCTGCTCACCTTGATACAAATCAAATAGTTCAATTGACTCTAATATCTGATCTCCGATCTCTAAAATAACATCCTTGATTTCTTGGTTAGTAACTTTCTCTTCAACAACTAAAGCAATATCCCTTGTTAAGGCTGGATATTTAGGGAGCTGATTATATTGCCTAACATCAGTTGCTGCTTTAACAATAGTTGAAAAATCTAACTCAAAGACTGTAACCGGCTGGCTTAAACCATAGTTATCAAGCACTTCAGGATGTATTTCTCCAAAATATCCTAACATCTTACCACCAACCTCTAATTTTGCCGTTCTACCTGGATGCAAGCTTGGATGTTTAGCTGATACAAAATCAAACTGCTCAATACCTAGACTAGAAAAGTATTCTTCCAAAATCCCTTTTAAATAAAAGAACCCAGCAGCATCTAAGTTCCAATCATCAATTAAATCTTCTTTCATTAATGCAGCTGTTAGTTTTAACTTTTCTAGTGGCAACTCCTGCTCAACTGTTGGCATAAATACTTTGCCTAACTCAAAAATACTTACTTCTTCAACTTTACGATTGAAATTAAGAAGGAGGTTTTCTAATAAACCAGGAAGTAAAGTAGTCCTTAATACTGAATAGTCTTGGCTGAGTGGGTTACCTAGTTCTACTACCTCACGTAATTGACTACCTTTTGGCAAATTAATTTGATCAAAAGCAGCTTGACTAATAAAGGAATAATTCTGCACTTCAAAAAGGCCTAAATCAGCTAAAATATCTCTTGTTCTATCTTCAACCTTTTGGGGCCAACTCTTTTTCCCTTGGATAATCCCCCCTACTGGTTTAGTTGGTTCTATTTGATCATAACCATAGCTTCTTGCAATCTCCTCTATTAAATCAACCTCTTGATTAATGTCAACTCGATAGGTTGGTACTTTAACATTTAATTCTTCTTTCCCTTTGACTATGAAATTTAATTTCTCTAGTAAATTTTTAACTTCTTCAGATCTTAACTCAACTCCTAGTAACTTTCTTACTCTTTCTAAGTTTAGAGGCAGCACTTCTTTTTTAACTTCTTCTGGATAAACATCTATCACTCCATTAACCACTTGACCACCACTGATTTGAGTGATCAATTCCGTTGCTCGCTCTAAAGCAAAAACAGCTAAGTTTATATCTACCCCTCTTTCAAATCGATGTGAAGCATCACTATGAATTCCTAGCTTTTTAGCAGTACTCCTTACTAACCCTGGATCAAAATTTGCGCTTTCTAAAAAGATAGTCGTCGTCTGCTGATCAACCTCACTATTTAATCCACCCATTACTCCTGCTAAACAGATCGGTTTTTGAGCATCAGCAATTACTAACATTTCCTTATCTAACTCTCTTTGCTTATCATCTAAGGTAACCAATTCTTCCCCAGAATTAGCCTTTCTAACTATGATCTTTTGTTCAGCTATCTGTTCGTAATCAAAAGCATGTAATGGTTGACCTAACTCCATCAAAACAAAGTTAGTCACATCAACTATATTATTAACCGGTTTAACCCCTACTGCTTCCAATCGTTTCTTTAACCACAAAGGAGAATCTTTAACCTCAACTCCAGTAATAACTCGTCCAGCATAACGTGGTGCTAGTTTATTATCTGCAACTTCTACCTTAATCCAATCTTCAACCTGCTCTTCGATCTCTTCCACTTCAACTTCTGGCATCTTTACTTCAGTTCCTGCTAAGGCTGCTACCTCCCTAGCTACTCCAACCATACTCAAGCAATGAGCATAATTAGGAGTTAAATCTAATTCAATAATAATATCATCTAACTCTAACTCATCAACAAGATTACTTCCCACTTCAACATCATCAGGTAAAATAAAGAGACCATCTACTCCATCATCATCTAAATTTAATTCATCGGTAGAACACATCATCCCACAAGATCTTACTCCTCTTAATTCAACCTCTTTAATCTCCATTCCATCAGGCATGACCGTCTCTACCGGGGCAACAGGAACCTTATCTCCTACCTCCATATTAGTTGCTCCACAAACAATCTGCAACTCTTCTTGTTGAGCAATATCAACCTTACAAACCGATAATTTATCTGCATTTTCATGCTCCGCTAACTCTTTAATTTCACCTACTACTATATCTGCAATCTCTTCCCCTTGATAATCTATACCATCTACTTCTAAACCAGCCAAAGTCAACTTATGGGCCAACTCCTCTGGCGTATAATCAAAATCAACGTATTCTTGTAACCAACTATATGAAACCTTCATCTTAATCCTCCCCTACATTATGTAATTTAATCTGTGCTATATTAAGGTTTTAGACTCCCTTCAAGTACTGTGGACTTTCCGTGGTCGATATCTTCACCATAAAGAATATGATATCCTTCCTAAAATTGCTTCAAAAACCTCAAATCATTATCATAAAGTAATCTAATATCATCAATGCCATACTTCAACATCGCAATCCTTTCTACTCCCATCCCAAAAGCAAATCCACTATACTCTTTAGAATCTACACCAGACATCTCTAAAACATTAGGATGTACCAGACCAGACCCTAAAATTTCTAACCACCCTGTTCCTGAACAGAGCTTACAGCCACCCCCATCACATTTAGCACAAGAAATATCAACCTCAGCACTTGGTTCAGTAAACGGAAAATAACTCGGTCTAAACCTAACCTCTCGGTCTGCTCCAAATAACTCTTTGCTCAATCGAATCAAAGTCTCTTTTAAGTGAGCAAAAGAGATATCTCGATCAATCATCAACCCTTCTACCTGATGGAAGACTGGCGTATGAGTAGCATCAATCTCATCTGAACGATAAACCCGCCCCGGGGCAATAATTCTGATTGGTGGCTCTTGATCTTCTATTGTCCTAACCTGCACTGAAGAGGTATGAGTTCGTAATAACCGATCCCCTTCAATATAAAAAGTATCTTGCATATCACGAGCAGGATGGTTAGCTGGGAAATTCAAAGCTTCAAAGTTATAATAATCTGCTTCTACCTCTGGCCCTTCAGCAATCTGAAAACCTAATCCCAAAAAGATCTCTTTGATCTCATCAAAGACTAAAGTCAAAGGGTGCTTTCTAGCTACTCCCTGCTTTTGACCTGGTAAAGTAACATCAATAGTTTCCGCAGCCAACTGCTTATTTTTAGCTACTTCTTTTAACCTTTCTTCCTGCTCAATTATTAAATTAACTATTTTTCCCTTTACTTGATTAGCTAACTTTCCAACTATCGGCCTCATTTCAGGGGCCAAATCTCCCATCCCCCTTAAAATCTCTGTTACTGCTCCCTTCTTACCTAGATAACTGACCCGTAAATCTTCTAATTGTTCTAACGAGTCAACCTTCTCAATTGCAGAAGTTGCCTGTTGTTCAATCTCTCTTAATTTATCCTCCATCATAACTCCTCCTTAATCTAAATTTAAATAATTATTCTTCCCAAATAAAAAAATCCATCACTTTCTTCCAACCAAGGACGAAAGACAATGGACTATCTCCGCGGTACCACCTTAATTAATCTATCAAATAATCATTAACCACTCTAACTAGTTAATAACCAATTGATAAATTATCTCTAACTTCTGATAACGGCAGAAGACCGATCCAACCTACTTTATAGCTTTGCTATATTTCAGCTAATAACTCCAGAGGGAATTTCATCTAGTTTTAGTGAAGATACTTTCAGCTTAAAATACCTTCTCTCTCTAAAAAGACTAGATTACTTGAACTCCTTCAACGCCTTAAGCTTAATTTACTTTGCCTTGCATTATATCATAATTTCCTATCCTTGACAAGTCAAATTAACCCAACCGCTGCCTTACAGCCTCATAAATAATTATCCCTGTTGCCATTGCTACATTGAGTGATTCTGCTCCACCTGTTAAGGGAATTTTGATCTTTTTATCTGCACCAACCAATAATTCTTCTCGCGGGCCAACTCCCTCATTACCAACAATAATAGCAATTGCTTGATTATAATCAACCTCAAAATGATAATCTTCTCCATCAACATCAGCTACAACCAAACTAATTTGCTCTTCTTTCAGACACTTTAGTAACTCATCTAAATCATTCTCCTTTAAGATAGGAACTCTAAACAAGGAACCCATCGTTGCTCGAATCGTCTTTTGATTATATAGACTGACCGTTCCTTTAGTCATAATAATTCCATCAACACCTGCTGCATCTGCAGTTCTAATAATCGTTCCTAGGTTACCAGGATCTTGTACTCGATCTACAATTAAGATTAATCGATCAGAACCACTTAAAATTTGGGTCTCATAATTGACCTTATTAGCAATTGCTAAAACCCCTTGAGGAGAAACTGTATCGGCTATCTGTTGTAATAAATCATCTGTTAATTTAACCAGTTCAATCTGGCTCTCCTCTAGCCTATCTAACAAACGGCGACCTCTCCTGTTTCTTGATAAGTAATCTGAGTAAAAAATAGCTTCCAGTCTTACTTGCTCTTCTAACGCCTCTTCTATAATCTTAACACCTTCTAGTACAAATTTATCTTCCTTACGTCGATACTTTTTTTGATATAATGACCTTAAATATTTAACTTTATTATTTGTAAAGCTTGATATCTCCACTAGATAACTCCTTTCTTATACCAATTTCTTTTAGCATTCCCTTAATTAATAAAAGTAAACATAAAAAGAGCCTAAAGCACCAGCTTTAAGCTCTTTTAGTTACTATAAGTTTTCCTGAGCTAACTCAACCAATTCAGCAAAACTATCTTGATCATTTACTGCTAAATCCGCTAACATCTTTCGGTTAATATCAACATCAGCTTGCTTTAATCCATGAATAAACCTACTATAAGACATACCTTCTTGTCTAGCTGCTGCATTGATTCTTGTAATCCATAACTTTCTAAAATCTCTCTTTTTTTGTCTTCTATCTCGATAAGCATAATGTAAGGACTTCATTACCTGCTCAGTAGCTGGCCGATATAACTTACTTTTAGCTCCGAAATATCCTTTCGCTAACTTTAATACTTTCTTTCTTCTCTTACGTCTTTTGTTTCCTCGTTTAACCCGTGGCATTTAGATATCCTCCTTTTCTGCTTTTGTATTTATTCATATGGTAATAATTTTTCAACTCTTTTTTGATTACCTTCATCAACTAATGCATCTTTATTAAGCTTTCTCTTTCTATTACCACTCTTTTTTGTCATCAAGTGGCTTCTATATGCTTTTTTACGCTTGAATTTACCGCGACCTGTCTTCTTAACTCTCTTTTTCATACCTTTGTGCGTCTTCATCTTCCCCATAAATAAATCCTCCTCTCGTTGTGATTAATTACTAGATTATATGTTCCATAAATTACTTATCACTCTTAGGAGTTATGAACATAATCATATTTCTACCTTCCATACTTGGCTTACTTGAAACTCGCCCAAGTTCTTTAACCTCTTCTGCTAATTTATCCATTAATTCGTAGCCAAGCTGTTTATGAGTAATTTCTCTACCCCGGAAACGAATTCTGACCTTAACTTTATCTTTATTATTAAGAAAACGTTTAGCCATATCAACTTTAACATTAAAATCATGCTCTTCAATTTTAACGCTCATTTGAACCTCTTTAGTCTTCATCACATTTTGGTTCTTTTTGGCTTCTTTAGCCTTCTTAGCCTGCTCATATTTATACTTTCCATAGTCCATAATTTTACAAACAGGTGGTTTAGCATTAGGAGCTACCTGAACTAAATCCAAACCTTTCTCCCTAGCAATGCTTATCCCTTTCTTTAATGGCATAATTCCAACTTGTTCTCCTTCATTATCGACAACTCTAATCTCTCGAGCACGAATCCGATCATTGATCTTCAAATCAGTACTAATTTTATATACACCTCCTGAGAATTTTAAAAGAAAAACAGATGGTCTAGAGTAGACCATCCGCTAAATTGACACATCAAAACATAGATCCCCTAGGGAATCTATACTTGATAACATATTAACCCAAAGCTCACTGACTTTAGGTGAGAAGCGGATAACTTCTACTTTATTATTCTTAAGTAGTATATCACATCTATATTGAGACGTCAAGCATAGAATCAACTACTTTTTCCTATAATTTATTTTCTATTTTTTTCAACAAATCATCTTTAAATTCGCCAAGCTTAACTGCTCCTAAATCTCCCTCACGCCGTTCTCTAACGGATACCGTACCTGCTTCTACTTCATCATCTCCAACAATTAACATATAAGGAATCTGTTGTACTTGTGCTTCTCGAATCTTATATCCTACCTTTTCTTGGCGACTATCTACTTCAACTCTAACTCCTATTGCCTCTAACTCTTCCTTGACTTGATAAGCATAATCAAGCTGAGCATCAGTTATTGGAATTACTTCAGCTTGTATAGGGGCCAACCAAACTGGAAAAGCTCCAGCATAGTGCTCAATCAAGATTCCCATAAATCTTTCTAAACTACCCAATATAGCACGATGGATCATTACTGGACGATGTTCTTCTCCATCTTGACCGATATAAGTTAAATCAAAACGTTCTGGCATCTGGAAGTCCAACTGAATAGTCCCACACTGCCAACTACGCCCTAAACAATCCTCTAAATGAAAATCGATCTTTGGCCCATAAAATGCCCCATCACCTTCATTGACTTCATAATCTAAATCATTAGCAATAATTGCCTCCTTTAAGGCACTAGTAGCCTGTTCCCACAACTTATCAGAACCCATTGCTTTATCTGGTTTAGTACTCAACTCTACATTATACTTAAATCCAAAAGCACTGTAAATATTATCAACCAGCTTAATAACTCCACTCAACTCATCTTCAATCTGCTCTGGCAAACAATAAATATGAGCATCATCTTGGGTAAAGTTTCTAACACGCATCAATCCATGCAAAGTTCCAGAACGTTCATGACGGTGTACAAGCCCTAATTCTCCCAACCTAATCGGCAAATCACGATAACTACGCATTCTATCTTTATAAACTAATATTCCACCTGGACAGTTCATAGGTTTAACAGCATAATCTTGCTCATCAATTTCAGTAAAGTACATATCATCACGATAATGATCCCAGTGACCAGACTGCTCCCACAGTTTTTGGTTCAAGATAATCGGTGTCTTAATCTCTTCGTAACCTGCTTTGCGATGCTCTTCCTTCCAAAAATCTATCAATTGATTTCTAACAACCATTCCTTTTGGATGGAAGAATGGAAACCCTGGCCCTTCTTCATGTAAGCTAAATAGATCTAATTTTTGACCTAATTTACGGTGGTCTCGCTTTTTAGCTTCTTCTAAGCGATGAATATGCTCTTCTAGATCAGATTTCTTAGTAAATGCAGTAGCATAAATTCTTTGTAACATTTGATTATTCTCATCACCTCGCCAATAAGCACCTGCCACATTCAATAATTTAAAAGCATTAGTCTTTAACATCTTAGTACTAGGTAGGTGCGGACCACGACAGAGATCGATAAACTCGCCTTGTTGATAGAAGCTGACTACCTCATCTTCCATTCCTTCAACCAACTCTAGCTTATAATCCATTCCTAATTTCTTCATTTTTGCAATCGCTTCTGTTTTAGAAAGCTCAACTCTTTCTATTTCATAACCTTCTTTAATAATCTCTTTCATCTCCGCTTCAATTTTCTCAAAATCATCCTCTGACAATCTCTCTTCTAGATCAAAATCATAATAGAAGCCATCATCAATCGTTGGCCCGATTGCTAATTGAACATCATCAAATAATCTAACAACTGCTTGGGCCAAAATATGGGCAGCAGTATGGCGATAAATATCCAATCCCTCTTCAGAATCAATTGTAATGATCTCTAACTCCACATCTTCTTTAATTTGATAAGCTAAATCAACTTTTTGACCATTAGCCTTACCTGCTATCGAAGCCCTTCCTAATCCTGAGCCAATATCAAAAGCTATCTCTTTAATTGTAACTCCTTGTTGATACTTTCTACTCGAACCATCTGGTAATGTAACCTTAACTTTACTCATTAGTAAACCTCCCTTTTATAATTTACAATGTTAATAAACAATTATAAAATAAAACTCATTTGATATAATGTGTCAGTTTCTGTGACTGTGGTCTGTCAAAATCAAGCCCTTTAACCCCTTAAACATAAAGGTTTTGAACTTAATTTTTTACTGACACAGATCCTACGAATCTTACAAATCAAGCCTCTTCGTGAAAACCATATCTACGGACACTAACACAATATTGTAATTAATTCCACCTTTTAATCTACAATTACTAATTACTGTTACCTAAATAAAAAAGCCCCCATCTCTACTTTAGAGACGAAGGGTTCGCGGTTCCACTCTAATTTAAACCTATATGTAAGATATAAATTTAATCTCAGCTAAAAATAACGGATTATTAACCGGATCACCCTACTAATTTCAGGGATCAACTCCGAGGTGGTTTTCAGTCAATCATCTTTAAGGGACTTCCAGCTTTATAATCCCTCTTCTCTAGTAAAGATAAAACTTAACTTACTCTTCCTCATCATAGTTTTTATCATATTGATTTACTTAAAATTATAATTACAAACAACTACAATGTCAAGAAAAAATTAAAGATTAATTACTATTAAAGCTTGTCCTACTCCAACAATAAACCCTAAAACTCCACCTAAAACCTCTATATGCTTCAACTCTTTGGCTGCAATCTTTAAAACCAACTCCTCTAACTCCTCCATCTCAAAAGAACTTACTCGACTTTCAACTAATTGAGCCACATCAGTTTCATTTATCATTCTATCCCTTATTTTTTCCAAAAAGCGATCAATTTCAGGGTCCAAATCTTCTTGAACCATCTTTTTTAAGAAATCAATAATCATTGTTTGAAGGTTTTCAGGAATAAATGGTGGAATCCTTTCTTTAGCTTTTTTATCTACCACTTCTAAGATCTTCTCTTTAATGTCATCCTTAACTTCTAAACCTGCCAACTCCTTTTCTAATTCTTCTTTAGGCAATAGCTCTTGTTCTACAATCTCCCCAATCTTTTTAGCTAATTCCGTACTTCTTTTAGGTAATAACCCCTGTATTTTAAATCCAAGTACAGGAATCTCTACTGGCTCATAAGGCCTAAAGATCAATTTAATAGCCAACAGATTAGTAATCCAACCAATTATTGCTCCTATCACCGGTAAAAACCATAGTCTTAAAAACATAGAAACTCCCCTCAATTATCATATTTAAATCAACTTTATTATATAATCTTCCGCTAAATTTGACAAGGGGTTATTCTAACTCATTCAAACTATCTATTTCACAATACTTACATCCCATGCAGATACAAACTCGTTCAGTAAAAATCCCTTCTATTGTTTCTACTATCTCAACAGGTTCTTTAAAATGCAAAACAATTTCTTGAGGAGCTAAAGTAATTAAAGCACTAATTAATAGATCTTGATACTCTAAATCTTGCTCCATTAAACCCAATAATTCATCATCTAAGTAATTATTTTTGACTACTGTACCAAATTGATTTAAGAATTTAAATTTATTTTGCTCAGTTTTAACTATATTTATTAGTTCAATTTTAGATTCTTGACTTTCAATAAAGTGCTTTAATAAATAAACAAACTCTTCATACTCCCTTTCTAAAGCTAAATCATTGACAGCCTGGTCAACTGCTAGTTGTAGTTCATCTATATACTCTCTTAACCTAAACCGTACAAACCCTTCTAATATAATTAGGTTTTTATCTGCTAAATAATCAACTATCTCCAGTAGAATTCTATTTTTTCTTTGAATTTGAGAAATTATTGCCCCATCATCTTTACTCTCTAAGTAGTTTAACCTATCACTGGCCAATTCTATCAGTTTAGCCTTATCTTCTAATGTAAAATAACGATAATTAGCCTTTAAAACCTTATGTAATAAATCCTCTTCAAACCGATTGATAATAAGATCAGATAAGATATTAGCTATATATTCCCTAAAGATAGCTACTTCATCCTCAAATTTATCATTTTCTACAACTAACTCACAGTTAAAAAAGGAAACGTCTCCCTTTTTTCCTTCATCTATTTTAATTATTGTACCGTCTTCTTTCAAAATTTCAACTTCAAACAACAACCTTTCCCGCAAAAAGTTACTATGATTTTTCGTTTCAATCCTGATCAAAGACATTTAACCACTCCTTAACTTTAAGTTAATACTCTTCCTATAAATTTTCTCAGACTTTCCATAATAAAATTGCTAAGTTCACTTTACTATAATAACTTTTAGCGGATATCTAAATCAATTATCACTGTATTTAAATTGATAATTAAGTTTAAAATAACAAAAACATCAATATAAAAAACTATAACTCAAATCTATAATAGTATATGTTAGACTTATTTTTTATATTCTTTTCAAAAAGGTTAAAACTGAAGAAACCACTTGCTATCAAAGAATTTTAAAACTAAAAAAAGCCTGCCTAATGACAGCGCTTCACCCTTATTTATCATTAATTAATTTAGTTAACATAAGTACTATAAACCAGCTAAACTCTACAAATAAAAGTATGGAATATTCCAGCTAAAATAAAAATTTTAGATAAGAAATTATTAAAATCCAAGCTATAAGCTGCTCAAAAAAATTAATCTTCCAACAGATAAATTATTCTTAAGATAATTTTGAGCTATAACCTGGATTCTATGAAAAAATCAAGTTCAACTTATATACAATATGTATGTTAAATTAACTTAGATAAATCAAATTTATATTTTAAATTGTTCTATTAAACCTTGTAATCTTTGAGCCATTTGTGCTAATTCCTGTGATGAATTAGAAATCTCATCAGACATACTTCTTATATTATCTGTTGCATTTGTTATCTGATCACTATTTTGGGCCAAATTATTAGTTGCACTTGCAGTTTGTTCTATTTGACTTGATGTTTCCTCCACTGAATTTTTAATTTCATCAAATAATTCTCCAGTTTCTTTAGCAACTTTCCGACCTTT
The DNA here is from genome assembly GCF_046097105.1 of Natroniella sp. ANB-PHB2. GTDB lineage: Bacteria > Bacillota > Halanaerobiia > Halobacteroidales > Halobacteroidaceae > Natroniella. The sequence goes on along the minus strand of NZ_CP175562.1, from coordinate 370,810 downwards.
TTTAGCTTTCATATCTACATCTTTAACTTTATTAATCCCTTCTCTCGATTGACTCTGAGTCTTATTCACTAAGTTAGCAATTTTATCTGTTGCTTCAGCAGTTTCACTTGCTAACTGTCTTATTTCTTCTGCTACCACAGCAAAACCTTTTCCGTATTCACCAGCCCTAGCTGCTTCTATTGCTGCATTTAGAGCTAATAAATTAGTCTGCTCTGCTATATTTGTAATCATCTCAACAATCTGCCCTATTTCTTGCGATGTATTATCTAAATTGTTGATTACCTTTACTGTTTCTTCAACAACTTCATTAATTTCTTTAATACTATTTACCGTATCTTTGATATTTTGATCACCTACATCAGCTTGAGAGTTTGCTTCCTCAGAAAAACTTGCAACTTCTTCTGCACTGGCTGATATTTGCTGAATCCCTGCTGACATATCATCTATTAAAGCATTGGTTGTCTCTACAGTAGCATTTCCTTCCTCTGCTGATGCAGATAATTCCTCACTATAAGAAGAGATATCCTCTACACTTTCTAATAAAGATTCAATTATCTCTTTTAAATTGTTAATCATCTGGTTAAAAGAATTAGCTAATACACCTATCTCATCTTTTTTATTTATTAATTCACTATCTACTGTTACCTTAAGATCATTATTAGCTATTCGTTGACTTAAGTCGGTTAAACTATTAAGCGGATTAACAATTACGTTGTTAATTAAAGCTAAACTTACTACTGAAGATATAATCAAAGCTAAAATAACAATAACAATATTTCTATTTCGCAACCTATCAACAGCAGACATAATCTCTGCATGATCTATCTTAGTTAAAACGGCCCACTCTTGACTCATTATATCTACCGGAGTATATGCACTAATAACTTCTTCTCCACGATAATCAGTTGCTAAATCAACTCCACTCTCTCCAGCTAAAGCCCTTTCAACTGAATCCATTCTAACCTCAAGTTCTAAAACAGTACTACTCAGCCCCTCGATATCAAAGCGAGAATCAGAACGCATTAAATAGTCAGTTCCAACTAAATAGCTTTCACCTGTATCACCCATACCTGTACTTTCTTGCATAATAGCATTTATCTCATCAATTTCAGTTTCAACAGCAATAACACCCAATAACTCACCAGTATCATCATTTTCAATTGGAGCTGCAAGATGGGAAGTTGGATTTCCATTAACTTCGTATACCGCAAAGTCAGTCAAATAAGCCTCTTCTCTTCCTTTTCGATAAGCCTCAGCTAAAGTTGTATCTCTATACCTACCTTCCTCTAAATTAGTTCCTAAATCAGCCTCTTTTTCAACAGAAAAGACTATATTCCCTTCAAGGTCGATTAAAAACAAATCATAAAATCCCATTTCTCTACTGTAATCCTTAAAGTCATTACCATACTGCTCTTCAACTTTTTGATAGTCTAAACTACCTAACCCTTCCTTAAAAGCATCAGCAAATAATAAAATAGAATCCTCTGCTAATGATAAACCAGCTATTATTTCCATGTTTCTAATAAAATCTCCAAAATAATCTTCTATTTGATGTCGTTTTAAATCTCTAATTGCCGTTATTCTCATTTCTGCTTCATTCATTAATTCTTGTGAAGACTGTCGGTAACTCATCAACCCACTTGCACCTAAAGCAAGTAATAAAATCAAAATAAAAACAATACTAAACTTAAATCCCAAACTTAAATCTTTTATCTTCTTCATACTCTCCTCCTTCTTTATTTATTATTATTATTACTACAACTTCATTCATATAACCAAATGTAAAATATTAACATCCAGTTCAGAAGTGCCATAGAGTTTACTTAAAAGGGGTTATTCTATCTTTAGCTTAAAATGAACCTGATTTATTGTAGTTTTTTACCCATTTATGAATACTAGATCTAGCAATATTTATTCTTTTATTATTTCACTTGGTTTTTTAACATTATTAACTAATACAACATATCTTTTTGCCATGATATACCTCCAGTTTAGTTTGATTTTATTATATCATGTCCGAGAAATAACTGTACAATTTATTATAACCTATCCACTCCTACAATGCAAAGAAAAGCTATTGTTACGCCCCCTATTGCTTTTGGACAAGAAGTTAGTTAACACTTATAATAATTAATAGGGGGAGATAATTATGCCTAAAGGTTCTACTTATGATAATGAATTCAAAATGGAAGTAGTGCTTGAAGTACTAAAAGGTAATAAACCTTCTGATGTTGCTGAGAAATATGGTGTAAGTCGCAATTCAATTTATGCTTGGAAAAACCAATTTCTTGATGGTGGACTTAAAAACCTTGGTAATAAAAATCAAATTGAATCTCAAAAAGATGTTGAACTCCAAGAAAGAGAACAACAAATTGATGAGATGAAAAAGATTATTGGTGAACAAAAAGTTCAACTAGAAATCCTCAAAAAAAAGCCTTGGCAGGATTAAATATCACAGATAAAATAAAGCTCGTTAATCACTTAAAGAGTGAATATAAAATTACAGAACTCTGTAAGGCTTTTAATTTATCTAGGAGCACTTATTATTACAGACAAAATAATAAAATTGAAGATAAAAGATCTCAAAACAAATCGCTTTATTCAGGCTATCCAGCTTATGATAGAAAGGGCAATAAAGTACCTGAAAAAGAAATTGTTGAGCTTGTAAAAGAATACTGTGATAAATATTCTTTTGCAGGCTACAGAATGATAACAGATCGTTTAAGGTTTAGCGAGGGTCTAAAGGTTAACTATAAGCGTATTTATCGCATAATGGATGTTCTTGATTTGCTGCAAGATAGAATTACTCCTAAACCAAATAATTATAAATTAAAGCAAAAGCATGAATTAACTGGACCAGACCAGTTATGGGAGATGGATATGGTTCAGATGTATATAGATGAGAGTGGACGCTGGGTTTATATGTTTGATATTATCGATGTTTATACTAGAGAAATAGTAGGTCATAATGTAAGCCTTAGATGTCGTACTAAGGAAGCACTTAAAGCTTTAAAAGAAGCAGTAAATTCACGCGATATTGTTAACTTAACTTTAAGAACTGATAATGGTACACAGTTTAGGAGTAGAGAGTTTCAAAAATACATTACAGAGCTAGGTATTGATCATGAAAGAATTGCTGTTAATACTCCTGAGGAAAACTCTCATATTAAGAGCTTTCATGGCACCTTAAAACGAGAAGAAGTCTATCAAAAGCACTATCATAATATTTTACATTGTAAAGGTTCTATAAAAGAATTTATTAATGAATACAACCATAATCGGCCACATTCAAGTATAGCAAGTGTTCCACCAGCTTATTATCAAAAACAATTGGTTAATAACTTAATCGATGGTGTTAAAGTGATAGCATAAGAATCAATGAGTAAATTAGAGCAATTTTCTGTTAGAAAAGCATAGTCTTTTCTTGTCCAAAATATTAGGGGCAAGGTCACTATCCAACATCTTAAAGATGGTTTGAAGAAATAATATTTTCAAATCCTTTTCAGCAGTTTTTCGGCAAGACCCTCTACAAATAAAAAAAGACCCGTTCCACCAAAAGCCTCTAAAGCCTTGGTATAACTAGGTTTATGATTGGTGGGAATAAGCGGGCTCGAACCACTGACCTCTACGATGTCAATTTTCTACTGCTGTTTTTTGTAGGCGTGTTGAGTAATATTATTACTATCAACACGCCTATTTAAAGTTTTTTCGTTATATTGCTTATGTTAGTTTTCATTTTGTTATTGTGAGATTATTGCGTAATTATTGCGAGATTATTGTGGAACTAAAAATATATTAAACCTAATTATTATAATGTAAGGTCCCCCATTAGATTAGACACATAGCTTACAATTTTTTCTCTCGTTTTCGTACTCTTCTATGCTTTTATACTAACACCATAAGCTATAAAACCTTTAAAATATTTTTTAAAAAATAAAACAGGGTGTAAGCTAAGTAAACCCCTAGAATATATATTATCAATTTTTCTTCCAATTTTATTCTTAAGTAATCTTCACTATCCCCTGCTCACCTAAAACTCCCTACTATACCTAATCCTATATTCCTCATCATCCCTATCCAACCTCAAACCTTCCTCCCTCCTAACTTTAGCCTTCAACCTATTCTCAACCTTCTGTCTATCCTCACCATCAACCTTGTACCCAGCCTCATCCAGTTGGGCCAACACCCCACTCACCAAATCATTAATAGTATTCAGCGAATCATTCTCAGGAAACTCCAACAAAATACCATCAATCGCATCATCCACCTCAGCCAAAATCACAGCACCCTTCCGAAAATAAGGATCCAACCCAGGCTTCCACTTAACTAATACAACAATCAACAAACTTAACAACGACAACCAGCCAATCAAACTCCCTACCAGATCAATAACAACACCAAACATAACAATCACCCCATTCTAATTTATAAACTTCTATTATCTAATTTTCTGCCCTCTCTTTATATTTTTTGAATTTCTTAAGCCTTTTAATTGTCAATTTTGTGTTAGGACATTGTTCATTGTAAATTATTTTTTTAATCCTCTATCTCTTATCCCTTTTACTATAGCTAACGCTAACTTCAACTGATAATCAGACGAATTAAGCATCTTTTCTTCATACTCATTAGTTATAAACCCAATCTCCACCAACACAGCAGGACACTTAGTTCTTCTCAATACATACAGATTATCACTTGACTTAACAGACCTATCCACCTCCTTAGTAGCGTCAATCAAACTCCCCTGAATAGCCCGGGCCAACGCCTCACCCTTCTCACTCCCTTTATAATAGAAGGTCTCAATCCCCTGTACCGAAGGGTTAGGTGCTCCATTACAATGAATAGAAATAAATATATCATCCTTGTTAGACTCCACCCTTTCAGCCCAGATAGGAAGATAATCATCATCCCTAGTCAACCTTACTTCATAACCCAAATGCCTCAACAAAAAACCAACCACCTTAGCCAACTTTAAAGTAATATCCTTCTCACAAGAAAACTGACCTAGTGCTCCAACATCACTACCACCATGTCCAGCATCTATGATGATTTTCATTTAATCTCCCCTTAAATTCAATTGTAAAGAACTCTTTATTCTAATTCTTTTATTAATGTAAGTTCGCGATTAATTAATCTTTTGACTTTGACCTATTTTTGTTTTTCTATCTGCTTTAACGATTTCCTAAGAAACTCTGGAATCGGCACCCCAGCTTGGCCCAAATTCTCCAAAGCACTAATCCCTTCCTTGGAGATATAGAACCAGATCGCCATCTGCCTAACCATTCCACCACTTCCTAATACCCCATCAACCAAATGACCAATAGCCACAGTAAAGAACAGACCAACCTTCCTCGCAATTCCTTCTCGACCAACATTACTATCCAACTCCTTCAAAACAAAAGCAGATAGCAGCCCTGTAATATAATCAAGGGCCACCATCCACACCAAAACCTCCAAAGTCCGATCATAGCCACCCAAGCCATAACTTACAAAAGCCCCCAACACTCCCATGCCATAATGAAAATAATCTTGTAACTTATCTAATTTAATCACCAACTTCCGTTTAAGAGATAGTTGAACCTTTACTCTTAATACGCTATTGTTCTATAACTACTAAGCAACTCCTTAAACCCTTTTGGAACCTTAGTTACCTCGCTTCTATTATTGTACCAATAAGCAACTAACAACTTAATCACTTGCTTAATATCATCCGGCACATCCTCCGGGCCAACGCCAAAACCAGCCCTATAATCTACATAGATATATGAACCAGGTAACCTTTCTCCCTCAATCTTAAACCCTAGCAACCCATACTCCTCTGCTTCCCACAACATCTCTTGCCCATCCTCCAAGCACCTAGCTTCAATAATCTCTATCACAGGACGCTTAAGCAGGATCAAAGGCAGTTTAGCCTTAAAAAACAACTGCCTCCATCTTTGAGTAATCAACACCCTCCCCGTCATATTCTCCACAGCACTACTAGCAGCCTTAATATAAGAATGGAGTAACGAATCCTCACTATTATTATCAATCCCTAAATGCTCCTTAACCTGAGCTACACTTACCGCAGTAACCTCCGAACCCTCCAACAACTCCAAAGACACATACTCCTCTCCTTTCTATATTTTAATTGTACATTGTTTTTAACTAGCCCTTACCCCTTTGATCTCTTTAATAACATCTTCTTTACTCATACCTAGCAACTCACTAAACCCTTTCTTTAACAGCTGCTCACTAACTTCCTTAATCAACTCACCCTTGTTCAATCCACTAAATCCACTCATCTCCAACAGCTTCGCTACCTCTTCTAAATCTGCCACCTTAAACTTCTTCCCATCCAATAACTCTTCAGAATCATCAATTTCCTTGTTATCTTCCTTTATCTCACTCGGGCCAACAGCCTTATCCTCTATCTCAACAGCCAACTTCCTCCGCTTAAGAACCTTGGCCCTTCTTTCACTAGTCTCAAACTCACTCCCTCTAATAACAAAACCCTCAACACCTTTAAAAGTGCTAAGGGCCCTCATTCTAACCATAATAATCCCACCTCTGTTTTCTTTAATCGATCTATACTTGCCCTTGAACTTTAATTCTTAATTGCTCTTAATTAGTGTCTATTAATGTTGATTAGTAGTTCCAAAGCCCTTGCTCTTTATGACTATGAATCTGTTGGTTTGTTATCTAATAAAACATGAACAAAACTCTCAGGCAACATAGTAGTCAACGCCACCCTCTCATTAGCCATCAAAGCCGACATATTCCTAATCCCAAAGTCAGCATGCTGATCCAAGACCTTAATAAAGGCATCCTGTCTATCCCAGAGGATCGCCCCCATTCCCCAAGCCCCTAAAGCAACTTCTCCGGGATTAATCTGAATCGTCTCTACTACAGGAACGGACCAGGTCCTTTTCTGACCTCCCTCAGTCACCTGCACCCAGATATAATGACCATCAGAGCCCTTAAGTAGCTCTATCTCCTCCCAATCACTAGGATTAACCACAACTCCAGTTACAGGAAACCCTGTCATTCGAGCAATGGTAATAGCCCTTCTTAAAGCATCAATCTTAGTATCCCCACTCTGCCCCTCAGACCACTTATACTGTTGACGATCTGGATCAGTCAAAATCCCTTGTAGGTTAGGACTGGTACCATCACCATATAAGATCTGCCTTTCATCCTCCTGCTTAAGACCATAAATCAAACGGTTATCAATATAACCCCTCAACTGCTTAGCATCATCCAGAGCCTGGTTAGGTACAGGTATATAGTGAGAGATATCCCTTACATTAACCGATTCCTTAGTAAACTCAATACTCGATTCTGGAGCAGGACTACCTACACCTATAGCACTAGCGTTATTGGTATAACCAACCTCCCTAACATACTCAATCGAGTTACTATCTGTCGTCTGCACATTGAGTAAATCCCTAATACTCAACTCCTGCTCTGGAGGCATAATGATATTAGGTATCCTCGTAGACCTTGGAATATCCCCTTCACCGGTTAACTCCTTCCTTCCCATAGAAAAGAGCCCTTTAAAATGAACAGGATCAGAGCTGTCTAGATTAGACTTTCTCATCCTTTGATAAGAATCCGAATCGACAAAGGCTTGACCAAAACTCTTAACCTCTTTTTGACTAGCAAAGCCCAAGTTTGGTCGGCTCATCTTCTTCTCCAGTTCATTGGCGCGGGATTCTAACTCCTTCATCTCACCACCGATCTCCTTAATTTGGCCCTCAACCTTGGCTATAGAATCCGCCGTCTTAGTAGTAGTCTCACCAAACTCCCTAATCTCCTGCTCCTGTTGATCTAATAATTTTTGTAAATTACCTGTTACACTATCAAACTTCTTACTTAACTCTTTTAATTCCATATTTAATTACCTCCTATTAATTTAGTTAAAAACCAATAAAACTCTAAAAAAAATCTAAACAACACCTTCAAGAACAGCATATAAATCTTGGCTCTTTAATAATAAAAAAGAAGACTAATTAGCCTCCTTCAGCTTACTTCCTATATTCTTTTCTAGGCTATCAATTGAATTGATTAATCTATCCATTTCTAAATCTCTACTCTCCTCCTCTTTAATTTCAGTCTTCTCTAAGAATCTATCTAAAACATCTGCAAACCTATTAAGCACCTTCTTCATTTCATAATTAGATTTAACAGAAGTAATCAAAGCCTCATCATTCATTGCCCAGGTAACCGGACTGAACTCATATAACTTAATCTCCTTTAAATGCCTAATACCATCCTTCCACTCTTTCTCCACAGTATCATAGCCAATACTTAATTCATTAATCACCCCATCTTTCATCAATATCTTTACATCATTCCCCAATGAAGTGTCACTGATCTGCCCTTTAACATATAATCCTTTCTTATCTTCCTTCATCTCAATTGGCTTCCCAATTGGACTATAAGGATCATGCTGCCAACAGATTTTGATTCTATCTTTGTTCTCTTTTAATGTTTTGCTAAAAGCACCGGCTTGAATTGAATCTCCACCAGCATCTACATTACCAAAGACAGCAGCATAACCAGTGAAAACACCTGTTTCTTGATCAAAATCCTTGAGTTCAAATGGAACTCTTTTGGTTTTGTATTGCATATAATCACCTACCTTCTACTCTATCCCTTTAATAAAACTTCTTCACTTTAAATTATATCAACTACAATAAGTATTTAACTATCATTTTTCTATCAACTTTATTCTCAAAAATAATCCCCCTCGGGCCAACTCTCTCATCTCTCTTATCTTCTTCTACTACTTTCTATCTTAGGCTCACATGTTTCAAATCACTTCTTTTTATCTATCTAGTACTTAAGCTATAAAAAGAGCCAACAGGATTTCTCCTGCTGACTCTATATCTCAATTTATCAATATCAGTATTCATAATTAGATTATTAATACTAAATTTCTTCTTTTAATTTTTTAACTTCCTCTATACTTAATCCAGTCTTTTCAGATATTGTTTCTACATCTAATATATCTAACAAATTTTTAGCTAACCTTTGTCTTTCTTCTCTTCTAGCTCCTTCTATATTACTTATATGGTCATGAATTGCCTTTTGTCTCGCTTCATATAACTCCCTAGATTCTTCATCATGACTTAATACTTCAAGAGTCTCAGCAGCTTCTTTTAATTCCTTTATTCTCTCTTCAATCATCTTTACCACCTCACTCTTTGGATTTTTTAAAAATAATAGCCAAGGAATCAATTTATTATCTATATCATCTTCATCTTGGTACTTGCTTTCATCTAATTTAGGTAGCTCAATAAAATGTATCTCTTCTAAATCTGTTAGTACTTGATTAGTCTCCTTTTCTTTTAACAAGAAACAATTATGATACTTTTCTATCCCTTTCAAATAATTAAAATTAAGAATATTAATTGCTACTGTCTTATTTAGCTCACTATATTCTTGACCTTTTTTCAACTGTGATGAATATAATTTAGACCAGTAATAAAGACTTCTTCTTGTCATATTATATTGATTTTTCAACTGGACTTCTATGTTTATTTTCTTATTGTTATTGGCAGTTGCTTTGACATCTAGACGAGATAACTTATCTTCATCCCAATCTTTATTAATCTCAGCATTATCTATCTTTACCTTTATTATTTCTTTTTCTGTACCTTTAGTTTCAAATACAGCATTTAAAAATGCAATCAATATATTTGGTCTTTTTTCCGAACCAAATATCTTTTTAAAGACAAAATCAACTTTGGGATCTAATAATTTTTCTTCCATCATATCTCCCTTTCTATTACTAGGTGTCTTTATTCATTTTTATAATAGTTTATAATTATATTATACCTTATTTTACTTTAATTTAAAAGATAATACAGAATAAATTAATTTATAATAGACGGGCCAACACCAAAAACAAACGGGATAGTAGTACTGACACTAACACTCAGTACCACTATCCCTAATTGCGATGACCCAGTTTCAGTCGCTCCAAGACAGCATAGCTACAAGCTGACTAAAGAACAAGTCACCACCCGGTATCTATACTGCTTTCCACTCCTTCAACCGGGACAGGCTTTAATTTTAAGAAAAGATTTAACAACCCGATCAGCTAATGTTTAAAAATCCCCTCCAGCAACCCCATTGTCTCCCTCATTCCCTCTCCCCCAAACCCCCACTCCCTTTAACTCCCTTCCCGGACAGGCTCGACAAACCACTTCGCCAAAAAGGTTGCATTAAAAATGGGGGAGAGAGAAGATTGAGGGAAACGATTTGAGGCAATGAGAAATGACGCATCAGTTTCTCATCTATCCTCAGGTTGCTTCCGGGAGATAAAACCCAATCTGTTCTAACTCGATACTATATGGTAATGCTGCAAAATAGTTCTCCGTTTCCCTCCGAACTACCTAGCAGCCCCCTTCCAATCAAACAAATCAAGGTAGGGGCTAGAGGCATCATGGGTAGCTTAAAGTATTCGTAACATCACATCATATCGAAAAATATTATGCTACGTCCATATCTAACTACAAACCCAGCTCCCCATCATGCCTTGGAATATCGCTAAAAACCTAAACCCCTCTCCACCACCATTCCCCATTCTATGCTTCCAGTCCAAAAAGTAAAGGACTACTCATCCTTGCGTTCCTCCTTGACTTTTTCTCCTTCCAGCAACAAAAAAATTATGGGTGGGGAGAGAATGTTTTGAGGGCCAACTTATGTTACACCATTCTTCAAAATCTGCCATCTTTTTATATTATCTATTACATTTTAGTATATTTTAGCTATGAAAGTGGGAAAATATAAATGTAAGGCAATAACTTAATTAAGGGAGTTATAATTATATGAAAAAACATCAACAATTATCTTTATTCTTTGAACTACCCACAGCTGAAGAGTACATAAGTAGGATTAATAGAATGATGAAAGGCCTAGATAACAAGATCAGACAACACCCCGCAGGATCATTAAAGACAATTCCCCTCTACTTCGAAAAGAGAAGGTTATTACGAATTAAACAAAGAATAAAAAAAGAGGGGATTTACACCTAACCCTCAGATGTAACCCCCTTCCCCTCAGCTTTAATTTTTAGCATCACCTGATTCCTGATTCCTTAAATTATTAAATCCTAAATCCAATCGCTCATTAATCTCATCCAACGACCAGCCCATCTGCTTAAACTTATAAGCAGCCTCAACCTTTTCATTTAAATTCTCCTGTAAAGCCTTAACCATACTCGTATCAGCCTTAATCTCTACATTCTCACCAAACTCCTTAGCCAAACTCTTATTAAAGGTATCCAAGACATCTTTTAAATAAGGAATAATTCCATCAAGCCAGAATATCTTCCTTGCAGTCTCAATATTAGAAAGAGTAGCCTTCTCATACAGCCCCACCATTGGAGGTGGTACTTGAAATATAGAACAAATATCCTCCCTTGTCATCTTCCTTGATTGGATAAAGTCCATCTCGGTAGGAGATAAACTCATAGGAATATAATCAACCTGATTACCCAAGACCCATGGACCACGACCCTTAGCACTATATTGCTCCCTTACATGCTCTTTAGCTTCCTTATACTGAGGGCCAGTCAGATCATGCTTAAAAGCAAATACCCCATCTGTAATAGCCCGATTCTGCATAGTAACCTTATTCCACTTAATCGCCTCCACATCAGTATCAACAATAGCTGCAGCTGCTTGGAGTGGACTCATCCCCCAATATGGATTAGCAGGATCAGTAAACATCCCATGAATTACATCCTCAAACTCTAATCTCTCCACCCTATCCCCAACATTATACTCATAATGGCTAATAAATTTCTTCTGATCAGCCACCGGGCCAACTTTATCGGGATCCAGTGGAAATAACTCTACCGGTAGTCCTCCCTTCGATTCCAGCCTTACAATCTTAATAATTGAATTCCCTCCCAAATAAAGGTGAGCTGCCATCCTCTCCATAATATCCTGCATACTATAAAAAGGATGAGGATCGTCCAACAAAATCTGTAATGGATGCTCAGGATTATACTCCCCATCCTCATAAACCTTCAAAGGCACACTAGCCACAGTCTTCATAATCCGATAAACACAAGCGTAAACATAACTCGATGCCTTAAACCCTTCCCTAATCGCTCTCCCAGTATCCCAATTTTTAAACTCCGGCTTGCCCCCTCTATAACTAGGTAACAGCCTCGGCCTATTTCCATTAGCCTCAACCCTCAACCCCTTAGCCACCTTCTTAAAAATATTAATATTCATCACCCCTTTCAAATGCAAGGTATAATAAAAGCTTATCCCTTAGCCTAATCCTCTTCCTCAACCATCAAAGAATAAACCCCATAACTAAAGACCTTCAAAATAAACTTATATCCCACCAACCCTAATAACAACCCTCCAACACTCAACTTTATAACCCAAACCCCAAACAGATCAGCCAAAGCCCAAGTAACTAAGCCCCACCCAACAATCAAAGCCAAACATAATAAAACTTCTCTAAAATACTTAAGCATAATTATCACCTCTTATCCCTTGCTCTTAAACTCTCCCTATCATCAACTCAAACCCTTCACTGACCATCTCAGCCAACCCTGTCGTTGCATCTGGGCCATCATCATTTCTATTCTTTCCTGATTTCTGATAAGAGTTCATCGCCTCATAGTAGTTGGGCCAACGATTCTTCCAATCCTCTGGAAAATAGATATGATTCATCACAAAACTACTATTAGATATAATCCTTGCCTTCTTATTCTTACTCTGGTGAAACCACTGCAGGTCAATCCTTCTTGTCTGATAATCCTCCCACAATATCCTCTCTACATTCCGAGCAAAGCTCCTACCACCATTATTATTCTCAATCTTAACGCTATTAACCCTATTTCTAAGCAAGAACTCTGCTGTCTGGGGTTCAGTAACCTCCATTCCCTCCTTGGTATAAAGAATATCAACTATATAAATCTCTCCCTCACACTCCACCCCTACTATCGCACAAAGATAATCATCACCTTGATCAGCAGTATCAATATAAGAGATCAGCCTTTGCCCTTCTTCACTTGTTGGCAAGTCGGTATAAGTACTAAAGTGACTATAGAGTTTACCCTTCTGATCTATTGGCTTTTGATGATAATTAGCCTTAAATATCTCTGGCACCATATTAACCTTTAAACTCTGATAACTCTTCTCTGAGAGAAGGTCAGGACACAGCATCTCTCCTTCCTCATCCTTAGCCTCCAACTTCAATAGATACCACTCATCAGCCTCCGGGCCAACCAATATCCGACCACAGATATCCTTCTTGGCCCATCTGGTCATATTAACAATCTCAATTGCCCCTTCCTCCTTACGAGAAAGAAAAGTCCCACTATACCAAGTCCAAATCTTATCTAAAGCCCTAGCATTAAGTGCCGTCTCTGCATCCTTGACTGGATCATCAACTATTGAGATATTACAACCCTTCCCTGTAATACTCCCTCCAATTCCAGCACCCTTATAATTAAAGAACTCACCTTCCAAAGCCCACTGCTGATATGACCCATTTCCTTTCTTGATTCTACTCTCAGGAAAGATATCTTGATAGATGATCTCATGAGGATAAGTCTTCTCCTGAGCTATCCCATCTCTGGTATAACGAGAAAAATCACTTGCCGCATCATCATTATAGCTACAAGTGATTACTTTATTGGTCTTATCCTTACCCAATGCCCACATACAGAAATTAATCAAAGTCCTAGATTTTCCATGGCGTGGTGGCATATTCATCATTAACTTTCTATAAGGACTCCCATCCTCTTTAACCAACCTACCCTCATAAAGAGCTTGTAGAGTATCACATAACAACTTCAAATGCCACCTTCCCTCCCGATAAAAATCAGGGGCCAACACCCGACAAAACTCCCATAAGTTAACTCTCGCCCTCCTAATCCTCCTCTCCCGCTCAAAAATCAACAATCGCTCCTTCTCTTTTCTATCCATACTATCACCACACTACTCATAGTTTCTTTGCTTATCTATTCCAATAAATTATCTTCTTCTGATCTTAACTTTTGTATTTGACTTTTAATTCTTAATTGCTCTCTAACTCTCAATTCTCAATTTTTTTAGCTCTTTCTCCAACTCTTCATCACTCATATAAGACAGATCAATCCTATAGTTCATATCTCCCTGATGCTTAAAATCCCCTTTAATAATATCAGTCGCCTCACCATTTAATAATTGATACAACTTAAATAACTTCTCTAAAGCATCAATCTTATCCAACTCATCCTCTATCTTATCAACCTTAGCAGAATCCATAATCCCATTAATCATATTCAACAACTTAGGATTAAACTTATCCTTAATCTCATCTAACCTCTGATAATAAACTTCCTTAAAGAACTCATCCTCTAGCCACCTATATAACTGCCTTCTACTGATGTCACACTTATTAGCTATCTCTGTTTTAGTAAACTCACCTGAGATAAGAAGATCAATAGCCTTAAGCTGATTCTGATCTAACTCCTTAATCGACACATCTGTGACATGCTGTGACCTATCTTGGTGCTGCCAGCAATACCACTTACCTTTAAAGTCTACACTAACCTCATTTTTTCTGCTACACCTACTACTATCAACCTTCTTACCACTACATTTAATGATCTTAATCTCTTCATTATTCATTTGCTGACAACACCTCCTTCTTAATAGCAAAAAAATAAAGTCAAAGGCTGTTGGCCCTTGACTTTTCTCTGTTCAATCTTATTTTTTTTAGGTTTTCATGCAGTTTTAGATCCAAATTATTAAATTATTGTATTTTTATTCATCTTTATAGTAGCATAAAAGTTAACCTTTTTCAAATATTTTTTTGCTTACATCTCTTTATCTTTCATGTTGATTATCCATAAAATCAAGTGAAAATAATTTTAATCATCAGTCTTTGATATACATTTATACTTGTTATGGAATATTTGCATAGTAATAATAGATTAAAGAGTTTAGCAATAGGGCCAACACCATTAGTATTCCAGCCGACTTCACACAACAGAGTGTCTCCTTTAACGACTAAGGATCGTCCTACCCTGCGGGCCGATGACCAGCCTTGTAATAAAAAACTATCACCATAAAAGATGATAGTTTAGTTGAATCAGATATTCTCTTTTTAAGATACTAGTTAACGCTTTTATTAAAAGATGTGATTCAGGAGTGCTTTTCTCCTGAACTACATACTCCATTTAAACACTCTAGCCTGGATATCCTCGTGGTTCACGACTTCCCATTGGTGGTAGGGAAACTAGTCGAAGAAAATGATTTATATGGAAATTGCATCAGCATAGTCATAAGGAATTAAATCCTCATGATTTGTTTCTCGGTATCCTTTTTCATCATGAGATCTAGCACATATTTCAGAAGCTGTATAATCCTTAAATTGATTATACACCAAGTTTAAAGTTTCAATTTCTTCTTCTGAAAATAAACTTTTATCAAATTCAATATTAGCCTTGAATACTTCTCCCATATATGGATGAAAAATTTCTTCATGGGTAATCGCATTTAAATCTTCTTCAATAATAGCAAGTAAATGTTTAAAACGTAATGGAACAGGACCATACTTATAATGTTGAAAAGGAGTTCCACAAATAGATAATGATGTTCTTTTAAAGTTAACAAACTCAGAATACCATATTAATTTCAAAAGTTTACTTTTAGGTAGATTAGGAATTTCCCCAGTAAAAAAAACAATAACATTCGCCATTTTTTCTATATTAAATTTTTTAAATCCAGTAAATCGCTCTTCAAAATCTTGAAGAAATTCGATGTATGTCGATTTTAATTTGCTTTTTTTAGATTCTTTTATTAATTCAGATAGTTTTTTCTTCATTTTTTTAATAGTTTTAGTTTTTATTTTATCTTTGTTTTTCTTAATAATAGCGTCCATATTTTCAGGATTATCAATAAGTCTTATTAAATGATCATGAACATTATCTTGTAAAGCTCCATTCTCATATCGATTGATTGTTGCTACACTACATCCGATAATATCAGCAAAATCTCTTTGACTTAAATCATATTTTTTTCTTATACTCTTTATTTTAGAAGGAAAAAGCAAATTATATTTTTCCCGATATTTATTAAACGCCATTAATAAACTTTTATCAAATTCTTCGTCTTCAATTATTTCTTCTCCACATTTTTCACAAATAATTTTTTTAATTTCATTTGTAAAACTTTCATTTTTGACCTCATGAATAATTTCATCTTTAATTTTTTTGAATTTTTGCTTTTGTAAACATTCTGGACAAAACTTCTCCATAATTACTCCCCCCTTCTTTAACTAAGCATAAGGACATTCCTTAGATTCATCATCTGGATGTATCCGAAAACAAATAAAACAATTATCAGCTTTTCTAAACTTTATATATAATTTATGATCATCTACATTAAATTTAAAAGCCCAAATTTCTCCTGCTAATCCTGCATGATCACTTTCTGGTCCTTTAAGATAATTAGCAATAGTAAACTGTTTGATCTCTTCTTGTATATGCTTTCTTAAAATACCATATCTTCCAAAAAAACCATTAGTTTCTTTCTTAAAAATAAATTCATAGTCTAAATCTAAAGGATCGATAGATTTTTTTAGTTTTTTTAATAATTTCACAACCTCTTCTTTATCAGATATCAACATTAACCCATCTCCTTATAGTATATGTTTATTATACTTAAATCTATACATAAAATCAAGAAAAATGTTATCATATGATAATAACTTAAAATTAATTTTAAAATAAAACCCTTGTAAGTATAATATTTTTGACAATTAATAAATTAATTAAGTTATTAAACGATTCTATCTAAAAATCAATATACATGGAAAAATTAGTTAAATTATTACTGCTAATAATATTCTGAAATCATCTATAATATAATTGTTATAATTCCTTCACTACCTCCTGATCTAAAATCTCCTTTCGCTGTTTCCAATCTGGCATTAAAGCTGTTAAAAAATCATAGAAATCTTGATTATGATAAGTATACTTAAAGTGTATAAGCTCATGTAAGACCACATAATCAATACAGTGTTTTGGAGCTTTAATAAGTTCAGAGTTCAAAAGAATTGTATTGCTATCTTTTAAGCAAGAACCCCACCTTGCTTTCATGGTCTTTATCTTTATCTTTGGTTTACTTACTCCATATCTTTTGAGTTGAGGATACATCTTATCTAAGGCATCATTAAATTTTTCTTGGGATTTATTTCTAAGCCATTTTGAGATGAGTTCTTTCTTTTTCTGATAATCATCTTTATTAATCGTATAAAGATAGATATACCCTCTATAGTACTTAACCTCCTCTTGTTCTTGCTTAGATTCTATTACTTTTAATCTATATTGCTTACCTAAATATTTAATTGATTCTCCACTTACATACTCTTTATTTATCTCTTTAGGCTGAGTATCTTTAAAGTAATTAATATTTTTCAAGATCCATCTAGCTTTATCCTTTACAGTTCTTTTAATAAAGTCTAACGGAATACTCTCATTTGCTGATACCACAACTGACATATCTGGTTTTACATTTAAATTTATATTCTTTACATCTTTTCTTTCAAGTTCAAATTGAATTGATTTTTCTCCATAATTTATTTCATGCTTTGCCATAATACCACCCTTTAATATCTTCTAAGTGCAATAACTTTTACATTATCTATTATCTCATCTATTTGATCAAGTGATAAGTCTAAATCAGATTCTTTATTAATCTTAAATAAGAGATCATCTAATTCTTGTTCTATTCTCTTGTGTACCTCTATATTATCATGCCAATCTACTTTTGAATGTTGAGCAATGATTTCATCTACTTCTAAAGCAATTTCTCCTATAACTTCTTCATTATCTAAATCGTTATTTCTTTCTATAATCTCTTTAGTCGCTCCATAAAAAGCTTGAGCATCTTTATTCTGCTTAATATTCTTTGGATATTTCACACCAGATTTTCCACTTTTAAAATCATTTTTGATATCCTTCATCTTTTTAAAATATTCATCATCAGAGATTCTTTTCTCTTTATACTCCGCCAGTGTCTCTTTAACCTTCTCTGAAAACTTCTTATAAAAAGCTGGATTTTCATTCATTTTAATATCAATTCGCTTGCTTAGTCTTGTTCTGATAGCATCTGCTTTGGCCCTAGGTGTTCCAAGCCTTTCTAACTCCTCTTCAAATCCTTTTTCATTTAAAACATCAACAGGATTCGTAATTCTAACTACTTCTTCTGAAGCTATATAATTATCCATCAATTTCTGCATTTTGACTTCATATTCCTCATGATCAATTTCATCAGAATATCTAAGCTTAACACTCTTTCTTAATTCCTGAAAAAACTTAAGGTCTTTTTTATATTCATTTAATTTTTCTCTTCCTAATTCCTTATAAATTCTTTCTGATTGAAGAGCTATACTAAGATTTCTACTAAACTTACTTAATACTTCATAAAACTCTTCTCTTAGTTCTTCATTAGCAAGCCTAACCTCATACTCTTCCATGTCTTCTTTATTCTTAACAGGAATGAAGATATCAAGCAGTTGAGAATGTGCTTCTCTTAGCTTTCCTATAATAGTTTTAACGTCATATAAAGCTCCTTGTAAATCTTTAGGGTCAAAGTTTTCTAAACCAGAACCTGAATACATCTGCATAGCCTCATCTAACTCTCTAATTAAGCCCATATAATCAACTATATAACCATAGTCTTTGCCTTCATATATTCTATTAACTCTTGCTATTGCTTGCAGTAAAGTATGTTCTCTCATCTGTTTGTCAATATATAATACACTAGCTTTTGGAGCATCAAAGCCAGTTAATAATTTATCAACAACTATTAATAAATCTAAATCCCCATTTTTAAAATCATCTTTGATTGATTCTTCATAATCATCTTTATCACTATATTTTTTCATCATCCTATTCCAAAAATTTTGAATTTTATTTTTAGAATGTCGATCTACTTCTGATTTACCTTCTTTCTGATCTGGTGGTGAAATAACAACAGCTGCCTTTAAATCACTCAATTCCTCAAATGCTTCAAGATATCTAATAGCTTCTATTTTACCATTGGTAGCTAACATAGCCTTAAAGTGACACCCATCAGTTTTATAGTTTTTAAGAAAATGATCATTAATATCAAAAGCTATAAATTTTATTCTTTGGTCACTGGTAGCTATCTTTTTAAACCTACTCCATTTTTGCTTCACTTCTTCTGTCTGTTCATCGTTTAAATGCCTAGTTATCATCTCTAATCGGTTGTCGATTGCTCTTTTATTAACAGTCTGCTCTACCATTTTCCCTTCATAAAGC
The DNA here is from genome assembly GCF_046097105.1 of Natroniella sp. ANB-PHB2. GTDB lineage: Bacteria > Bacillota > Halanaerobiia > Halobacteroidales > Halobacteroidaceae > Natroniella. The sequence goes on along the minus strand of NZ_CP175562.1, from coordinate 351,519 downwards.
AATGGCACTATTGTGTTATCCTCAACTCCATCAGCAATTGTATAGGTATGAATCGGTTTACGCCGCCCAAATTTGACCATTGTATTCTTCTCTTTTTTCATTAAAGGTGTTCCAGTAAAGCCTAAATAACAAGCATTAGGAAAGACCAGTCTCATCTTGGTATGAAGTTCACCATATTGGCTTCTATGGGATTCATCAACAAGAATAAATATATTTCTACTTTCAATCTTAACCTTCTTTTTAGAAGCAGTCTCAAATTTATTAACTACGGTAGTTATTATATCAGCATGATTATCTTCAATTAAATCTATTAAGTTCTGACCAGAGGTAGCTCTATTTGGTTTTAATCTAGTATGTTTAAAAGTTTTTCTGATCTGTTTATCAAGATTAATTCTGTCTGTTACTACAACTACTCTAGATTCTGATATATTTTCTAAAATATATTTTGAAAGCATAACCATAGTCAGTGATTTTCCTGAGCCTTGAGTATGCCAGATGACACCTCCTTGGCGATTTCCCTTTTTATCAAAGGTTGTAATTGATTTGATAGTTTCTTTAACTGCAAAGTATTGTTGATAACGGGCTATCTTCTTTTCATTTTTATCAAAAACAACAAAATATTTAGTAAGTTCAACCAGTCTTTTAGGTGAAAACAAAGAAATAATTCTCTTATCTTGATGAGTTGGCATTCGTCCAGTAATATGTTGATTAATTTTATCCTGTAACCAATCTTCATACTCTTCACGCCATAGAGACCAAAACTTTTTTTGAGTAGCACAGGTTCCATACTTGGTTTCATTCTTATTAGTAGCCATTACAATCTGAATATACTTATATAAGTGAGGAATTTTTTCCTTAGACTGATAATCAATCGTCTGTTCTATTCCTTCTTTGACAGAGATTGAAGAACGTTTACATTCGATTACAACAAAGGGGATACCATTAACAAATAGAACAATATCTGGCCTTTTATTGCCTCTACCATCTGCTCTTTCTACTGAAAATTCATCCACCACATGATAGACATTATTTTCGGGGTTCTCCCAATCAATATAATTAATACTAAAAGAACTCTTATTACCATCAGGTAGATGTTCTTCATAGCTTTTACCAACCATCAAGTGATCATAAATCTTTTCATTAGTTTTTACAAGGCCATCGGTTAAGGGCTCATCTAAGTCTTTGATAGCCTGTTCGATATTTTTTTTAGAGAAGTTATGTTCTTCACCTTTATATTCAAAAGAATTCAACCTTTGTAATTGCTCTTTTAAAACATCTGTCAATAATACATTATAGAGATTTCCTCGCATCTCAGTTGCTTCACTAGGTGAAAGATATTTATAACCTAAAGATTTAAGTAGGTCTATAGCAGGTTGTTGACTTACATCTTCTTCATAATACTTTGCTCTTTCTTCCACTCTATCCACCTCCAATTTATTTAGAAAAGGAGTGAAGTGATTTAACACTCCACTCTGACCTTTCCAGTAAGTAATAATTGCATTAAACCTTTCTTCTGTTCTTTTAAAGCTTCCACTTCTTGCTCGAGAAGTTCAATCTCTTTATCTTGTAATTTTAATATTTTAACAATCTCTCTTTGCTCTTCAATATCAGTTGGGATAGTTACTTTAATCTGCTTAAAATTATTATATCTTAAATTTAATGTGTCATTTACCATTCCTTGAGAATATCTTCTAAACAGATTGATAATCGTAGGTAATTTAAATAAATACCCCATAAAATATGAATCAACTGTATCAGTAGGCTTTAAAATAGTATAAGCAGGGCTTACTATACCTTCATATTCAGAAACACCACAAACTCCCTGCCACATCCTCATAGTGTTATAACCAATATCTTTAGGGAGTATTCGCTTATATTTACTTTTATTGCTACTCGAAGTATTTTTCTTATCTAATTCACTTCTTTTAATAACTCCTTCTGAAGAAGTTATAGATAATAATTCTAAATCTTCATACCCACGTTCTTTTCTTTCTTCTAAGACTTTACCTAATTTTACTTCTTTCCACTCTTCATTAAATCCATCTAACCTTACTTTACCAGTCAATAAACGCTGCATCAGCCCTTTTTTCTGTTTCCTCTTTTCTTCAATCAATTCTTTTTTTAACTTAATTCCTTTATCCCAAATTGAAATAATATTAGAAATTTTTCTTTGTTCATTTTTAGGTGGGATTTTAAACATTGTTTCTGATATAAAACTCCAATTAGCCCGCGGCATTTTTGTTCCAGATGTTATGTTAGCAAATCGATTAAACCTACTTGTTTGTACTAAATAATATAAATATTCATTCAATATTGTTTCTTTCTTTGCTCTTAAGACCCAAATCTCAGAAGAACAAACCCCTTCAAAATCAGCCAAATAATATTTCTTTAGATAGGGTCTAAGTTTACCATATAAGACCTCATCTTCATAAAATTTATTTTTAGTGCTTTTTTGTCTATGCGAATAAGTATATCCTAATAATCTTCCAGTCTCAGACTCTAAATGTTCTAGTTCTATACACTTTAAATCTTCTTCTTCCTTTTTAGGATTATGTCTTTCTTTTGATCTTTCAGCAACTTCTCCAAATGAATGTTTTTTCCATTTATCCATATTACCACCTACAACCCTAACTCTTTAATATACTTCTGCATCTGCTCTTCTACTTCTTCAATTTCTTCTTTAATCTCTGCTATATTATTAGCAACTTGATCCATATCAACTGGTTCTGGTTCCTCAAAAGTATCAACATAACGAGGAATATTTAAGTTATAATTATTCTCTTCTATCTCCTCCAATGGAGCTAAATAAGAATACTTATCTATTGTTTCATAATTCTCATAGGTTTCTACTATTTTTGCAATATCCTCTTCTCTCAACTTATTTTGATTAGTACCATCTTCATAGCAATCCTCGCCACTAGCATCAACAAATAAAATCTCGTCTCTTTCTCTATTCTTCTTCATCACTAGCACACAAGCTGGAATACCTGTTCCAAAAAATAGGTTCTCAGGAAGTCCAATTACAGCATCTAATAAATTCTCTTCAATAATTCTCTGTCTAATCTTTTTCTCTCTTCTACTTCTAAATAAAACCCCATGAGGTAAGACTACTGCCATTCGCCCATCTTCGGCCATACTATGAATCATATGTAGAATAAAAGCATAGTCTCCTCTTGATTTAGGAGGTACTCCCAACTCAAAACGACCATATGGATCTATAGATTTATCAAGTTTAACCTTTTTTGAATCCTTTTCATCAGCAAAACCCATATACCACTTCTTAAGTGAGAATGGTGGATTAGCAACTACTACCTGAAACTTCATTAATTTATCATCTTCAAGATGTTTAGGATTAGCAATGGTATCACCCCACTCAATTCTAGCATCATCAATGCTATTTAGAAACATATTCAACTTACAGAGTGAATGGGTCTGACCGTTTCTCTCCTGACCATAAACTGCTACCTTATGGCTTTTGTTCTCTTCAGAACTAGGTACTTGGTCAACTACCTTGATCAATAATGAACCAGAACCACAGGTTGGATCATAGATTCGATCATTTTCTTGAGGCTTAACAAGCCTAGCTAAAAGCTCAGACACCATAGAAGGTGTAAAGAATTCTCCACCCTTCTTACCAGCATCACTGGCAAAACGCTCTACAAGATACATATAAGCATTACCTATAATATCTTCTTTCCCTAATTTAGATGGTCTTAAATCAAGTTCTTCAGAATCAAAATCCTCTAATAAATGCTTTAACATAAAATTTCTATCTTTAGTACTACCAAGAATAGCTTCACTATTGAAATCGATATTTCTAAAGACTCCTCTAAGTTTAGTCTTGTTCTCTTCTTCTAGTTTCATTAATGCTTTATTGATTGTTTCTCCAATATCAGATTCATTTCTTTTTGAGTATAAGTAATCAAAGGTACATTCTTCATCCAAGACAAACCTTTCTCTTTTCAGTGCGCGTTGGATTCTAGTTTCATCTCCATCATACTTTTCCCTATACTCCTCTAAGTTTTCTTTGTGAATATCACTTAAGTATTTTAAAAATAGGATTACTAAAACATAATCTTTATAAATACTTGAATCTATTTTTCCTCTAAATGTATCACATGCTTTCCATAGTGCATTATTAATAGTTTCTTGTTTTGTGTCTCCCATTACAAATCCTCCTTTAATTTATAAGACTTTATTTATAACTCCTTGGTATAATTTTTCCTTTTGTTCTAGTAACTCTTTTAATAAGCTTTTCTCTTTTAAATGTAACCTTCTTATTTCAGTCACTATTTTCTGCTTTTCTAATGGAATTTCTTCTATTTCTAAATTTGAAAGAAAAGACTTCTTGATCGCTCGTATCGTACTACCTATATGTGATATTTTCATTTCTCTTTTTACTCTTCTACTATTTAAATATAAAGCTAAAAATTCAGGTGAAATATTATCAGTCTTTAATCGAATAATACTAAAATTTGATGGCACAAGATACCCTGTCAAAATTTCATTAATATAAATTGCTGTATTAGGTTCACTTAACCTAATAAGTACATCTCCCTTTTGAGTTATGTACTTATCTGATAGCTCCTCAACACTAGAAAAATCTTCAATATAGTCTAAATTTAATATCCCATCAACTAGGCTTTTAAGTGTTATAATTTTATAACTTTTAACTGTTTCAAATTCTGTCTCTGCTCTTTTTCTAGATAAAACAAGTCCAGATTGTATCTCAGCAATCTCTCCTAGTTTCATTTTACACCTCCCAAACATTATTTTCAAAGTAATACAATTAAATTATACTACATGATTTTCCAATTGTCAATTTATTTTGTTATATCTTTTATATAACTCAAAATAAAAATTTAGTTATATTCTATACACAACTTTAATATAGATGTTATAACTAGTGCAAAAAAATAAAATTATTGGAGGTTTTTATAATGAACTGCAAAACATTAGATGAATCTAATGCTGGAAGAAGAAAAATATCCACTTCGTAAAGCAACCATTGTAGATTTGAAAAAACTATAAATTACCTGAGGAGGAACTTTTATGGAAAATAGCCTGATAGATAAGTTTAAGCTCTTTATTGAATTTCTATCTTACAGATATATTTATCTCTTTTTGATTATTTCATCACCAGTATTAGTGTATCTTACCTTGCCAAAAATTAAGTCATTACCCGAATCAGCGAGTGTTGTAAATTATATATCATATCACATTAACACACCACAAGAACCTATAAGAAATTTTTTATTAATTTCTGCCTGTGCTATTATACTTTTTTTTACAGGAATCACCACTATAAATCATGGTTTTAAGTTTAAAAAAGAAAACCTACCTATTGGAATTCTCATTATTAATTTAGGATTCATGGTTATAGGTTCGGCAGTTTTCTTTTTGAGATATTTTCTTTTATTGTTGGTATCTGGAATATTATTTGCAATATTTTCTGTTTTTATCGCAGGTACTTTAATTAATGAATTTTCTAATAGCAAAACCTCTCGAAGTTAAAATACTCCGAGAGGTTTTAATTATAAAACATTTTTGCCAGCACCCGAAGGCACTGACCAAACCAAATAATATTAACTTGTTATCTTATCCAATAGCTTCTCCATTTCTTCTCTCTTTGGTATACTTCTTATCGGGAATAAATTTAATCTGTAGCCAATCCCCTTCTTCTGGATTGCCTGGTATCTCATCCTTCAATACATCCAGCTGCACTCTTTGCTTCTCTAACAAAACAATCAATTACTCCTCTCATTTAATGCCTCCTATTTCTCTTGAATCTGTTGTAAAGTTTTCTTTAAAGCCTTAGGAATTAGTACCCCAACCTGGACCAAATTCTCTACAGCACTAATCCCTTCTTTAGAGATGTAAAACCAAATTGCCATTAAACGAATCATCCCTTGACTTCCCAACACTTCATCAGCCAGATGAGCAATCACTATGCTTAAAAAAAGACCAATCTTACGAAGTATTCCCCTATGACCTAATTTACTGTTCAACTCTTTCAAAACAAAAGCAGATAATAAGCCAGTAATATAATCGACTACTACTATACTGATTAAGAACTTTAAGGACTGATCATTACCACCTAGCCAGTAATTAATCCCCCCTCTTCCCTACAGACCAACATCTGCAATCATTATAGCAACCAACTCCCGAGATTGGCACAAAGTTGGCCCGAAATAAAAAAAAGCCCCTAGGGCCAACACCCTAAGAGCTAATATGATACTTAACCTCTATATTTTACTGAAGCAACATCATAATTCAAGTTTAATTTCATCCTGTCGGCTACCGTCTTTCATACTAACTGAAAACACAGCTAAATAATCAGCTTCTGCTGGAATATCAGCTAATTCTATCTCGAAGCTACCCCAATGCGGACCAGCAATAGTGGCAGCCGTACCATCTTCTTTCAAGACTTGTCCATCTTCAGTCTCTAAAGCATAACTAACATGGGCTTCAAAAACCCGTGCCAACCCTGAAACTCTAAGTTGCTCTCCCTCAGATTCAAATTCAATCAGCTTAATATTTTTATTTCTAGCAACGAAGATCTCTGCTGGTAATCGAATAACCTCATCTTGCCGTAGCTGATCAGGATTAGCAAAGTTATTATGCTCAATAATTTCTTCTAAATCAAGATTATGTCTTTGAGCTAACTTCCAGAGACTATCATCAGGTAGAGTAATATAGTAATCAAGCTCATCATCATTAATATTAATCTTAACTTCTTCACCAATTACTAAATTAGTAGCTTCTAATTCCGGGTTCATCTCCTGTAAAGTATCTAAATTAACTTTAAAATACTGCGAAAGATCATACAATGTATCTCCAGGTTGAATAATATAGCGAAAATAGTTATCTTCTTGAATTACTATCTCATAATAAGCTCGCCCTAATGTATCAGCCTGTGCTTGTACTGGAATAGAAAGAAAGATCATCAATAAAATAATAATTATTACTGTTTTTTGTTTCATTCAAACACCTCCATTACTTTTACTTAATAATAGTATGTAAACTATGTTCAATTATTATTAAAACTTTTTTGTTAGTATAAATTCATGGACACATTATATTCACGCGTTGTGTTAGTATAAACTAATTAACAAATAAGTTAAAATTTAACATAGATAAATCAAAAATACCTTCTCCTTTAATCGTATAATTTTTCTATAGCTTAGTTAGAATACTAGTTCTTTTATATGTCCAATATTTACGTTCTTACCCAAGTGTTTATTGATAAGCAACATAAATTATGAGCTAATAATTTTGTTTTAATTCTAGTTATTAATCCCCAAAATGACTTTGCATTTACTTTTGATATATTTAATTGTTCAGTAAGCTGCGAAAAGGAAGTTTCAATTCTTCTCCTTACTTTAGAAATTAAATTTCTAAATGACTTAGGGTATGGATGTTTACTATTACTACGTTTAAGGGGAAATAAATCGATATTCTTTTCCTGTTTTAAATCAGATTTTATGTCTTTGTCGACATATCCTTTATCACCTAAAATTTTTATTGAATTATAGGGTGAAATTAAATCCCAAATAGCAGTTCTATCGTCTATATTTGCTAGGGTTATAACAAAGTCAGTAATATAACCATTAAGAATAATGAGTGTGTGTAATTTAAAACCAAAGTAAGTTTCTTTTTTAGAAGCACAATATCCATAATTAGCCCTATGAAAAACCTTATGGAAATGTGCTCTGCCAAAATTGCAAACAGGAATAGGCATACTGTCAATAATTCTATATTCATCTAAATGATAACCTAAGATTTTAAATAGTTTCTCACGTATTTGTTCAATTACATCATGGAGATTTCTACGAGTTCTATTAAATCTTGTTCTATGGCAAATAGCAGGAAATAAGTCTTTCAGGTTCTTTTTAACAAATTCTAGTCAAGATTTTTCTGAATTGATAGTTAATAATTCACCTATGATGCTAATAGTAATTATTTCACTATCAGTATTTATTGCTTTATCAACATTACGACGATTTTTAATATATGTTGGGGTTACTTCTTTGCAAGTATCATCAATTATCACAAAAGATGCTTTAATAAGGTCTTTTAAATCTTCAATTTTTGTGGTAAAATAGCCTCTAGACTCCAGCATATGTTATTCCTCCTATCTTGGATTCTGGGTGTTTCCATAGATAGGGTAACATTTTTGCTGGAGTTTTTCTATATCTAATTTTAAACTCTTTTATATGAGTTTGTAAACTGCTCTTTCAAACTATAAACTAAGCTTTAATATTTATGTATTTTCCAAGACAATACTAAAACCTCTTTTACTAATTTTTATAATTATATTTCTATTTCGTTTTGTATTGTCAACTCTGCCTCGTCACCTTGCTAAAATTATCGTACTACTCATTTTGAAATATATTAATTATAAAGCCTCTCCACTGGAGAGGCTTTATAATTAATAAGATTCGATTACTTCATCTAATAATTTAATAGCTTTCTTAACAACTCGAGGATTCATACTCTTAGCACCTTTAAAATTTCTCTTCTTCTCGTCCTCATACTTTCCAAAACCATCTAAATCATAAGCTACCATCATCGATTTAGCCAATGGCTGATCAATTACCAAAAACCACTCCCGAACCAACTTATGCTTATCGGGCAAGTAAATAAAGTCAACATCAGAATGTGACTCCAGATCATCATCATCCTGTCCAAAAATATAGACCTGAGCAACATTATCTGCTATCTGTAAAAATCGCTCCCAAATATCTCTAGCTCGAGATACCTTTTGAAAACCAGCATAAACAGTAGCCTCTACTTCTTTTTTTAGCAGAACATGCTCCATAATATAGCACATCTTTTCCAACTTAGGTACATCAGTTTCAAATTTCAAAGATCTAGAACGAAGCTTTTCTTCTTCAATATCCCCAGTCTCTTTCTCCATTGTACCATCCAACGCAGCAAAGATCTCTTCATACAACGAAATTTCCTTCATAAATTATCACTTCTCCTTAACTTCTAATAAATTGTTCCCCTCTGTTTAGCTTCTCTGTTCAAACCTCTAATTAAGCTCTGTAACTGTTCTACAGATAAATACTCTCCATTCTTACCTCCTGCTTTCTTAGTAATCTTTTCATTAAATAAGGTTCCTCCTAAGTCATTAGCTCCAGCCTGTAACATAAATTGAGCTAATTTAGGACCATACTTGACCCATGAGGCCTGAATATTATCAATATTATCTAAAAAAAGACGTGACACAGCAATCATTAATAGATCTTCCCTACCAGTTGCTCCTCCTTGTAACCACCCCCTTCGATATAGTTCAGTATTATAGGGCATAAATGATAAAGGAATAAACTCAGTAAAACCACCGGTCTGATCCTGAATATCCCTAATCAAGCTTAAATGCTCAACCCGCTCTTCAATCCCTTCTAAATGTCCATACATAATCGTTGCAGTAGATTTTAAACCTACATTATGTGCTGCTGTAATTGCTGCTATCCATTCTTCAGTTTTAATCTTACTAGGACAGATCTTTTCTCTAATCTCATCATCCAAAATTTCAGCAGCAGTTCCAGGTATAGAATTTAACCCTATCTCTTTTAACTGCTGATATCCTTTCTGATAACTCAACCCTTCATTAGCTAAAGCATGCTTTAACTCTTCAGGTGTAACCCCATGCAGATGTAAACTTTTATCTATCTTCCTGATATTTTCTATCAAAGAAGCATAGAATTCAAAATCAAAATTAGGATGAAGCCCACTCACAAAACATATTTCTGTAATATCATGCTCCAAAGCTACTTGAAGTCTTTTTTCAACTTCTGCAAAGGTCAATAGATAAGCTTCTTTACTCTCTTCACTACAACTAAAAGCACAAAACTTACATTCATTGACACAAATGTTAGTAATGTTCAAATTATAATTTACCACATAGCTAACAACGTCTCCTACTTGCTGTTGACGCTTATAATCTGCTAATTCCAGTACTCGATATAGGTCGATGCCCTGTACCTTGAATAAATTTATAGCATCCTCTTTTGTCAATCTGATTCCTCTTTCTATCTTTTTAAAAATAGACTCTAATAAATCAAAATTATAAGCCATTCTGCCACCCCTCTCTCTGCAAACTGACCTGTACCCGTTTTCTCAACCATTCCTCCTGCAAAAAATGAGAATAAATAGGCAAGCGTTCCCGCAATTGATATTTTGGTTCTAGCTCCTCTTTTAATTGCTCTAATTGGGGCCATTTATATTCTGGATTAATATAATCATCAGTCAAAGAAGATATCCCTCCCAAATCAGAAACTCCAGATTCAATCAACCCCTTTAAGTTTTCTATTTCCAGATTAGGAGGAACCTGAATTGCCACTTCAGGAGGCATGATTTCTCGGGCCAACCCAATCAACTGCTGCAGCTGGACTAAACTAACTCCAGCAAGTCCCTTTTTAGTTGATTTAACCGGTTGAATAATCACCTCTTGTAGGTGACCATACTTATTATGTAAGTCAGATAAAGCCTGTAAGCTGTTGATTCTATCCTTCTTCTCCTCACCAATTCCCACTAATAATCCAGTAGTAAAAGGAATTTTAAGTTGGCCCGCCTGAGCAATAAATTCCAATCTAGTACTAGGATCTTTAGTAGAAGAATAGCAATGAGCTGCCACTTTAGCTGTCGTCTCCAACATCAAGCCCATACTTCCATTATACTCTGCTAAAATCTCTAATGCTTCAAAATCAATTACCCCTAAATTAGTATGGGGAATCAGACCTATCTCTAAAGCTTTCTGACAAGCAGCAGTTACCAACTCAACCACTGAATTATAGCCGGTTTCAGAACGAAACCGCTGTCTAAATTTAACTGATTTATCAGGTTGAGTTCCACAACTAAAGAGTACCTCCTTACACCCTGCACTTTTAGCAGCAAACAAATGAGATTTAATCTGTTCTAACTTCATTATCCCAGCTATCTCCAAATCAGATCTAAACTTGCAATAAGAACATTCATTAATACAAAAATCAGTTATTGGAATAAATATGTTTTTAGAATAAGTTATAACTTTCATTAATCTCAACCCTCACTATATTTCATTTCGTATTATTAGCTCTCTTTTATTCCCTTATTATACTCATTATACTACTCATTACGAAATATGTCAAGTTATTAACACGTTTTGAGTTGCTTATATACACATTTTGTATTATAATGATGGTAACTTATCAAATTAAAAGGGGAGAATACAATGGCTGATTTTGCATCAAGACTAAAAAAACTACGTAAAGAAAAGAAATTACGCCAAAAAGACTTAGCAGATAAACTGGATTTAGCTCAAACTACCATTGCTAACTATGAACAGGGAATTCGCTTCCCGAATCAAAAAGTATTAGTCCAAATTGCTAATTATTTTAACATATCTTTAGATTATTTATTGGCTCGAACAGATAATAAAAAAAATATAGAAAAATTATCAACTAAAGTTACCATAAATAATAATAGTTTATCACCATTAGCTGAAGAGTATTTAAATAGATTATTAGCAGGAAAAGAGCACAGTGCTTATCAGTTGATTCAAAAGACTATAGCTGATGGAGTAAAAATTGAAGAAATCTACTTAGATATCTTTGAACCTTCATTAAAAACTGTTGGTGATTTATGGGAAAAAAATGAAGTTACTGTCGCTCAAGAACATTACTTTACCGCTGCAACAGAATCAATTATGTCTAAAATTTGTCCCAGAATTAATTCTGAAGCTCAAGAAAATTATTCCCTTCTTTCTCTTTCAGCCAATGGCGAATTTCATAATATTGGAATTAGAATGATCACAGATCTTCTTAGTTTAAAAGGCTGGGAGACATATTATTTAGGATCTAACCTCCCTACTAACAGCCTAATAACCACTCTTCAAAGTCTAGATATTGATTTAATTGCTATCTCTGCAACTATGTCTTATAACATTGAAGCTGTTAAAAATTTAATTACAGCTATTAGATCTACTCTACCTAACTCAAAAATCAAAATAATAGTAGGAGGATATATCTTCAGTCAAAATCCAAAGTTGTGGAAGAAGATCGGAGCTGACGGCTTCTCTCTTAATGCAAAAGAAGCTGTTGAATTAGCAACAAAATTAGTTAGTCAATAGTATTGTTTTTTCTTTAGAAATTACACAACTATTATATAGTTAAACACAAAAAAAGAAGGGTATTGACCCTTCTTTTTCTAACTAAGTAAGCTATTACAGTAACTATTTTTATTTTTACGAGATGACTGATATTTGCTTATTTTAAGTAAAGCTTTATTTAGTTGATTACTATTTTCTAAATCATAAACAAAATCTTCTAAACTTTTTAGTATGGGAACTATATAATTCCTGTAAAAGGCTAGCCCACTAACTATCACCTTTTATCATCTCAACAATTTTATTAGCCAATTTCCAACTAACAGCCTGTACACCTTTATCTAATAAATCCTTATCTCCAGCCTCTTCAACCACCCTTTTCCGCAAAAATTCAACTTCCTTTTTAAGTTTATCATTCATAGTTATCACATCCACATAATGGTACTATTACTATAACGTATTATTCTAAACAAAGAAAACATTTCTAAAACAGATCACAATAAATCTCCGATATTATCATCCAGCTTCCTTAGTGCCCTCTTCTTCACCCGATAATACTGACTAGCCGAATAAGGAAAGTTGGTGCTATTATAGATCATATTATCCCTCTGAACACTATCTTGAAGATACTTAGCCTCGATTAAAGGAAACTCTACCTCTTTATCCAAAACCTTCAGCCCAACCTCTATTAAGTTAATAATTCTCTCCTTCTCCTCCTTCTCCCGGGCCAACTCACTATCAACCCTTTTCTCCACCACCTCATAAACTGGATCACAACTCCCCCCACCTTGTACCCTAGGCACTCCATAATCAATCGCTTGCTGATTATACTCCAATTGTATATCAATAGCCTCCACTCTCCGCTTCAACTTCCTATACTCAAGCAAAACCCCAATTAACTTTTTATGCTTCTTCACTCTAAAACACCCCCACGAAAATAATGTGCTCTCGCCTTATTTCCTATTCCCTTATCCTGTCAGTAGACTATCAAGTACCTCCTCATTCTCCCTCTCGGCTAAACTCTCCCTCACACTCTCTTCTGGTGCTTGAATAGGTATAGCCATCCTTTGAATCCTGCTCTTAATTCTATAATCATAAGGCAGATCTTCAATCTTGCAGTTGCTAGAAAATATCGTCACCACATCACTCTTAATCCGATAATTGCAGATATCAAAGAGATGATCATTGGTATCTGCCTTTACCTTCTGTTGACCTAAATCATCTATTATCAAGACCTCCACCTTCTTAGCTGCATCTATTAATTCATGAGTCTTAAGCTCAGAATCTTTATTGTAGGTAGCTCTAATAGCATCAAGTAATTCACCAGCAGTTGCAAATCTAACTTGTGCTTTATACCTTCTAATCAATTCATTACCTATTGCCGATACTAGCAAGGTCTTTCCACTACCTGCTCTCTTAGAATGAAAGTAAAGCCCCTTCTTCTTAGCTTTCATCTCTCCAAACCTTCGCACATACTCACTTGCCGACTTCTTACAGATCATAGCATTCTCAATTGAAGATTCTTTCTTATAATAACCCTTTATCTTATAATCGCTAATCATAGTTCCGCAGAACTCTTGATCTATCCTAGCAAACTTCAGCTTTGTATTGATTAACTTTAACTCCCGACAATCACATTCAACCGCTACCAACCTCCCACCCTCTTCTTCCATTTCAAATCCATCACCATTACACCTCTGGTAAGGACACTTTTCCTTCTCTAAGAAGCTTTCTTGCTTTTTGGGCAAGTCTACTGCTTTGTCCCTGTCCACCTTCTCCATCGCTCGATCTATTAGCTCCTGGAGCTTTTCCATCTCTTCTACTCCCCTTCCTATTCTTCTGGAACTGCTTTATCTGCTGCTTGGCTTCCTCTACTGAACTCACCTTCTGCTTCACCCAGTCATTAAGCACCCTCTGAACATAACTAATTGTTTTAGCATTTTGAGAACTGGCATACTCCAAACCAAAAATAACTACTTCCTTACCTAGATCCTCAACAAAGCTCTCCAATATCTCTAAATGGTGTCTGCTTATAGTCCTCCCAAAGACTTTTTCGTAGATTTCCCCTATACTACTACTATCTTTGTAAGACTTCTTAGTGACTTCTTTGGTATTGCTTTGGTCAGATTGTCCATACCCTTTGGTCAACTTGTCCATAGGGGTATGGTCAGATTGACCAGCCCCCCTATGTCCATTTTGTCCACTAGGTTTTACTCCTTCTCTTTTGTCCTCTTCCTCCTTTTTTTCATCATCCTTATCTTCCAAAATTTGCTCTAATCTCTCATAATCAATACTATACCATTTGGTTTTATCATAATTTTTAAGGTTAAAGTTATCTGAGATAAATATCCCATCATCCTCTAAGTTATTAAATATCCTCCTTACAGTCCTTGCACTCCAGAAAGCAAAGAACTTATCCCTCCACTTTTGATAAGAGTTATAGACCCACCATTGATTATTATGAAAGTACCTATCCCGATCCTCTTCCCTTCTTCTCTTAATTAAATAATGTAGCTGTTGAACTACTATCGCTTTATTTAAACCCAACTTTTTAGCTAAACCCTGCTGAATAACTAAAGGACTTTCATCCAAGAGTAAATTACTCATCTAATCACCCATCTCCTATAATTTAATATACTGACTAACCAGAGACTCTTGTTAATAAATAAGGGCCAAATAACTGGTAGCTAACCACTCCAAATCCTTATCGGACAACTCCCTTAGCCTTCTCCCCAGTCTGTTTATATCTATCACAGTTCTTTTGAATCCTTCTTATCGTAATATCAAAGTAATCAACCATTGTACTCCCTCCCCTTTTCTGATATAATTTAGATAATCTTAAATTTAGTAAATGCTTTACTTGAACTCGCCTGGGCCAACAGGCGAGTTCTTCATATTATCACCTATCCACTTTATAAGTTGCCTCCTTGGAATCAGCTTTCTTCTCCCCACCTCAACACAGGGAATCTTACCTTCCCTTATCAATCCATACAGATTAGGCACACTCAATGATGTAGCCTCTGCCACCTCCTCAACAGTCAACATCTTAATATCAGTATTATACTCTGGCTTCTCTTCAAGTCTATCTAACCTCTCACTTATTCTTTCTAGCTGACTAACTATTCCCTCTGTCATACTCTCTAATAGTCCCAATTCTTCCACCCCACTTCTTAATTTTATTTATACTTAGCAATATAGGTCTTATATTTGACCCCATTAACAATATAACCCCTCTCCTTTAAGTCACCCTCATTTCCATACTTACTAATCTGGCTATAGTACTCCTGATAAGAGATAATATCCTTATTCTCCTCAAACCAATTAATTATCCTATCAGCACCAGAAGGTCTGTAATATACCTGATAAAAACTCTCATGCTCCACAATCTTTATATACTCATCTTTATACCTTCTTTGATAACCAACCTTAAAACCTAACCCCTTAGCTATAGCTCCAACAAGTTGATTATGTGCATTACCACTCTTAGCAGTCGTCAATCCTAAATGATGAGCTATCTCACTGGCCCTTACATCCTCATCCAAGACCTCAAACTCAACCTTGTCTGCTAACCTTCTAACATCTTCTTTCACCTCTGTTATCTCCACCTTATGTACTGCCATCTCTTGAAGAGCTATTCCAATCTGCTTATTAAGCTGCAAGGCCAAAGCTAACTCATCATCAACTTCCACCTCATCTTTAATCTCAAAATACTCATCGAGCAATTTATCATAGATCTCCCAGCTTAAATCATCATTAAAGATCTTAATCAACTTTGCATAACCTCTTTCACTCAGCAGATAAATATTCTTAGACTTAGCAACCTGCATTTTGGATAATATATTGTTATCGACCAAATCGATAACAAACTCCGAACCCTTCAAATCAATAATATCTACACCATCTATAAACCTATATCGATTATTATTAATTGCTTCATTAACATGAATTAACTCCTTATTATGAAACTCTGCAATATCTCGGGCCAACATACTCTTCTTATCAACCCCAAACCCTCCTCCTATCTCTGGAACCTCTCTTCCAACAACTTCAGTAATACCTTTCATTTCTAAAGCTTTCATACCAACTCTCCCCTCTCTTATATAATTCCTTGGCTTTGGATATTATAAATTAAAGAAATACCTTTTCTGTTTGGGCATTAACTTAAATAATTAACTATTGCCAATTTTAACATTGCACTTTGTTGTTTTAATTCCCAAAAAAATATCGGGAAACAAACTTTCCATCGGTTCATCAAATAATAATTCAAACTTTTTAGCTAACCGAATAGTTGGATCCCTTCTTCCATTTTCAATTGGAGATATACTCTGTTGACTTGTACCCAATCTTTGAGCAATATCATTTTGAGACCAATTCCTACTCTTTCGTTTCGAAATCAATAACTCTCTTGCTGGCATAAATTATCAATCCTACCTTTCACATTTCTATTTGTTGTATTTATATATAGTATATATTTCATTTTGTTGTTTGTCAAGAGAATAAGCAAAAAAATATTTCATTATGTTGTTATAACTTTATTTTTATTACATATAGTTGTATAATAAAATAAGAATAAGAAAGGGGTACTGCTATGATAGGAAAGAGAATAAAAAAGCTACGTACAGAAAGTGACCTTTTACAGAAGGAATTAGCCAGAGATTTAAATTTAACACAACAAACAATATCTTTGTATGAATCAGGAAAAAGACAACCTGATTATGAGACAATAGAAAAGATTGCAGACTACTTCAAGGTTAGTGTAGATTACCTTCTTGGCCGCACAGATATAAAAAGACCAACAGAAAATTTAAATGATATTGTACCTAAAGGAGTTCTAGAATTGCTTTCAGCTGAGGAGTTAGACTTCTTATGGGATGCAGCTAAAAACAAGCAACAATTGATGTTATTAAGAGAAAGTCGTGGCTTAACAAATAAAGATCTAGCAAAAGCAATCAAGGTAATTAAAGCTTTTGTAGAAGATGATGTAGTTATAGATGAACGGGATAAGAATAATAAAACATAGCCCCTATTATCTATCTATAATATTTTAATAAAATTAATAGAGAAAGGGGCCTTTAATTATGAGTATATTTAAACGAGCCGAAATAACAGCAAGAAAATTTTTGAAAATGAATAACTTAACTACTCCTATTGACCTTGAAAAAGCAGCCCAAATTTTAGGAGTTAAAATAGCTTATGTAAGTTTTGAAGGACAAGGAGCATTAGTTTATAATGATAACTTTAATTCAGATAAAAAACTAATCATTGTAAGTGCCAATCAAACAAGAGAACAATTACGGTTTAATATAGCCCATGAATTGGCCCATATTCTACTAAAACATTGTAATACTATTCTTCAAACCCACCCCGAAGAAGATAAGCCAAACTATGAAAAAGAGGCTAATATCTGTGCTAGTGAACTTTTAATACCTCGTAACAAAGTAAAACAAGCTTTTTATAAATATAGCGGGGATATCAAAAAGCTCAAAAATCACTTCCAAGTCTCTGAACAAGCAATGGTAACCAAAATGGAAATATTAAATCTTCCTTATGAAAATACTTTTTATAACTAGGACAAGTAGTTCTTTTATTTTTTATCCTCTTAAGAAATATTTTACTTTGTTGGTTTTTATTTAAAAATATCGAGAGTTGTAGTTATAACAAAAAGAATAACCTAAGCTCAATAACCAAAAGATAATCTAGAAAGGAGATGAACTATAATGGGACATATTAGAAAACAAGGTAAGAACTCTTATCAAGTAGTTGTAAGTGAAGGCAGAGACCCTGTTACAGGCAAGTACAAATATATCTACAAAACGGTCAAAGGAAATAAGACAGATGCTAAAAAAGTT
Source organism: Natroniella sp. ANB-PHB2 (assembly GCF_046097105.1). Lineage (GTDB taxonomy): Bacteria > Bacillota > Halanaerobiia > Halobacteroidales > Halobacteroidaceae > Natroniella. The sequence continues at coordinate 333,579 of NZ_CP175562.1, read as the reverse complement.
ATGCACCAGCTAGAATATGAAATCGAAAACGGAACATATATAGAACCTTCCAAGCTATCGCTGGCAGAACTACTGAATAAATGGTATAAAGATTATTGCGAAATCAACTTAGCCGAATCAACCCAAGAATATTATGATATTATAATCAACACTCATATAATACCTTTATTAGGTAGCATCAATCTATCAGATTTAAAACCTATGCATATTCAAAGTTATCTCTCAAAGAAATTGAAGAATGGTCGAATGGATGGTAAAAAAGGTGGGTTAAGCAAAAAATCAGTTAAGAGACATTATACAGTTCTTAACCAAGTACTTAAATATGCTGTTAAGCTACAGATAATAGATACTAATCCAGCTGATCCTATTAGCCCACCAAGTCCAGATAAACCGGAGATACAAGCTATGACCCAAAAGGAAGTAAACATCCTATTAGAAGCAGCAGATGGCTGGTTATATGACTTTTTATACCTAGCAGTCTTTACAGGTATGAGAAGGGGCGAATTGTTGGCCCTTAGATGGAAAGATGTTGATTTTAAAAATAAAAAAATTCATGTAAGACCACTAGCGTTGCATTGTTAAATTCAGGTAATAATCATTAATTAATAAATTTAAGTGTTTGATTTATTTGAAAAAAATAAATCTAAAATTGAAAATTTGGATTAGCTAAAATTATAATTTTCTAATTCATAATTACCAATATAGCATCTAAAATCAATATATGGAACATATTGAACTTAGAAATTATAATACTCTAAAGTTGAATAGAAGATTATTTAAAATTAACTATTCATGATCCAATTTTCCCAGCTAAATGTGCTATTAATAGTTCTGAGTATAGAATATTTGATTATTCTAGTCAGTTTAAGTAAAGAACCTTTAAACTTAATTTGTTTTTTAATCAATTTTAAAATTAAAAGTAAAACTACAGCACTATAAATTTGAGTTAAAACGGCATTTTTATTTTGACCAAAGAATCTTTTGATTTTAAGATGTTGTTTGATCCACTTAAAGAATAACTCTATTTCCCAGCGTTCCTTATATAACTGAGCTATTATATGAGCTGGTAGATCAAAACGATTAGTTAAAATCTTAATTTCTTTATCATTACCATCTCTATCAATAGTTTTAACTTTAATTAGTCTCAATTTATGTTTCATTCTTTTCTCTGTATTATATTTACCTAAAATGACAGTAGCATCTAATAGAACATTTGCTTTTTTATCTTTATCAGTCAGTTTTACTGTTCTAACAGTTTCAATTTTAGCATTAGATTTAGACCTAGTTATAAAATAGATATCATCCTCAACAAAATCATCAAACTTTTGATAGTCAATATAAGCTCTATCAAAAATATAGGTGTAACTAGGATTTAAAGATAGGTTATCAAAGACTTCTTTATCATGAACAATAGCATTACTGATTATTATATTCTCTGGAGCTTCAGTATTTAGATCATATAAGGTATGGAGTTTAATTCCACCTTTAGTTTTTCTAAACTTAGCCCAAGGAAATGATGATAAACATAAACTGATTGTTGATGAGTCTATAATTTTCACTGAACCAATCTCTTTTAAAGCTTTGCGTAATCCCACTTTACCTTTAAGTTTACTAAATAAGTGTTGGAAAATTTCAAAGAATATTTCATAAGGTCTATCTTTATTTTTTCGTGATAATTGGGAAACACTTATTTGTGGCAATATTTTCTTTAATCCTTCATTACTTTCTAAGTCAGTGACAAAGTCTTCTAGACTTTCTTTTTGACTAAGGTGAAAGTAAAGCAGATACATTAGGTGAGTTTTAGTTGTCAGCTTATGCACTTTATAATCAGAATTATATTTATCTACCAAGTTATCCAAAAAGTTTTTGCCAATTACATCTAGAAATTTATTTAATGGTGTGATACAATTATTCATAATTTCATTCTCCTTTGATTTTATGGATTTTGTGCGGGACACACACCTATCCATTTAATCAAAGGAGTTTTTATTTTTCAATGGATATTTCATCTAAAATTTCGATGCAACGCTAGTGATGTAAGACAATCAGCCTCTATGCTAAGTGGAGGAAGACTGATATTTAAAGAACCAAAAACAAGTTCAAGTATAAGACCTATAGATATTAATGATAACGCAGTTCAAATATTAAAGAATAGACAAATCCAACAAAAGGAAAACAAACTACGCCTAGCTGATTCTTATAACAATGATTATGATTTAATTTTTCTTAAAGAAAATGGTAACCCTTATCTCCCTGATTATGCTAGTAAGCAATTTAAAAAACTAACAGATAAGATTCAATTAGAAAAATTCAGACTACACGATCTAAGGCACACACATGCAAGTTTAATGTTAAAAGCAGGAGTCCATCCAAAAATAGTTCAGGAACGTCTTGGGCACTCATCAATTAATCAAACATTAGATACCTATTCTCATATAATTCCTACTATGCAAAAGGAAGCCGTAAAACAACTCGATAATATCCTAGAAAATTAAGCTTCAAAATAATTATTGCGTAATTATTGCGAACTCCCCCACAAATAAAAAAAGACCCGTTCCACCAAAAGCCTCTAAAGCCTTGGTATAACTAGGTTTATGATTGGTGGGAATAAGCGGGCTCGAACCACTGACCTCTACGATGTCAACGTAGCGCTCTCCCAACTGAGCTATATTCCCATATTATTTAATTATTAATAAAAATGGTGCCGGGGGTCGGACTCGAACCGACACGGGCACGAAAGTCCCATCGGATTTTAAGTCCGATGCGTCTGCCAATTCCGCCACCCCGGCATATTTTATTTTGGAGGTGGCACCCAGATTTGAACTGGGGATAGAGGATTTGCAGTCCTCGGCCTTACCACTTGGCTATGCCACCTCGTATTTGGAGCGAAAAACGGGATTCGAACCCGCGACCTTCTCGTTGGCAACGAGACGCTCTGCCAGCTGAGCTACTTTCGCACAATATTTACTGTTAACTATAAATGGTGGCAAGACCCGGATTCGAACCGGGGACACGAGGATTTTCAATCCTCTGCTCTACCACCTGAGCTATCTCGCCATAAAAAGCAATTAATATCTAAGATTTAATATTGAATAATTTTAATTTCTTAAATTTAATTTTGTTGCTTTTGAACTGTATTATTAAATACTAAATATTCATTATTCAATGAACTAATTGGCGAGGACGACGAGACTTGAACTCGCACTCTCCGGCGTGACAGGCCGGCGTGTTAACCAATTACACCACGTCCCCACAGAAAAAACACTTAATATTTAATATCTAATATTGAATAATTTAAAAGCTAAATTCAAACCTTTTATGCTTTTCAACTATATTATTAAATATTCAAACTTCATTGTTTAATGAAGTATAAATGGTGGGCGAAACAGGACTTGAACCTGTGACCCCCTGCTTGTAAGGCAGGTGCTCTCCCAACTGAGCTATTCGCCCTCATTAAATAACTCCCTTTTCTGCATCAGCAGTTACTAGTATACATAATTTAATTTAAAACTTCAAATTTATTTTTCGCCAAGACAAGTCATTATTATAAGATATCGTGTTTTTTCTTCCCTTTCCTTGCTTTTACTATAAAATACAAAAATATTGGCTGCCTAAAGACAGCCAATATTCTTAGCTTACATTTTTATAAAAATCTTGATCAATACTCTTAATAACTTCTTCTTCTCCAGTGTTAGCATTGATCTGAATTAGATAACTACCTGTACCTTCTTCAGTGATCCTACCAATAAACTCATAACAAAGAACCTCTTCACCTTCTACCTTTGTTAAGACAAGTCTTGGCTCCCTAATCAAATCTAAATCATTACTGACCTTTTCTTCAGCTTCTTCTAAATCTAAATTAGCTTGTAATTTAGATTCTTCTCTTTCTCTATGATTCAAAATATAGTCCAATCCATTATAAGCTATTATATCTCCATTATCCAAAGCTAATTCTATATTAATCGCATCTGGCTTGATTAAAACATCATTCTGCTCTGGGATTATAGATAGTAGCATAATATCACTGAACCTTTTAGAAGAACTTATAGCTAAATTCCCAAATTCATTTTCTTCTAAAAATTGAATTGCAATATCTTGAGCTTCTTCTTCATCTATTTGTGCTTGTCCAACTCCCCTTTGATTAAGCAAGGAGATTACTTTTCCACCCACTTTAGAAATATCAAAAAAGATCGTTTCATTTGCTTGAGCAGTATTAACTGCTCTAACAGTATGTGCAGGTACATGAGCTTCTACTACTTCACCTTCTATATCTATTTTATCATTAGCAATTGTTTCATACTCATAATCCTCTGGATTTCTAATGAAATTTTGAGCTATCTGAACTGCTTGGTTTTGATCAATCTCCTCTCCTTCAATTTGAGATAGGCTTGTAATTAAATCTTGAGGCTCAAAATCTATAACTCCTGAGGGTAAGACTTCTTTTAACTTAATTGAAATATCATCAACATTTAATTTATCTCTTAAGTCTAATAATCCAGCTAAAGGAGTAATAGAAAACCTCTGTTCATCCTCATCAATCTTTACCCTGCGCTTATCATTCCACCTAAATCCTGCTTGTTCCATTTCATCATGAATTGTTTCTAAGTTGCGATTTACTATACCCATTTTATTGTGAAGTTCTTTAATAACCTCTCTATCTTCTTCGTCTATCCCATCATCAACAACTTCTTTCTCTAAATGCTTAGCATATTGTCCTGTCTTCTGTAATAATTCTTTTACATTATCTAATGAATCACTAGCTATTGGTATCTCTCCTATATCTTCTTGAGCTCCAGAAGCAGATTCCCAAACATTAGATAAATTTACTGCTAAATTATCCGGGGCATCTGCAATTAATACCGTCCCTAATTCAGACTCCAAATCATCAATATGATCATTTAAACCTTGAAAAGCATTTTCATACCTATTATTTACTTCACTTCTCATCTGTTGATAAGATAGGTACATATTACGACCCCAATACCCTGTAATAGCTACTGCTAAAATAATTCCAGCTACTGTCAACCATCTCTTTTTCAAAATTATCCCCCCTATCTAGCAAAAACATGGCTACCAATTCTACGTACCGTTTGACGAGTAGTAACCCAATATGAAGTTATCTTAGCTGGATTATAAAAATATTCAGATCCATAAGTTGGATCCCAACCATTATAAGCATTAACGGTTGCCCTTACCGCTTCTGGCCCTGGTGTTACATTCCAGATAAGTCCATGCATTACAGGTGTAAAGGCCCAAGGTTGATAGATCACCCCTGATATTGTATTAGGAAAATCTTCACTTTCAACTCGATTCATGATTACTGCTGCAACTGCTACTTGTCCTAAAAAAGGCTCTCCTCTAGATTCTGCATAAACAGTTCTGGCCATCAACCTTACGCTAGGCGATAAACTCCAAAAGCTAGGAGTCCCTGCATGACTTTCTTCTAAGTTAACTTCTGCCTGACTATAATAAGCAATAGTTCCTATTCCAATTATCAGCAATACTAATGAAAATACTAGTAGTTTCTTCATTCTACCCTCCTTATTTTACTTATTATTTATTATAATTACCCTTAATCTATTTAATATTCAAAAATAAAATTTCAGATTAATATTCTGAAATTTTATTGATATACAGTGGCACTTTTCGTTCGTAAAAGAATGTGTTTTTGTAGGGGCGACTCTCCGTGGTCGCCCGTGATTTAACATGGGCAGGCACAGAGACCTGCCCCTACAAATATCATTTCTACCCGCCAAATCAAAAGTGCCACATTATTGTAATTATATTTAACTTTATACTACTAATTAATACATAGCTCTACAATTACAAAAACAGCATACCCCTCAAAGGGAGCATGCTGTTTAAATTCAAATTAAGTTATGAAAATGTATTTTATTCATTTCTAAGTAGTTTAATAAAAATTGGTGCCGAGAGTGGGATTTGAACCCACACAGATAAAATATCCATAGCGCCCTCAACGCTACGCGTCTGCCAATTCCGCCACCTCGGCTTTTAAACTCCACTGCTAATTATATCATAATTAATCTAAAAGTCAATACTAAACTACTAACTCACCCGGAAAAATAAGCTGAATACTATTTGCATCAAAATAATAATTTTCTATTGCTATCGGTAATTTATCAATTAAGATCACCCGTTGACTTTTAATTACTGGTTCACTCTGTTCTAAACCAAGTTTAGTAGCTAACATTGGATTAGCCTTTTCTACCTGCATCACATTACTTCTAAATTTTAAGTTATCCAATCCATTATCATTAAACAACTCATATAATGAATCCAAATCAGCAATTCTTTGTTGATTAATATTACTACTTAAATAAGTAATAACTTCTTGTAACCCATAAGGGTTTCCATCAACCAACTTCTTTTGTACTATCTTATATAAATCTTCCTCTTCAGATACTTTAACCAATTCATCAACCTCTACATCCTCAATCTTCTTAAAATTAATCTCACCTACTTCAATTTTACCTTTCCCTTTCAATAACTGAACCGTTGCCTTCTGTAAATTATATTCTTTTCTTTCTAAGCGCTGTTCCATATTGCGAGCATGTTTTTCACGTAGCTCCATTAAAGAAATATTAGCTTCAGATAGAATAGTTCTTACATAACGTGGAGTTGTTTCCACATTATCAGCTATTTCACTGATCTTTAAGAAAGGGTCATGCCGAGCATAATTGATAATTTGCTCCTTTTTTGTCAACTCTTCTAACTCCATACTTCTCACTCCTTTAATTAAATTTCTTACTACGTATTGTTCCTGACTTATGACATTCTTATACATCAAAAATTTAAAAGAACTAATTTACCACTAAACAAATTAGTTCAGGTTAAATTTAAGTAAGAACAGAATCTTAAAACCAACGAAAAAACGGCTAGCTTAAAGCTAGCCGCTCCATAAATCAAGCTCTTTAAAATTTAATTCTTTAAAGTTCAAAAATTCTTTCCCCAATTTCACAAATTTAGCTGATAATTTATCTAAATTACTAATATAGAATTCTCTTTTTCCTTTAATTTGATTAGAATTTAATAGAGCTTTACTTTCTAAAATATCCCTTACTTGCAAAGCAATTCCCCGACCAGGATAGATTAAATTAACACTTTCACCTACAACCTCCTTCAATACCTTTCTTAAGTAAGGAAAATGAGTGCAACCTAATAATAATGTATCAATCTCTTCTTTTACCAAAGAAGCTAAATAATATTGAGCAATCTGTTTGGTTTTTTGACTATATAGCTCTCCTGCTTCTACTAAAGGAATGAATTTCGGACAAGCTTGAGCATAAACTTCAACATTTGCTGATTGAGTCTGCAAGGCTCTTTGATACACACCACTTTCAATCGTTCCCTCAGTAGCAATTACTCCAATCTTATTATTGGTAGTAGCTAAAGTGGCTTCTCTTACTCCAGGTTTAATCGGGCCAATAATTGGAACTTCAAATCTTTTTTGTGCAGCTTTAAGCCCAGCAGCAGTTGCAGTATTACAAGCAATAATCACCAGCTTAGCCTCTAACTTTAAGAAATAATCTATAATTTCGAATGCAAACCTTCTAACCTCAGTTTGAGGACGAGAACCATAAGGAAGATGAGCTGTATCACCAAAATAAATAATATCTTCATTAGGGAATTCACTCATTACCTCCTTAGCAATCGTTAATCCTCCTACCCCAGAATCAAATAAAACAATTGGATTGTTTTTATCCATTTTCACCATCCTATTCACCTTTTCCTAGTCTAATTATTAAAAATAATAATCAGTTACCATACACGTTATATAGCTTAAGCTTAAGTTTAAGTCCAAGTCTAAGTTTAAGTAAAACCTAAGACCTTATGGTTTTAATGGTTGACTTAACCTCAAACTCAAACTCAGCCTCAGACTTAAGTTAACGCATATGATTAAGTTATTAATTATAGTATATGCAACTTGGCCAACTTATTTTAAATTAAACAAATTAAAAGCGAGACAATAAGTCTCGCTAAAAAATCACTTTTATTCTATTAACTGCGGATCAACTTCTAGTGGTTGCTCCAACTTCAAATGACCACTCAATGTTTTTACCTCTTCTCCTTCAAGCAAAATCTGCACCTGCTTTATCTCATCAAATTGGGCCAAAGTAGTAACAATTGAATAGACAGTTAATATCTCTCCAGTTGTACCACCCCAATGTTGCTCAACTAGACCTTGACTAAAATCCACTACCGCTAATTTATCCTCTACTTCTAAATCAATCACTTCTGTTTCAGGAGGAATTGTAACTCCTAGCTCTTCTGACTGTGGTCCCTTAATCAATTCATCAATCGTATTTTGATATAAATTATTTCTTCTTACTTCTCGCGTTTCTACTACTAGCAATTGAGCCTGAGCATCACTGAAATAAAGCTCAACCTCCGTTGTAGCAAGCAAACGAGGGTAGATCAAAATCGAAGCTATAATCACACCAATCACACCTATTATCAATAAGTTTCTAGCCTTAGAACCGCTCATTAAAATTCCTCCTCCAGTAACAACTCAAAATATTGACTGATCCCCTTATATAAAGCTATAGCCGCTTCCTGTTTAAAGCTATCCTCTTTTAGTAACCCTTCATCTTCTGGGTTACTTAAGAAAGCTACTTCACTTAAAACTGCTGGAACTTCAGTATTTCTTAACACATATAGGTTATTCTTTTTAACACCTCGATCACGTCTTCCTAACTTTTCAACTTTATTTTGTTGAATATACTCAGCTAATACGATCTCTTGCTCATCAGCATCACGTGCAATATATGTCTCTGTTCCTGACTGTCGTTGATCAGTATGAGAGTTAGCATGAATACTGATAAATAGATCAGCATCTAAGCTATTAGCAATTTCACTTCTTTCCATTAGATCAACAAAATAATCATCTCTTCTTGTCATGATTACCTTGGCCCCTGCATCATTTAATAACTCTTCTAAGGTTAAAGAAATATCTAATGCTACATCCTTCTCTCTTAAGCCTGAAGGACTTATTGCTCCAGGATCATACCCACCATGACCTGCATCAACAACTATAATTGTATCTTTTAGATTAAATCTATTCAATTTAAGATCGATATCCTTAGTTCTTTCATCAGATTCCACGTCAAAGGTAATATCACTATCTAAGTCAAAAACAACTCTAACCTGCTTAGGATCAGCAGAGAACTGACTTACCCTAACATCTTTGACCAGCCCTAACTTTTCAGAAATAGCAAGCTGCTCTTTATCTACTACCGTATTTTCTAAATCAATTACTAAGCGATATGGATCATATAATTTATAAACTTCATATTCTGTTGGGGCCAATAAAGATAATCCCAACTCGGTCTTTAAGCCTTCAGAAGTAGTACCTACTCCTAACAGGCGATTCATTAATCTAACTTGTAAGGTATTACCTTCCCAACCCAACTCATAAGGAACAAGCTCTTTTAGATCAACAACTATTCTGGTTATATCATCACTAAATTGAGAAGTACGTATCCCTTTAACTAATTCGCTATCAATATCTATCTGATCTTCAATTACCTCTTTGCTGGTATCAGGAAGATCAATGACAAGCCTATTACCCTCTGCTAAAGCCATAACTTCTGGCTCTACTCTTTCAGTTAAGTCAAAAGATAACAACTGTCCCTGAGTATCATCATATACTATCTCTTCTAATTCAGACTTAATTGATTTAACTATCAATGATTCATCCTGATGAGCTAAATTAACCTTGGTATTATCCTTTAAATCTAGCACAATTCTAACTACATTATGAGGATCAGTCTGATATTGACTCATTCTAACCTGTTCAATCAATGGATCATCAACTTCTAAAGTTTGACCTTCTGCTAAGGCAGCATTCTTAATATCAATTACAGCTCGCTGTGGATTTGATAAATAACTTACTGAGCTAGCTTGTAAAGGTCGCGTAGCATCTATTTTCAAACCTTCTTCACTGTGACTTATGTCTTTAATGATTGAACTAACCTGTAATAAATAATTATAATCATCATCATTTTCTAATTCCTTTATTTGATAATCAACATTATCAAATAAATCTAATACAACCCGCGCCGTTCTAGAATCAAATTGAGAAGCTCTAACATCTCTAACCAACTGACTCTCTAAATCTAATTTATCTAAATCACGATTCAAAGCAGTCCTTTCTAGATCGAAAGCTATTCGATATGGTTTCTGAACTAAATCAAGTTGATAATTTATTGGCTCACTAGTTGTTATTTTTACCCCTTCATAATCATCAGTCTTCAAATAATCTATTGCTTTTAATTCTGCTCTAGTTTCAGATATCTTAACTATTTTATTATCAGACTCAACATCAATTACCAAACCTAAAATATCACCTAAAGCATTAAGAGGTACCATTGGTTGCTGAGCAACTAATTCAGCAGCTACAGGAACTTGAACCATCTGTTGATTAACCTGTAAATTTCGATCCCCTATCCTTAATTTCACAGTTCTATCTTCAGTTTCTAACTGTAATGTCTCTATCGCACTGAACCACCTGACTTTAATAGGTAAGTTATCTGTTAGATTATGTAATGGAATTAATATATCTTCATCTAATAACTTATAATCTAAATCCTCCGTCACAATATTTCCATTAACTTCAAGTTTAATCTCTTGTGTAGCATTTACTTGCAATGAAACAACTGAAATTAATATCAGTACTACAACTATCGATAATTTTTTTGGCATCTCTTCTGCCCCCTAAACTAGACAATTTTCTACATACTCATTAATTTATCTTATATTTAATATTCTGTCTTTCTAGATAAAATCCTCTTTAAATTCCCAAGTTATTTAATAAATTGCAAAGATTTTAATTTTTAACGACAAAGCTCTATTGAATTTTATGTTAACCGATTAAGTTTGCTGTTCAAAATACCTTCTAATTCCAGCTACAACCCCCTCAGCAACTCGTTGCCTAAACTGGGGATCTCTTAACAATTGCTCATCGGCAGGGTTTGATAAAAATCCAGCTTCTACTAAAATAGCTGGTAAATTTGTTCTTCTTAAAACAGCAAAATTAGCAGCTTTTAAACCATGATCGGTAAAATCTGTCCTTTGTAAAATTTCATCTTGTACATACCAGGCCAAAGCCCAATTATCTTGACCAGCATCCCAATGAGCATAAGTTTCAAGTCCGTTGGCCCATGAGTTATAACTGGCATTAGAATGAATACTGACAAATAGATCAGCGTCAAACCTATTGGCTATCTCAGCTCTTTGAGCTAATGAAATAAAAGAGTCATCCCTTCTTGTCATTAAGGTATTGATTCCTTCTTGATATAATAAGTCATCGACTCTAGTAGCTATATCAAGAGCAACTTCTTTCTCCTTTAATCCCGTAACACCTATTGCTCCAGAATCAGTTCCACCATGTCCAGGATCAATTACAACTCTTTTATTTGTTAATCGTAATTGATTAATTAAATCATGATTAGTACTAATAATTGAAGAAGTTATTACTTCTTCTTTAGCTTCAACTTCCAAAATCAAATTAGAACCATCTTCTTTTATATTATAACTACTCATATTTTCAATATCAACTACAATCCTAGCAATTGCAGGAGCAAAATCAAGCTGACTAAATCGAACCCTATTTACTGACTCACTTCCAACATTGATTGTTTCTTGTAGTTCTTTAAAACTAATATCATGCATATCCAAAACCAATCTGGTTGGCTGATGATATAACTGTAAATCATAATTAGAAATAAAATTAGAATCAATAATTAATTTAAAGTTATCTTCTTCCTCTTTAACTTCAAAACCTTTGAGTTGATTAGTTTGATAATGAATTGACTTACTACTTTCCTGCCAATCTAAATCCCCACCATAAATTCCTGTTAAAAATCTTAATGGCAACATAACTTGTCCATCTATTGACCTAACATTCTCACCTAAAGGAACAGGTTCAGAATTGACTAAAGCGATTTTACTACCAACTTCTAGTTCAATTAATTTGTGAGGATGAATAATTTCTCCTTCAGTTGACTCTGCTTCCCATTCTACCTCAGCTCCAAAATAATCGCTGACAAAATCAAGCGGTACCATTGTCCTTCCATTAACGATTCTTAAATTAACATCTATCTTTTCTCCATTGACCAATAGATTTATTCCTTGCGCTTCAACCTGAACTGATGTTAGTACTGCTACTGCTACGTATATTAAAATGATTGCTTTATATTTAACTGCCACTATTTTTCCCCTTTCAACTATTTAAATTAGTTTAATTTTAAACTCTTGCTAATTAATAAATTATTATCTTGGTCAATAAATTTGAATTTTAATTCTTCTTCATTCTCAACAAGATATTTTTTTGGAACTTTTACTAAATCATAAGGTAAACTAACCAATTCTAGACCTATACATTGAGAAGTGCAACTGACTGTCTTGACTCTTACAATTACTTTATCTTTTTGCTTAATAATTTTATCAATTTTAATATCATATTTACAAGCGTTATATTCACCCAAAGCAACATAGATTAAATAATACTTTTCATAATTAACATTTAATTTTGCAGGTAATTTTTGATGGTATTTAGGTAATTCCAAATTACTATCCGGATTTGTTAAAACTTTAAAGATTAAATTAGAATTATAATCTTTCTTCTGCCACTTGCCATTTATTTCTTTTTCTAACAAAGAACTAAATGGCACTTCCTCTCTTCCAATTAAACCCAAGCTAAATAAAAAAAATAATACTAAACTAATTCTCAATAAAATAATTGTTACCTTGCCTCCCTCTTTAAATTAAATTTCCTTAATTTAATCTTATGTTAGGTCTTTAAAAATATTTCTAGTTATTTAAATCAACCCTATCTTCTTTAATACTTCTATAATAAAAAAGTTGAATCCTTTTAGAAAGTTTTAGAGAAATTGTATTTCATATGATTTTTAACAAGAATTGAAAAGAGAGACTTTATTCTAACAAAAAAAGACCCTCAAAGAGGGCCAACTAACTAAATAAATCAGATAATTAAATTTCCATCTTTACTAGGCCTACCATCAAACTCATCTTTCATCTCTGAAAATCCTTCTCTACCTAATACCCCATAGGTATATTCTTTACCCAACTCAACCCCTGGTTGATTAAAAGCATCAATGTTATATAACTCACCAGCAAAAGCAGTCTGTAACTCATACATATAGATAAATTGCCCCATAGTAAATTCATTTATTTCAGGAAAAATAACTGTACAATTTAAGCGTTCCTTCTTAGTTAAAGCTAATTCAGTTGCTTTCTTTTCAGTAGTAATCAACTGATTAAAGGTAGTTCCTCCTAAATAAGAAACACCCGCAATCTCATCATATCCTGACCCAATCTCTAGCTGCTCTTTAAATTCCTCCACCTCTAAAAATGTAACTACTTTATCGAATGGCCCTTCCATATATAGTTGGGCTTGAGAATGTTGATCTGTAGCACCTAATGCCTTAATTGGAGTCGGGCCAACATGAACAACCTCTCCCTCTCGAGTAACTTTTTTACCTAAAGACTCAGCCCAGAGCTGTCGATACCAGTCAGCTATATCCTTCAGTGAATGAGAATAAGGCATCATTACAGACATTGGCTTGCCATCTTGATCGGCTAAATAATGTAGTGTCGCATTCAAATAAGCAGGGTTGGCCCATAAATCTTCCGTATCACACAACTGGGCCATATACCTTGCTCCCGCTAATAATTCTTCAATATCGACTCCAGTAAATGCTGCCGATACCAACCCGACTGGGCTTAAAACAGAAAACCGCCCTCCTACATTCTCAGGAATATAATAAGTTTTAATTCCTTCCTGCTTAGCAATCTTAATTAAATTGCCAGAGTCTTGACTGGTCGTAGCAATAAAGTGTTCAGCAACTGCTTCTGCCCCTAACTTTTCAGCAATCAAATTACGGGCAGTTAAGAATTGACTCATCGTCTCAGCAGTTCCACCTGACTTAGAAATAACGTTAAATAAAGTCTTTTCTAGATCTAGAGTTTCCAATAAACCATTCAACCGAACAGGGTCAACATTATCAGGAACAAATAACCTTGGATAACCATCCCTAACTTGCTCATTTAAATTATAATAAGGATGATTTAAGGCAGTCTGTAAAGCAATATTACCTAACGCAGAACCTCCAATCCCTAACACTACAAAATTATCATAATTTTGATAATTAGCTTGAACATATTTTTTAATTTCTGCTGCAATCTTTTGGTGCGTCTCAGGCAACTCCATAAATCCTAATCTTTCTTTCTCTTTTGCTGCTAAGATTGCTTGATGAGCATCATTAGCTTGAGATTGCATATTATTGATGTCTTTCGGAGTATACCCATGTTCCCCCCCTATCTTCTTAGCAAACATATTATTAATATCTAATTTAATCTTCATTCTTTCCTGCCAACTGTCATCTTCATATTTCTTACTCATTATCATTCCTCCTTCTGTATTATTATCTTCTTCAGTTTCAATTTTTATCAATCATTTTAGTTTAAAATTCTCTACTTATATATATTGAACTCAATAGAAAATATTACCTTTTTTATGTAATTTATTCCTCTTTTTCACCTTTTTACTCTCTCTTTTTATTGAACCTCTTTTAAGTTAAATAAAAATAACTAAGGGATTAAGCTTTTAGCTTAATCCCTTAGTTTCTAGATTAAATTATCTTGTTTTATATAAATAAAAGTCCTTTTCAATTTTTATAATCTCCTCAATAGAGACTTTTATACATCAGTTCAAATCAAAAATCATAGCCTAAATGGAGCATAACTCCATCTTCTTTTAACTCCAAACTATATCTATCAACAAGCCTTTGATTGTAAGCTAATACTTTTTCATAAGCATCGACAGCAGAAACAACCCTCAATCCTATCATCCCTGCACCTATTAACTTATTAGCACTCTCAGAATCACTGAAAGCATATAGTAATCCCGCTCCAACCGCCTCAAGAGCAATAAATTTTTGAGCCCCTTCTTGATCCCCCACATAATATTGACCTAACCCAGGTAAAAATAAAGATCGACTAGCCCCTAACATTGGATCTTTTTTTACCAGTTTATCTAATTTATTTTCACCTTCTATCTTCTTAGCTTGACCAGGTGGTAGGCCACCCCTCTTTGCTAAGCCAGGTGGTACTCCCCCTGTCCTTTCTAAACCTGGTGGTATATGTGCATCATTGGCTAAAGCTAACTCTGAATATGTAAGACCAACAACTGAAATTAAGAATAATACTACAACTAATTTCTTCATCTCTTACTCTCCTCTCTAGAAATATGATAGATTTAATTATACCTTAACACTATTTTTTTAAAAAACACAATAAAAATAAGACTGACCTCTTTTTGATTAAACTTCAAAAAAGAGAATCAGACTTATTCATATTAAATAATATTTATTTAAAATTCACCTTTTTTACCCAGATCAGCAATATAGTCTGCAGTCCTTGCTGCAATGGCCATAATTGTTTCAGTTGGATTAGCACCTCCAGAAGTTGTAAAGACACTAGCACCACAGATAAAGAGATTAGGAATATCATGGCTTTGACAGAATCCATTAACTACAGAATTAGCCGGATCATCACCCATCCGACACCCTCCTAATAGATGTCCAGTATCTGCTGCCACAAAAGCAGGCTTCCCACCTCTTGCTTTAAAGATCTGATTGGCCTTCTCTACACCATGTTCAATCATCTTATTGTCATTCTCACAGTAACTAAAAGTTATTTTGGGGCGTGGTATTCCATATTCATCCTTCTCTTCACTCAAGACAACTTCATTCTCTTTTTGTGGTAGTACTTCACCTACCATCGTTATCTGAGCATAAAAATTAAAGTTCAGCATGATTTCACGCAGATCTTTACCCCAGTATCCAGCATCAGCAGTCAGAATCTTAGCTGTTGCTACTGGTCTATTACCATGTGCATTCAGGGTATAACCCCTCACAAAATCATTATCTGGATCTGTTTCATAAAAATCCTGTGTACAAGCCATTACAGGAGTTCCTTTATATAGCCTCATCTCTTGATCAAACTTAGCAAAGACATCATGTCCACTATGGGGCATAATATACTTTCCAACCAATCCACTACTATTAGCTAGCCCATCAGGATATTGAGAACAAGCTGAATTTAGCAATAACCTCGGTGTTTCGACTGTAAAGGCTGAAACTATTACCACTTTAGCTTTCTGCTGATAGTAGTTACCATCATGATTAAACTCAACACCACTCACCTTACCATCATCATCTACCAATACTCTAGTAACCATTGAATCAGTAATTACCTCTGCACCCTCTTGAATTGCTTTAGGTACATGATGGATTAAAGTACTGAATTTAGCATTAGGCTTACAGCCCTCATTACAAAAACCTCGATTAGTACAGGGAGGGCGACCATCAAAAGGAGCAGATAGAATAGCTAATGGAGTTACACTACTTCTAATCCCTAAAATCTCACACCCTTCACGAAAGACCTGAGCCCAAGCACTGATAGGTTCTCTTTCAGGGTAAGGATAAGGGCCATTGAAAGGCCCCCAAGGAAAATGTTTTGGCCCTGAGACTTTAATATCATTCTCAATCTTATCATAATAAGGTTCAAGATCTTGATAAGATATGGGCCAATCCTCCCCCACTCCATCGATAGATTTAACCCTAAAATCACTTTCATGGAAACGATAAAACACTCCAGTAAAGTGGGTGGTTCCACCTCCAACTCCCCGCCCTGAATTATTTGGCCCAAACTTCAACGCATCATTCCCTCCAGATAAGCGGGTATCCTGCCAATTTAATGAATAAGCATGTAATTCATCACTAGCAAAATCAGTCTGAGGATCCCAAAAAGGGCCAGCCTCAATCCCTACTACTTCTAACCCTGCTTTACTCAATTCATGGATCAATACTCCCCCCGCTGCTCCCATACCGACTATACAGACATCGACCTCTTTATCTCCATACTTTCTATGTTCTAGATCATCATAACGATGATCTTTGTAATGATCACAATTATGCTGTACATAACTTTCCTTCTCTACACAACTTTCATTATCCATTCTCTTCCTCCTTGTCTGTCAAATGTTTCCTTTGTGCCTCCCAAGGATCTGCTAAGCCAAGTTCAATCCTATAATATCCTCTTGGATGGGCAGGGCCACCATAACCTATCTCTGACCAGATAGTTGGATGGGAATAATAAGGAGCAACAGTCAAGACCAATAGTTTATCAAATAGATCTTTTTGAGGAATTGTTGACCATTCAGGAATACTAACTGCCTTTCCCACCTGTAAAGAAGCTAATATATCAAATTGCTTTTCAACCCCTATTGAAAGAAATTCACCACCATAAAGTTTCTTAGCTAATTTATCAATTGCCTTCAGCCCTTCCCTGACTAAAATCTTTTCCGGTGGTGCATCAGGACTTCTTTGATATTCTCCTTTCTCATCAGCCAGTCTTTGATCAATAAAGTGAATCACCCAATCAAAGATATCATCTCGATTATCATAAACGAGATGTTTACATATCACTCTCAATCTCTGCTCTTCATCACCTGTTAAGAATTTAAGGGCAGAAAAAGGCCCTAATCTTTTAAGTACTGCATCAGCAGTAACTGGATCCCACTCTTCAATTTCATCTAAAACGTTATAATCTGGATAATAAGTATTCCGCTTAATCATTAATTGATCCCTCCTTGTAGAAGTCTCAACAGATCAATCGTAGCAACAGTAGCTACTATCAAGGGTAGAATTACAGGAGGTCCTACCATATGATTATGAACATTATCCCCACCTACCCTACTTTTAACACCATCCCAATGTAGATAAGCTCCCCACAAATTTGTAACTATCACACTAACTAAAGTTATAGCTAATAATGTTAATACCCAATTTGCTCCATAAAACTCTGCTAAAAAAAGATTAGCTGCTAAAAAATAAATGGAGATTACTGGAACCCACAAGCTCCAGTGATAAAAATTTTGGCGATAGTGAAATAGATGAGCGGCTAAAGCCCAAAAAAGAAACTTAAGTACATGTAATAAGCCTTCTAAAGTCTCCATTAATCTCTCTTCCTTTCCTTCGTATTTATAATATTTGCAGTGATATCATTGTCCATTAAATACTTACTATTTTTAGGATTTAACCAAAGCTTTAATCTTATTCATAACCAAAACTTAAATTTTGTCTGACTTCTTTTAGATTTAATTAACATAATTTTGCCTAGTGCATATTATATGATAAAAGCATAACACTTAGTGTTGAAAGGAGGTATATAAAATGGGTTTTCCAATTGTAGGACGTCATTCTCTCTTATACATTATTTTAATTTTATTCTTCTTAGGTGTAATCTAAAAAACCACCTATTTGACTGTTTTTTACATTATCTTCTTGCTTACCTATTAACTACTGAATATTCAAATAGAAACCCCTACTAATTAGTAGGGGTTTCTATTATAAACTTACTTACTCTTTAGGAAGTTCAACTAACTGTTGTGATTGATTGAAAATTTCAGACAGTTGTTGCTCAGGTATATCATATGGCTTGTACCACTCCTTATTTACAGCTAAGGCGGTTAATGCTGAGTGTCCAGCTAAGATTTGATTTAAACTATCATTATACATTGCTCTAAGTTCAGGCGTAGAAGATTCTAAAATAGCAGACAGATAGGCAGTAGCCCCACTTTTAGCTCCTGCAATCATATCAGCAGCTACTGTTTGATCTTTTAATTTATCTCCATTTACTAAAGCTGACATCAAATTTGCCATATTAGTGAACCTCCTTACTGTTTATTATATTGTTTTCATTAATAAATTGTTGCATTCCTTTAATTCTACCTTCCATTGCCAAAATAGCAGATTCTGTCTCTTTTTTTAAGTCTTCATCATCAATCATTTCCTGGGTAGCTTTTGCTTTAGTTAAAGCATTCGTTTCCATCTGCAACAATTCCCTAAGTGTTAACTTTTCAGCTTGGGTTAATTCTCTCACTTGTACAACCTCCCATTAAATATTTACTTAAACTATATATATTATTACTTTGCTTAATAAAAAGTATTCTATCTTTTATCAACATGCAATCAACCAATAAAAAAGGCTTCTAAGTTACTACATAGAAATAACAATAATATAAATCACAGAAGGAGTTGATATAACACAATCAAAAAGAATTTCCAAACTGCTTTATCCATATAAATAAATAGATTTTATTAAAATAAAATTATTAGCAAAAGCTATTCATATAGTAGATAGTATTATAAAAAACAATTACAAGAAAGGAGGTTGGTTAAAATGAGATTATGGCATCAAAATTTAATTGATAAATTACCACGCCAACAACTTCTCGGTCAACATCGAGAATGTTGTGCTCTCCGTGGCAAGGGCTGGGGCAAAAAACATGCCACAGTAAATTATGTTTTTAAATATGATCCCAGTAGACTAGTTGCCTATCACTTGAAAGTAATGTCAGAAATGAAAGAAAGAGACTATAACCCTGATCAAAAATGGCTTGATAAGTCTTATAGGGGTAAAACAGTTGGCTATGATAATAACTTCTGTACCATTTCTCCATTAGAGCATTTTTCAGAAGATATCATTTATCCTGAACATGATGACCAATATTTAAAAGAATGTATTACTAATTTGAAAGAAAAAGGTGTCGTTTGCAAATATATGGATAATTGAAAAGATAAATTTTATAATACTAGCTCTCTTTAAATAATCAATAATTCACTCTTATTAATTGTTGATTTAATGGTTATCATACTAATAGTCAAATTTAATAAAAAGGGGTGTTTTTTTGAGAACAAAGAGACCAATTATTGCTTTACTGCTCTTTTTATTGGCCATTGGTATCAGTTTTACGCTCTATGGCATTCAAGAAAATGAAAACCTCCAATTCTCACTATTAGGTTTTTTAGGTGGTTCTTCTGAACAGACACTGGATGAAATACAAAAATTTGAACTAGAGGTAAGACTTAGTAGTAATAAAACTGAAATATTCTTCTATGAATCTAAAGGTGAAGAGTCTTATGCAAAAATAGTGAGAAAGGCAGGAGACAATGTGGAAGAGATCACTAATGGTAAAGTTTTAGACGAGATAGACAATATTATTAAGGGGTTACCACACCCTACTGATACTAAACCTTTGGCCCTTATTGAGACTGTTTTAAAACAATTGCAACTAAAGCAAAAAGATATTAGATGTTTTAAACTTAAGATGAATTTGAACAGTGGAGAAAAAGTTAAGATAGATTTTGAATTAGACAGAGTTGTCCCTGCCACTTAACTAAATTTCTAGACCTAAAAAAAAGATAATATAAAACCTTCTAGTAATTACTAGGAGGTTTTATATTATCTTCTCTATCTTTTATTTTTTCCCCATTGAAAATAAGGATAACTCTTGTCTTCATCAATATCCCAGATATACTCAAAATTCCACCCTTCATAAGATTCTTTTCTCTTCATTTCTTCTGTACTTTGAGCATAAGAGTCTTTAAGCACACCTTCATTATTATAACCTACTAACCCACCAGAAAACTCAAAACCATCAACGTCTCCTTTAGCATAACTATTCTTTATATCTCCTCCATTAATTCCTGCCAAACCTCCTACACAATTATAACCAGAAACCTTACCTATAACATATGAATCTTTAATCGTTCCATAGGCATTAACACCGATTAATCCACCAACATATTCATCACCAGATATACTCCCCTTAACATAAGAATTTTCAATTACTCCCTCTTGGTCACCACCAACTAACCCACCAGAAAAGTATTGTCCACTAACATTAGCCTCGGCATAAGAATCCCTTATCTTCCCTTTTTCATTTCCACCTACTAATCCTCCTATTAACTCCTTACCTTGAACATTCTTTTTAGCAAACGCTTGTACTATTTCTGCCTTTTCATTATGTCCTACTAAGCCTCCTACTTTATATTGACCACTAATCTTTGCTTTCTTATTCTCAGTAAATGAATCTAGTATTTCTGCACGCTTACTATACCCAACCAAACCTCCCACCTTTTCCTTTCCTTTAACTTCCCCCTGAGAATAAGAACTAGAGATAGTCGAAATGTAATTAAATCCAATTAAGCCTCCAACCCTTTCTTCTCCATAAACATCAACTTGACTATATGCATTTATTATTAAAGCAGTAATGTTTTTACCGACTAAACCTCCTACTTCATCCTTTCCGCTAACTCTACCTAAAGCATAACAATCTTCTATTAAACCTGAATTATAACCAGCCAATCCCCCTACTCTCGAACTATTATTACCATTAACTTGCCCATCAAAATATGACTTCTTTATTTCACCATTATTAAAGGAAACCAACCCTCCAGCTCTCCTTCCAATAATATTACCAGTGAAATTTGAATTCTTTATTAAATAGTTATAACCAAGTGTTCCTACCCCCCCCTACAACAGCATTCCCCTTTACTGTTCCCTCAACAGATGAATTAATTACTTTCCCTTCACCTTCAGAAGTAATTCCTGTATTACTACCACCAATCAATCCTCCTACCTTAGTATCACCTTCAAATTTAACGTTTACCATCTCTAAATTTTTAATTGTTCCCGTACTAAAAGCAAATAAACCTATGTAATCCTCGTTCTTCCTATTAATATATAGGTTCTTTATCTTATATCCATTACCATCAAACACTCCTCGAAATTTTCCTTCCTCGGAACCAATAGGCTCCCAACCTTTTCCTTCCTTATAGTTTTTTCTGGTTGCACTGGCATCTATATCAGCACTCAACTTATAATATGCCTCCAACTTATAATCTTGATTCCAAAAATACTTATCTGATAATCTCTCTAATCCCTCAAAGTCATTAATAATAAATGGATCTTCTGCCGTTCCTGTTCCCTCTAAGCTTCTTGCATAATAACTAGCTGGCAAAATATTAATTCCTATTTTAATTCTTCTTGCTGCAACTGGTATTAAAAGTAACAATATTATTAATACAAGATTCTTTTTAGATAACACTCACTTGCCACCCCTTTTTTATCTTTATACTGCTGACAATAATATTAAAAGTATAACTCCAATAACAACAATAATCTGTACTAGACCTAATAAAACTGATTTGATTCCACCTTTAAACCCTTTTTCTTCAGTTTCATCTGCTATCCAAAATAGCAAGGCATCTATAAAATCTTCCATAGTAACCCCCTCTCTTTGTTTGGTTCGACAAATTTTAATCATAGTAAATTTAAACCTATTAATTTATTACTATATTTAATGGTCATATCCTTTAGAACTGTCTGATTAATTCTAAAAACTACAATTATAGTAATTGTTTTCTTATAAATTTTACTTAACCTGGGTGATTGCAACTATTCATTATACTACCAATTAAAAAAACTCTCATCTATTAAGATAAGAGTCTACTGCTAACTAAATCTTTAGTTTTAGAATGTTAGTTCGAAAATCAAAACAAACTGTCATCGCAGACAGTCCCTCAACCTTTGCTATGTAAAAAATAAAAATGGCACGGGAAGCAGGACTTGAACCCGCAACACCTGGATTTGGAGTCCAGTGCTCTACCAATTGAGCTATTCCCGTGCGAAAACCAATATACACTTATATCAGTCAATCTGCTAATACTCTAACATATTATTAATCAAATTGCAAGTAATAAGCTAAAATAGTTTTTACTAAGTGTCCTGATTCAAAGATTCTGCCATTTCAACCACATTATTTCCCAATGCATTTAAATTTTGAACTTCACAATAGATTTTGTTAACTACATTACTCTGTTTGTTACTGACCTGATCAATCTTTTTAGATACCTGATCCAACTGTTCAGTTATCTCACTAACTTTGGTCAAAATTGCTTCTATCTCTGCCATTGAATTTGAACTCTTCCCAGCTAATTTCTGAACCTCTTCAGCAACAACTGTAAATTCTCTTCCTGCCTCACCAACTCTTGCTGCTTCTATCGAAGCATTCATTCCAATCATCTTTATTTGACGCGAAATATTTTTAATAATTTCAACTATTTCATCTGTGTCTTTAACTTGAGTTTCAGTTTCAGTAGAAATTTCATTCAATTCTTCTCCCGTTTCAACCATTTCTTCAGCCTCAATACTGATCTCTTCGACTTCTTTATTTACTAATTCAGTACTTTCTAACAAACCTCTAGCAACCTCCAATAACCTCTCCTTTTGAGCAGTCGATTGAAAGATTGTAATTCCACCAATCACCTTCCTATTATCATCAAAAATAGGAGTAGAAACTCCTATATAAGATACTCCCCAGACAGATGAATCTTGTTCCTTAACTATCCTCTTCCTTTCTTCAATTGCTCTCTGAACTAACCAGTTAGAATCAATTTTATCTCCAGCTTTTATATCAAACACCAAGTCTTCACCAGGATAATAACTCAATACTTTCTCTCTATCTGTAACCATTACCCCTGTATCATCTAATGTGAATTTATTCAAATAAGGAGCCACCATCAAAATGGAATCTAAAGTTTCAAGTTTATTAGACACAATACCCCTCCCTTTCTAAATTTTTAGCCATTCTTTCTAAATCTAATTCAATAAAGACTCCTTATTTCCTGCATTATATATATTAAATTTGATTTTTCCACGCAATTTTAATTTATTATTAAAACTTGGAATTTAAAATAAAGCTCTTCAAAATAAAAAAACCACTTTAGAGTGTGGTTTTTAATTAGCTTATATTTATTATTGGTGGAGGTGGGCGGAGTCGAACCGCCGTCCCTATAAGATGCTCCTAGAGCTTCTACAAGCTTAGCTTATGTTTTATTTTCGCGATTTCACCTCTCATAAGCAAGATATAAAATCGCTAGCTTGCTAATCTCTCATTCTCCTACAAGCTTCAAAGAATGAAAAGTCTGCTTAATTATGACACTTATAAAGACTCACAGACAAAGCATTTATAAGCGTAGCTGGTGCTTTACGCAGCAGCTAATGCGTAATTATTATCGTTTGCAGATAATTTTATAAGTTGCTATTAGTTTGCGAGATTAATAGCAATCTCGGCTTGCTTCCTCCGGCACACCTTACAGGTCGAGTCCCATATACACCCCCATAGGTTAAAAGCAGTGGATAGTTAATAATGAATAGTTGAAATCAACTTCCTTTTCTATCCCAGTTTATTAACTATCAATCGCTTTAATATCTGCCTAATTGATTATCTTTAAAAGCCCGCTCCATTTCACGTTGAGCAGTCTTCTTTTTTATATTTTGACGTTTATCATGAAGATTTTTACCCTTAGCTAGGGCCAACTTCACTTTGACTAGTTGCTTCTTAAAATATAACTGCAATGGTACCAACGTATAACCTTTTTCTTTTGTCTTGCCAATGAATTTTCTAATCTCTCGTTTATGCAACAATAGCTTTCGAGGTCGCTCAGGATCATGATTGTAGCGATTACCTTGTTTATACGCAGCAATATGCATATTACGAAGATAAACCTCTCCATCCTCTACAAGAGCAAAACTGTCTTTAAGGTTTACTCGCCCAGCTCGAATTGACTTAACCTCTGTTCCAGTTAATACAATTCCTGCTTCATAAACTTCCTCGATATTATACTCATGTCTTGCTTTTCGATTTTTTGTAATTACCTTAACTCCATCACTCATTTTTGCCACCTCTATCTGACGTGTATCTATCATTATAACAATTATATTCTAACTGTCAAGGATTTATTGTAATTTATTTTAATTTATAACCAGATCAAAATCAACCTGCCTCTCTTCTATATTGACTCTACTAACCTTAACTCTTACTTCTTCTCCTAGTTGATATTTCTTAGCAGTTCTTTCACCAATAAAAGCTTGTTCATCTTCATGATAATGATAATAATCATCAGTCATCGAACTAACATGAACTAAACCTTCAATTGTATTATCCAACTCTACAAAGAAACCAAAAGGCATAACACTACTTATAATTCCCTTATATTCTTCCTCTAGCTTATCTTTCATGTATTCAACCTTCTTTAAATCAAGCGTTTCTCTTTCTGCTTCCATTGCTTTTCTTTCTTGAACTGAACAATGATCTGTAATCCCTACTAATTTATTTTCTAAATCTTCTCTTCGCTTTTTTGAAATAAAATCATTTTCAATTACTTCTTTAATAATTCGATGGATCATTAAATCAGGATACCTTCTAATCGGTGACGTAAAGTGAGAGTAATATTCAGAAGCTAGTCCAAAATGACCAATGTTATAAGGACTATAATGTGCTTGCTGCATTGTTCTTAATAAAACAGTATTAATAATCCTCTCTTCAGACTCACCCGATACCTTCTCTAAAACCTCCTGTAATGCTTTAGGATGGATCTCATCTTGTCTTCCCTTAATATGATACCCAAAATTATGAATAAAAGTATTCAAATCCTCTAATTTATCTTGAGGTGGTTGCTCATGAACTCGATAAATAAATGGTGCTTCTCTAAAGTACATATCGTGAGCTACAACTTCATTAGTCTTAATCATAAAGTCTTCTATCAACTTTTCAGCAATCGTTCTATCAATCTTAGTAATATCTACTGGTTTTCCTTCTTGATCAAGAATTATCTTTGCCTCTGGAAAATCAAAATCAATACTTCCCTTAAGGTGGCGCTCTTCCCTAATTAGTTTTGATAATTCTGCCATCAATTCTAATTCTTCAATTATATCATCATATTGATTGATTAGCTTTTCTTCTTTATCTACTAACATCCTCTTAACTTTGTTATAAGTCAATCTATGATTAACCTTAATTACACTTTTAGCAAATTCATAATCCAATAATTCACCAGTTTCCAAATCAAAATCCATTAAGACAGACATTGCTAATCGATTCTCATTAGAGCGCAAGCTACATAAATTATTAGATAACTTCTCTGGTAACATAGGTATTACTCTATCTACTAAATAAACACTAGTTC
This sequence comes from Natroniella sp. ANB-PHB2, assembly GCF_046097105.1. Classification (GTDB taxonomy): domain Bacteria; phylum Bacillota; class Halanaerobiia; order Halobacteroidales; family Halobacteroidaceae; genus Natroniella. The sequence continues at coordinate 307,660 of NZ_CP175562.1, read as the reverse complement.
CCCGGTTGAGAGCTTCTTGATCTAAGCTACTTCCCTCTTTAACATAGTAAGTTACATCGGCTATATGAACTCCTAATCTAACCTTTTGTTCACTTAATATATCTAAAGAAACAGCATCATCAAAATCTTTAGCATCCTCTCCATCAATCGTCACCATCTTCAAATCTCTTAAGTCTGTTCTCATCTCTATTTCTCGAGCTGGAATCTCTTCTGATATCTCTCCTACTTGCTGTCTAATTTCTTCTGGAAAATCCTGTGGAAGATCTGATTTCCTAATAATTGCTTCTATATCTACACCAGTATCCTGTTTGTGGCCTAATATTTCGATAACTTTACCTTCTGGATTTCTTCCTTTTTCGGGCCAACTTGTTAACTCTACTACTACTTTATAACCTTCCTTAGCTCCATTTCTCTCATCCCTAGGAATAAAAATATCATGATAAATTCTAGAATCATCTGGTACAACAAAACCAAAATGCTTACTATCTTCATAATTCCCTACAACTGTTTTGTTCTCTCTTTTTAATATTTTAACAATCTCTCCTGATAATTTTTCTGTCCCCTTGCCTCCCATAATCCTAACCACTACTTTATCATTATGCATAGCTCCATTCATATCATTCAAATTAATATAAATATCTTGCTGCTCTGGATTATCAGGAATTAAAAAACCAAAACCTTTAGTATGCCCTTGCAAACGACCTACTACCAGATTCATTCGCTCAGGAACTCCATAACGTTCTTTGCGATTTTTAATAATCAAACCCTCTTGCTCCATTTCATATAATACATCCCCAAACATCTTACGTTCTGCATTTGATATCTCAAATACTTTAACTAACTCTTCAAACATTAAAGGCTTATAGGCCTCTTCCCTCATAAAATTTAATATAGTCCGTTTAGTACTCATAATTCCCCCCCATTCTTAGTTCTACTGATTTATTATTCCTAAGTTCAGCTAAATTTATGTATTAAAAAACATAACTCTTAGCCAGATAAAAATCCAACCAAGAGTTTAACTAAATTAACTATTGAATAGCTGCTATTATTAAGGGTAACAGCATAAGTAAAACAGCCATTGCTATCGTTAACTTATTCAAAAAACCATCTAACGCTTTACCTTTCCCTCCAAGCATGGACGTAGCTCCACCATCAATTGCTCCAGACAGCCCAGCACTCTTTCCAGACTGCAATAATACTGCAGCAATTAAAACAATTGAAACAATTATTAGAAGCACTTTAAGAATCGGCACTTTTTGCACCTCCTAGTTAAAAATCCATCTATAATTTTAACATATCCAAGTCAAAAAAGCAATTGATAAAAGGTGTAGGAAAACCTACACCCTATATAAATTAATTAAAGGTTATAAAAATTAGCTAATCCATTATACTGACCTGCCTGCGCTAAATCCTCTTCAATCCTTAATAACTGATTATACTTGGCCATCCTATCAGAACGGGAAGTAGAACCTGTCTTAATCTGACCTGCATTTGTAGCAACAACCAAATCAGCAATTGTATCATCTTCAGTCTCTCCTGAACGATGAGAAACAACAGCAGTCATGTTATTTCTCTTTGCTAACTCAATTGCATCTAAGGTCTCAGTCAATGTTCCAATCTGATTAACCTTAATCAAGATTGAATTACTAGCTCCCATTTCAATTCCCTTTGCTAATCTCTCTGTATTAGTTACATATAAATCATCACCAACCAATTGAACCTTGTCTCCTATGGCATCATTTAATTTAACCCAACCATCCCAATCATTATCTTCATCTAATCCATCTTCAATCGATACAATTGGGTACTTTTCAACTAATTCTTTATAAAACTCAACCATCTCTTCACTACTTCTTTTTATCCCTTCGCGTTTAAAGTTATAAATACCATCCTCATATAGCTCAGTAGCAGCAACATCTAAGGCCAATTTAATATCTTGTTCTGGAGTATATCCTGCCTTCTCAATTGCTTCTAAAATCACCTCGATTGCACCTTCAGTACCTTCTATTTCTCGAGGAGCAAATCCACCTTCATTACCAACTGCAGTTACATCTCCTCGCTCAGCAAGAATATCATGTAAAGCATGGAAGATTTCAGCTCCTGCCTGTAATGCTTCGCTATAAGTACCAAAGTTAACAGGCATCACCATAAACTCCTGCACATCAACAGCAGAATCAGCATGTTCTCCACCATTTAAAATATTCATCATTGGTACTGGCAGCTCCTTAGCATTAACCCCACCTAAATATTGATATAAAGGTAGTCCTAAGGCATTAGCAGCTGCTTTAGCTACTGCTAGTGATACTCCTAAAATAGCATTAGCACCAAAGTTACCTTTGTTTTTACTACCATCTAACTCAATCATTAATCTATCAATCTCAACCTGTCGAGTAGCATCCATTCCCAAAATTTCAGGAGCTATATCTTCATTAACATGATTAACTGCTTGTTGAACACCTTTACCACGATAACGTTCCTCTCCATCCCTTAATTCTACTGCTTCATACTCTCCAGTAGAAGCACCTGAAGGAACAGCAGCTCTACCATAAATACCTCCAGTCAAATAAACATCTACTTCCACAGTTGGATTCCCTCTAGAATCTAAAATCTCTCTGGCATATACCTCTTCAATTGTAGTACTTTCAAACATTTTTATTCCTCCTTTTATAAATTAAATTTATTTTTTATCCTTAATTAATGGCTTGCCAGTCATCTCCTCTGGCATCTCAATACCTAGCAATTCTAACATTGTAGGGGCAACATCTGCTAATTTACCCCCATCAATCAATTCTACCTCTCTTTGCTGATCATTAATATAAATTAAAGGAACTTGACTGTTTGTATGAGCAGTAAATGGCTCTTCAGTTTCATAATCAATCATCTGATCACTATTTCCATGATCAGATGTAATTAAGACTGCCCCCTCTAACTCTCTTACCTTATCAACTACCTTACCTAGACATTCATCAACCACCTCTAAGGCCTCAACAACAGCATCAAAATAACCGGTATGCCCTACCATATCAGGATTAGCATAATTTAAAATTACAACATCATAGTCCTCTTCTTTGAACTGTTCAATTAAATTATCTGTTACTTCATAGGCACTCATTTCAGGTTTTTGCTCATAAGTAGCAACTTCTGGGGAAGGGATTAACTCCCTACTTTCTCCTTGATTTGGAGACTCTTTTCCCCCATTGAAAAAGAAAGTTACATGGGCATATTTTTCAGTTTCAGCAGTCCTTAGTTGTTTTAAGTCATGATCAGCTAACACTTGCCCCAAAGTATTCTTGATCTCTACCGGGGGAAAAGCAATTGGAACATCAATTGTTTCGTCATATTCAGTCATACAAACAAAATAAACTTTAGGATGCTCTTTTCTCTCAAACCCATCAAATTCCTGTTCATTCAAGGCTCTAGTCAGTTGACGAGCTCGATCAGGCCGAAAGTTAAAGAAGATAATAGAGTCATCATCTTGTAAAGTTGCCACTGGCTCTTTTTGCTCATCAACAATTACTGTAGGTAATACAAACTCATCTTCCTTGTCTACAGCATAAGAATTCTCAATTGCTTCTAAGGCGGTAGTAGCCACTTCTCCTTCTCCAAAACAGATCGCATCATAAACTTTCTTAGTTCTCTCCCAACGATGATCACGATCCATATAATAATAACGACCTCCGACTGTTGCTAGTTGACCTGTATTTAACTCAGACATCTTTTCTTCTAAAGCTATGATATACTTTTTAGCACAAGCTGGAGGTACGTCTCTTCCATCCAGTGGTGCATGGATATAAACTTCTTTCACCTCATTTTGCTTGGCTAATTCTAACAAAGCATATAAGTGTTCAATATGACTATGTACGCCTCCATCAGATAACAGCCCCATCAAATGTAAGGCACTATTATTCTGCTTTACATTGTCAATTGCTTCTAATAAAACTTCATTCTTAAAAAAGGATTGCTCTTCAATAGACTTATTAATCCTTGTAAAGTCTTGATAAACAACCCTTCCTGCACCTAAGTTAAGATGGCCAACCTCTGAATTACCCATCTGCCCTTCTGGTAATCCAACTGCACCTCCAGCAGCATCAAGGGTGGTAGTTGGGTAGTTTGCAAATAGTTTATCAAAGTTAGAAGTGTCAGCTGCTTTAACTGCATTTCCTTTATCTTCTTTATTAAGACCAAATCCATCTAATATCATCAACACTAGCGGTTTAGGTATCGCCACCATTATCTCTCCTTCCTCTATAATAGCATACTCAAGTACAGATAAACAATATAAACAATTGACAAAAACAAGCCTTTTAGATGCCTTTGCTTATATGAGATTGCGTTTTAATTGTTAATTGGACTATTATTAAAATTTAATGATTTTAGAGAAGGATTCAGCCTCTAAGCTAGCTCCTCCTACTAATGCTCCATCAATATTCGGTTGAGCCATAATCTCTTTTACATTATGTGGTTTAACACTACCACCATATTGGATCCGAATGGCTTCTGCTGTTGCTTGATCGTATAGCTTAGCAATTTTCTCACGAATGAAGCTGATTATTTCTTCAGCCTGTTCTGGAGTAGCAGTCTCTCCTGTTCCAATCGCCCATAATGGTTCATAAGCAATTACCATATCCTTTACATTTTCTGCTTCAATTCCTGATAAACCAGCGTCTAATTGGAATTTCACTCTATCAAAGTAAGCCCCTGCTTCTCTTTCTGCCAGTTTCTCTCCAATACATAAAATTGGCTTTAGATCTTCAGCAAAAGCAGTCTTTAATTTTAGATTTAATAATTGATCATTTTCACCAAAAATCTCTCTTCGTTCAGAATGACCGATAATTACATACTGGCAGCCGACAGATTTGATCATTGCTGGAGATAACTCTCCAGTGTAAGCTCCACTCTCTTTCCAGTATATATTTTCAGCACCAAGAGCAATATTTGTATCAGCAACTACTTCATTCATAGGATATAAATTAACTGCTGGAGCACAGATAGCAATATCTACATCTTCAACCCCAGATACTAACTTTTTTAACTCTGTTACCATCTCTACTGCCTGATCAACTGTTTTGTTCATCTTCCAGTTTCCTGCAATAAATGGTCTACGCATAACTTATCCCTCCACTTTTGTAAGTTCTTAGTTAGATATCTTTCTCTATCAGTCCAAGCATTTAGACTGATCGTAAGTTGTGGTGTTTAATCTCTTATTTTAATTTTTAGCTTAATATTAGTTGTTTTTCTTATCTGTCATCTAGTGCTTCCACGGCAGGCAACGCCTTCCCTTCGAAAAATTGTAACGATGCTCCTCCACCGGTGGAAATATGAGTCATTTCATTCTCCAATCCAGCTTTTTTGACTGCTGCTGCCGAGTCTCCACCACCGATAATTGTAGTTGCATCAGAGTCTGCTAAAGCTTGAGCAACTTGATTGGTTCCCTTAGCGAAGTTATCCATTTCAAAAACTCCCATTGGCCCATTCCAGAGAATTGTCCCTGCTTGCTTAATAATCTCACTATAATTAGTAGCTGTCTCCGGGCCAACATCCAATGCTTGCCAGCCAGACTCAATTGCATCAACTGCCACTACCTTATGTTCAGCATCAGCAGCAAAATCAGCAGCAACAACTACATCAATAGGTAATGCTAAGTTGACTCCTTTAGCTTCAGCCTGTTTAATCAACTGCTTAGCTAAATCAATCTTATCCTCTTCTAATAAAGAATCTCCAGTTTCATAACCTTGAGCAGCAATGAAGGTATTAGCCATTCCACCACCAATTAATAAAGCATCAACCTTTTCTAATAATGCTTCAATTACTCCAATCTTATCAGATACCTTTGCTCCACCGATAATAGCTACAAAAGGTTGGCCCGGATTTTCAACCGCTTGGCCCATCGTTTCTAATTCATTTTGAATTAAAAATCCTACCGCAGCTTCATCAACATAATCAGTAACTCCTACTGTAGATGCATGAGCACGATGAGTAGCTCCAAAAGCATCATTGACATAAATATCTGCTAATTGACCGAGCTGTTTAGCAAACTCTGGATCATTTTTCTTTTCACCAGGATTGAATCGAGTATTCTCCAGCAACAATACATCACCATTTTTCATTCTAGAAATTGCCTCTTGTGGCTCATCTCCAACAGTATCATCAGTCTTAATAACTGCCTGAGTTAATTTATTAGATAATACCTGAGCAACTGGATCTAATCTTAGCTCCTCTTTAACTTCAGCGCCTGGTCGTCCTAGATGGCTCATTAAGATAACTTTAGCATCTTGCTCAATCAAATAATTAATTGTCGGTAACGCAGCTTCAATTCTTGTATCATCTGTTATTTTTCCATCTTCTAATGGCAGATTAAAATCAACTCGTACCAACACCTTTTTATCCTTGACATCTAGATCTTTTAATATCTTTTTATCCATTATTTACACCTCCACAGTTATAACTTTCTTAGTAATTTGTAACTAATTACTAATTAACAGTTACTAGTCACCAGTTACTAACTACCAATCACTAATTTGCAAGTTATTTTAGGGTCAGAAATTTCTGACCCTAAAATTAGCTGGACTACAATTTAAGTGCTAAATCAATAACTCGATTAGTGTAACTTAACTCATTATCATACCAAGAAATAATCTTAACCATATTCCCATTAACAACCATTGTAGATTTAGCATCTACTAAAGAAGAATGTTTAATTCCCATAATATCACGAGATACAAGTTCTTCTTCAGTATATCCTAAAATACCATTCATTTCGCCCTCTGCTTTCTCTTTCAATGCAGCATTTACCTCTTTTACCGTAACATCTTTCCCTAAAGTAAAGACCCCATCAACACAAGAACCGTTAGGAACTGGAACTCTCATTGCCATACCATCAATCTTACCTTCCAATTCAGGCAACACCTTAGTAGTTGCAATAGCAGCACCAGTAGTCGTTGGGATAATATTCTCAGCAGCAGCTCTACCTCTTCTTAACTTTCCAGAAGGAGCATCTAAGATAGCTTGAGTAGCAGTATAACCATGTACGGTAGTAATTAAAGCCTTCTCAATTCCAAATTCGTCATTTAAAGCTTTAGCTAATGGAGCTAAGCAGTTAGTAGTACAAGACGCATTAGAAACGATCTTATCATCATCAGATAAATCACCATCATTAACACCAAGTACAATAGTATTATCAATTTCATCTTTAGCTGGTACTGTTAAAAGAACCTTCTTCGCTCCAGCTTCTAAATGCTGTGCTATTTGTTCTTTCTTTCTAAACACACCGGTAGCCTCAATCACAACATCGATATCTTTTTCAGCCCACGGTAATTCAGTAGGCTCAGGAATTGCACTAACTGCTATTTCCTTACCATTAACCACTAGGTTACCTCCATTAACTTCCACAGATCCATCAAAACGACCATGTACAGAGTCATATCGTAATAGGTAAGCTAAAGTTTCAACATCAGTCAGGTCATTGATAGCAACAATCTCTACATCTTCTCCTCTTTCTTCAACTAATCTTAAAAAACCTCGCCCAATACGACCGAAACCATTAATTGCAATTTTTTTACTCATCTTAAGTCCTCCTTATGAATTTTAATTTCCTTGTAGATGATTTTTTAAGCTTTACTTGCTAACTCTAAAATGGCTCTAGCAGCTTCTTCATCAGTGATCAAAATATCCTGATGCTTCGCTGAAACAACAGCTAAGATTGCTTTTGCTTTGCTCTTACCTCCAGCAATAGCAATTACTTTTTTTATCTTAACCAATTCAGATAATTTTAACCCTACACTTGTTGTTGAATAAACAATCTCCCCTGCCTGATCAAAATAATAGCCAAAAGCTTCTCCAACAGCTCCAGACAGCTTCAATTGTTCAGCCTTAACAGTTGTCATACCTCTTCTTTGGGCCATTACTTCTACAGTTCCTATTCCATGAATTAAGATATCTGCCTTTTTAGAAAGTTCTAGAATTCCCTGGATTGAATCTTCAGTAATCAACTTAGAAATCGTCTCTTCTTTTAAATTATCTGGTATATGTAATAGATGATACTCTCCCCCCAATTTATCTGAGATTTTAGCTCCGATAGTATTTGCTTGAATTTCAACTCCTTCTCCTAACCCACCTCGGCCTGGTACTACTGTAACATCTAAATCTTCTTGACAAGGCAGCATCATTTCAGCTACAGTAGCTAAGGTAGTCCCACCAGTTACAGCAATAATATCATCTGTTGAGATTAAATCCTTTAAAAAATCAGCAGCAAACCTTCCCAACTCTTCTTGAGCTTGACCAGTATTTAAGCCACTGGGAACAATATAAACATCTACTCCTAGGAGTTTTTCTAATTGACGCTCTAAATCTGCAGTTCCTCTTAGCTCTTTAATATAACCATCTAGTTGCCACAATATTCTCTCACCACTAAGGGTAATTTTAGTACCAGCAGCAGTAGTTTCAATAAAATCCTTTTCTTTTAAAAAAGCCAAATGGTTACGAACAGTTCTTTCACTTAAGTTAAGCTTATTAGCTAAAGATCTACGACCAATCGGCTCCAATCGAGAAATATTCTTCAAGATACCATATCTTTTTTCAATAACCTTAATCAATTCCGGTGCTATCTCTTGTTGTAATTTAAAATAATCTAGCATACAAGATCCCCCAAGTTAAATCTCAATCAATACCTGATGCTTATTATCTCCATAATTAAGTATTTAATATACTGGAAATATAATCTCTTAATATTTAAATACTTCTAATTTACTTCTTAAATTTTATTAATTTAGAAATGATTGGGACATATATGTCCAGGTAGTATTTATTTGTCCCAATGCGGATAAAAATAAAGTTAGACAGCAGCTAATTTTATTCCACTTCTAAATCTTCTAGGCAAAGAATATAATTCCTGCAAAAAAAATAACTTTTTTAATAATACAAATAAATTAAATATAGCCTTTCTTTTATAAAATAATCTATTTATGTAAGGGCAAGCCTCGTATTAGCCCTAACTTCATGGGCCAACACTGGGATCTGCCCTATAAAATTTATTTTTCTACTGACACTAACTTTTCTTTAATTTATCAGCTACTTTTTTAATCCTTCTCAAACGATGATTAACGCCTGACTTACTTAAAGTTGGCTCTAATAATTCTCCTAACTCCTTTAAACTGGAATAAGGATTTTCCCTCCTCAACGCTGCTATTTCCTGCAAACTAGCTGGTAATTTATCTAAACCTTGCAAACTATCAATCAACTCGATATCTTCTAAATGATTTTGAGCTGCAATTACTGTTTTATTTAAATTAGCCGTTTCACAGTTAACAATTCGATTAACTCGATTACGGACTTCTTTATAAACACGAGCATTTTCAAACTGTAATACTGCCCAATCAGAACCAATCAAATTCATTACTTTAATAATATCATATGCTTTTTTTAAATATAATAAGTAACTACCATTTTTAGATCGGTATCTTAAATCAATCTCAAATTTGATACATAACTTCTGCAACTGTACCGCATATTCCTTAGAATTAACCGTCAACTCTAAATGATACTCACTATCAGGGTTACTTACCGAACCAGTAGCTAAAAAGACTCCACGCAAATAAGATCTTGCACAACAATCTTGAACTATCAATTCTTCTTTGATCTGATGATTAAGTTGATACTTACCTGTAATTAAACCACATTCAACTAAGATTTCTCTAACTCCTGGCTGAGGTGGTACTCTGATAATATAATAATTTTTTTTATCCAGATACATCTTTTTTCTAACTATTATATCTGTAAAAAAATCAAACTGTTCCTGCAATAATCTATAAATTCTTCTTGCAACAGCAGCATTCTTACTCTCTAATTTCAAAGCCAATTGTTGATTATCAATTCTTAAGCTACCATTAATTTTAACTAAAGCTGCCAATTCAGCTAACCTACAACATTTATCATCAAAATCTCGCCTTGCTATTTCATTTTTAACTTCATCTGTAAATGACATACATTCTCCCACCTTCTACTGCTTACATACTTAAAAATAATTATTCTTTCCCTCAATAATTAAATTCATAATTACTCTAGCTAATTTATCATAATCATGCCTAACCAGATTAGATTGACTAATTACAGGTTCATGAAGCACCTTAACACCTTGTTCTTTTAATCTAGTTAAATCTACCTCTACCGGCTCTGCTCCCTCTTGAGCATACTTTTTAATCAAACTTAGATCTACTTTTTCACTATTGACCAACACATGATCAACAATTTGATCTCCTACATGATCATATAATGCCTGTACATGATCACCAGCTGTATAATGATCTGTCTCACCAGGCTGGGTCATTACATTACAGACATATAATTTAAAAGCATCTGCCTTTTTAATCTCAGCTGTTAATTCCTCAACTAATAAATTAGGTAAAATACTGGTATATAAACTACCAGGCCCTAACACAATTGCATCTGCTTCTTTAATAGCAGTTAAGGCTTCAGGTAAAGGTTTACTATCAGCTGGCTCAATAAAGACCTCTTGAATTTCACCTTTAACTTTAGGTATCTGCGATTCACCAGTAATAATTGTGCCATCTTTTAACTTAGCAGATAAATGTAAATCTTCTAAAGTAGAAGGCAAAACCTGCCCTTTAATAGCCAATACCTTACTTGACTCTTTTACTCCTTGTTCAAAATCACCCAATAACTCAGACATAGTTGCTATAAATAAGTTACCAAAACTGTGCCCTTTTAACTCATCACCTTTATTGAAACGATATTGGAATAGTTTTTCCATTAATGGTTCAGTATCTGCTAAAGCAACTAAACAATTTCTAATGTCACCTGGCGGTAAAATGCCTAGTTGATCCCGCAAAACCCCTGAACTTCCTCCATCATCAGCAACAGTTACAACAGCAGTAATATTATTAGTAAATTTCTTTATGCCTCTTAGCATGGTAGATAGCCCTGTTCCGCCCCCAACAACAACTATCTTTGGCCCTTTCTTTAAGTACCTTTTTTGATATAATAATTCAACTAAATCATCTTCTCTATCAGGTAATACAGCTTCTAAAATAGAATCAACCATCTTTCTAGTCCCCAGCAAAACTATTAAAATTCCTCCTATAATCAAACTAATTCCAATTAATTTGTGAATTAAGTCAGCCAAATCACCAACTAAACTGTCTAAAAAATTAATTACTGAACCTTCAACTAAACTTAACGATTGAAAGCTGACAACTACTGCTACTCCAACTCCGACTAAAATAACCCCAATCGTAATTACAAATAACCACCTTTTAAATTTCAAACCAGGATAAAACCACTTAAACCCCTTCATCCATCACACTCCTATTTGTCAGAATCACGATGCTCAATCAATACATTATATTCATTTTTTAACTCTTGGTATAGCTTTTCAGCTAAAGTAACAGAACGATGTTTACCACCTGTACAACCTATAGCAATCATCAAATGAGACTTCCCTTCCTTAATATATTGAGGTATTAAAAATCTAATCATATCAAACAATTTATATTTAAACTTTTGAGTAATCGGCCATTTCAATACATAATCCTGTACTTTTTTATCTTTTCCAGTTAGTGGTTGCAATGAATCAATATAGTGTGGATTAGGTAAGAATCTGACATCAAACATTAAATCAGCATCTAATGGTACTCCATATTTAAATCCAAAGGATAAAACTGACAGATTTAACTGTCTCTCATTCTTTCTTTCAATAAAATCTTGTTGAATCTTCTTCTTAAGCTCCTTAGGAGTTAAACTGCTAGTATTAATAATCTTGTGAGATTTCCTTCTTATTTTTTCTAATTTTTCACGTTCTAAATTAATAGCTTCCAAAATTCTTCCTTGCCGGGCCAACGGATGACGTCTTCTCGTCTTCTTAAATCTATTAATTAATATTTCTGTCTCTGCTTCTAAAAATAAAATTCTATAATCAGCAATAATGTTTTTTAATTTAGCTAACTCAGCAAATAGATTATCAAAAAAATCTCCACCCCTCATATCAACCACTAAGGCTACTTGGTTTATCTCCCCTTTAGACTGCCGACATAACTCTGCAAACTTAGTGATTAAAGCAGGTGGGAGATTATCGACACAAAAAAAACCAACATCTTCAAGAATTTTAACTGTCTCTGATTTACCTGCCCCCGACATTCCAGTAATGATTACAAAATCAAGCTTATCTTCCATCTGGCCCCTCCCATTCTAATTAATAATTATTAGTTAAGTCCACCCAATTAGATAGATAACTACAAATCATAAGTAGTACCTTCTTTAATTAAAACTTGAATTTAATTATAAACTGTAACCTGTAAATTTTAAATAGCTCCTATTTAACCTTAAATCAAAGCTTAATCTTAATTATACCATTACTTCCCGAATTAATAAACTAGCAACTTATATCTGTCATTTTAGCAATGTTCATTTCTTAGTCTTTTAAACAACATTGATAATATCTTCCACACCTAACCCAGCATTTCTAGCTACTTGTAACGCTGGCTCTACTCGCCCTACATCAGCTGGCTTATGAGCATCACTGCCTAAGCTGAACTTTATATTTTCATCAGCTGCAACCTTTACAAACTCTTCATTTAAATAGCCATGGCTGGCATTTATCTCTAGAGCTGTATCACTCTTAGCTGCTTCTTGGGCCAACATTTGAGTATCAATATTGATTCGATAACCTGGGTGTGTGATAATATCTATCGGATAATTATGCATAGCATTAATTAAAGCTCCGGTATTCTTCTCTCTAATTGTAGTTGCTTTCAACCCCAATTTATAAGTAATCAAATTATTAAAGATAATCCCTACTCCATCTCGCCAACTTAGTGGCTTGATCGGTAGATGTAGACCTACCAATACAACGTCCAATTCTTCTAAAATAAATCGTGGTAGATCTAATTTACCATCCAAGCTAATCACATTTGCTTCTACTCCCGTCAAGACCTTAATCTCTGGATATAACCGATCATACTTATCTACTTCCCTTTTTATTTCCAGGAAGGTGGCAGCATCTTTGACCCCAAACCCATAACAAGCTGGCCCATGATCAGAAATAGCTATTCTTTCTAACCCTTCAGTGATCGCTACCTCTATATTCTCCCTAATACTCCCTTTACCATGGCTATAAAGGGTATGAGTATGATAATCAGCATTCAACCGCATCAAATTCACCCCGATAATATTTTATCTCTTTTTCAACAAATGAATACTATTTTCTCTCCAACAATCCTTCTTTTACCTCTCTTTTGGTATTAATAAAATCTAGAACTTGTTGGGCAGAGGTATTTAAGATATCATCTGTTGTCAATTCTGCTTTCTTAACCAACTCCAAAGCTAAATCAAACTTACCAACCTGCTCAAAGTAATGGGCATCAGTACCTAGTGAAAGCCTAAGACCTATCTCCTTAGCCTTCTTAGCAATCTCTAAACACCTTTCTTTACTACCTGGCCGACTATAATAAGAACTATTATTTATCTCTAATAAAGTCTGCTCCTCTTTAGCAACTTCTAATACCTCATCAATCTCAACTTTATATTCTGGATTACCAGGGTGAACTATAATATCTACCACTGGATTACGTATTGTATTGATCATTGCCTCAGTATTTTCTTCTTTACTGCGTGGATTATAACCAGCCCCAATATGAAAACCAGCCAGGACAAGATCTAATTTAGCCAATACTTCAACCGGCAAATCCAGTTGGCCCCACCCATCAAATACATTAGCTTCTACCCCTTTAATGATTCTAATACCATCTATTCTTTCTGGAAGAACTCTTAAGTTACCAAAATGATAGTAATGTGGCCCCCCAGGCATATTTGGCCCGTGATCTGTGATAGCCACTATCTCAACTCCATTCTGTTTAGCACCTGCTGCCATCTCTTTAACAGTAGAATAAGCATGACCACTAGCAATCGTATGAGTATGTAAATCAGCTACTAAATCCATTAATCCATCTCCTCCTTCTATATAACTCAAATTTTTTTATCTAACCTTTTCAAGTTTAAAAGAATTTAGTTCAATTTATTATTGCAATTTAGGAAAAATATTATTTAATTTACGTGCTTAAATAAAAATACCTAATCTTGCTCCTATAATACCTACCAAAGCTAAAATAAAGTATCCTTCAATCCCTGTTAATTTAAATAACCTCAACACAGCAAAAATCGCTAATAAAGCTTCTGCCCACAATATGTATTGTAATTTGCTTATACTATAAAAAGTATTAAAGTTTAAAATTAATGGAGTTGTTAATACAACCAAGCCAATTAAAGCAAATCTGAAATAATCCTTAAACTCTAAAATATTAGTTCTATCCCACAAATAATATAAACTATACCAAGCTATTGGAAATAATAATATCCCCCAGTAATAATTATTATATACCAAAGTAGATGTAATTATAGTAGCCAAAGCATAAGAATAATACCAAATATTATCTCGGTGAAACAACGGTTTAACCCCTTGAATTAAAAATATAGCCAATCCAATAACAGGAAATAATCCAGCAATAATTGACAGTTCGGATAAAAATTGAACTGGCGTTGCTCCTAGTAATCGCTGCACTACTGGCACACTAAATAAGATCAACAAGTTAAAGATTAACAAAACAAAAACAAAATATTTACTCCCTTCTAAAAACTCAAAGGTTTCCTGAAAAGCAAATGATAAAATCAGGACTAAACTTAAATTTAAAATTAAACTTATATTTCCTGATAAAACAGTTAAAGTAACAGCTAATAAACTTACTAATAAGCCGTATTTAAAACCAGCATTATATTCAACTAGATTACTTCCCCAAATCAACTCTACTATGACTCCAATAGTAACCCCTGTGCTAAAACCTTCAGGCCCTAACAAGCTACCTAAAAGCGGGGCCAACACAATCGGATGAAATAAAACCTTCCCTCTAAAATCAAGTTGCCGTCTAATATAAACTAACCCCGTAATCAATAAAGCCAATATTAAGTTTAATATTCTTATTCACTCCTTTACTATTTATTTCGTCTAATTATTGTTTCCATAATTAGTTATATTCTCCTTCTTTTAAAATTACATTGTATTGATATACAGTGGCACTTTTCCTTTATAAAAATCACACTCAAAACCATGTTTACGAAAAAATTAAAAACCAAACTTTCTTCCGTGCTACCTTTTTTCTTGATAAAAAAGTAGCCAAAAAATCAAGAAGAATTTGAATTTGTGCAACTATTAAAATCAAATCTCTCTTACTTAAAACATTAAGATCAATTTGTAAAATTATCTGCCCTTATCGCAGTCGCATAATTCTTCCAATAAAATCAAAACCCTGCAATCTAAAATTTAATCATTAAGGACATTTTGCAGTAATATCTATATTTTTAACAAATTATTATTTTAAATTAGTGTTAATTTGCGTTCATTCGTAGTTCCCTGTTTTTTTGAAAGTGCCACAATATTGTAATAAAGCTTCACAACCTCCTGCTTCTGCTAAGTATTAAATAACATCTTAAAATCAAAAAAGAGAGATCTGCAATCTCCCTTTAAAGAAAATTCTATTCAACTAAGAGATCACATCACAACCTCTTCTTCCCAGTCACTAGTTTCATACTCAGCTAAGACCTCACGATAGACCTCGACAGTCTGCTCACCAATACTGGTCCAAGTATAATCCTCTTTAGCTTCTTGATAAGCATTGTCGACCATATTCTTAGTCAGTGATTGATCATATAGAATCTTAAGTATATTTGACGCTAAAGATTTACTATCATCTGGATAACTCTTCAATCCATTACGGCGATGTTCGACTATCTCTCCTAGTCCACCAACATCTGAAACTACTAATGGAGTCTTAGTGACCATTGCTTCTAAAGCAACAATCCCAAATGGCTCATATAAACTAGGGAAAACAGCTACATCTGCTATTTGATACAAAGAATTCCTCAATTTTTCTCGAGCATAACCGGTAAAATAAACATACTGAGCAATACCTAATCTTCTGGCTTGAGCTTTCAAATCCTCCTCTTTTGGCCCATTCCCAGCAATAATAAATTTAGTTTGTGGACTATACTTTAAAATTTGTGGTACAGCCTCTAATAGGACTTGAACTCCTTTCTCTTGTACTAACCTACCAATAAAGAAGACAATATTCTCTTCAGGATGAGCAAAGTTAGATCTAAAATCACGATCATATTGAGCAGAAAAATTATCTTCTTTAACACCATTTCTAATAACTTTAACCTTGTCTTGAGGCAAGGAAAAATGTCCAGTTACCTCATTTTTCATATAATTGCTACAACATATTACCTTCCAAGCTTCATAAGTTGTCCACCATTCAATATCATTGATATATTTTTGTTCTTCATTATGAATACCATGATTTCTACCAACTTCAGTAGCATGAATAGTCGTTACTAGCGGTAAGGCATAAGTATGTTTCAGAGTTTGACTAGCAAAAGTTACTAACCAATCATGGCTATGAATCAGATCAATTTGATTATTATTTACAATTGAAATTGCCTTTTCCAGTAATTTATAATTAAGCAACATAACCCATGAAGAAAAGTCAGGTGTAGAAATTTTAGGAGTATAAACTCGATAAATATGCATTCCATCTTTTTGCTCATACTGTGATGTATCTTCTGTTCCTTGTGTCACCAGATAAACTTCAATCCCCTTCTTAGATAATTCAGGCAATAAATCATATAAATGACTGGCCAATCCTCCCTTGCTATATGGTGGATATTCCCAAGACAAGACTAATACTTTCATTTCTTCCCCTCCCAGTTTATATCAATACTTTCAAGTAAAATATCTAATTTATAATTTTACAATTCGATTCAAAATATAACAGTGTCCTATGAATTATGCTTTCTGTATTGTTATTAGCTGAATTTTTATCTTTAATTATAAACTTACCTGCTTACCTTTTTTTATTCATCCTAAAATGAATATCTTAACTTTAAATTTAGCATATTAATAAAAGTAATCCTTATAATTGGAGGTGACTTAATGAATAAAAATGGATTGCTATCTATAATTTTACATGCTCATTTGCCTTACGTTCGACATCCAGAGGATAAGCATGTTTTAGAAGAAGAATGGCTTTATGAAGCAATTACTGAAACTTATATTCCATTGATCAAAGTATTTTCAAACCTGATTCATGATGGAGTCAATTTTAACCTTACACTTTCACTATCTCCAACTTTAATCTCTATGCTTACAGATGATTTACTCCAACAACGTTATCTAGATTATTTAGATGACTTAATCAAGCTCAGTAATAAGGAACTACGTCGAACTAAAAACAATCCAGAACTATATCATTTAGCCCAGATGTATCAGCAAAATTTTTTAGATGCTAAAAAAATTTGGAGGGCTTATGATGGAAATTTAATTACTGCTTTTAAGAAATTTCAGACTCTTAATCTACTAGAAATAATTACTTGTCCTGCTACCCATGGCTATCTGCCTTTGATGAAATTATATCCTGAATCTGTTAAAGCTCAAATCAAACTAGGTATCAAGACTTATCAGCAGCATTTTGATCGTAAACCAGCAGGAATTTGGATTCCAGAATGTGGTTATTATCCTGAACAAGATCAATTTTTATGGGAAGAAGGTATTCGTTACTTCTTTACTGATAGTCATGGTATCTTAAATTCAAAACCTAAACCACATTATGCTAATTTTGCTCCTATCTATTGTCCTTCTGGAGTAGCAGCTTTTGCTAGAGATTTAGAATCATCAAAACAGGTCTGGAGTGCTACAGAAGGTTATCCTGGCGATTATGATTATCGTGAATTCTATCGTGACATTGGCTATGATCTAGATTATGATTATATTAAACCGCATCTTCATCCTGAAGGCTTTAGAAAACAAACCGGCATCAAATATTATAGAATTACTGGTGAAGATAGCCATAAAGAACTCTATAAACCTCATTGGGCCAAAGAAAAGGCAGCTATCCATGCTGGAAACTTTTTGTTTAATCGCCAAGTTCAAGTAAAATATCTTAACCAGCAGATGGATAGAACTCCGATTATTATTTCACCTTATGATGCTGAACTATTTGGACATTGGTGGTATGAAGGGCCAACTTGGTTAGAGTTTTTAATCAGAAAGATAGCCTATGATCAACAAGAAATTTCATTAATCACCCCTAGTCAGTATCTAGATAAATATCCAATTAATCAAGTTGCAACTCCATCTCAATCAAGTTGGGGTGATGCGGGATACAACCAAGTCTGGTTAAATCAAACTAATGACTGGATTTATCCTAAGCTTCATCAAAATACTGAAAAAATGATTGATTTAGCTAACAAAATAACCAATCCTAATCAATTGGAAGAAAGAACACTTAATCAACTTGCTAGGGAGTTATTATTGGCCCAAAGCAGTGATTGGGCATTCATTCTCAAAACAGATACAATGACAGAGTATGCTACTAGACGCCTTAATCAACACTTTAAAAATTTCGAAAAGCTGTATAAACAGTTACAACAAAGTAATATTAACAGAGACTATTTAAAAGAATTAGAGAATAAAAATAATTTATTTCCAAACTTAAATTATAAAGTTTACCAAAGTAATAAGAATGCTAACTATAAAGAGGTGATTATTTAATGTTGCTATTAATTTATTCTTTAATTGCCATTCTAATCAGTGGAGTAATCTTTTACTTCCTGTGGCTTAAAAGAGATGATCCAGAAGTAAAGTCAGAATTAAATCAACAACAGAATGATTCAAAACCAGACTTAAATAAATTAAATTATGATCTAGAAGCTGGAGAAGAGCTAACTGATTTTGATGCTGATTTTCAGCCTAATTTCTTAATCAGTCACTACTGGAGAAAAGGTATTGGCAAACAAGCAGAAGACTTTACTCGCCTCCCTTCTGATGCTTATTTAAATATCCCTCCCATTGCTCAAGAAATACTAGATGGTATTAGAGAAGATATCTGTAACAATAAATTAGTAATACTGACTCAATCTCCAGAATCGATACATGCTTATTGGGATGTGTCAGGCTTAGACTCAGAGGAGGGCCAACCAACTCTTAGAGTCTATGATCTTACAGCAGGATTAGAGGGAATAACTGATAATTATTTTGACGTAGAAATCTCACCTACTACTGACAATTGGTATATTGAAGTACCAAATAAAGATCATGAATATTATGCAGAGATCGGTTTATTAACAGATAATCATCTGTTTATCTCCTTAGCAAAATCAAACTCTATATTAACCCCTACTGACCAGCCTGAATTTGAATATGGTGAATTATGGATGAAGGTTGTTGGTCAACAAAAGGAGTATGTTCACTATCAAGCTAATGCTTCTTTAGAGTCTAACCATGAAATTTCAAATACTTCTTCTACTGCTTTAATCAAAGAAGACTGATTTTTTAACAGTTAATAAAAAGATAAAGAGCCTTTGAGTTAACTCAAAGGCTCTTTATCTTTTAACTATCTTTAACTATATTGTTGACCATTATGCACTTCAAAACTCCAATTATGTCCGGCATTATTATCCCAGTTATCCGCTGCATCTTTAAAACAAAAATTTAATCTTTCAGTAGTATTGACCCTTAATTGAGCACTCCATTCTCCTTGAGAACTAGGTTCCATTTTAATATTTGTTACCTCACGCCAATTATCATTATAGCCAACCCCAGCATGTAAATAAACTTCATCTGCTCCCTCATTTGTCAACAATCCTTTATAACTAACTGTCACTTTCTCTCCAGCACTAATTGGTGTTGGGTTTACTATCACTTCTGAATGATCCAACTTAACACCCTCCTTTAATAGCATTTAACTATAGTATTTACAATAGTCATCGTCTTATGATAGACAATTTTTGTTATTAACTACTCCGCTCAGCTACTTTATTTAATAAAAATTTAATTACTGCTCCAATTAAAGATAGTAACAGTAATATTATAAATCCAAAAATGATAATAAGTTTAAAATGCAAATCTAAAGAAGGGCCAACTGCTTTAATAGTAGCCAACTGCTTCTTTTCTAGATCAAAGCTTCCTAGAATCTCTTTTTGTTCCATTCCTTCAGGTACTAAAATATCTAAAACATTGGGGTTTAGCTCAGTATTCGTTCCTCCTCCAAATTTCCAGCCAGTTGCCTCTTCTTGTACTTCTCGATAATTATCATAACCAAAGCCATCTAATGACCCTACTAAGACATAATAATGTGCCTTTTCTAAATCACCTAACTTCTGTTGTGGAATAGTAACTTTAATCGTTTGATTATCATCTAACACTTCTATATTCCCTTCCTCAATCCTTCCATCTATCTCAGGATCAGCCCTATAATCAAAAATTTCCAATGACCAACCAGTGATCTTGATCAATTTATTCCAAGGATGTCGCTCCTCAAATTGAACATTAGCCCCAGGTTTAAAGGTATCTGTTCTACCACCATCTTGATTATCAATATAGACCTGAATTAACTGATGGCTAAAGCCATATTTAGCATGCCAAGGATTGGTCACTTCTACAAATTTAAAATAAAAATTATAGTTATTATCTTCTTCTTCTACTCTAAAATAAGTCAAGTCAAATAAACCTTGATACGGTTCAAATTGTTCACTTTTGGGATAGAGATAGGTACCTGGTCCATATTCATCACCAATTGAATCTTCCATTTCAAAGATAACATTATTTCCAGCTCGAGCAGAAACTGAAATTAATAACATAACTAAGCTAAGAAGTAATATCCCCTTAATTCTCTTCATTAAAACCTCCCCTTTAAAAATCCTCTTAACTATTGTTATGAAATGAGACAAGGGAATATTATTACCATAATTTAAAAAACTCCGTTCAAATAATTTAAACGGAGTTAACTGGCTAATGTATATGTTCAACTATAAAGTGAAGCTAAATTGATATATTGTGTCACTTTTCCTTTATAAAAATCACACTCAAACCCATGTTTACGAAAAAATTAAAAATCAAACTTTCTTCCGTGCTACCTTTTTTCTTGATAAAAAAGTAGCCAAAAAATCAAGAAAAATTTGAATTTGTGCAACTATTAAAATCAAATCTCTCTTACTTAAAACATTAAGATCAATCTGTAAAATTATCTGCCCTTATCGCAGTCGCATAATTCTTCCAATAAAATCAAAACCCTGCAATCTAAAATTTAATCATTAAGGACATTTTGCAGTAATATCTATATTTTTAACAAATTATTATTTTAAATTAGTGTTAATTTGCGTTCATTCGTGGTTCCCTGTTTTTTTGAAAGTGCCACAATATTGTAATATTATTCATCAATTAAACCATAATAGTGAACACCTAATCCAGAAATTTCATGATCAATATCTAACCCTGGAATTCCTATCTTCCCATGAACTGCTACAGCTAAATGAGCATCTTTTTTAACAATTCCAATCTTGATTCCTGCTCCGGAAATACCACTCATTGGCCCATTAAGAGCTACTAAAGCCCGCTCAACACATCTAGTTAAAACCCTACGATCTTGAATCCCTTCATCAATAACATCTCCTTTTACAGCAGCCCCTAATGTATTTCGTAACACTTTATTTTTAAGTTGCTCTCCTTTGCCACCAGCCCGTGTGATAACGGCCTTATAACCTGTTGAAATAAAAGTCTCAACCAGCTTATCATCATGCTGATCATCAACCATAGCTAAAACTGTTGCAATCTTACCTATTGTTCTTTCTCCATCTACTTTAATAATATCTTCTACTGAAAAATCATTCAGTTTCATTTATATTCACCTCAATTCAAGGGATATTTTTGACTACAAAATTAACTTTTCAATTCATTTTCTAACCGTTTAGTAAACTCTTCAGCAGCATTATATCCTGTGCTCTTTAAGCGAAAATTCATTGCTGCTACTTCTATCACCATCGCCAAATTCCTTCCTGGTTTAACAGGTATTACTAATTTAGGGAGAGTAACTCCTAATATTTCAACTGATTCATCTTTTAATCCTAACCGGTCATAATTCTTCTTTTGATCCCATTTTTCTAATTGAATCATCAAATCTATATCCTGTACCTCTCGAATTGCTCCTGCTCCAAAAAGGGTTTTAACATTGATAATTCCTAACCCTCTTAATTCTAAATGATGTTTAGATAACTCTGGTGAAGAACCAATTAAACTACTTCTCATCACACGCTTAATTATTACTGTATCATCTGTTATCAAGCGATGTCCTCTTTTTACTAGATCTAATGCACTCTCACTCTTACCAATTCCACTACTTCCTTTAATCAAAATCCCAACTCCATAGACTTCAACTAAAACTCCATGCTTTATAACTTGAGGAGCAAACTTTTTTTCTAAATAAGTAGTTAAACGACTAATAAAACTTGTAGTTGAATAATCAGTACTTAAAATTGGAACCTGCTTTTTCTCAGAGATCTCAATTAATTCTGCTAATGGTTCTAACCCTCTAGTAATAATAATACAAGGTATTTCATATCCCAAAAACTTGTTCAATCTTGCTTCCAATATTTCTGACGGTAATTCATTCAAAAAAGAAGTTTCCGTTTTCCCTAAAATCTGAACTCTTTCAGGAGTAAAGTGATCAAAAAAACCGGCTAACTCTATCCCTGGCCTTTTGATATCACTTAATGTTATTTGGTTTTCAATAGACGTTTGGTTTAACTGTTTCAATTTAAATTTATCAACTATCTCTTCCACAGCTATTTGATTCATAATACCCTGACCCCTTTTTAATCTAATTAATCCCTCCAACTGACAACATCAAAATCTCACTCTTCTAACTAAATACTACTTATAGCTTCCTTTTGTATCATTTTCCCCCTCATTACAACTAATATTAATTAATAATTTATATTTACGATTTCACCTATAATTTCTTAATAATCAGACATTTTATTCCAGTTTTCAATTAAATTAAAGAGTTCACTCTCCTTTATTTACTTCTTGATATACTGCAAAACTCCTGCACTAGAAATCAATAAATGACACTATACGACAAGAAAAAAGAGCCAATTAAGGCTCTTTTTTCTATAATACTCTTTTTAATTTTGGATTATCAGTCTGCCCAGGGATTCTACCCCTTTTAGCTATTGGCTTACCTGCAATCTCCTTTAAATCCATCGTCATATTAATTCCCTTAGCTCCTGAAATATAACTACCAACACCAAAGCCATCTGCTCCTAATTCTACTAATTCTTTAATTCTTGAAGGATTCAATCCACCAGATATAAAAATATTAATATCATTATGTCCAGCCTGATCTAAGCGGGCTCTAACTTCCTTTACTAATCCAGTAGTCACTCCACCACGTTCAGAAGCAGTGTCTAATCTGATTCCATCCAAATTACTTTTTAACTTTTCAGCAACCCTTAATGCTTCGACAGCTTCATCTTGAAAAGTATCAACTAAAATAATTCGTGGTGCATCTTCAGGCATAAATTCATGATATGCTTGAGCTACCTCCAAAGTATCACCAACTGTTAAGATCAAGGCATGAGGCACCGTACCTGATGGCTCTGTTTCTCCAAGCTTAGCCCCTAAGATACAACTAGCTCCATCAGCTCCACCAACTAAAGCAGCACGCTCCATTACTGGAGCAACAGCAGGGTGTAAATGACGAGCTCCAAAACATAACATCGGCTTATCTCCAGCAGCCTCTTTACACTCCTTAGCAGCAGTAGCCCAGCCACTTGAACTAGATAGAGTACCTAACATAGCTGTTTCAAATATCCCAAAATCACTATAAGCCCCTTCAATCCTCATTACAACCTCTTTTTTTTCTATATTCATTCCCTCTTCTAAAGCCCACACTTTAACATCCTTTTTCTGTAATAAATTTAAGGCTTCATCAATTCCAGCTAAAACCCCAGCATTATTAGCAAAAATCTCAGCTACAACCTGAGTCTCAGCTTGATTTAATTTGTTCAAAATTTCCCTTGTCTTAATAAAGTAAATATCAGTAGTTGCTCCTCTTTCTATTTCTTGATGCGTAGCAGAAAAAAGTTTTCTATTATCATCTGTTTTAAAATCTTTAACATCATTTAAGTTACTAAATTCTTTAAATTTCATTAACCATTTTCCTCCCTGCTTCAAATCATTACTTTGCTCTTATTATTTCCAAGCCACATTAAATTTACTATTTTAAAATCTAAAGCTTAATATTAGCTGTCAGGCGTCAGCCAGTTCAAAACCTTTCCAAATTAAAATCAGAAAAGATAAGAACTTTTGATGCTTTTAATTTTCATTAAAGTTTAAGTTATTTTTATTGATAACTAACAACTGACAGCTGATTGATGTGGCAAATTATTGTAATAAAATTTTATTTTTACTAATCACTATCTCCACAAAATATTAGAGCTAATATCCGCAATACTATTGCAGCCAGTCAGAATCATTGCTTTTTTTAATTCAGTCGTTAAATCATCTAACAACAACTTAAACCCTTCTTTACCGCCACCAAAAGCAGCAATAATCAATGGTCTAGCAACTAAGACTGCATCTGCTCCTAAAGCCAATGCCTTCAATATATCAACTCCAGCTCTGATTCCACCATCAACCAAAATCGTTGCTTCATCTCCTACTTCTGCAACTATCTTTGGTAAAACTTCAGCTGTACCAGGTGTTGTATCTAATACCCGTCCTCCATGATTAGAAACAACAATTGTTTCAACCCCAACATCTACAGCTAATCTAGCTTCATCAACGGTCATAACTCCTTTTAAGATCAATGGCAATTCAGTACTGGCAACTAAATCCTCTAACTCTTCTTTACTTTTAGGGCCAACAGGCTGATTCTTCAACGCCATAGTAATTAACCCAGCTCCATCAACATCAATTCCTATCGCTTTACTACCAGCCTTTTCTGCCATCTTGATCCGCTTTTTAATCTCATCCTGTTCACGAGGCTTAATAATTGGGATTCCAAAACCATCACAAGATTCAATAACCTCTACCCCTACATCATAAACTGTTGGATCTCCACTATCTCCGGTCATAGCAATTGTACCAAACTCCTTACTACCCTCTACTACTATCTTAGTATACTCCTTTTCTGATAAAGCTCCCCCCATATTATATTGACTACCAGTTACCGGAGCCTTAAGAATAGGAGTAGATAACTCTTCTCCTAGAATATCAACACTTGTATCAGGATCATCTGCCTGATGTAAAGTTCGCAATTGTAATTTATAATCTTGCCAGGCTGATAAGTTAGCTTGAAAAGAAGAACCGGTTCCTGCTCCTCCCATTCCAGGAACTTCTCCTTTACAAGCCTTCCCATCACATACAGGACAGACCCGACAATAACCTTTCATCTTTTCTCTAGCAATTTGATAGATCTCTTCTAACTCCATTTTCAACCCCCTTAAAAATTATTCAGAAATCAGACATCAGTAATTAGATTAAATAGTAAGTTTAAAAGGTTTTAAAAAATTTATTTTTATATCTTTACTCATTCCTAGTTAAATATGACAATAGAATTTGTTACAGTATAAACTTCTCAATAACTTGAGCAACCCCTTCTTCATTATTCGTTCCAGTAATATAATCCGCTTCTTCTTTGATCTCTTCTTTAGCATTTCCAACTGCTACTCCCAATCCAGCATACTCTATCATCTCTAGGTCATTATAGCTATCACCAATTGCTATAATTTCTTCTGCTTTAATCCCTAGTTTTGTAGCCACATTGGCCAAAGTAGTTCCTTTGCAGACTTGTTGGCCCATAATCT
This sequence comes from Natroniella sp. ANB-PHB2, assembly GCF_046097105.1. Classification (GTDB taxonomy): domain Bacteria; phylum Bacillota; class Halanaerobiia; order Halobacteroidales; family Halobacteroidaceae; genus Natroniella. The sequence goes on along the minus strand of NZ_CP175562.1, from coordinate 281,959 downwards.
CTATAAAATTTACCTTAGAAGTAGTTATCGTTACTGAATCAGCAAATCCAGCAGTTAATTCAGAAAAAACTTCCTCTAACTTAGTTCTATCATTTTCAATAATTAACAGCTTAGTTGAAGGTCGATCTAAAAAATCACCTACATCTTCAGTAATTAAGATTGGTTTAATCCCTGCTATTTCTTCATAATAATCAGCTTCAACACCTGTTTTATTAACATATAATAAGTCATCTAAATAAAAGTTAATATGTAGATCATGCTTTTGAGCAACCTTAGCAACCTTTCTGACCAACTCAGTGGAAATAGGCTCATGATATAGAGTTTGATTATCCACCACTCTTTTAACTAAAGCTCCATTATAAGTAATTAACTCATGCTTTAAACCTAACATCTTAGCATACGGTAGAGCAGAAGAATGCATCCTACCAGTAGCAATTACTACTCTAACCCCTTCATTTTGAGCCTCCTTAATCGCTTTGACTGTCCGCTTAGAAATCTGTAAATCATTCGCTAATAAAGTATCATCTAAATCTATAGCTACTAATTTATAATCCATTCCAATCCCTTCCCTCTCTACTTTAGCACTTTACAACCTCAACCATTTTAGCTTCATATTTTTCTGCTCTATAATCACCAAGTTTTCTAGCTAAGATAAAGGTTAATCCAAATAATAAAAATCCTAATGAAATTCTAAATGCTTCTGCCTCAACCCCTAAAGCTCCCCCTAATAAATAACCAGCTATCAAACCTATTAAAGGAACCAAATAAACCATTAATGCAGCACTTAATAGATCATTTTCTTGAATTTCTAATACAACCATATCACCCTTTTTAGCTGCTAAACTATTATTAATTACCAACATCATACTATTTCTTTCATCACATTTACCACATTTGCCACAAGACGAATGTCTTCTAACCTCTACTTTTACCTTTTTTTCAGATTCAAGGGTCTCTAAAACCTGAGCATATTGTTTCAATTTTCTTCCTCCTTACTTATTAAATTTAAAGACTATCTCTAATAACTCCTCAATAATTTCATCCCCATCTCCAGTTGCAATTGCATTTTGAACACAACCATGAGCATGCTTTTCTAAAATAGTCTTCCCTACTTTATTCAAAGCACCTCTAACAGCAGCGATTTGTACTAAAACATCAGCACAATATTTATCATCTTCAATCATCCCTTGTAATCCACGAACTTGACCTTCTATTCGCTTTAATCTATTTACTAAGTCTTTCTTTTTATCTTTATAAGAGGTCATTTAATCCATCTCCCTTCCATTTTAGAAAAGAATCCTTACTATTGATTATATAATATATTTAGCTAAATTCAAAATATTTATCTTAATTTTAAAAAACCATCTCTTATTGCAATAAGAGATGGTTTTTTTATTCATTATTAGCTTACCTTATACCCTGCTTTTGAAACTGTTTCTTTTAACTGAGCTAAATCAGTCTGACTATCATCAAATTCAACCTTAACTTCCTCTGATTCTAAATCAACTACTGCTTCTTTAACTCCAGCTAGATCAGCTAAAGTTGATTCCACAGCTTTCTTGCAGTGCCCACAAGACATACCTTTAACTGTAAATATTTTTTTCATTTTAATTCCTCCTCACTAACAACATACCCCTGTATGGTATATTGTTAGAATACCAAAACTTATAACTATTGTCAAGAACAAAATAACTTTTGCTCATAGCCTCAACTTAATTTGCCCATAAAAAAAAGACAACCATCATTATGGCTGCCATTAAAAAGTTACTTAATAAAAGTTACCACCCTATAATATTATATCCGCTTTAAAAGATAACATACAAATTATTTAAAATTTGTCATAATTAATTATAATGTTCAATCGAATTAATAATACTAGTTATCTCCCTAACTGAATGCTTTCGTTCTACATTACAGGTTGGACATTCCAAACTTACTTCAGCCTCCTGAGCCAACCCGGAAAGATGCTCCTTCAATTGTAAATGATGATTACAGCCTTCCACACAAGGATAATTGACATATCTAGTTACTGCTAATTTATTCTTCATCTTTTCACCCTCTCTTTTATAAAGTAAGTTTCAATTTAACTCAACCATTATTAACTCTTAGTTAAACCTAATTGCTTATATGAGTTTTGAATATTGTCAAAAAATTAAGTAAACTTTCATTCTTTACATAGATTATAAGTCACCATTATTAAATTGTCAAACAATTATCTCATATAAATAATTGAAGTGTTAGTTATTTATAACTCAAATTAAAGATTTAAACATTAAACTACTGAACAAACTGACCAAGATCGCTCCTAAAATTGCTGCTAAAAAGCTAGTCACAACAAAATCTGATACCAGCCAAGCAGTTAATAACAACATTCCTCCATTGATTACCACTAAAAATAGACCAAAACTCAAAACCGTCAATGGTAAAGTCAACAAGGTCAAAATTGGTTTAATAAACATATTAACCAATCCTAATATTAAGGCAGCCCAAAAACCTGCTTCTAAATTAATAATTTCAATTCCAGGTAGTAGTTGGGCCGTTAAAATTAGGGCCAACATTGAAGTAAATAACCTAATAATCCTCTTCATTATATTCCCTCCCTTAACTTAAGGTCGAAGATGATGCTGCAAATAATCTTTAATCACCACAGCTAAATTATTACTAATTCCTTTAACATTAGTCAACTCTTTTACAGAAGCTGTCTTGATCTTTTCTAATGAACTAAAATACTGTAATAAAGCCTTCCGCCGCTTAGGGCCAATCCCTGGGATGTCATCAAGCATCGAATGGGTTAACCTCCGCCCTCTTAACTTACGATGATAATTGACTGCAAAACGATGTGCTTCATCTCTTACCCGTTGTAATAAATATAATCCTGCCGAATTTCTAGATAATCTAATAGCTTCCTCATTTCCAGGTACAAAGACCTCTTCTTCCCTCTTAGCTAAACTGATAATCTGCTGTTTGTGCTGTCCTAACTCATCTAAAACCCTTAGTGCTGAATTCAGTTGTCCTTTTCCACCATCGATTAAGATCAAATCTGGAAATTCTCTTCCTTCCTCTACTAATCGAGAATATCTCCGCTGTATAACCTCATTCATCGCTGCAAAATCATCTTGACCCTGCACAGTCTTAATTTTAAAGCGACGATAACCCTTTTTGTATGGTTGACCATTTTGAAAGGTAACTAAAGAGGCAACCGTATCTGTTCCCTGCAAATTAGAGATATCAAATCCTTCAATTTTAATAGGTAACTTGTTAAGTCCCAATCCCTGTTGTAACTGCTTAACTCCTTTACCTAATTGTTGAGAACTGAACTTCTCCTTAAAACGATATTCTTTCAGATTATACCTTGCATTACGGGCAGCCAGATCAACCAAACCCTTTTTCTGACCTTGCTGGGGAACCTTAAGCTCTACTTTGGCCTCTTTTTTATGCTGTAACCACTCCTCAATTACTGACAAATCATCAATCATAAACTCCAATAAGATCTCTTCAGGAATATAATAAACCTGATCATAATACTGCTGTAAAAAAGCCGTCACCACTTCTGTCAAGTCATCACTATCAACAAAAATAAAATCTTCTTTCCCAATCAACCTACCACTTCTTACAATTAACAATTGTAGACAAATATCATTATCCTCAGTTGCTAGTGCAATTATATCCTGGTTAACCAACTTCTCTGCTACAACCTTCTGCTTTTGGGTCACTTTATTGATTGCCTTGATCTGATCTCTCAATTTAGCAGCCTTTTCAAACTCTAAACCTTTTGCTGCTTGCTCCATCTTAACCTCTAACTGCCCTACTAAACTTTCTTCTTTCCCCTCCAAAATCATAATAACTTTAGTTATTAACTCATTATATTCAACCTGATTAATTTCGTTAATACAAGGGGCATGGCACTTCTCAATATGATAGTTTAAACAGGCCCGTTCTTCTTTATCTACTGTCAAATCACGCTTACAATCTCGCAAAGAGAATAGGTCAGCTACCAGTTCCAAAATATCATTAACTGCTTTAACATCTGTATAAGGGCCAAAGTAGCGTGACCCATCATTCTTAACGATTCGAGTTTTATAGACACGCGGATATATTTCAGCTATCGTTACTTTAATATAGGGATAAGTCTTATCATCCTTAAGCTGAATATTAAACTTCGGATTATACTTCTTAATCAAATTATTCTCTAAAATCAAAGCCTCTACCTCAGTATCAGTCACAATATACTCAAAATCAGCAATCTTATCGACCAACACTTTAGTCTTAAAACGCTGTATATTAGATTTTTGCCAGTAAGATTTAACTCGCTTACGCAATGACTTAGCTTTTCCTACATAAATAATTTGGCCCGTCTGCCCCTTCATCAGATAAACCCCAGGCTCACAAGGCAAATTTTTAGCTTTAACTTTTAAATCGATTTTAATCACCCCTTGAGCTAATTAACACTTTATTACATAAATGCATAATATATAACAAACAGATTAGAAAGGAGGGAAGTTAAATGTCTAAATATAAAGCTGATCAGGAGGCTTTCATTTTATTTCTAATCTTAATCTTATTAATCTTAGGTTTTTGGAGCATTTGCTAAAATATACTAACAAGAAAATTAGTCTATCTCAGACTAGTCTTCTCTTTTCTAGATAAATACTTTAACCCGTCTGGTACTTCATCAAATCAACCTCAAGATTGCAAGGTGAATTCCCGGCTATAACTATACATTATAAATCCATTTCCAATATTTTAACTGCAAGCTAATTAACGATTTTTTATCTAACTGAATAGCATATATTAAACAAACTAGAAAGGAGGAAGATTAATGGGTAAATATCCACAAGATCAAGAAGCCTTTGTTTTATTTTTAATCTTAATCTTGTTGCTATTAGGCTTTTGGGGTATTTGGTAAGATACACTAAAAACAAGACTAGTCTATCTCAGGCTAGTCTTATTTTTTATAATATTTCCTGTAAAAACTCTCCTGTATAAGACCCTTCAACCTCAGCAACCTCTTCTGGAGTTCCAGTAGCAACCACTTCTCCTCCATAATCTCCACCTTCTGGCCCTAAATCAATAATATAATCAGCACTCTTAATCACATCTAAATTATGCTCAATTACTAATACAGTATTGCCACCTTCTTTTAAACGCTGTAAAACCTGCAATAATTTATTGACATCCTCAAAATGGAGACCGGTCGTCGGTTCATCTAAGATATAGATTGTACTTCCTGTACTCCTCTTACTCAACTCTGTTGCTAACTTGACCCGCTGTGCTTCCCCTCCTGATAGAGTAGTTGATGGTTGTCCTAACCTAATATACCCCAAACCAACATCATATAATGTCTGCAATCTCCGTTTGATCTTTGGAATATTTGCAAAAAATTGCAAGGCCTCCTCAACTGTCATCCCCAATACATCAGCAATCGTCTCCCCCTTATAATCAACCTCTAATGTCTCTCGATTATAACGCTGACCATCACAGATTTCACAAGGAACATAGACATCAGCTAAAAAATGCATTTCAATCTTGATAATTCCATCACCTTTACAGCCTTCACAACGTCCTCCTTTGACATTAAAACTGAATCTTCCTTTCTTATAACCCCTCTCTTGGGCCAACGGTGTCTTAGCAAAGACATCGCGAATATGATCAAAAACTTTAGTATAAGTCGCTGGATTAGAACGTGGAGTTCGACCAATCGGTGATTGATCGATATTAATCACCTTATCTAAATGCTCCATCCCTAAGAGTTGATCATGCTTCCCGGGTCTCTTCTTAGAGCTATAAAACTCCTTCATCAACCTCCGATTCAAGGTTTCATTAACCAGTGTACTCTTTCCTGAGCCAGAGACTCCAGTTACACAAGTAAATGTCCCTAAAGGAATCTTAACATCTACATTCTTCAAATTATTTTGGCAAGCACCTGTAACCTCTAAATACTTACCGTTAGGCTCTATTCTTTCAGCTGGCACTTTAATCTCCTTCTTTTTTGACAAATACTGTCCTGTCAAAGAATCTTCAGTTGCAATAATATCATCAACCTTACCTTGAGCAACTACCTCTCCACCATGTCTACCTGCTTTTGGGCCAATATCAACAATATGATCAGCAGCTCTAATCGTCTCTTCATCATGCTCAACAACTAAGACTGTATTACCCAACTGCTTTAACTCCTGCAAAGTATTGATTAAGCGCTGATTATCCCGCTGATGAAGGCCAATACTTGGTTCATCTAAAATATAAATTACCCCTACCAAACTAGAACCAATCTGAGTTGCTAGCCTAATTCGCTGTGCTTCTCCACCAGATAATGTACCAGCAGATCGATCCAAAGTTAGATAGACCAGCCCTACATTGATCAAAAACCTCAATCTTTCCTTAATCTCCTTTAAAATTTCAGTCCCAATAATCTGCTCCCGCTTACTTAACTCTAACTGCTCAAAGAAGTCATACGCTTCTTCAATTGACAACCTACTTACCTCAGCAATCGACTTTCCACCTACCGTCACAGCTAAACTCTTACGATTTAGACGAGCACCAGTACACTCTGGGCAGCGGCCAATACTCATATATGACTCCAAATTTTTTCTTTTTCGCTTAGACTTACTCTCTCTAAACTTCCTATTAAAGATCTCTAACAATCCTTCAAACCTCTTCTGGTGTAACCTGGTTCTACCCTTGCGATTGGTATATTCAAACTCTATTATACTACTATCACCATATAACAAAAGATCGATAAATTCTTGATCAGCTTCTTCTAAAGGTCGATGACGATCAACCCCATACTTATCAGCTACTGCATCAACCATCTGTGGATAATATCTACTCCTTGACTTCTGCCACGGAACAATTGCTCCATCAGCCAATGATAGTTCATAATCAAGAATCAAACCAGGATCAAATTCCCGTTTAACTCCCAGTCCATCACAAGTAGAGCAAGCTCCATAAGGACTATTAAAAGAGAACATCCGTGGAGATAGCTCTTCTAAACTGATCCCACAATCTGGACAGGCAAAGCTCTCACTGAATAACAACTCCTCACCATCTATCAAGTCAATAATTACCAATCCTTCAGCTAGATTTAAAGCAGTCTCCAAAGAATCAGTCAACCTAGACTTAATCCCATCCTTCATAATCAACCGATCAACTACTACCTCAATCCAGTGCTTATAATTCTTATCCAATTCAATATCTTCACTGATATCTCTAACCTCTCCATCGACCCTAACTCTGACAAATCCATCCCGTTTAATCTGGGCCAACAGATCCTTATATTCCCCTTTTCTCCCTCGCACAACCGGGGCCAACACCTGAAATTTTGTTCTCTCTTCCAACTGCAAAATCTGATCAACAATCTCCTGTACCGTCTGCGATGATATCTGTTGATCACATTCAGGACAATGAGGAGTACCAATTCGAGCATATAATAACCGTAAGTAATCATGAATCTCCGTTACCGTTCCTACGGTAGAACGGGGATTCTTACTGGTCGTCTTTTGATCGATTGAGATCGAAGGAGACAACCCTTCAATATACTCCACCTTAGGCTTTTCCATCTGCCCTAAAAACTGTCGAGCATAAGCAGATAAAGACTCGACATATCTACGTTGGCCCTCCGCATAAATCGTATCAAAAGCTAGAGAAGACTTCCCTGAGCCACTTAATCCTGTTAAGACAACTAATTGATCTCTAGGAATCTCAACATTTATCTTCTTTAAATTATTCTCAGCTGCTCCTTTAATTATAATCTTATTTTTAGCCATTCTCTTTCACTCCTTAGAAATCATTTAATATTGAATACTTGAAATTCAAAAACTCTTATAAATAATATATATCAGCTTAACTATTAATATTTTTAGCTATTTAATATTGACTATTCATTATTCAATTCCCTTAACTACTTTCTATTATATCAGTAATGATTACTAATTACAAATAGATATTACTTTTTCTACACAAAAATAAAAAGAACCAACTCAGTAAATTAATCCACCAAGTTGATCCTTTTTAAAATTATATTACTCTACAAATATGTCCTAGTAAAAAATTAATATCGGTACGCACCTCTATTAAGTGCATCTCTTGCCGCTGAAATTACTTTATTTGCTCTCAAAGTAGCTCCTGTAAAAGTATCAATATCTTCTACAACATTCTCTGCATCATAAAGTTCTGGAAGAACTTCTCTAATATCTTCACCTTCCAAATAATCCAACACCTGCTCATACTGTTCTGTGATAGCATATAACTGATCATCTTCTTCTAACTCAAGATAATCTACTCCTCCATAATACAAGTGTCTGTAACTAGCAGCAACAACAATATTGTCCTCTAATGTAAATTGAATATTTATCTGATCGTCACCACCATCTGCGAAAACTCCTCGATAATCAGCATCTTCAAAGTTGCTAGCTGCATAACCAAATTGTTCAACCTCTCCCTCTGGAGCAACCTCTTCTCCTTGACAACCAACTAAGACAACAGTGCTTACTAGCAAAATTACTAGTAACATGAAATATTTAGATTTTCTCATTTCATAACTCCTCCTATTATAATATGATTAAGTTATTTAATTTCTTCTCTTACTTTTCAGACTAAAACTCTTAGACACACCTTATTTTTTACTAAAAATTAACTCTTATACATCTTGTTCATTTAAGTATTCCTCGATAACCTCATATTTAAAATTATATTACTCTATAAATATATCTTAGTAAAAAATTAATAAAAAATACTCTGTTTAGAATCGACCAGTAGAAATCACTTCATCTTCATCAAGAATACCAGCATCTAATAAGGCACGCTGATAAGATGTAGATTCCCGAGACATTCTAACAGTTGCACCAGCGATTGTGTCAAAGGAATTCTGTACTGTACGTGTTGCTCCACTTGGCACATCTACACCAAATACATTATCTTCATTGACAGCATCTGACCAACGAGGGTTATCCTCCCAATCAATTAAAGAAGTAACCTCTGTTGCATCTTGTCCAATTAAGTATTCTTCAATAGCCTCATAGTTACCAGACCAACCACCTAAGCCAAAGTAGCCATACTCAACAGCCATAGCTTGAGGTTGTCCACTAGCAAATTCAACTCCCATCGCTTCAAGAAGTTCTCGTGTAGAAGAATCTTGATCAATATCTTCTAAGACACCTTCATCATTAACTACATGAGACCACGTTGGATGAATATTCAAAATATTTTTATCAGCCAAATCCTCCCACTCAGCTGGGTGAGAACCACCAGTTCTACCTGTTGGAACAATCAAGTCACTTCCGATAGTCATTTCGCCAACAGTTGTGTCATCAAAATCAAAGTTCGCAGGGAACTTCATCTCAAACTGAAACCTAGTCCATGGATCAACAATAGTAGCAGCTGTAGTACCATCTTCAGCCACCGCAGCAGCATAGAAACTCATCAGGTTAGAAGTAGAAATCTTAAACATAGATTCTCCCGCCTGATAGTCACTTCCTTCAAGAGCTTCTGCTTTTGTAGGATCTACTGAAAAATCAACCCACACATCAGCACTTCCATCTTGACGAGCTGTCAAATATCCATCTGCTTGTTGGAAATAAAGCATCTTAGCATCTTCAATGATTCCATCCTCATTAAGATGTAAGATAGTTTCAACATACCTATCAGCATCCTCAAACTCAACACCATCAGCTTCATTTCTCCAAGAATAACCAACATAAGTACCTTCAAGTGATGAATCTTCCGTCATTACAGCTTGTTCATCATTACAACCTACTACAACAACTAATACAGTTAAAGCTAGTGCTAAAACCATAATCATTCTTGCTCTTCATTTCATTCACACAACCTCCCCTCGTCTTTAAAAAATTTTAAGTTAAAGATATCTCTTTCACAATTATTATAACATTTTTCACAAAGCATAATCAAGGGTAATTATCAATTATTCCTATAAAATTAGTATATATTATTTTCATTTGTTTCATTAAATTTACAGTTGACATAATTAAGGGGGGCAAGCTTTAAAGCCTACCCCCTTCTGCTTATTATTTTAATTGTAAAATTTCCTTAATTTGCTCTCTAATCTCTCCAGTCTGACATCCTCTATCATGCCTAACCTCTTTTCTATCTAAATCCTTCAAACCACGGTGAATCTCAAGACCGGTCAACTCTTCTAGCTGATTTAAAATTTCAAATTCATCCTCTGTCTCTAACTCTCCTTGCAATGCTTCTAAAACAGCTTGACTAAATTTATAAGGACTTGCTGTCGAATCAATCACAGTTGTCGTTAGATCATCATAATCACTTAAGTACTTCTGATAAGCTTTAATCCCCACAGCAGTATGAGTATCAACTACATATTCTTTGCTCTCATAAATTTGCTTAATCGTTGTTAATGTCTCTTCTTCAGTAGCATACTCCCCTACAAATAACTCTTGCATCTTATCCTGTACCGCTTGTCCGACTTTAAACTTACCATTTTGCTCTAAATCATGATACCACTTTTCAATCTTAGCAGCATCATGGTCAGTCAGTTCAAATAAAAACCTCTCTAAATTAGAAGAGATCAAGATATCCATTGATGGACTGATCGTCTTTTTAAAATCACGGTTGCTATCATACACTCCAGTCTTTAAAAAATCGGTCAAGACCTTATTATCATTAGAAGCACAGATGAATTTATTGACCGGCAGTCCCATTCGATAAGCATAATAGGCAGCCAAAATATTCCCAAAGTTGCCTGTCGGAACCGAAATGTTGATCTGCTCTCCTAATTCCAACTGATCATCTGCTACCAAGTCAGCATAACTGGCAAAATAATAAATAATCTGCGGCACTAATCGCCCCCAGTTAATCGAATTAGCCGATGAAAATTGATAGTCATTCTGTTCTAATAACTCTTTAAACTCTTGATCGCCAAAGATCTCCTTAACACTACTTTGACAATCATCAAAGTTACCTTCCACTGCCACTACTGATGTATTAGTTCCAGTTGTAGTGACCATCTGTTCTTCTTGTACCTTACTGACCCCTCCAGCAGGATAAAAGACAATAATCCTAACTCCTTTAACATCTTTAAAACCTTCTAAAGCAGCTTTACCTGTATCCCCGGAAGTAGCTACCAAAATAACAACTTCCTTGTCTAAGTCAACCTTCTCGATTGCTTTAACCAACAAATGAGGCATTAACTGTAACGCCATATCCTTAAAAGCGGCCGTTGGCCCGTGCCACAATTCTAAAACATAACTTTGCTCATCCAATTTAACATACGGAGCAATCTCTTGTGCACCAAAAGATTTTTCATTATATGCTAAACTAACAGCCTCTGCTAACTCTTTCATTGTATAATCAGTCAAAAATTCTGCTAAAATTTGTTGGGCTACATCTTGATAACTCTTTCCGACTAACTTAGCTAACTCTTCTTTTGAAAAAGCTGGTATCTTCTCAGGAACAAATAACCCTCCTGTTGGTACCATACCTAATCTAATTGCATCTGCTGCACTAACTGGCTGATAATTTCCACGAGTACTTACATACTTCATCCTACTCCATCCTTTCTACTCAATTTTCTCCTATTATATCAAAGGACTTTCACCTTTTAAACTATAAATTTCAATTCAATCAATTATTGACATTAAGTTTAAGTTCAAATCTAAGTTTAAATAAGACCTAGATCCATTCTTTGTATGATTGACTTAATCTTAATCCAGCCTTAAACTTAAGCTCTATTATAAAAAATTCATACCAATTAAAAAGAAGGCGGGATTTCCCCGCCTTACTTAAATTTATTTTCTTCAGTTTACTTTTTCAATTTGCCATCAATACTTACTACAGTTGTCTCTACCTCTAATTCAGTACCTGCTTTCTTAGCTGCTTGTTGAGCAATTTGAACCATTCCAGCACAACATGGAACTTCCATCCGTGCTACAGTAATACTATTTAAATCATTCTGTTCAATAATTGCTGCCAATCTCTCAACATAAGCATTAGCATCATCTAATTTAGGACATCCAATTGCTACTGCATTGCCCTTGAGCATCTTTTGATGATAATTAGCATATGCTACCGGCACACAATCAGCTGTAATCAATAAATCAGCATTTTTAAAATATGGAGCCTGCGGAGAAAGTAAATGAATCTGAACCGGCCATTGCTGTAATTGAGATTGAACCTCTATCTCTTTTTCAGCTTCACTCTCTTTTACTTCCTTCTGTTTCATCTCCATCATTCGACTACCTGGACAACCTCCCATTTGATCATGAGCGTGGTGATGTGATTGACACCCAGACTTTTCTACAAAGATCTCCTTTAATTCTTCTGGAACTTCTTCTCCATGAGCCTCTTGTGCTTTCAACATTTCCTTAACAGCTTCTTCTCCCCTAACATTCTTAACATGTTCTACTGTTGCTTTTAAATCAAATTCCTCAGCTTCACGCTCTATAATCTCTAAAGCTCCTGTTGGACATTCACCGATACAGTCACCAAAACCATCACAAAATGACTCATTAACCAGCTTAGCTACACCATCAATAATCTGTAATGCACCTTCCTGACAGCCTGTTACACATTCTCCACAACCATTACATTTATCCTCATCAATCTTAATCACTTGTCTTTTTGGCATTTCTATCTCCCCTTTTTGAGATTTATTTTGTTAATCATTAATTTCATCGTTAACTAAATTATAATCTTAATTAATTATAAATTCTGTGAGAAAGGTCACAGGGAGGGGAGAAAATTGATATATATCTTAAATTACAACCTTTTTCTTAATTCATCTATCTCATCTCTTATCTGTGCTGCCAATTCAAATTGTAACTCCTCTGCGGCACTCTTCATCTCCAGTTCCAATTCAGCAATCTCTTTTCTAATCTCTGCTTCAGATAAACCTTTCTTATCTTCACTCCCAGCCTGATAGTTAGCTTTAGCCTCAGCAACCATATCGACCGGTCGCAAGACATCTCTCACATCTTTTTTAATTGTTTGGGGAGTAATCCCTTGTTGCTGATTAAACTCCAACTGTAATTCACGACGCCGCTCAGTCTCATCAAGAGCTTGCTTCATTGAATCAGTAACCTGATCAGCATACATAATTACCCTACCATTTACATTCCTTGCTGCTCGTCCAATTGTTTGAATCAAAGAACGAGCAGAACGTAAAAATCCTTCTTTATCAGCATCTAAAATTGCAACTAAGGATACTTCAGGAATATCTAAGCCTTCACGCAATAAGTTAATCCCAACCAGCACATCAAATTTACCTAACCGTAGATCCCTAATTATCTCTAACCTCTCAATAGTATCTATATCGGAGTGCAAATAATTGACCTTAATCCCAGCTTGATAGAGATAATCGGTCAAATCTTCCGCCATCTTCTTAGTTAAAGTTGTAATTAAGATCCGCCCATCACATGCAATAACATCTCTAGTCTCATCTAATAAATCATCAATCTGATTTTTAATTGGTCGAACATCTACTTGAGGATCAACTAACCCTGTCGGTCGAATAATCTGCTCTACTATCTGTTGGCTATGTTCTTGTTCATACGGGCCAGGCGTTGCTGAAATATAAACTGCCTGCTGGGCCAACCTCTCAAACTCATCAAATTGTAATGGACGGTTATCCAAAGCAGAAGGTAGTCTAAACCCGTGCTCTACTAGCCTTTCTTTTCGAGAACGATCACCAGCATACATCCCACCAATCTGTGGAATTGTCTTATGTGATTCATCGATAACTACCAAAAAATCATCCGGAAAATAATCGATCAAAGTCTGAGGACGCGAACCTGGCTTCCGTCCTGCCAAGTGGCGTGAATAATTCTCAATCCCTGAACAAAAACCGACTTCCTCTAACATCTCCATATCATACTTAGTTCGCTCTTCTAACCTCTGCGCTTCAAGCAACTTCCCCTCAGCCCTTAAACCTTCTAATCTTTCTTCTAACTCAACTTCAATAGCTTTTAATGCCCGCTCCACCTTATCTTGAGGGGTTACAAAGTGGCTAGCAGGATAAATTGTAATCTCTTTTAACTCTCCTAAAATCTCACCAGTTACTGTATTTATCTCTGTAATTCGATCAATTTCATCTCCAAAAAGCTCTACTCGATAGGCCCGTTCTTCATAAGCAGGAATCACTTCTAAAGTATCACCTCTAACCCGAAAAGTTCCTCGATCAAAATCAATCTCATTTCTCTTATATTGAATATTAATCAATTCCCGAATAATCTCTTCTCGCTCCTTAAGCATTCCACGCTCTAAATGGCAGGTTAAATCTAAATAATCTGCTGGATTTCCTAAGCCATAAATACAAGAAACACTGGCTACAATAATAACGTCCCTTCGTTCAAATAATGAACTGGTTGCCGCCAATCTCAATTTATCAACCTCTTCATTAATCGAAGCATCCTTTTCAATGTAGGTATCTGTTTGCGGAACATAAGCTTCCGGTTGATAATAGTCATAATAACTGACAAAATAACCAACTTGATTATGAGGAAAAAACTCTTTAAACTCACTACATAATTGGGCTGCTAAGGTCTTATTATGAGCTATCACCAGAGTTGGTTTCTGTACTTGTTCAATTACATTAGCAATTGTAAATGTCTTACCTGATCCTGTTACTCCTAATAATGTCTGCTTCTCCAATCCAGATTCCACTCCGGCAGTTAATTTCTCGATCGCCTTAGGCTGATCACCTTGGGGAGTATACTCTGAAACCAATTCAAATTTATTAGACATTTTATCACTCCTCTAATAAAGCATTTACTAGTTAATAGTGAATAATTGAAATTCTAAAAACAAAGAAGCCCCCACTAATTAGGCACTTCTTTGTTTTGAACTATGAATTTGTTTTTAATCAAACTCAAATTTAGCCAAACTACTTAACTATCTGAGAGGCATACACTAACTTGATTCCCTTCTTTTCTAAAATAGGAATCACTTCCTTAATTGCATTGGCTGTATTTGTTCGCACATGGCCAATCGTCACTAACTTTCCTCTTTTCAATGCAACATCAGCCAGCATAAGTAGCATCTCCTCAACAGCTTCTTGCTCATCAACATTATCGATAAATAGATAATTTTCAGCTGTCAAAATTCCTGCCTCTCTAGCCTTTTTGGCCCCTACTGATTGACTAGAGGTACTACTATCAATAAAGTATAACCCTTCTTCCTTTAAAACTTTCATTACCTCTTCCATTATTTTAGGATCTTCAGTTCCTTTAGAACCCATGTGATTGTTGATTCCTACAACTGGAGGTAAATGATCTAAGATTTGCCGTAACTTTTCTCTAATCTCTTCAGAATTCATTCTACTATTAATCGTTCCTGGGCCAGGGTCAACTTCAGGATTATGAGCTTCAAAAGGCTGATGTAACATAATTTCATACCCCAACTCTTTAGCCTCTTTAGCCTGCTGTACAGACTGAGATAAGTAAGGTAAAACAGCCATAGTCAAAGGGCGATCGATGCTGAAGATATCACTGGTTGCCTGATGACTATATCCCAAGTCATCAATAATAATTGCCATCTTAGCTTCTGGTCGTTGTTGCACAAACTGAATAAGATGGGTCTCAACCAAGACACCTTCACCCTTAAAACCAAAACTAATCTCCAGCCTCCGCTCATTTGCTTGCTCTTCCCAATCAACTTCAACAATTGGAAATGCAGTTTCAAAATTGGTTACAATTTTATCTTTAAGTTCAGATAACAACCTTCCTTCTACTCCAAAAAGAGGCACTTCTAACTTATAATAGTTATGTTCCCAGACAAAAGAAGAGTTTTTCTTTTCTTCTTTCTGTTCCACTTGCTCTTGTTCTAAAATTAATTCCTTCTTATCTAGATTTAATTCAGTTAAAATCACTTGAAATTCTGTTTCAAATTCAGCGACATCTGCTCTATAATCAACAACAACTTCTTTTGTTGCCTCTGACTTATCCTCTTCTTTCATCACTTCCCTCTCTAAACTGATTAGAGTAACTGCAACCAACACTGCCAAACAAAACAAACAAATAACTAACTTATTATTCTCTTTCATCAGGATGTCCCTTCTATCTTAATTTATTTAGCAACTCCTCTATCGCTACTTCTAACTGTTCATCTACTTTAGTTTCCAGATCAAACTCAACTGGAATGTCAGGTTCAACACCAACCTGATCTATCTTATTTTTTAGCGGTGTATAGAAGCGTGCAGTAGTCAACTTAACAGCTGAATCATCAGGCAATGGACTGACACTTTGCACAGAACCTTTGCCAAAAGTCTGTTCACCAACTATTATTCCGCGATCATTATCCTGAAGTGCTCCTGCTACTATCTCAGAACCACTAGCACTTCCCCTATTAACTAATATTGCTAAAGGTTTATCTTCTATCGACCTAATTGTTGGATTCAATGGTATCGCCTGTTTAGCCTCTTTTCTTTCTTGAACATAAACAGCTGGCCCTTGGTCAGTAAAGTTACTGACTACCTTAGCAGCTTCTGGTAATAAACCACCCGGGTTATTTCTTAAATCCAAAATAAAAGCTTCTGCTCCTTCTGCTTCTAATTTCTCTAATTCAACAGCAAGATCTCGACCAACATCCTCTCCAAATCTACTCATTCTCAAATAACCAATCTTCTCTTCTTTTAATTCAGCTTCCAAATGAGCGACTTCAATTAACTCTCTAGTTATGTCAACTTCAAACTCCTCAACTTCCCCCTCTTCAGTAACTCTTTCAATCAGTAAAACCACTTCAGTATCCGGTTCCCCTTGCATCAAATCAACTGCTTCCTCCATCGACATTCCCTCAGTAGAAATACCATCTATCTTCATGATCTCGTCCTCTGCCCTCAAACCAACTCGATCACCAGGTGTTCCTTCAATTGGAGAAATAATTGTCAACTGATCATCACGCATCGTAATTATAATTCCAATTCCACCATATTCACCTTCCATAGTAGTCTTCATATCATCATACTCTCTTGGTGGTAAATATCCTGTATATGGGTCATCTAATGATTCTAACATTCCATCAATTGCTCCAGTAAGTAACTTATCTACACTTGGCTCTTCAACATAATTATTCCGTACAAGATTAAAAATAACTAGTAATTTCTGAAATTGATTCATTTCTTCTTGTGAATTTGCTTCAGCCCTATGCAGGAAGAATCCAGTTGCTCCTGCAGCAAATAACATCAATATGATTAATATAATCCCAAGCCTCTTTTTTGATTTAAACATTATTACCTACCTTTCTAAATAGTTATTAACTTAATCTTAATTTTACCACTCATCTTCTGATTTCGCAAATTTAAAACTTAACAGATGAAGTTCATTTAATATTTAATACTTAATAATTGAAATTCAAAACCTAAAGAAGAGACCAGCTTGCTCTTCATTATTAATATTCAATACTCAATGCTCTTAACTACTTATTGCTCTCTATTAGCCAATAGTCCTTCTTGAGGAGAAAATAACAAAGCGATAATGAAGAATATAGTAGCTATAACAACAATAGCAGCTCCTGAAGCTACATTTAAATGAAAAGAAAGATAAAGTCCAACTAAAGCTGATAACAACCCAAAAACACCTGATAAAACCATCATCTCAGATAAGTCATTTGTTAATAAATAAGCAGTAGCTCCCGGAGTAATTAACATAGCAACAACTAAAACAATCCCTACCGTCTGTAAAGAAGCTACTACTATAAAAGAGAGCATCAACATTAATAAATAATGAATCATATCTGTAGGAAGCCCAATAGCTTGAGCCATTGTCGGATCAAATGAAGATAATTTCAACTCCTTAAAGAATAAGATTGTTAATGCTATGACCAAAAATCCTAAGATAGAAATCAATACTAAATCAGTCCTAGAAACCCCCAAGACATTACCAAATAAAATATGAAAGAGATCTATATTAGTTGTAATCTTACTTATAATCAAGATACCTATCGCAAAAGCTGCACTGAACATAATCCCAATCGCCGAATCCTCCTTAATTTTACTATGTTCTGTTATAAATCCAATCCCAAGAGCAGTAGTTACCCCTGTTATAGTTGCTCCTATGAAAAAGTTGATCCCTAACAGATAAGCAATTGCTACCCCAGGCAAGACAGCATGAGAGATTGCATCACCCATTAAGGCCAGTTTACGCAAAATTAAAAGACTACCCAAGACTCCACAACCAACTCCCACTACAATCGCCGCTAAGAAGGCGCGTTGCATAAATTGATACTGTAATGGTGACACTAATAAATCCCATAACAACTCCATTATGTCATCACCACCAAATCATTTTGAACTACAGTAGATTGCTGAGAAAATGTCTGAGATAAATAACTTTGAGTAAAGGTTGCCTTGGTTGGCCCGTAAGCAATAATCTCTTTATTTACCAAAATTAAATTATCAAAATACTTCTTTACCTTCTTTAAATCATGATGAACAACAATCACCGTCTTATCTTCTTTAGAGAGCTGATCAAGCAGACCATAAATTATTTCTTCTGTTGTTTGATCAACCCCTGCAAAAGGTTCATCTAATAACATAATCTCCGCTCTTTGGGCCAATGCTCGAGCCAAAAAGACTCGTTGCCGTTGGCCCCCAGACAACTTACCAACCTGTCGGTTCTGATAATCGAACATTCTAACCTCTTTAAGAGCTTCAGTTACAATCTGGTGATCCTGCTTAGTAGGCCTTTTAATCCAACCTAGATGAACATATCTTCCCATCATCACCACATCATAGACTGAAACTGGAAAATCCCAATCAATATCCTCTTTTTGCGGTACATAAGCCACAGAATTTCTCTTTTGATTAATACAACCCCCTAAGACCTCAACTCTTCCTTGATCCAAAGGTAATAACCCAACAATTGCTTTCATCAAAGTAGACTTTCCTGCACCATTAGGGCCAATAACTCCTACTTTAGAGCCGGGTTGGAGGGCAAAACTTGCCCTCTCTATCACCGGATCATCAGTACCATAAGATACTGTTACATTCTCAACCCGAAGACTCTCTTCCATCACTCTCTCCCCCCTAATGCCTCAACAATAGAAGAGACATTATGTTCCATCATACTAAGATAATTATCATTTTCAGAACCTGGCTCATCTGTAGAATCAGAGTATAAAACTCCCCCAATCGGAACTCCAACCTCTTCAGCCACCCTTTCCATAGGGCGATGAGAGACACTTGTTTCTACAAAGACTGCTTTTACCTCTTGATCCCTAATCGAGTCAATCAAATTAGCAATCTGTTGTGGTGTTCCTTCTTCATGAGAATTAATCTGCCAGATA
The DNA here is from genome assembly GCF_046097105.1 of Natroniella sp. ANB-PHB2. Taxonomy (GTDB): domain Bacteria; phylum Bacillota; class Halanaerobiia; order Halobacteroidales; family Halobacteroidaceae; genus Natroniella. The sequence goes on along the minus strand of NZ_CP175562.1, from coordinate 262,711 downwards.
AACCCTTCTTCAAAGCCATAGGCCTCAACAAAATAACGATAAGCACCTTCACTAGTAACTAAGATCTTATTCTCAACTGGTATCTGCTCTACTTGCTCCTTAATCCATTCATCTAATTCTCCTAATTCCTCTTGATAGTCCACAGCTCTTTGTTGATAATACTCTTCACCCTCTGGATCAAGTTCAATTAAGGCATCACGAATATTAGGAATATAGTAGTCCCTTACCAAAATCGGATCAAGCCAAGCATGAGGATCAGGCTCACCTTGCAACCCAGCGTCATATAGATAAAAAGGTTCAACCCCTGCTGTAACCTCTACCATATTTTGATTAGGAGCAACATTTTGAATTATACTCACTAACCAATGTTCCATCCCTAAGCCATTAGCAAATACTAGATCCGCTTCAGCTACTGCTTGCATATCTTCAGGTAATGGTTCATACTCCTCAGGCTCCTCGCCAATCGGTACCATACTATTCAACTCTACCCTATCACCAGCGACATTTTCCACTAAATCGTGAATAATCGAATATGTAGCCACTACCTTCAACTGCTCATCTTCTCTTGCTTCTTGTACAGAAAGTAATCCTAAAACAATTATAATACAGACAACCGCAATCACCATTCCATTCCTAAAGTTAAATCTCATCTTATCCCCCCTAATTAACTTTTAGTTAACTTCAACTAACAAAGTTAGCCTCAGTTAACTTATTAGCAAACTCAGTAATATAATATGCTTCAAGCAAATAAATGTGAGTTTTTTCTTCTTTTTTTAAATTTGTTACATAGGAATTGTAATAAGTTTAAAACTGAGGTTGAGTTTAAGTCAACCATTAAAAACATAGGGCTTTAGACTTAGACTCAAACTTAAGCTTAATTTTTCAACTATCAACTGTTCTTGAAAGGAGTTGTTATGTTATCACCTAGTCTAGAAGATTACTTAGAAGAGATTTATCGGTTTTCTAAACAAAAAGGCTTCGTCCGCACAACAGATATAGCACTCAAATTAGACGTCTCTTTACCCTCAGTCACCAAGGCAGTCAAAAAATTAACTAGCAAAGGTTATTTAGATTATGAGCGTTATCAAAATATCCAATTAACTTCTAATGGAAAGAAATTAGGTAAGTTTTTAGTAGACAGAAATCGGACTTTACGAGAGTTTTTAGAAGTAATCGGTAGTGATTGTCATCTGGAAGAAGAAGCCGAGGCAATGGAGCATTATCTATCAGAAGAGACGGTTGAGTCTATCACTAACTTGGTCAAATTTTTTGCTGAAAATCCTGACTACCAAAAGGAGCTACTTCAATTCCAAGAAGAGAACAAAGAATGACCATAGGTCATTCTAGTCTAAGTCTAAGTTTAAGGTTAAGTAAAATCAGCCCTAAAAGCAAAAAACCAGCTAGAGAAACCTCTAACCGGCTTAGTAATTTAAAACTATTCAATTATTATGTAAACTTAGCATAATTTTGCCTTGATCTTTTTTTCTTTGCACTTTTCTTTTACCCTTTAACTATTCAATATTCATTATTAAATATTAATTGCTTACTATCTCCACCCCTGAACTAGTTCCAACCCTTGTTGCTCCTGCCTCAATCATCTTCACTGCCTCAGCTTTAGTTCTAATTCCACCTGCTGCTTTAATTTCTAACTCATCTCCTACTACCCCTTTAATCAACTCAAGATCCTCTACCTTGGCCCCGGCAGTCCCAAAGCCAGTCGAAGTTTTAACAAAGTCTGCTCCTACGTCCTTAATAACTTGACAAGCCTTTTTTATCTCTTCCTCAGTCAAATAACAGGTCTCAATAATCACCTTAACTATCGCCTTGTCTTTAGCCTCTCTAACTACAACCCTCATATCATCCCTAACTACATCCCAAGCCTCTGATTTTAAAGCCCCTATGTTAATCACCATATCAATCTCTTGAGCACCATTTTTAACAGCATTCCTAGTTTCAAAAGCCTTAGTCTCAGAAGTGGACTCTCCTAATGGAAATCCAACTACCGTACAAACCTTAACTTCACTATCTGCTAATTGTCGACTAGCCAGCTTGACAAAAGAAGGGCCAACACATACTGAAGCAAATTTATACTCTAAAGCCTCTTGGCACTTGATTTTGATATCTTCACTGACAACATCTGGTCTAAGAATAGTATGATCGATCATAGTTGCTAATTGATTACTATCCATTTTTCTACCTCCATCCAGTAATTTATTAAATAAAGTCCAAAATTATAATTATCAGGAATCAGGAGCCAGTATCAGTAAATTCAAAATCCTATAATTAAAATTTCTTAAAGAACTTGTTCTTACTAATTCCTAGCTCCTAATTCAAAGTTGAACAACTACATTTAGGACTTTACACTCCTATCTAGCAAGTACTTCTTTAACTGCTGTTATAATCTCTTGGGCTGTCAACCCATACTCTTTTAATAATTCTTTAGGTTCTCCTGATTTACCAAATCTATCTTCAATCCCCACTCGTTTTAGTAAAACAGGGTGATTTTCACTTACTGCTTCTGCAATAGCACTACCTAAACCTCCATAGATATTATGCTCTTCGGCAGTTACTGCTGCCCCCGTCTTCTTAACTGAATTAATAACTCCTTCGACATCAAGTGGCTTAATAGTATGAACATTAACCACTTCTGCTTCAATTCCCTCTTTTAGCAACTCTTCTCCAGCTGCTAAAGCTTGGGCCAACATAATCCCAGTAGCAAAGATTGTAATATCACTACCCTCTTCAACTACCTGTACTTGTCCCCATTTAAGTTGATAATCAGCTTCATCAAAAATGGTTGGCGTTCCTACCCGACCAAACCTTAAATAGACTGGCCCTTCATACTTAGCAGCAGCTTTAGTAATAGCTTTAGCTTCTGTATAATCTGCTGGAACAATCACTGTTAGATTAGGAATCCCACGGACAATACTCAAATCTTCGATCGCTTGATGGGTAGCACCATCCGGGCCAACGGTAATCCCAGCGTGAGTAACCGCAATCTTAACATTCAACTTAGGATAAGCAATCGAGTTTCTAATCTGATCTGCTACCCTAGCACTACCAAAGACAGCAAAAGTACTAGCAAAAGGAATCTTACCACAGGTAGCTAAACCAGCAGCTGTCCCCATCATATTCTGCTCTGCAATCCCCATCTGAAAGAATCTATCAGGAAATTCTTCTTCAAAATAACCAGTCCTCGTAGAACCTGACAGATCTGCATCTAGGACAACTATATCTTCTCTCTTTTGACCTAATTCAACTAGTGCTTCTCCATAAGCATTTCTGGTTGGAATCTCCTCTGCCATACTATCCCTCCTATTCTAATTCTACTAATGCTTCCTGATATTTTTCATCATCTGGAGCTTTACCATGCCAAGCAGCAGTATCTTCCATAAAGGAAACACCTTTACCCTTGATCGTATTGGCTACAATCATTACTGGTTGGCCCTTTATCTGATTGGCTTGGTTGAAAGCTGCCCTGACCTCTTCTAGATTATGGCCTTCAATCTCAATCACATACCATCCAAATGCTGAAAGCTTATCTGTAATCGGCTCTACTCCCATAATCTTTTCGGTTCTGTCAACCAATTGGACTCGATTATTATCAACGATTCCAATCAGATTATCCAGCTTGTGATGAGCAGCTGCTAATGCGGCTTCCCACACCTGCCCTTCTTGTAGCTCACCATCACCCAACATTACAAAAACGCGATAATCCTTCTGATCTAATTTACCAGCTAAGGCCATTCCTAATGCAGCAGAAAAACCCTGTCCTAATGATCCAGTAGTCATATCGACTCCTGGCGTCTTATTTAAATCAGGATGCCCTTGTAAGTGCCCTTCTAAAGTCCTTAACTTCATTAAATCTTCCTTAGGAAAGAATCCTTTCTCTGCTAAAGCAGCATACAATACTGGTGCTGCATGGCCTTTAGATAATACGAAACGATCTCTATCTTCCCATTTGGGATTGGTTGGATCTATCTTAAGCTCTTCAAAATATAATACCGCTAATATATCAGCAGCAGATAGAGAACCTCCAGGATGACCAGATCCGGCTGTAGTTAGCATCTCTAAAACATCTTCTCTAATTACTCGTGCTTTATCCTCTAACTCTGTTACCTTGCTCATCCTTAAACCTCCTCAATAATATTTTCTTTAAATCCTTCTCCTAATACTTCACGTACCTCAGTAATAATCACAAACGCATCCTTATCAATAGTATGTACCACATTCTTAAGATCTGATACTTCAGATCGACTAATAATACAAAGTAATATATCTTTATCTTCTTCTGTAAAGCCACCCCGACCATTCAAAATAGTTACCCCACGATCCAATTCATCAATAATCTCTTTTTTAATCTCTCCTGCAAAATCAGAAATAATAAAAGCACCCTTAGAAATATTCGAGCCTTCTTGAACTAAATCAATCGCCGTACTGGTAATTGCTAAAGAGATTAAAGCATATAAAGCCAGCTCAATATTAAAGACAATCCCTGCTAATGAGATAACAAAGAAATCAATAATTAATAATCCCTTTCCAGCACTCAAACCTGTATATTTACTAATTATTTGAGCAACAAGATCGGTACCACCTGTCGTTCCCTTCGATTTAAAGACAATCCCTAAACCAACTCCTGCTAAGCCTCCACCATAAATAGCGACTAATAAAAGATCATCAGTTACAAAAGATAAATGTGGGGCCAATAAATCTGTCGCGACAGATAGAATTATAATTCCATACAAAGTCTTAAATCCAAATTTGGCCCCTAATTCTTTAACTCCTAAAATAAAGAGAGGTACATTCAGAGCTAAAATCACCGTTCCTACTGGCCAATTGAATAGATGATATAATACAGTAGCCAAACCACTGACTCCACCAGCAGCAATTCGATTAGGTACCAAAAAAATAACTAATGCCAATGAAATTAAAATCGAACCAACTGTAATTCCTAAATAATCATAAATATCTTGCCGTGTCATTTCAACAATCCCCTTCCAAAACTTAATACATATTGATATAATGACTACTTACTAAAGTCATTTATTCTTCAATCGCTGCCGAAGAACTTTAAGCACAAATTCAGGTATGGCAACTATTCTACCCGCTCGACTTGGCTCTTGTAACAACCTAAAGAACCACTCCAACCCAAACTTCTGCATTGCGACAGGTGCTCGCCTCTTTTTACCGGCCAAGATATCAAAGACTCCCCCAACTCCAATTCCTACTGGTACTTCTAAAGGAGTTAAATATTTATTTAGCCACTTTTCCTGCAACGGAACTCCCATCCCTACTAATAAAACATCTATCTGATTAGCCTCAATCTCTGCTACTACCTTCTCTTCTAATCTACGATCTAGGTAGCCATGATGGGTTTTGATCATTAAATTAGGATATTGAACTTGAAGATTTTTCTTAGCTTGAGCTGCTATCTCTGGTTCTGCCCCTAAGAAATAAAAACGAAGCCCCATTTGATTGCCCAACTTCAATAATCTTTGAACCAATTCAACACCCGTAACCCTCTCCTTTAACTCTACTCCTAACATCTTAGCAGCCAATAAGAGACCTACTCCATCCGCTAGGGCCAACTCTGCTGAGTTTAAGATCCTCTTTAATTGCTGATCATAGTTGGCCCTAATAATCATTTCAGGATTAGGGGTAACTATTAAATTGGCTTGTCCAGAGTTTAAAAAGGATTCAATCTGACTTAATGCCTCATCTAAAGTCAAATTATCAACTTCAACTCCTAAAATCTCAATTTTATTTTGCATCCTGACCACCAAACAACATTAAAGCTAATTCTAGATTATACCTAGCTAATCCTGCTAATTGATCAACTTTTTTATTTATTTTCCTCTTAATCAGTCCTTTTTTAGCCCATTTGATAATTATTTCTTGACTAAGCTGTTCTACTTGTAAATTATCTATCTGACCCACAGGGGATAACTCTAGACTAGCTAAAAAACTATCAATCTTAGGATCGTAAGCAATTCCAAGCAATGGAATCTTATTCAATGTAGCAAAGATTAAAGAATGTAAACGTACCCCAAGTAACAAATCAACCTGACCAACTAAGCCCAACACCTCTTGTGGCGAATAATCTCCATTAATCATTGCAACCTCCCCTTTCATAAGGTGCTTTAATTTTCGACTAACTTCCAGATCAACAGGATAATGTAAGGGTATTAACAACAGTTGGCCCTCAAGCTCTTCTGCAAATCGCTCTAACACGACAGCTAATCGATTCAAATAACTATTGTCACCCCAAGGTCGAATCGAAATTCCAACCGTCTGCTGAGCTAAATCTATCCCTTCTTCTGCTAAAATAGCCTCAACCCTCTCTTGATTTGCTGGCTGTAACATAAAAACTGGATCAGCAGTCACATAAATCGATTTCTCAATCCCTAACTCCTGTAATAAGCTCTTAGACTTTTGATCACGAACAGTAATTAACTCAACTCGATTAAGTACTGCTCTGACCAATTTTCGATTAAAAGTAGAGTTGATTGGGCCAACCCCCTGAGCACAGAAGAAAACAGGTACTTTTAGCAATTTAGCCAAAACCATAACTGCTAAATAATAAGGGATCGTCTTCATTCCAGTCACATCTTGTAACAGGCTACCCCCACCACTGATCAGTAGGTTGGCCCTTTTTAACTGCTTAATCACTTCAGCTAAGTTGGTTCGACTAATAGCTTCGACTCCATGAAGATCTCTTGTCCAACTAGGGTTAGCAGATAATACAACAATCTCTACTTCTCCAAAGACTTCTTTCAGCCCTACAATTAAAGCTGCTAAGATTGCTTCATCGCCTGCATTGTTAAAACCATAATAACCAGATAAGATAATTCGCTTCATTATTTCACCTCGCTTAAATTGATATATAGCTTAGCTTAAGTCCAAGTCTAAGTTTAAGTAAGAGCTAAAAACCCTTATGTTTTTAACGATTGTCTTAGACTTAACCTCAACCTTAAACTTAAGCTGTTTTGTAATATAGCTTTAATTTTTTATCAGTGCTAATTCGTAACTTAAGCTTTTGATCTTCATTATTCATTATTAAATATTAAATATTCAATAACTATCCCAATTAACCCTCCTAATACTATCCCCTGACTAACCCTAATCAATGAAATCAGCAACGGAGTATGCAGATGAGAAAAAGTATTCAAAATATTGATCTGACCGATCAATCCAACCACTAATAACCAGCTATACCTCTTGGCCTGAGCTGCCAAGCTGATTCCTAACACTAAAACAGGATGTCCAATCAAAAAAGATTTAAAACGTGGTCTAACAGTCAATATTCTCTCCAAATTCTCTCTAACCAATACCTCAGTAGCACTGACTGGAATCACTGGATTATTACCAGTCCGTCCTAAATAGATCAACCCAGCTAAAGAGATCAAAAGTAATATCAACACCTCTTTCCACAAGACAGGTTGTTCTAAAAGCTCTGCTAACTTCTTTTTAACCAGACTCAAATCACCATAATTAACAAACAACCCATAAATAAAACTGATTACAAGCGGTAGCATGAAAGCCAATTTAACTCCTCTAAACTGCCTAATCTGCAGTAAATATCGTCCATCTGCTAATAAAGCACTAATAATCAATCCACCCACAATACTGCTCAAACTGACCTGCAAAAACAACTTAAGTACTTGACCCCGCCTCAAAGAATTATTAATCTTATTAATCAAATAAATAAAGATATAACAAGGCAGACTGATAGCAATTACTAAAGCCAACAGCTCCAAACTACGATCAACTCCCACTAAATGACCAATTACTAATAAAACGACTCCACCCACTAAAGTATAAACCCAACTAACACCTACCAGTTTAAATAGCAAACTATTTGCTAGTACTATTAAAATTGCTAATACTAACCTTAGCTCTAGCTGTTCATCTAAATCAGCAAATGGAGTTGCCTCTGCTAAGATATAATTCTCTGCTTCTAACCTCTTAGCTAACTCTTCTATAAATTTTAATGTATCATCCGACTCAGTAAATGGCTTTAAGTATAAAGTTCTTACATTTCTCTCCCTAACTGCCCGTAAATAACGGGCCAACGTCCGCTCAATCCCTAAAAAATCTAACTCTGCCTGATCCAAACTATGCACCCGTATTGCTTCTAGATTCAGTAGCTGGGCCAACTCTCCACTTCCACTCTGCTGTGCAATAAAGGGCTCAATCATCCCGAGCTTAATCCCTCTCGCTCTTAACTGTTGAGCAGTTAGCTTAAGCCTGTCAGGATAACCTACAACCTCCTCTCCACTGAAGATAACTTGCTGACTACCCTCTATCCCAGCCAATAGATTATCCAACTCCTGTGGCTCAATCTCTGTTGGAATTCGGGGAATAATCTGTAGCCCTAAATCAGATAATAACTCTACCTTCTGCTCAGAAAAATAGAGTGGGAATTCTAATAATTCTTCTTCATAATCAGTAACCTTCAACCCTTGCTCTTCAGTCCACTCTACAATTACCCTATTAACTAAGATTTCTTCTAGCTTATCTAATAACTGCTGATTATCACTGGTAAGATATAATTCACCAGAGCTAAGTTTTGGAATCTCAGCTAATTGTCCAGACAAACCACTGACCTGATGGCCTTGATAATAACTCAACTCACCATCGGTAGCCAACTGCTCTAAATTATCCATCTCTAAAGCGATTGTAGTCAAACCCATCTCTTTTAACTGCGGTAATAATTCATCCTGCTTAAACTCCCGTAACAAACTATAATCCATCACCAATTCCACAGTTCTATTCTGACTTTCCACTCGATGACGTTTAGATACTAAAAGACCTGTTAAAACTAAGATTGCTATTAAGGTTATAGTTAGTAGTTTCTTCATTTTGGTCAACTCCGTTATATTACTTGTAATTGATATTAAGTGGCACTTTGAGTGCCACTGAGCTATCAGCTATGAGCCTTCAGTCGTCAGCCAGTTCAAAACCTTTAAAACCAAAATCTAAAATCACTTAACCCCTTGAAACCAAAAGCTTAAAGCTTGTTTTGAATTTGATTTTATGGTTTTCTTTTTAGCTGATAGCTGATAGCTGATGGCTGATAGCTGATGGCTGACCGCTGACCCTACGAGTTCCAAAATTCCAAGAACTCTCCGTAACAAAAACCGTTCGCTATGTGGCACAAAAGTACCACAACAAAAAAGACCCCTCTCTTTATTTAAGATAGGGATCTTAATGATTAATTATTCTCTTGTACCACCCAATAACTGCAAACTACCTTCCTCAATATTAACCTCAGTAAGTTCTAGAGGAAGAGGAAAATCAGCCAAACTGATCTTAAAACTTAATTCATCCTTCAACTGTTCAATTACACTGGTTGAAATTACAATCTGATCAACTGCTAACTTATCTGAATTGAATATTAAAGTCTGATGATCATAAATACTGAACCCTCCAGTTAACTGCAGACTTAAATCGGTATTAAAGAACCTTAAATTACCTACCATCACCATCTGATCAGATGTTAAATCAATTCGAAAAGAGTCTAAGATATCCAATTCTGATCTAGTAGCTAAATAATGATTTAAATCCTTATCGGTCAGTTCAACTTCAAGTTCAGTATTCTCACCTTGTCTGACCTGCCACTGCTCAGATGCGTCCTTGACCAATTTTAAATCACTATAACTGGCCTCTAGCCGTTCTAAAGTAAGCTGTTCACTGACTAAATTATTGGCTTTAATTTCTAACTGATCAACCCGACCTGTCAATAACTTAATAGCTGGAAAAGAGTTGATTCTGACCTTTAATTCTTCATAATCATCTAATTCTTGGCTTAAACTAGTTTCTAATCTAGTAGAAAAAATTCGTGGTAAGATAAATTGGCTAGCTACTAACAGTAATAACAACAGTATAATTGCTGGTTTGATTAACTTTTTCAACACCTTTTTCACTCCTAAACTAAGATTGTGATTAAAACTCCAGCTACTAAGCCTAAGATGACACCAGTAGTAGCTTGAACTCTATGACGAAAGTTATAAGCACTAGGAATTAACTCAAAAGTAGTAATATATAACATAGCCCCTCCAGCAAAACCTAATGTAATCGCTAGTACAAGTGGAGATATATAACCAAGTAATGAACCGGCTAAAGCCCCCAGTCCCATTGGAACCCCAGGTAAAATAGTAGCTAATAAAATTTTGCCTGCACTCCAGCCACCTGCCTTTAAAGCAGTAGCCATCGATAGCCCTTCTGGGAAATTATGGAGAGCCATAAGTACAGCCAAACCAAACCCTAAATCTGTCGTAACCAGATAACCAGCTCCAATAGCCAAGCCCTCTGGAAAATTATGCAGACTAATCCCAATCCCAAGTAAAATTCCTGTTTGAACATACCAATCTTCGATCTTTTCTAACTTAAAATAATAAGCCGTTAGATCCAAAGCTACTAACCCAAAAAAAACTCCTATCACAGCAGCTACAAAACTACCATATTCAATCGATGCTGGGATTAAATCAACCACTACAATCGATAACATCATCCCACCTGTTAATCCCAATAGCAAACTAACCGATTTATCATCAGGTTTCCGCCATAAAATAATGCTAGCACCACCTAATCCAGTACCTAACATTCCAGCTAGCAACCCAACACCTGTCGTCATTAAGATCTGTTCCATCAAGTCACCTCACATATTAATCTATATATGTGAGGCATTGACAGGTTATTCTTCTTTTAGATAGGCTTCAATAAATAAATCTAGATCACCATCAAGTACTTGCTCAGTCTTTCCACTCTCCATATCGGTTCGATGGTCTTTAATCATCTGATAAGGATGGAATACATAGGATCTAATCTGACTACCCCAAGCTATTTCCTTATGCTCACCCCGTAATTCATCTATCTTCTCTGCTTGCTTCTCCTGAAGATAATCGAATAATTTGGCCTTTAAGATCTTCAAAGCACCTTCGCGATTCTTATGCTGAGAGCGTTCATTTTGACACTGAACTACAATCCCTGTCGGCTGATGAGTAATCCTGACAGCAGAATCGGTCGTATTGACATGCTGACCTCCAGCACCGCTGGCCCGATAAGTCTCTATCCTCAGATCATTTTTATCAATTTCAACCTCAATGTCATCATCAACTTCAGGCATTACATCGACTGAAGCAAAAGAAGTATGCCTTCGCCCTGAAGAATCAAAAGGAGAGATTCTGACCAATCGATGAACCCCTTTTTCTGACTTGAGATAACCATAAGCATACGGGCCAACAATCTGCAAGGTCACACTCTTAATCCCAGCTTCCTCTCCTGCCATAAATTCTAAGGTATTAACTTGATAACCATGTTGTTCAGCCCAACGAGTATACATTCTTAATAACATCTGAGCCCAATCCTGAGACTCTGTCCCACCTGCCCCTGGATTGATCGCTAATAAGGCATTATTATCATCATACTTTCCTGATAACAATGTCTGTAACTCAAGTTGTTCTAAATCCTTAGTAAGTGGGCCAATTCTACTTTCAACATCAGCAATCACCTCTTCGTTCTCTTCCTCTAAAGCTAACTCCAATAACAGACTGAGATCTTGATGCTCTTCCTCCAACCGATCAAAGCTCTTAATCTTACCTTTAAGATTACTCCCTCGTTTAGCAATCTTTTGAGCCTTTTCACTATCATTCCAAAAATCAGGTTGGGCCATCTGCTCATCTATCTCTTCTTTTTTAGTTACTAATTGATCATAGTCAAAGAGACTCCCTCAGATCTAATAATTTATCTTCAATTTCTGCTAACTTAGACTTTAACTCTTGTTCTTGCATTCAATCACCCCATGTTTGCTGTCAGCTATCAGCCCTCAGCTATCAGCTTTTGTTCTTTAGCTGACGACTGATGGCTAACGGCTGACGGCTAATTTATTTATCAATACAGCATTTTTTATACTTCTTACCACTACCACACGGACACGGATCATTACGTCCCGGTTCCTCTTCCTTAACGATTGGTTGTCGTTTGATCTCTTCTTTTTTTCCACCAGCTTGAGCTTGCTGCTCTTGCTGAGGCTGATTGGCAGTATCATAAGCTGTCATCAGTGGTCTTCGCTCATAATTTAAATGTTGCGGTCTTTTTTGTTCAGAATCTTCCTTAACAATTTCAATCGTGAATATATACTTGATAATATCCTCTCTAATCCAAGAATTCATCTGCTTAAACATTTCAAAACTTTCAAGTTTATACTCTACTAATGGATCACGTTGTCCATAAGCTCTCAGACCAATTCCCTGGCGTAATTCATCCATTGCTTTTAAGTGATCCATCCATTTTTGATCAATCACCTTTAACATTACTAATTTAGCTAGTTTATTCATCTTTTCAGCAGTTATCTCTTTTCGTTTAGCTTGGTAAGAATCCTTAAACTGAATAAATAAATCTTCCTTAATCTCTTCAGCTCTTAACCCTTCTAAATCTTCCTCAGTCAGTTCAACCTCTAATGATAAATTTTCTAAATAATTGATTAACCCAGCTAAATCCCAATCACTAGAGGCCAAATCTTCATCAGCATAGATCTCTACTACTTCATCTAACCATCTATCTGCCATACCAAATAAGATCTCCTCAAACTCTTGACCGGTCAAGACCTTACGGCGCTGTTCATAGATAACCTTCCGCTGACCATTTAAAACATCATCATACTCCAAAATATTCTTTCTGATTTCAAAGTTACGATCCTCTACCTTCTTTTGGGCATTGGCTAATGATCTTGTGATTAATTTATGCTCAATCGGTTGATCATCTTCTAAACCTAGAGTATTCATCACCCCTGAAATCTTATCCGAACCAAACAAACGCATCAAATCATCTTCTAAAGAGACATAAAAACGAGAAGAACCAGGATCTCCCTGACGACCTGAACGACCACGTAACTGATTGTCAATTCTACGACTCTCATGGCGTTCAGTACCGATTACATGTAAACCCCCTAGATCTACAACCCCTTCTCCTAAGACGATATCAGTTCCTCGACCGGCCATATTAGTAGCAATCGTAACTGCCCCTTTTTGACCAGCCCGTTTAATAATCTCTGCTTCCCGTTCATGATGCTTAGCATTCAAGACCTCATGGGGTACATGGGCCTGCTTCAACTTTCTGCTCAACTTCTCCGAATTTTCAATTGAAACTGTACCAACCAAGGCGGGTTGGCCCTTCTTATATCTTTCCTTGATATCTTTAACTACAGCATTGAATTTTGCTTCTTCAGTCTTATAGATCACATCAGGTAAATCTTCTCTAATTACCGGTTCATTAGTCGGAACTACAACTACATCAAGATCATAAATCTCATCAAATTCACTCGCTTCCGTCTCCGCGGTACCGGTCATCCCTGCTAATTTATTATACATTCTAAAGAAGTTCTGGAAGGTAATACTTGCTAAAGTCTGACTCTCGCGCTGAATTTTGACCCCTTCCTTAGCTTCAATAGCTTGGTGTAATCCATCACTGAATCTACGTCCACTCATCAAACGTCCAGTAAATTGATCAACAATATGCACTTCATTATTCTTAACTAAATAATCCTGATCCCGTTTCATTAAGGCATAAGCTTTTAAAGCTTGATTTAAATGGTGTAAGTGATCTAAATATTGATTGTCATATAAGTTATCAATCCCTAACATCTTCTCTACCTTATCTATTCCTGATTCATTAAGACTGATCGATTTTGCCTTCTCATCAACTTCATAATCTTTATCTTCGCCTTGCTCTAATCTAGGAGCAATCTTGGCAAATTTATAATATAGTTTAGGTGATTGTTGAGACGGTCCTGAAATAATTAATGGTGTTCGTGCCTCATCAATCAAGATACTATCGACCTCATCTAAGATAGCATAATTTAACTCTCGTTGTACCAACTGCTCTTCATTAGTTGCCATATTACCTCTTAAATAATCGAATCCAAACTGATTGTTCGTTCCATAAGTAATATCAGCTTGATAAGCTTCCCTCCGCTCTTGATAATCCATATCTTGAAGGATAACTCCTACTTCTAACCCGAGGAATTCATAGATTTGGCCCATCCACTCTTGATCACGTTCAGCTAAATAATCATTAACTGTAACAATATGAACCCCTTTACCGGTTAATCCCTGGAGATATGCTGGTAAAGTAGCAGCTAAAGTTTTACCTTCTCCAGTCTTCATCTCAGCAATCTTCCCTTGAAATAAGACAATCCCTCCAATCAATTGAACATCATAATGTCTCATTCCCACAGTCCGCTTCGCAGCTTCTCTAACAACAGCAAAAGTTTCTGGTAATAAATCATCTAAACTCTCTCCAGCTTCCAATCTAGACTTAAACTCATCAGTCTTGGCCCGTAATTGTTGGTCAGTTAGATCAACAATATCACCTTCTAAACGATTAATTTCTTCAACCAATGGCTTCAACTTCTTAAGTTTCTTCTCATTAGGATCAACAAATAACTTTTTTAGAAAACCAAACATTTTTTACCCCTCTCGATTTATTATTGACATGACTTAAGTTTAAGGCTGAAGTTAAGGCTAAGTCAACCATTAAAAACATAAGAACTTAGGTCTTACTTAAACTTAGACACAACCTTAAACTTATTAGTTATAATATATCTTAAAATTCAATGATATAACTTACCCATTTTAATTTTAGAGTCCATTATCTATTATACCACTTAACCACCCAATAGGCAAACAAAGAAGCTAGTTGCCTAGGCAACTAGCTTCTTTGTTTGGTTAAGATTTTGCTTATACCCATTTAAATTGTCGGTTCAATCAAACCATAGTTTCCATCATTTCTCTTATAAACAACATTTACCTCTTCAGTATTGGCATTAGAGAAGACAAAGAAATCATGATCTAATAAATCCATCTGCATTACTGCTTCCTCAACCGGCATCGGTTTAATAGCAAAGCTTTTCGTTTTAACAATCTTAGCAGCTAAATCTTCATCCTCTTCATCTTGCATTACATTCTTTCCTAACTGTTCCTTAAAATCTAACTTTTCTCTTCTTAGCTTATTGCTAATTCTAGTTTTGTATTTGCGAACTTGTCGTTCTAGTTTTTCAATTACACCATCAATAGAAGCATACATATCTCCAGTTTCTTCTTCACCACGCAAAATTAAACCATCAGCAAATATAGTTGCTTCAACTATATGCCTTTCTTTATCCACTTCAAGAGAAACCTGACATTCAATTACAACATCTTCATCAAAATACTTCTTCAACTTTCCAATTTTCTCTCGAGCATAATTCCTTAAAGCATCAGTAATTTCAATATTTTTTCCTCTTACCATAAACTTCATATAGGATCAACTCCTTTTTTAAAGAAAATGAATGTATATTATGTCTTTCTTCATCAGTTTACATTCTCCTGCTTAAAAATTCTTTTATTTTATATTATATACTAAAAAAAGACCCTGGATAAATCCAGGGTCTTTCATTTATGTCAATAATAAGCTTACAATTTAGTTACATTATCAGCTTGTGGTCCTCTGTCGCCTTCAACGATTTCAAATTCTACTTCTTGACCTTCGTCTAAAGCTTTGAACCCATCTTCTTCAATTGCTGAGAAGTGTACAAATACGTCGTCTCCTTCTTCTCTTTCAATAAATCCATACCCTTTTTCATTGTCAAACCATTTTACGCTACCTGTTAATTTCATTAATTTATTCCTCCTAATTTTTGTTACTGATCAAGCTAAATTCATCATCCTACAACTTAACTCAAATTACTAATTTATAGTTATTTTTCAGTTATAGTCAATAATAAAGATAAACTTACAGTTTAGTTACTTTGTCAGCTTGTGGTCCTCTGTCGCCTTCAACAATTTCAAACTCTACTTCTTGACCTTCCTCTAAAGCTTTGAACCCATCTTCTTCAATTGCTGAGAAGTGCACAAATACGTCGTCTCCTTCTTCTCTTTCAATAAATCCATACCCTTTTTCATTGTCAAACCATTTTACGCTACCTGTTAATTTCATTAATTCATTCCTCCTATTATTTCTTACCTTTAAAATTTTAGCAGTCTTTCAACTTGCTATTCTAAATATAACATATATATTAAAAGTTGTCAACAAAATTACAGAAAATAATTTGTCTTTTTGACAGATTATAAAATTTTAGCCAGAAACTCCTGCGTCCGATCCTTTTGAGGGTTGCCAAATATCTGTTCTGGCGGGCCAACTTCTACAATCAATCCTTGATCCATAAATAAAACTCGATCTCCAACCTCTCGAGCAAAACCCATCTCATGAGTTACAACTACCATAGTCATTCCTTCCTCAGCTAAGTTCTTCATTACCTCCAATACATCTCCAACCATCTCAGGGTCCAGAGCAGAGGTTGGTTCATCAAATAACATAACCTTAGGCTGCATCGCTAATGCTCTAGCAATTGCAATCCTTTGTTTCTGTCCACCTGATAACTGTTGAGGATAAGCAGTTGCTTTATCCCGCAACCCAACCTTATCTAGTAGATCATAAGCAATATCTTCAGCCTGGTTAGGCTCAACACCCTTAACCTTAACAGGGGCCAACGTAATATTTTGCACTATATTTTTATGAGGAAAGAGGTTGAAATGTTGAAAGACCATCCCTGTCTCCTGCCTTATTTTATTTATATCCACTTGCGGAGAATTTATTTGTTCTTTATCAATCCAAACTTTACCTGAAGTAATCTCCTCTAGCCGATTCAGACAACGCAAGAACGTACTCTTCCCTGAACCACTTGGCCCGATCACTACTACAACTTCACCTTGCTTAATCTCCTCATTAATCCCAGACAAAACTTCTAAATCCCCAAAACTTTTATGCAGATTCTCTACTTTAATCACCGACATTCAACCTCCTCTCTGCATAATTGACCAATCTAGTCATAATAAAGGTCATAATAAAGTATAAAAATGCTACCGCAGTAAAGATCAAAAAGGACTCATAAGTTCGACTGATAATCAATCGACCTTGTCTTGTCAGATCTCTGACAGCAATCACCGATACCAAAGATGAATCCTTCAACAAAGCAATAAATTCATTACCCAGCGGCGGAATGACCTGCTTAATAGCCTGTGGTAAAATTACATACTTCATTGCTTGTGGATACGACATCCCCAATGAACGAGCAGCTTCCATTTGGCCCGTATCGATCGCATTAATACCTGAACGAACTATCTCTCCTACATAAGCACCACTATTTAATCCTAACCCCAAAATTGCAGCTACATATGATTGAATATCTACTCCTAAATTTGGCAAACCATAATAGAGTAAAAATAGCTGAATCAGTAAGGGAGTTCCCCGAAAAAATTCAATGTAAGCCTTAGCCAACCCTTTAAATAATCTATTCCGTGATACTCGAGCCAATCCTAAGATCGTTCCAATCGCAATCCCAATCATCACAGCAAAAAATGTTAATCTAATCGTCATTCCCGCACCTTCCAATAAATACGGCAATGCTTGCCTCAAAACGGCTATCTTATCACCCATCATCAATCCCAATCCTTTCTTATTAACTTAAATTTAAATTTGATTTAAATATTCTAAAAAATAATCTACTTAATAAAACAAATGTAAGTTTTATTGACCAAAATAATTATACAGCATTCTTATTATTTATTCAAGAGGAATTTAATTCAACTATCGTATGCTTCAACTAATTGATATATTGTGTCACTTTTCCTTTATAAAAATCACACTCAAAACCATGTTTACGAAAAAATTAAAAATCAAACTTTCTTCCGTGCTACCTTTTTTCTTGATAAAAAAGTAGCCAAAAAATCAAGAAGAATTTGAATTTGTGCAACTATTAAAATCAAATCTCTCTTACTTAAAACATTAAGATCAATCTGTAAAATTATCTGCCCTTATCGCAGTCGCATAATTCTTCCAATAAAATCAAAACCCTGCAATCTAAAATTTAATCATTAAGGACATTTTGCAGTAATATCTATATTTTTAACAAATTATTATTTTAAATTAGTGTTAATTTGCGTTCATTCGTGGTTCCCTGTTTTTTTGAAAGTGCCACAATATTGTAATAAAGCTACAATTTCATCTCTAATCTAAAAAGTACACAACAAAAAAACTCAGTAGGAAATTTCCTACTGAGTTCTTTATAATTAGAAATTATATGAATAAACAGGCCCAATGAACTCCCCGACAGATAAATAAAGTTCTCCACCGATTGCATTTTCCACCTTATCATATGCTTTTTCTATATAAGTTGGCGATGCAAACTTATAAATTGCATTCCCAGCTAAAATTAACCCTAAGTAATTATCATAACCTATATTATAAATAGTTGACTCACTGTTACGAGCTAAAAAATAAAGTGCCCCTCCAGTACTGGTAATTGCACTTGCAAGCCTTAACTGTCTAGACCTTGTAGCTAAATAATTTAAAGAATCAAATGATGCAAGCTCTTTATGATTGGCAGGATATGATTTAATCCCCTCATACTCTTTCTCTATAACAGTTGGAATGAATAACTGCTGCAATCCAGCTAAGCCTAATCCTATTCCAGTAATTAACCCTGTATCATTAATTAAATCCTCACCTGTACTGGCAGTTAAAAGAATTCTAGTTCCCCCAGCAGCTAAAAGAGTCTTACCTCTGATCATTCTCCTTGAATAGGCACGATTAGAAACATTCTTTAAAGTTATTTCAGCTACACCAGAATCTTCTCCATTCTCTTCCAGTACTTTTTCTAGCACCTCTTTTCCAATCACCTCATTGGCCATAGCAGAAACTGAAAACAAACTTACAATTAATAAGATTAGTACTGTAAATAATACTCTTTTTTTCATATTAATTATTCCTCCCTTGTTTAATAATAACATTTAATTAATTATATTCTATATTAACTTATTATTTCCTTTATTCTAAATATAAAAAAGACAACAGGTCTCCCTGCTGCCTTTTCATCTACACTATTTGATTAGTTTTAATCAACTTTATTCAAACCATTTACTAAAGATCTCATCATAAGTGCTATCTTCTTTAATTTCTGCCAATGCTTCATTAATATTTTCTACTAATTCTTCTTCACCTTGACGCATTGCCATTCCATAAAATTCTTCAGTAAATGGATCACCTACAATTTCAACTCCACCTCGTTCTTGAATATAATCCGCAGTTACCGGCAAATCATTAACAACTGCATCGATCCGACGATTATTTAGATCTTCAAAAGCCTCAGGAATTACATCATAACGATTAACTTCCACATCATCCATCTCACTAACTACTATATCTCCTGTCGTTCCTAACTGTACTCCAACTGTTTTTCCTTCTAAATCATCTAAATCTTGAATCTCGTCATTATCTTCTAGAACTGCAATTACCTGCCCTGCATTGAAGTATGGATCAGAAAAATCAACTGCTTGCTCTCTTTCTTCTGTAATCGTCATCGCAGAAATAATCAAATCATACTCATTTGCTTGTAAGCCAGGAATAATCCCATCAAAAGCCGTATCTTGAAGTTCAACTTCAATCCCTAACCGATCTCCAATCTCATTGATTAGATCAACATCAAAACCAACGATCTCATTATCTTCATCGCGAAATTCAAACGGGCGATACGCAGCATCCATTCCTACTGTCAAAGTTCCTTCCTCTTCAATTCGCTCCCAAGCTGTTCTATCATCTTGAGCACAACCTACCATTGCCAATAACCCTACCAATAAGAAAATTAATAACGTCTTTTTCATCATTTATCTTCCTCCCTAATTTTTAACTCATATCAGTAATTATACACAATTACGCATAAAAATTCAAGAGGGGATTGCAAATTCAGGTTAAGGTTGAGTCTAAGTTTAAGCAAATCATTAAAAGTCGTGAACAACCTCCGAGACAAGCAACGGAGGCTTCAAAAGAAGTTTGAAGTTTAAGTTTCCTCCTAATTCATTAGGATATCCTTATTCTTTTAGGACTTGCCACAAGCCCATTATCCCTAATCTGCTTTAGCATTTTGGGAATACATTTATCTTTTAAGTATTTTCTCATTATATTTAAACTACCATTGACATCAGCATTGATTAATTTATTGCCTGTTTTGAATAGACCTCTTTTTATTCTTCTAGACTTATCGTAGTTAGATTTATTTAATTTTTCTAGATCTATTGAACTGCAACCTGATGTATAGCTTTCATTAATTTTAACAACATTGATACCTTCTAATTCAGCTTTATACTCAATTAATTCTACTAATCTTTGAATTGGTATTTGAACAAAAGATTTAAGGCTATTGCCTTGCTTAATATCCTTCAAATCTCCAATGGTGATAGTAGATACTTTGTGTTGAATTGCTAAGTCAATTATCTTTCTACTAGCTTTATGCAGATAGTCTTTGACATAGTTTCTTCTTTTTAGTCTAAGGTTTCTAATTTGCTTAGTATCTTTGACTTTGCTAGTACCTAATTGTTTCATTCTAATACTTTGAAGTTTAGCAATCTCTTTATTGAAATAACTATTCTTAGATTTAATAGTCTTGCCATTAATAATGTAGCTTTTAGAAGTATCTTTAAATGTTAATGTAGCCAAGTTATCCAAACCTAAGTCTATTGACATTATATTAGAGTTAGTGTTTTCTTTAACCCCTTTAACTTTATAGATAATCAGTAAATACCATTCTTTAGAAAGTTTATCTTGTTTAATCCTTACCTGTTGGATAGTTTCTAAATCTATAATGTTTTGAACTGCTAACGGCAATTCAATTTTAAGACTTTTCACATTAAATTCAGATTTTATCGCTTTAGCTAAGGATAATAGCAAATGATTATCTCTAACTCTAGTTGCTAAGTTAGTAAAGATTACCTCATTAGAGTTTGTGTCCATATTCTTAAACTTAGGTGGTCTAGGTTGACCTTTATACTTGCTAGGATTTTTCTTATAGTCTTTGATACTAGTAAAGTAACTTTTCCAATCTTGAGCTAACTGTTTTAATGCTTGTTGTCTATTATGACTATGCAGGAAATCATTATGCCAATTACTCTTAAATTGCTTTTCTAGTTGAGTATAGACAGGCTTTACATCTTCATTATTTCTGACTTCATAATTGACAATATTATATAACTTAGTAGTATGCCAACTTAATTCTTTAATTATCTCTAATTGTTGGTCAGTAAACTTAGGCTTAAATTTAAAAGCTAATCTCATAGTTTCACCTCCTTTTTATGTTGTTAACTACATTATATCATTATGTTGATATGTTGTCAACTATATGATATAATGATTTTAGGAGATTTATCACTCCGAATGAATTGTTGAGGAGGAGGTGTTCATTATGTCAAGAAAAGCAGTTAACACTACTTTAAATGAAGAATTATATCAAAAGATTAGAATATTAGCCTTAAAAAAAGGTTGTAATGCTAATGATTTAATTGAAGAAGGTATGACAATGGTGCTTAAAAAGTATGATGATAACCAACAAAATCAAAAGAATGTTTAATTTCAAGGTATCGAACCTTAAAATTAAAAGGCTCATTCATCCCCTAAGACGAGCATAAGGGGTTTTCTGAGCCTTTCCTATAAAACTAGAAGCTATTCACAACCTTTAAAAAACATAATTCCCTAAACAATAAAAAATTGCCCTTCGGCAATTGAAATTGATTCTAACTATGAACTTAAGGTTTATTTAACTTTTTAATCTTACTCAGCCTTAGACTCAAACTTAGACTTTATATACTTTTTACTCTTACTTAGCCTCAAACTAAAACTCAAACTTAAATTACGCACCCACCTAGCTGACCTGGTTTTTGCCCCCACACCCGCCTACTGGAGAATTCGCAAGATTTTCCCACTACTATCCCTCTCTAGATAAATTAATACTTATGTACAATTTTCCAGGTAGGACTCACTTCTAAGCCGCACCATGCTCAGTAGCTTCTGCTACCTTACGTGGATCGTTTCGCCTGCGACTGGCATCGACTTTCAACCACAGACCTAGATGAGTACGAAGTTTATTATATCTTGAAAAAAGAAGAAAATCAAGAGAAGTTTATTTACTCCCCTCACTGATCTTTTGATTCTCTTTTTCTAAGCTATACAGTTTCTGCAGCGTTGGCTTCAACTGCTTCAGCTTTTCGTCATCACTTTGAGCCATCAACTTCAGTTTATCTCCTTGGCTTAAATTAAACTTCAAATCAATACCTGCAATCTCATTTCTGATCTCTCGCTGCTTACCTTTCAGCTCTACTGTCTGTTGGCCCTGCTTTAGTATCTGTTGTTCTTCTTCTACTAGCTCCACTAACTCTTGATATAGCTCAACCTGCTTCTTCAACTGTTCTATCTTCTCTTTTTCTGATTTTAGCATTAAAATTCCTCCTTTAACTATTCAATTTTCAACCTAACAACTACTAACAAAATATTGCTTCAATTCCTATAATAAAGCTCCTAAACCACCTGCTCCTCCTTGAGCAGAAAGCCTTTGCCCTTGAGCTTCCATCTCTGCAATAGCCTGTTGCATTCTTGTAAATTGATCTCTCAATCTATTTTCTTGCATTTCAAGACGATCAAACTGTGTTTCGATATTATCATCTATTCTACTTACTTCACCCTGTAAAGTATCAATTCTACTATTTAAATAACCATCAAACCTATCAGTAGCTAAATCAATCTGCTCTTCTACCCTATTTACTATCCCATCTTCACCAGCAAATAACTCTTCTAATGCTTCTAGATCATTTTCAATTACATCATCTAAGTCATTACCCCAGCTTCTGCTACTAGTTGATAACCGGCCATCATCTTGAACTTGAATACCTACTGTCGATAAAGAATTATACTCGGAATCATAATCTTCACTTAAAGGACTAATTGCTGCATTATGAAGAGCAGTATCAATGCTTCTTAATGCAGAATTACCTTGTAATAACCCTTCTTCTCCACCATACTCTTCAATTAAATCTTGAAGTTGATTATAATCATTTACAAACTCCCCAATACTCTCTTGGATTCCTTCGCGGTCAACATCAACTACTAACTCAGTCTCACCTGTTCCTTCTAAATCGATTGTTACACCATCAACTATATTATCAAGGGTATTATCATTTGAACTAACACCCAATCCATTTATTTCAGCTTCAGCATCTTGCCCTTCTTGAATGTTACTAAATTCCAAGTCAACTAACTCTTCATTCTCACCTTCAACTTCAATATCATCGACAGTGACATTGAACTGACTATCTTCTCCAGTCTCTAAACTTTCAATTACTATTCGATCATCAACTACACTTGCTTCTACATAATCATTATCTTCAGCTTCATTAATTGTATTTGCTATATCTATAGATGTAACTGTATCTTCATCAGTTACATCTACATCAACATTAATCTCTTCACCAGCATTCCCTAGCTTTTCTATAGTGATTTCTCCACCAGTGTTAACCTCTCCTATTTGTTGATCAGATGCTTCCCGGTGCACTTGAGCTAATTGAGTTACATCAATATTATAATTACCTAAATCAGCATCATCACTAGCAGTAGCAGTTACTACCTCCTCATTACCACTCTGTGCTACATTGCCAAAGGTGTCATGATTGATTTGAGTTGCATTATGCTTGAATGTATCTAAGTGTTTATTAACTTCCTGTAAAGCATCTATCTCTTCATTGATCTCTTCCTGTCTTTGTTCCATATTGATGATCGGTTGCTGTTCCATCATCATGATCTGTTGAATCTGCTGTTCCATCTCTTGATTACCACCAACACCACCAGCGGACATTACCATAAAACACCCCTCCTTATATAAAACGTTTTTAGATATCAGCCATAAGCAGTCAGCCTTCAGCTAAAACTTAAAACCATCTAAAAATCATAGTTCTTAAATATAATAATATCTAACATTAAGCAAAAAACCATTATCTTTAAAGATAATGGTCTTTTATTAAAGTTAATACTATTTAACTATTGATTTAAAGAAAAGAAATAAAACTCCTCTATAAAACAATTAATTTAATTAAAACTTCAATCTTTTATCACATTTTCATCATAAAATAACTGTCTTCTGAAATTTAAATTTTTTCATCAATAATTAATCCTACCGCTTGCCTAATTCTTCCTAACATATCTAATACTTCTTCAGGAGGAAACTCCTTAATAACTTCATCATTTCTTATATCCATCAATTTGACCATCATTCTATCACTTTCTTCATGTAATTCAAATGTCAAATCCTTTTGAAAAGAATCCAAAGTCTCATTTAAAGCCTCTACACCCTCTTCTAAATTCTCCTTGGTAAACTCTCTTTCTTGCTCTTCAAAGTGATTATCCAACTCTTTATTAAGATCATGGCTGATAGATTGTTGAATATTCTCTTGTTGTGAACTATCCTTTCTAGAACTTACAGACTTAGCTGAATTAATACTATTAACCTCTGAAACTTTCATTACCCCCTCCTCCTTTCATTTAATTTAATTGTTCTTGAGCCTCTTCCCAACCCTCTTTTAAATCCATCAATAAACCAATTACTTCTTCTATAATTTCAGTATCCTTTCTGATATTAGCCTGAATTAAGCGACGGTTCATATACTCATATAAATTATTTAAATTCTCTGCTATCTCTCCGCCATTCTCCATATCTAAGGTACTACTCAATTCATTGATAATAGCTTGAACTCGATTTAGCTTTTGATTTGCATCTTCAAATTTTTTTTGGTAAAAGTCTTCTTTTGCAGTTTGTGAGAATTTAATTGCTCCATTATATAGCATTAATAATAGTTCTGCTTGACTAATGTTATTATCTAATTTTTTGTTCATAATTCCCTCCTATCGTAACAAAACCTTTAGCTTTTATCATCAATATAAGTTGAATGAATTCTAACTTGAGGATTATAAGACTTATTGACCTTGACCCCTTTTTTCACTTGGTTCATCTCTTGGACTAACTTATCTTTTTTGCTATTAATTAAAGTCTGATTTTCTTGGTCAAGTTGTTGTAATCTTTTAATTAGTTCAACTAAGTCATTTATAATCTCTTTTAATTCATCTGTAACAATATCAGTATCAAGAAATTCTTTTAACCACTCATCTTGACTTAGATTTAAACCTTTAATGATCCCTGCTTTATAAGGAAGTAACTTCTGTTCAACTTGCTCTATCTCTTTCATTACTCCATCTTTCTTAACTAAAAGCTCTTCTAATTGATCAAAATAATCAGATTCAAAATCATCAATTTCCGTAATGATTTCACGTTGTTCTTCAGTTAAACTAAAAAGCTTCTTATATAACTTCAGATCTTGACCATAAATTTCTATTAAATCATTTATAATTCGCTTAGCCTTCAATATTTATCTCTCCAGTTGCACTTGCTTTTTTCGTCTTTAATTTCTTAGAAGCAACTTCCCAGGCATCCTTTAGATCAGTCAATAGTTCAGCCACTTCATCTATGATTTCAGGATCTTTTCTGATATTGGCTTGAATTAAGCGGCGATTCATATATTCATAAAGACTTTCTAGATTTTCTGCTATTTTTCCACCTTGTTTATGATTTAAGGTCGAGGTTAATTCATTGATAATTGCTTGAGTTCTTTGTAGTCTATTATTCGTCAAGTCAAAATCTTTATCTTCAATAGCTGTTTTAGCTTGATTAGCAAATTTAATTGCACCTTTATATAACATGATCAATAACTGCTCTCTACTAGCAGTCTCATATTGAGCATTCTTATACTTCTGATATGGATTGGCAGTCATTTTCAAACCTCCTTTTAAAACTTAAATTATAGCTTTAAATCAAAATTAGTAATCATACTTAATTACTACATTAAACCCAGAGAACCTATTTGAGCAGATAACCAAGAACCTTGATTTTGCATCTCAGACAAGGCCTGTTCCATCCTACTAAATTGTCTAAAAAGCCTATCTTCACGCCTTTCTAACCTCATCTGGATTCGTTCTATATCATCATCAATATGTCTAACTGTACTTTCCAAACTATCAATTCGATTTCCTACATAACCATCAAATCTATCTGTAGCTAGATCAATTTGAGCTTCAACACGCTCTACAATTCCATTAGCACCCGTAAATAACTGCTTGATGTCACCTAAGTTATCTTCAATATTCTCTTCTAAAGTACTACTATTTACAGATAACTTTCCGTGCCTATCTATCTCAATCCCTACTAGAGAGAGGGCATTCTTCTCAAATTTTTGATTTAGATTTAAGCCATCTAATACTTCTGTATCACTACCAGATAGATTGACAGGTTCACTAAGGTTACTATCAATCACTAAGTTATTACTTTCAATATCAATAGTACTTAACAATTCGCCACCATCTTTTACTAATAGTTGCTCATCATCATTAAATTCTACATCTAATCCAGTACTCTGCCCTTCAATCTTCTCCAGTAAGTTATCGACAGTAATACTATCATCAAATTCAAATGTCAACTCCTTACCTTCGGCAAATTCAATCTGCAAATTACCTGCTGTCGGCATGCTTGAATCACTCAATCTATCGAGAGAGCTCAGTGTTGTTGAAGGATACATAATACTATTATACAAATTAGAAGTAATTCGATTTAAGGTAGCATCACCTTGTAAAATTGCTTCCTTACCACCATATTGATCCAATCTATCCCGTAAAGAGTTATAATCACTGACAAAAGCATCAATTGCTTCTCTCATTCCTTCAATATCAACTTGAACTTCTAATGTCGAACTTCCTTTATCTTTTAAATCTAAGGTTACTCCTTCAATTACGTCATCTATTTCTCTATCAGCTCTTTCTATCTCTAAACCATTGACTGTAAAGATAGAATCAGCTGCTTGTTGTAATAAAGGATTAAATGCTTCTTCATCTTCAGTTTCTTTAACATAACCACCTTCAAGCTCCAAACCAAAAGTACCTAAAATTACTCCATCTGTCGCATCAAAACCAATTCTGTTTTCTGCTCCCATATTATCGCCAGCAATTACTAAGCGACCATCAACGATACTAGCAGTTACTTCAGCATCATCGATATCATTAATCTTATCTCTGATAGCTGTTACGCTATCTCCATCATTGATAGTTATATCTTGACCATTAATATTTAATGTTCCTGTTTCTATCTGATTTCCTTCTGCATCTTCACCTAAATCTATTCCATCTTCACCTATCTGCTTTGTAGCTACCCGCTCTACTACTGCCAACTCTGTAACTTCAATCTCATAAGTTCCTTCTGCAGCTGTAGATCTAGCACTAGCAGTCAATACCTCTTCATCACTACTGTTGGCCCCTATCTCATCAAAGACATCTTCTAAAGCAGAAGCCTTATTTTTAAAACTGTCAAGACTACTATTAACCTTTTGCCAAGCGTCAACTTGATCATTTATATTCTCTTGTCTTTCTTCTAAGTTTCTGATCGGTGCCTCTTCTAGATACATCAACTGTCTAACCATACTATTAGTATCAATTCCACTGGCAAGTCCACCAAAGGAAGTACTCATTTTACTTCACCCCTCTGTAAAAGCCAATCGACTATACCAGTGACTGGCTTAATTAAATTTTTATTTAGAATATTTTATCTTTACTAACTTCTTGTAACTTATTATCGGTAAAATCAACTATTTATTAATGCAACCTAAAGTCTATATAACTTGATTAAGTTAGATTAAATACCTATGACGATTATTTTCTTGATTTAAGCTCTAGTTTTTGCCATTAATCAGACTATTTACCTAATTGAAGTGCTTGAATAAACTTTTACTTTTTTGGTTGACGCTCTGAACAACCAGGAAATTTATATTATGATTTGACTAAGAATTTATCATCAATATCACTTCCATACTGGTTCAACCTCCTCTTTAAAATTTGGCCCTGTTATTAAGGATAATTTAGGTGCTGTGTGAAGGTGCTTCTTTAACTCTTCTAAACTTAGCTTCTTATCAACGGGAATACTATAGTTAACTACATGTAAATTATGCTCTGCAAAATCGACTATCTTCTCCCCTGTTGGCCCTTTTAACCAAGCTTCATTAATTCGCCACTCTTTAGGGATCTCCCAATTAAGAACTTTTGTTCCTGTCTTTACACTAAATCTTTCTAAAAGGATATATTCATTTAGAATATCGAGTGACTCTCTAAAACCTGGCCCGGTTATACTACGGCAAATAGGGAATAGTTTATCGAATAGTCTATCTAATTCATTGATTTCTGCTTCTTTGTTAATCAGTTTCTCCTTTCTTTGTTCAGTGTCTGTAGTCTGTGCCTGTGTCTGTAAAAGTCTAAAAAATTTACAGGCACGAATCACTGACACAGACACTAATTATCTCCTCCGCACACCTCTCTGCACCCTTTCCATCAACAATTTCTTGTCCTTTTTTACTCATCTTATATCTTAAGTTTAGGTTGTTTATCAAATTTGTTAAGTTATCTATTAATTTTTCTTCTTTACTTTCATCCCAAAAGCCTAAATTAATAATTAACCCTTCCTCTGCCATAGCTTCAGCAGCTAAAACTTGATTCTCTGCTTGAAGTAAGACAATAGCAGGTGTTCCCGTAGCAGTAAGCTCATATAAGGTACTACCCCCAGCAGAGATAGCTAGATCACTATCCAGCATTAACTTACTCATCTGCTTAATATTAAAATGAAGTGTAACTTCTAAATTGCTCTCCTTTACTTTTTCAACTATTTCAGCTAGGTTATTAAAGGCTGGCCCAACAACAACATCAATCTTTATATTGTTAGCTATTAATTTATCTTCAATTTTATTTAAAGAACCTAATATTTGTGGAGTTAAATTTAGAGGGTCACCTCCTCCAAAGGTAACTAATATCCTCTTTACCCCTTCATTATCAAGTACAGTTTTAGATATATTAGTAAATTCATTACGTAATAGAGTATAATCTGTTCCTAATAAAAACTCCGTCTTTCCAGTTAGAGATTGATAGTCACGCTTAGGTGCATAAATATTGCCATTAATCACGATATCAGAGGGAAAAGCAAAAGGAGCAAAATCATGAATCGAAACAAGTTTAGCAACTTCTTTTTTCAGCTCAGTTAAATAATTTTGATCAAGCTCATAGGAATCAGTAATTAAAATCTCTATCTCCTTCTTTATGATTATCTCCTTCACTCTTCTAATCTCAGCCTGATAATCTAAATTATAGTCAATTGTTATAATTTCAAAACCTTTTTCTTCTAATAACTTAACTACACTAGAATCTTCTTTGATAATAAAACTAAGCTCTACATTCTCAGAAAAGGCATTAGCTAAAACCATACAACGCATGATGTGACCCATCCCAATATCTTTCCCGCCATCTGCTCGAATAGCTGCTTTCATTTTTATCAACCACCTTGTGATAGCTGTCAGCTTTCAGTCATCAGCTATCAGTACTAAAAACTTAACTGAAGGCTAAGTGCTAATAGCTGATAGCTAAATTAAACTTTTTTCTGCTCAACATGAGTATTTATCTTAGCTAAATTAGGATTCTCATCTAATAACTTAATTACATTTCGAATATTAATTATTTCTCCTTCTTGATATAATCTTTTATAAATTTCTTTAATTAGCGTAAAGTCATCTTCTTCATCAACACATAAACGATAATCTCGATTGAATTCTGAAGATGCTTCCTTTATACCAATCTTAAACTTTTCAGGATGACGGTAGATATATAAGGTAACATGCTCCCGATAAGGATTATCTTTTATATCATCATTTACAGCTTGTTCTACCTTTAATAACGTATCTACAGAACAGACCTCTGTTCCAAATCCTC
Source organism: Natroniella sp. ANB-PHB2 (assembly GCF_046097105.1). GTDB lineage: Bacteria > Bacillota > Halanaerobiia > Halobacteroidales > Halobacteroidaceae > Natroniella. The sequence goes on along the minus strand of NZ_CP175562.1, from coordinate 233,014 downwards.
GTGGATAACCTTTAAGTCTCATATAATCAAGGTCAGAACTTTGAAATTCACTAACTACTTCATCAATTGTAACTGGATCTACTAACGGACAATCACCAGTTATTCTAACTACTATATCAGCATTATACTCTTTAGCTGCACCTATATAACGAGATAGTACATCAGCCTCAGAACCACGATAATGATCCACACCTTCACTTTCAGCAATTTCTACAACTTTATCATCAGCTTCTTTAATACTAGTAGCAAGCACTATCTTATCAAGTTCTTTAGCTGCTTTCAATCTATCAATTGTATGAGCCAACATTGGCTTATCAATAAGCTCCTTAGCTACTTTGCCCGGCAAACGGGATGATCCCATTCTAGCTTGGACTATCGCTACTACTCTTTCGTTGTTATTCATTTTTCCGACCTCCTTTTTTAGCTATCAGTCATCAGCAATCAGCTGACAGTTAAGAACTTAATAATTTTGGTATATATAGCTGAAGGCCGACAGTTGATAGCTATATTTTTTCCCATGTTAATGGCTCGTTAGCCTCTATATCAACCTTAGCCTCCCGACCAAGTACTAAATCATAATACTTAGGCTTAAGGCCATGTCCTGGCCTAATTATTCTAATATTATCTTCCGTTAATTTTTGACCTTTCTTTATACCTTTAACAACAAAGATTGATTTTCTTGATCTGCGACTTATCTCCTCCCTTTCTGATAACCCATAACTAACTTCTCCTACTGCTTGTTCAGCCATCCTAGTATCCTCTACCATCTTCTTAAATTCAGCTGGTTCCATGGAAAATGAAGAATCTACACTAGCATTCTCTCTACTTAAACAGAGATGCTTTTCAATAACTTTGGCCCCTAAGGTAACAGCAGCTACTGCTGAGGCTGAACCTAATGAATGATCTGATAGACCTACAGGGACTTTAAAGGTCTCTTTTAAGTGCTGAATAGTCTTTAAATTCATATCATCTAGTACAGCAGGATAGGCACTAGAGCACCATAAAAGGCACAAATCTTCATTTCCTTGAGACTTAACTGCTTCTACTGCTTCTTCAATCTCACTTAAAGTAGCCATTCCCGTTGACATAATAATTGGCTTTCCCTTTGAAGCAATATACTTAATTAAAGGAATATCTATAATCTCAAAAGAAGCAATCTTATAAAATCCCACTCCTAAACCTTCTAAAAAATCAACAGCAGTCTTTTCATAAGGAGTTGAGAAAAAATCAAGCCCTAATTTTTCCGCTTCCTCTTTTAAGTCAGCCTGCCATTCCCAAGGGGTATAGGCTTTTTCGTATAGACTATATAAATTCTCCCCTTTCCAAGTTCCTTTTTTAAGCTTGAAATATTCTTTATCAGAATCCAAAGTCATAGTATCAGCAGTATAAGTCTGAATTTTAATACAGTCTGCTCCTGCTTCTTTAGCAGCATGGATTATTTCTTTGGCTCGTTCAAAATTGCCCGCATGGTTGGCCGACATTTCAGCTATTATGTAAGTTGATTGTTTCTCACCTATTAAGGTATTACCTAAATTAATAGTTTTATTCATTAATTTTAACCTCCGCTCTGTAAATATGTGTCTGTAGTCTGTGTCAGTAAAATCAAATAAAATTTTTAATTCAACATATATAGTTATCTAATATAATCTCATCTTAAAATCAGTGTTATCAATTGTTGCTTTAGAGTTATCTTTATAAACAATATACTCTTGCCAACCCTTATATATCTTCGTTCCTGCTTTAGCAGGTTCTTGTTTTTCTAAAGGGTTATTAAAATAATCATCGACACTCCAAATGACATCTTCAAAACCAAGCATATGTCTAAATAAAACTGTACTACTATAACGAGCATTTATTTCAAAGATAACTGGCCCTTTTTTAGTTAATCTTAATTGAACATTAATACTACCTATTAAATTAAGCTTTTCTGCTACTACTTTTAATAATTTAGATATTTCTTCATTAACTACAACTTCTCCATAATTGGTATAACCTCGAGATAAAGTTCTATTAAAAATAATTGTCCTTACCTCACTTTTTTTTGTCCTAAACACCCCACAAGTATATTCCTCATCATCTGGAAGAAGATACTCCTGAAAAATAAATTCTTCACTATAATCCTTATATGTTTCATAATCTTCTTCATATATGATCTTTAAGTTTTTACTTCCTCGACCAAAAATATCTTTCAATATACATGGAAACTCTTTTGGTTTTCCATCACTTGCTTTTATAGTCCAGGCATATGGTAAATCATTTTCTTTTAAAAACTCTTGAGTCAAAAATTTATCATTAGCAATCTTCATTGCTTTAAAATTAGGCCTTATTAACCCTACATTAGCAATTTTAGTAATTTTATTTTTATAAAAATAGTTTAATTCTGCTTCTGAAATGGGGAAAATAAAATCAGGCTTATATTTATTTATAACTTCTTTTAACTCTTTCATATAATTAGGCGAAGTTGCTTTTGGAACTACTTCACATATATCAAAAATAAGATGCCCAGCATGTTTATCATAAATATCGCAACCAATAACTTTAATATCTTTATAATTCATTTTAATAATTTTTCCAACAGACTGACCAATATCGCCTCCACATCCTGTTACTAAAATAGTTTGTGGTTTTTCCAAATTTTATACCTCCAATCTATATAAATTCTATTCTCTATTTAAAACATCAACTAAATATTTATTATCAAAATCAATTCTTTTTACTTGCTCTAATAATTTTTCTTTATCATAATAAGTTTTCTTTATCATATATCTATTTTTTTCTAAATCTAAAAAAGCCCAATTAGCAACTCCCCCAGTTTTTCGATTTTGACCGACAGAACCAGGATTGATTAGGGTTTTATTATTATATTCATAGATAAAAGGGTAATGAGTATGACCAATAAAAACAAAATCAGCCTCATATCCTAAAGCCCTATTTTTCAACTCATCTGGACTATCAGGATAAATATATTTACCTTTATCCCATGGTGAGCCATGACATATTAATATCTTTATTCCCTTAAACTCTAATAAATTTTTATCAGGAAGATTAATTAGATAATCAATTTCTCTAACAGAAAGCAACTTTTTAGCATATTCAATACCTGAACCATATTTCATCTTGATCTCTAATGCTCTTTTCCTATTTTTAAGCGATTCTTCTAGCAAAATTTCATGATTTCCTTTTACCATTTCCTTATCATAATTTTTTATTAATTTAAAAATAACATCAGCATTATAATAATAACCTACATAATCTCCTAAAAATAATATCTTATCAATATTTAAATCATCGGTTTCTTTTAATACAGCTTTTAAGGCTATATCATTAGCATGAATATCTGAAAGAATTGCTATTTTCATATTAAATTACTATCGCTCCTTATTATCTCATATAATTAAGCAAATTCTATCTATTTAATACAAATCCTATCTTATTCATTTTTATATCCTCTAAATTTACTTCCTCAGCAGAATACCATTTATAGGCTTTTTCTAATCCTTCTGTTAACTTAATTTTAGGTATATATAATCCATCTCGCTCTAGTTTTTCCATACTTAATAAATATTCAATATCATTAAATGGAAAGAAACTTCTTACCGCTACACTTAAATTACGATAATCTATTTTTTTAATCTCTATATTTTTCCCTACAACTTTCATACAAGTTTCAAGCAAATAATTCCATGATACTTTTTGAGAATTAGCTAAATTATAAGCATTACCTATTGTTTTATCAGAGTGAATTACACTTGCAAAAACTTTTACTAAATCTTTAATATGGATAAATTGATTTTTAGAATTTCCAATTGGAATCGGAATAGCTAAGTTATTTTTTATCCTATCAAAAAAATAAGCCTCCCTATATATATTATTCCCTTCACCATAAATATAAGCAGGTCTAAAAATAGTAATTGGAAAATTTTCTTTTTTATATAGGTTAAATAAATAATCTTCTGCCTGTTTTTTATTTAATCCATAATCTCCCCAATCTTGATTAAATCCTCTTGGATAATTTTCTTTTATAATCTCTTTGGTATATTTATAAACAGCTATGGAGCTACAAAAAATATAATTCTTTAATTTATTTCTATTTAAAACTGATGTTAATAATTGAATATCTTTTTTAGTATAAGCTGAAATATCGAAAACCACATTATAATGTTTATCATTTAACTTATCTTTTAAAGAACTTCCAGACCTTCTATCTCCTTTGATATGATTTCTAACTCCATCATAATTAAGATCTTTTTTACCTCTTGTAAAGATATCAACTTCATAACCTTTACTTATTAAATGTTTTGCAATTGAGCTACTAACAAACTCTGTACCGCCCATTACTAAAACTTCTATTGTCACCAACCCCTTAGACTTCATTTGCTAATACTGATGTAGCTAAACTGATCTGTCATCCTATTTCTGTAACTAATAAAAACCTTATCATATTCCTCTAACTCTTTAAAATCTAATTCAAAATCATCTACTATTATAAAATCATCTATCCGTGGATTCCCTGAAAATATATTCTTATACTTTTCTTCTCCAAAGATAGTTATTTTAGCGAAACGATGATCTAAAAAGACTTCATTAATAACTCGATTAAATTCAGACACTTCCATATCCTGAATAATTGCTATATTTTCTCGCTTAATCTTATCTTTAGTCAATAGTTTTTCTTTATTTATAATTTCTTTATCTTTAAATATATCTAAAACATATCCTTCTCTACCTTTAGGAACTTTAATATCAAATAACTCTAATAATGTAGGATAAAAATCAATAGTCCTCATCTCTTCTAGTTTACTAGGCTTTATATCTTCACCTGTTGCAATAAAAGAGCCTTTAATAGCATGTATTCCAGACATAATCCCTTTATTTCTAGCCTTAGTAATAATTTGACCATTTTCAAGCCAAATAGATTTATCTCTCCAGCCAAAAGATTCCTTTTGAATTTTAGTAGATGTATTAGGAAAAAAATCTGCTAAAGCTTTAATCCCATGATCAGACATAACAATTATGTTGTTAGGATTTAACTTCTCAATCATTTCACCTATAAAATTATCTACTACCTTATAAGCTTCTATTATTACTCTTTTCTTTGGGGCATGCATCTGGAAATGAGCTAAAAAATCGATTATGGCTGTATAAAAAAATAGCAAATCAACTGGTCTATGTTCCTGCATGTTAATAATATTATCTTTATAATAGTTTAATTCTTTTTTTAAATAATCTACACATTCTTCAAAGTAATCATCAGTTAATATCTGATTGATTAAATCAGGATTTTCTAGTAATTCATCCCATGAAAAACCAAAATCTTGAGCTTTTCTAGGCATTGGTGGATTCTCAATATTACCACTAATATATTCTTTTAATTTTTTATCTTCTTCACAAAAAAGGGGTTTAGCACTTCCCAAAGGATCATTTTGGTTATCTATTTCATAATTAGGCTCCCCACCAATCATATATCCATCTATTTTTCGAGTTGGTGTTGTATTTAATCCTTTCCATAGACCTACAGTAACACCTTTTTTATTTAATAACTCCCAAAATGGTTTCTTATCTGCATAATCTTCTCTTCTTGGTGTTCTATCATAAACCCTGAGAATATTACCAATTATTCCATGTTGCTTAGGAGTTAAACCTGTATATAAAGAAATCCAATTGTCACTAGATCCATATCCATAAGCATAAGCATCATAATCACCATAACATCCCTTTGAAACTAAATTTTTAATATTAGGCAATTTGTTTAAATTATTGAAAATAACATCTGGATCCATCGCATCTATTCCTAAAATAAGAAGTTTCATAAAATCTCCTTCCATTCTTGTTATTTTATATTGTTTTAAATATAATCAATTGACTGCAAATATTGTTTAAGTAGAGATATAAACTTTTCTATATCTTGATAATTAATATCCCCAATATTTGCAACTCTAAAAGTATTTTTATTATCTAGTTTACCTGGATAGATAGTGTAACCTTTGTTATAACAATAATCATGCATCTCGTTAAAATCATATTTTGAACAATCAGGTTCAATAATAGCCGTAATAATTCTAGATTGATATTCTTTAGGAATAAGACATTTTAAGCCTAATTTTTCAATTCCATTTATTAATGTTTGCCATGATTTAGAATACCTTTGATATCTGCTTTTAATTCCTTCCATTTTAGTTTCTAATATAGCCTGTTTCAAAGAATAAATCGTTTGAACTGGAGGTGTAAAACGAGTCTGATTTTTTTTCTCAAAATAAGAATGCTGTTTATAAAGATCTAAATAAAAACTTCTTGCTTTAATATCCTTAGTCTTTTTCAATGAATTTTTATTTGCAATAACAAAACTCACACCAGCCATTCCTTGAAGATTTTTATTAGAACTTGCTGCAAGATAACTTATATTCATCTTCTTCATATCAATAGGAATAGCTCCATAAGAGCTCATTCCGTCAACAATTAACTCAATATCATATTTTTTGCATATCTGTCCTATTGCTTCAATATCATTAAGCAATCCTGTAGTAGTTTCATTATGAACTACAGCAAGGTGAGATACTTCTGTAGCTCTATCTTTAATATATTTTTCTAATATTTGAAAATTAATCACATCATCAATTTCACTATTAAATTCAATAAAATTTAACCCATAAACCTTAGCAATTTCACACATCCTTTTACCATAAGCACCATTATTAATAATTAATAATTTATTATCTCCAACTACAGAGCTCAATATAGCCTCAACTGCTGCCGTTCCTGATCCTCCAAACAGTACTGTTGTATATTCCTCTACATTAGCTACAAAGTTAGTAAGGTCATTAGTAATAGATTTCATCAAACGACCAAATTCTTCTTCTCGAGGACAAATATCTGGAACAATTTGAGCATATTTGACACTATCTGTAGTAGTCGCTGGACCTGGATTTAAAAGTATATTTCTTTTTACAGAATTCATTCTCTCTCTATCTTTAATTTTAGGATATATATTACTAATAGCATTTTTATAATGAAATTCATTATCTATTTCACACCACACTAAATCTTCAATCTTATCTACAAAAACATCGTTTTCCTTACTTACATTAACTAAAGCCTCTTCATAATCAAGTTTTAAATTCTCAGTAAAAGTTTTCTTTCCATAAGAACACATTCGTTGAAATGTAGAATAAGAAATCTTTGATATTCCTACTAATTCAGCATCAAAATTATTCAAATCAGAACTTTCTTTAGACATATTCACAAGTAAATTATTATTGCTAACCTCAATATAAACTTCATCACCTAAATTAGTCTTACCACTTGCTAATATAATATCATTATAATCATTATTAAGAAGTGTATTTAAAGCCATTTTCTCAAATATTAGATCCGATTCTAAAAGTAAAAAATCATCTTCAATGTAATGTCTTAATAAATAAAAAGTATACATACTACCTGTAGTTTCAAATTTATGATTATAAACACAAGTTATTTGAGGATATTTTTCAGCTAATTCATCATAAAACTTATGTAAATAGCCTGTCCCAATGATTATATCCTCAATACCAACTTCAATCAATTTAGAAATAGTCTCTTCAATAATAGGTTTTTCATCTAAAACTAAAAAACCTTTTGGTTTATCATTAATAACATTTCTTAATCTACTTCCCATTCCAGCGGCAAGAATAACTGCTGTTCTAATCATTTATATCGCCTCCAAACAAACTATTACATTTTTTAAACGAAATTTACCAGTCATAGTCTTCTTCATAATTAAGTGCTATTAACTCTTCACCTGCAATTTCTTTAAAAACTCTTTTATGCTCATCAGTGAAATAATTATCCCAGTCTCCTTTTTTTCCTTTTCTAAGGTGATTTGAAGCTTTTTTAGCCATCTCTTTAAAACCAGTTTTATATACAATATCTTCAATATCTTTTTTCTTTATATCTAATCCCAAATAATCAGCTAATTCCTCAACAACTTTACTTTTATTATTAATTAATTTCTCGAATCTTACAATCTTAAACTTTTCTTTATTTTTTAAATATGAATTTACATGATTAGCCCAATCAGATACATACTTTTTGAAGATATTCATCTTACTATATAAAACTTCAGCAGAATCAATTTTATATTCTGATTTTCTTCTGCGTTGTAATGCAGTAGTAGAAAAATGTATTAAAGAATTAACCACGTCTCTTCCATCACGTAAAATATAAATTCTATGAGTTACATCTTTAAATTCCCGATTTATAATTTTTTCAGCTAACTCATGAGTCCAAATTAAAGTTGAGTTTTTTAATAATAGCTCTAAAAAAACTGAATGATATCTAAGCTCTGGGTGTGGAAACTTCAACTTATATTCTCCATCAACAATCTGCAACATATCAAGTTCACTATGTTCAGGAAATAATTTGTATTCTGAATAAAACTTATCAATAATATCTCTACGTCCACTACTTATAGATAAAGATTTAAAAATATTATTCTTCTTTAATAATTCAGAAACTATCTTATAAGTTAAATAATTCCCAGATTTAGGATATCCGCATTGTAATATGCAATACTTCAAAATTTACGCCCCCTATTAAATTTAGATTTTAACTACTATATTAAAACTTTGATCATATATAAAATATCAGAAAATCATATCTTAATTGATAAAGTGCTTGCAATAAATTAATTTACCAATCATAATTTTTCTCATAACCCAATAATATTAATTCTTCACCTGCAATCTCTTTAAAATTTTTTTTATGCTCATCAGTAAAATAATTATCCCAATCTCCTTTTTTCCCTTTCCTAAGATGATTTGAAGCTTTTTTAGCCATCTTTTTAAAACCAGTTTTATATACAATATCTTCGATATCTTCTTTCTTCATATCTAATCCCAAACAATCAGCTAATTCCTTAACAACTTTACTTTTATTATCAATTAATTCCTCAAATTTTACGACTTGAAATTTTTCTTTATTTTTTAAATATGAATTTATATGATTAGCCCAATCAGATACATATTTTTTAAAAATATCCATCATAGCATATAATGTTTCAACTGAATCAATTTTATATTTAGGAATTCTTTTACGTACTACTGGGGTTGTTGTATAATGTATTAAAGAATTAATAGCATCTCTACCATCACGTAATATATATTCTATGAGATACATCTTTAAATTCTTGATTTATAATCTTTTCAGGTAATTCATGAGTACACACTAAAGTTGAATGATTTAATAATAAGTCTAATGATACATGATGGTAATTAAAATCTGAATGTGGGAAAACCAACTTATATTCTCCATTAACAATTCGCAATACATCAATTGAACTAAATTCAGGATATATTTTGTATTCTGAATAAAACTTATCAATAATATCGCTAAGTCCACTGTCCACAGATAAAGATTTAAAAAGATTATTCTTCTTTAACAGTTCAGAAACTATCTTATAAGTTAAATAATTCCCAGACTTGGGATATGCACAACGCAATATACAATAATTCATAAGCCCGCTCCCTATTAATTTTAATATCAACTTTATAGATTAAAAATTATAATTATAAAGTTGTTACTTGACAATTACTTCAGATAATTCATAAATAACTTTTTACGCTCAATAGACCCTATGCTTGGTCTTCCTAAATCCTTTCTAGCACCTTTTTTAACCTTAACTTCTAATAATGATGGACCTTCACTTTCAATTAATAATTCCAGTTTCTCTTCAAGTTCATTTCTGCTTTCAGCTTGAAATGTATTTTTATAGCCAGAAGCTTTAGCTATCTTTTCTATATCTATATTTAATCCAACCGTAGGTTGACCACCAACTGAGTCATGAGCTCCATTATTAAAGACTATATGTTTATAATTTTTAAGCTTAGTAGCACCTATTGTTGTAAGACCACCAAGATGCATTATTAAAGCACCATCACCATCTAAACAGAAAATATTTTTATCCTCTTTATTAGATGCAACTGCTAAGGCTATTTGTGAAGCATGTCCCATAGAACCAACCATTAAAAAGTCTTTTTGATGACCTTGTTCAAATTTTTCTCTAACTTCAAATACCTCTCTAGAAATCTTTCCTGTTGTAGAGATTAGAATATCATCTTTAAGCTTAGAAAGAACTTTTTCTATAGCTTCCTCTCTACTTAACTCAAAATCATTTTCAATCTTATTTTTTAATGAATAATTTGTAAATGTCCCTTTTTTAACAACAATAGCATAAGGAGTATTATTAGAGTTCATCTGTTTGTAAGCTTTAGTAATTAGTTTTTTAGATTCTGTAGCGTCTTCTGGAAGTATTGAATAAGGAATTCCCATTGTTTCTAGTAAATCTAAAGTAATTGCTCCTTGCTTAATATGTTGACAAGCATCTTTTTTTCCAGGCTCTCCTCTCCAACCAATTAATAAAAGCATTGGAATTTGATAAACTTCTTCATCTACTAAAGATAATAAAGGATTAATCGCATTTCCAATTCCTGAATTTTGCATATAGACAAGTCCTATATTACTAGTAGCTAAATGATATCCAGCAGCCAAGGCAATAGCATTGCCCTCATTAGCTACTATGATATTATTTTCACTACTCGTGTTATCTGTTACATAAGCACAAAAATCTTTTAGTAATGAATCTGGTACACCAGTAAAAAATTCTATTTCTTTATCCTTTAATTGTTTATAAAAATCTGCTACTTCTATCATTATTACTTTCCTCCTGGGATTAAAGTTAAAATCTCTTTAATTGGCATACAGTTTTTATCATCTGCTTCATAAGCTCTCTTGTTTTTCAAAATACTTTCAGCTGTATCAACCATTGCAGGATAAGCACTTCTAATTAATTGATTAGCATAGATAACTACATTAACTCCTACTTCTATTAATTCTTCTTCTGTGATTTGACAATATGAACTTGGAACTGCTACTAAAGGAACTTTATGTTCAAACTTTTTATATTCCTCGCAAAAATCAAGAATCTCTTTAGGTGTATCTATCTTACTATGAATCATAATCGCATCTGCTCCTGCTTCTATATAAGCCTTTGCTCTCTTTAAAGCATCTTCAACACCTGCTTTTAAGATTAAGCTTTCAATTCTAGAAATAATCATAAAATCATCTGTAACCTGTGCTTTCTTTCCTTCAGAAATCTTTTGACAGAAATGTTCTATTGTATCTTGTTTTTGTTCAACTTCTGTTCCAAATAAAGAATTTTTCTTTAAACCAATCTTATCTTCAATAATAACTGCTGAAACGCCTATTCTTTCAAGACTTTTAACTGTAAAAATAAAGTGTTCTATCTTGCCACCAGTATCTCCATCTAAAATTATTGGTTTTGTAGTAACCTCTAAAATTTCATTAATTGTATTCATCCTAGAAGTTAAATCTACCAATTCAATATCAGGTTTTCCTTTTGCAGTAGAATCACATAAACTACTAATCCACATTCCATCAAAACTTTCAACTTTTCCACCTTCTACAACCTTTGTCTTTTCTGCTATCAAACCTGTAAGTCCATTATGAGCTTCTAAAATTCTTACAATTGGCTTTAGTTCAATTAGCTTTCTCAACTTCATCCTTCTTTGATCGGGGGTTGTACCTAATTTTTCCAGATTGTTATCTAATTGATCAAGTACTACATCTTCAGTATATTCAACTTCAACTAATTCTCCACCCCATTCTTTCAGAGTTTCAATAACTCGTTTTCTAATACTTTTTTGAGGGCCTTTCTTCCAATCATCGCCATTAACTACATAATCAGGTTTTATTTTTCTTAGATTACGAACATAATCAAGTTCATCTTGCTTAATTACTTTTTTAACTCCTTTAAGATTTTCAATTATCGTCTTTCTTTCATCAAAAGAAAGTAAAGGAAATCTTTTATATTCTGCCACTGCTTCATCAGCTAACACTCCTACTATAACTTCTCCTAGTTCTCTAGCTTTTTTTATTACATTTATATGTCCATGATGAATTATATCTGTACTCATTGCTAAATAAACCTTTTTCATTTTTAAGTCCCCTTTCAAGAATTATTATTTTAATTTATATAATGATTATCAATAGTTATGTATTAACTCCTATTCAATATAATAAATAGATTATCTTTATTTAATAACACTAGCGTTGCATCGTTTTTTATAAAAAGTTCTTGAAAAAATAAAACTCCTTTGATTAAATGGATACGTACCCCCCAGTACAAAATCCATGAAATCAAAGGAGATGAAATCATGAATAATTGTACCATACTTTTGACTAAACTTCTAGATGTTATTGATAGAAAATTTTTGAAAGGTCTAATTGATAAATATAACTCAGATTATAAGGTTCATAAATTAACAACAGAAGTTCATCTATTATACCTACTTTATTTTCATCTTACTAAAAAAGAAAGTCTAGAAGATTTTATTTGTGATTTAGAAAATAATAATCAACTAAATAGAACATTACCTAAAATAAGCAAATCTCAATTATCTCGTAAAAATGAAAGTAGACCTCATGAGATATTTTTTGAAATTTTCCAACACCTATTTGATAAGCTTAACGCTAATAAAGGGCTTCAAGAAGCTTTAAAAGAAATTGGTTTTGTGAAAATCTTAGATTCTTCAACTATAAGTTTATGTTTGTCATTATTTCCTTGGGCTAAATTTAGAAGCACTAAAGGTGGAGTTAAACTTCATACTTTATATGATTTGAATACTAATGCCCCAGAAAATATAATAATAAGCGATGCTATAATTCATGACAAAGAAACATTTGATAATCTGACCTTTAACCCTAGCTATACTTATCTCTTTGATAGAGCTTATATAAAGTATCAAAAGTTTGATGAGTTTATAGATAATGATATCTATTTTGTAACTAGAGCAAAATCTAATACTAAAGTTAAAATCATTAGATTTTTAGATTTAAATGCCAAAGATAAAGAAGCAAATGTTATATTAGGTACTGATATAATACTAGGTGATCATACTTCAAAAACTAGAATGAAACAGGAAATAAGATTAGTTAGAGTAAAAACAACTGATCGAAATGGCAATGAAAAAACCATTAATATTTTAACTAATCGCTTTGATTTGGACGCTCATGTAATAGCTTATCTGTATAAAAAACGGTGGCAAATAGAGTTGTTTTTTAAATGGATCAAGCAGCATCTAAAAATAAAGAGCTTCTTTGGACAAAATAAAAATGCTGTTTTAACACAGATTTATAGTGCTGTAATCTTATTTTTAATTTTAAAATTACTTGAAAAAGAATCTGAATTCAAAGGAAGTTTACTTAAGCTCACTAGAAAGATAAAGTATTCCATTTGTTCAGTTACAACAAATGATTTCACTTGGAATAGATGGATTAACAGTAGTTGATAAAATTTTACTATCCAAAACCTAGGTTAATAGGCTTTCATCTAGAAATATATTATAAATTTTACTTTTAATATAGAACAAGGACTACTTTCAAAGTAATTATTACTTTGAAAAGTCTATTAAGTTATAAATTTTTGATTACTAATTTGATTTGGTTGAGTTAGTAAATCTATATTTTTTAACAATGCAACGATAGTGATTTAATAATTAAATTTAAAATCTGCTTTATAGATTCTTTTACTGATAATTTAGTAGTATCAATTACCAACTCTGGATTTTTAGGTTCTTCATAAGGAGCAGAAATTCCTGTGAAATTATCTATTTCACCTTTCTTATCCTTTTGGTATAAACCTTTAGGATCTCGTTTAGCACAAGTATCTATATCTGCTTTAACGTAAACTTCTATAAAATTATGTTTACCTCCTGCTTTTTCACGAGCAAAATCTCTTATGTTTTTATAAGGAGAAATGAAAGAAACTAAGACAATTAATCCTGCATCCTTAAATAAAGCGGCAACCTCAGCAATACGCCGAATGTTCTCATCTCTATCTTCTTTACTAAAACCAAGATCATAATTTAAACCATGCCTCACATTATCACCATCTAATCTATAAACTGCCTTTCCCAGTTTAATTAATTCCTTCTCTAGCTCGACAGCTATAGTCGATTTCCCAGAAGCAAAAAGACCAGTAAACCAAATCACCAAACCTTCTTGCCCTAAATTTTTACATCTATCTTGATAACTAACCTTACCTTCATGCCAAACGATATTTGAAGTCATTTAGCTTTACCCTTTCTTTCTACTATAATCCATAAAATTTAACTCTTATTGCAACCATGAAATCAAAAATCAACTCGAAAAATAGCCCCTTTATCCTGAAGCAGTCTCTTTACTCGTAAAGCAGCATCATCAAAACTTTCAAACTCTGGAATGTGAAGATCATAATCTATATCAGTTGTAATATTCTCACCTAGCCACACAGTTTCAATCTTCCCTTTATCAACTGTAGTCTCAATTAACTTTAAATCCTCTTGAGCTAACCCTATCGCTGTTACAACTAAAATAGCTCCAGCATCAAGCATTAAATAGGAAACCTCAGCTAACCTTCGCAAGTGCTCTTCTTTATTATTATTAGACTTAGTTTTAATATCAGCATCTACTCCATACAAGAGATTTCCAATTCCTAAAAAATATACCATCTTGCCATCATTAAAAAGCATCTTCTCTAAAGCTTTAGCAGTAGGCTTCTTTCCTACATCTTCTTCACCGGTTATTAAAACCAAAGTAGCCTTTTGACTGTACTTCTCAGCCCTTCTATCAAAAGGAATATGACTCTTCTCCCACTTATAATTTCTAAGCATTACCATATCTCTAACCCAGCTTTGTTTATCTTCTAAAGCCTCTCCAACTATTCCACCACCCGCTATCTCATAATCATCTACAATTACAAATCTACTTGTAGCTTCCATATCCCTTACTAAGTCAAAAGCTACAGCTTTTTCTAACTTTAAAACACATTCAGCAACAGCATGTTTTTCTACCTTATTTTTTTCTTGCTCCTTTAAATCAGAGGCATCTATTATCTTTTCTATACTTTCAACCCTAGCTTTAACTGTAGTAGTTCCTAATTTAAGATAATACTCTTTATCTTGACTTAAAGGTTTATTACCTAACCAAAATATATTAGCTTTAACTCTTGAACTTACCTTTGGCTTGGATTGATTAGCTAAAGTAGCAACCTCTCCTCTGGTAATATAGATTTGCTCTTCTAAGGTAAATCCCGTAGAATAGCCAACACCTATACTATCCTTCTTATCTTCATTAAAAGCTTCAATAGACTTTACTTTACTTCTTTTTCCAGAAGGATAAAAGACTACTTCATCACCAAGATTTAATCGTCCAGATTCAATCTTACCTGCTACAATTCTTCTCTTATCTCCACCCTTAGTAAATTTATAAACATCTTGGACTGGCATTCTAAAGTCTTTATTTTCTGGCAAACTTTCAGTATTAAATTTATCTAAAATTTCTAGTACAGTATCGCCTTGATACCAGCTAGTCTTTCTAGAAAGACTAGCTACATTATCTCCTAACATGCCACTCACAGGAATAAAAGAGTTAGGGGTTAAATCTATCTCTTTTAAAAACTTAGTATATTCTTTAACTATATCTTCAAATACCTTCTGATTATAATCTACTAAATCAATCTTATTTACTAATACTACAACCTGCTCTATTCCTAGCATAGATAACATATAAGCATGACGGCAAGAATTTTCTTGAATTCCTTCTTCGGCATCTACTACTAATAAAGCAGCTTCTGCTCTAGCTGCCCCTGTTATCATATTTTTTAAAAACTCTATATGTCCTGGAGCATCTATGATAATATATCTTCTTTTTGGAGTTTCAAAAAAGCACCTTGCTGAGTCAATAGTAATTCCCTGAGCTTGTTCATCTTTTAAAGCATCAAGTAAGAAGGCATACTCAAAGGGTTTAGAGTTCTTACGACAAGTTTCTTTAACCTGTTCTAACTTCCCTTCGGGTAAAGAGTCTGTATCAGCAAGTAATCTTCCGATAATAGTACTTTTACCATGATCAACATGGCCAGCTATTACTATATTTAAATCATCTTTTAGAATACCAGACATAAGTTTACTCTCCTTAATTTTATTAAGTAATATTAGCTTTTTAAGTTAGTTAATAATTCATAAGGTACATTTACACTTCCAATTAAATATTTATCCTTGTTCTTTGGCCCATGACAATCTGAGCCACCCGTAATAATTAAATCATCATCATTAGCCAATTCAATATATTTTTTAGTTTCTTCTTCACTATGTGATGAATAATAAGCTTCTATTCCATCAATTTCTCTATTAAAAATTAAACTTTTAACTATATTATCATCTTCAATTATTCCAGGATGAGCTAAGATAGCCTTTCCATCTGCATTATGAATTAGCTCTATTACATCTTCTGGCTTTAATTTATACTTTGGAACATAAGCAGGCCCACCATCCTCTAAATAATCATCAAAAGCTTCTTGCATACTCTTAACATATTCTTTTCTCAGCATTAATCTCGCTATATGAGGACGACCTACACCTTTTTCACCAGCAATTTGCTTTAAATCAGCAAATTTTAACTTTATATCTAGATTTTATAATTTATTTAAAATTTCTTTTCCTCTTAATTCTCTACTATTTTGTAACTTCTTAATAATATTTAATAATTTATCATTCCTATAATCTATACAATAGCCAAGAATATCAATTCTCTTTCCTTGATAATAAGTTGTTAACTCAATTCCAGATATTACTTCTACACAAATCCCTCTTCCTACATTATAATGATCGGTAATAGCAATTGCTTTTAAACCCTTTCTTTTAGCTTCTTTAACTACTTCTGATGGAGTAAAAGAACCATCAGAAACCGTAGTATGCAGATGCATATCTATCTTTTTCATTAACCTAACCCTCTTTCTTAGTTAACCGTTTACGGTTGACGGTTGACAGTTAAAACCTTACAGTCAAGTTCAAGTTCAAAGTCAAAGTCAAATTCTTAGCCTTTAACAATAAATTTATAGCATATCGTTTTTAAAATTTTGATTTTAAAGTTTTGAATTTAACTGTAAACTGTAAACTGTAAACCGTCAACTGTCAACTACATATACCCTTCTTTACGAAGTTCTTCTAAACCTCCGCCATCTTCTTCATCCTGCTTACGACCTGCTCTTTCAGCAATATTAGAAAACTTACCTGTCTCTAATTCTTCAATTATCTCTTTTGGGTTACTTGCAGTAGATTTTACAGGATTAGTACATGGTTGACAACCAAGAGACCTATACCTCGTCCCATCTCCTTGATCAAAATAAAGTGAAACAATAGGTATATTCTCTCGTTCTATATACTTCCAAATATCAACCTCTGTCCAATCTAATAAAGGATGAATTCTAACATGAGTTCCTGGAGCAAAATCAGTCTTATATTGATCCCAAAATTCTGGGGGTTGGTCTGCTATATCCCAGTCATTATTATTATCTCTAGGAGAAAAATATCTTTCTTTAGAACGAGTTCCTTCTTCATCAGCCCTAGCTCCTACTATTACTCCAGTATAAGGCTCTCGATTTTCATCTAATTCATACTTGCCTGTGTTATGATTCATTCTATATCTTGGCCAATTTCCATTCAAAGTATTTTTCAACCCAGCAGTCTTTAGTTTTTGACAGCATTCTATTCTTGTACTATTTCCATCAGGAAAAGTTTCTTTATTGGCTAAAGCTTCTTTGTTTTGGCCGTAGATCATATCTAATCCCCACTCTTTAGCTAATTTATCACGATGCTCAATCATTTCTGGAATCTTATAGTTAGTATCAATATGAACTAAAGGAATTGGGACATGCCCAAAGAAGGCTTTTCTAGCTAACCATAACATAACTGTACTGTCTTTTCCTATTGACCATAACATACTTAAGTTTTTAAATTCACTATAAGCTTCTCTTAATATATAAATAGCTTGACTTTCTAAGTTATCTAAATAATCCATTTAATTAGCCTCCTCTATTAATTAAAAATAGAAGTTAGAAATAAATCCCACAAATAATAACTATTAATCATTTATATAATTCAATCTATAAACAACTGACTTTATATCCTTATCCTTCATCTTAGGATAAATAGGTATAGAAGTGATCTTCTCATAAATTCCTTCTGCAACTGGACAAATTCCTTTTTGATATCCTAATTTTTGATAATAAGGATGATAATAAACAGGAATATAATGCACCTGCACTCCTAAATTTTGCTCTCTTAAATAATCAAAAACTCCTTTTCTACTCTTACCCAACTTATTCTCATCAATCTGCACCACATAAAGATGCCAAGAACTTTCTCGATTATTCTTTTGATAAGGTAGTCTCAACCACTCTACATCCTTCAACTTCTCATTATAAATTTGGGCTATCTCTCTTCTTCGCTCTAAAAACTTATCACTTTTTTTAAGCTGACTAATTCCTAAAGCAGCTTGAATATCTGTCATCCGATAATTATAGCCAAGAAATTGCTGCTCGTGGTACCAATCACCATGACTTTTATTCTCATAATAATCTTCATCCTTAATTATACCGTGCGTTCTAAACTGTAACAACCTTCGATATAATTCCTCCGAATTAGTAGTCACCATTCCACCTTCACCAGTAGTAATATGCTTTACTGGATGAAAGCTAAAGATCGACATATCACTCAATCTACCAATTTTCTGACCTTTATAAGTAGCACCCAAAGCATGAGCAGCATCTTCAATCACCATCAAATCATGCTTTTTAGCTATCTTATGTATTTTATCCATATCACATGGTTGGCCGGTAAAATGAACAGGAATAATAGCCTTAGTCTTATCAGTAATCTTTTTTTCTATCTCTTTAGGATCTATATTATATGTTTTCGGATCAACATCTGCAAAGACAGGAGTCCCACTTTGATATAAAATACAATTAGCTGATGCCGCAAAGGTCAAAGGAGTAGTAATCACTTCATCTCCTTCTTCAATTTCAGCAGCAAAACATGCAGCATGAAGTGCAGCAGTACCATTTGAAACAGCTACAGCATACTTAGCATCTACATAATCGGCAAACTTTTCTTCAAACTCTTTTATTTTTGGCCCGGTAGTTAAGTAATCACTTTTTAGGACTTCGACTACTGCTTCTATATCATCATCGTCGATATGTTGCTTACCGTAAGGTATGAACTTGTTCGTCATTGGTATTCCCCCCGAGTTAGCGTTCAGCTGTCAGCTATCAGTCTTCAGCTAAAATATTTAATTAGCAGTTAACTATCAGGTTTCAGCCTTCAGCCAAAACATTCAAACCTTAAGATCAAGAGCTTTTGACCTTGAATTAAGGGCTTAGCTGATTGCTGTCTGCTGACAGCTGACAGCTAATTACAGTGCTTTCATCAATCCTGTTAGCATTTTACTTATTTCATTAATTCTATCTCTGAAATCAAAATATTTCTTCTTACTTATATACCCTAAATCTTTAGCTAGCAAAAGATGATATTTTAATTCTCCAATTGATCCTCTGGCAATTACAGCAAATTGCCTATATTCTTTATCAGTCTTTCTATGGCTTCCTTCCATTAAGTTTGCATTAATAGAAGAACTTGCTCTTTTTATCTGTGATACAAGCCCAAACTTTTCTTCACTAGGAAAAGACTTAGTCATTTTATACATGTCAATTGTCAATTTATGAGCTTTCTTAAAAACCACTAAATTCTCAGCATTACTCAATCATAATCACTCCCTTAGGAATTTTTATCAGTATAATTTCCTAAGAAAGTATTTTTATACCTATTTAATATTTTTTGATAGCTTAGAACTGATTGTTATTTCTGCTGATAGCTGAACGCTGACGACTGACAGCTAATTATAGCTCCGCTATAATCTCACGCATTTCGTCCACGCT
Organism: Natroniella sp. ANB-PHB2; assembly: GCF_046097105.1. Taxonomy (GTDB): domain Bacteria; phylum Bacillota; class Halanaerobiia; order Halobacteroidales; family Halobacteroidaceae; genus Natroniella. The sequence continues at coordinate 213,213 of NZ_CP175562.1, read as the reverse complement.
AAGCCACCAATCATTCCGCTCACTACTATAGACAAAGCCCTCCTCAACAGGTTGTCCATCCTTATGATACTCAGGCCCCCACCAAGGGAATTGTGGTTCAATAATATAATAATCATCAAATTCAAGAGTATGTCTAGCGTCAGTTTCAGTAATCATTACTTCATGTAACTTTTCACCTGGTCTAATCCCTATAACCTCTTGCTCACATTCTGGTGCTATAGCCTTAGCCAATTCAGTAATCTTCATGCTTGGAATCTTAGGTACAAAGATCTCTCCACCTTCCATCTTATCTAAAGTTTTCAATACCATCTCTACACCTTGCTCTAAAGTAATCCAGAAGCGAGTCATTCGAGGATCGGTGATTGGTAATACACCTGTCTTACTTTTCTCTTGGAAGAAAGGAATCACACTCCCACGACTTCCCATTACATTGCCATATCTAACTACTGAAAACTTAGTATCCTTCTTACCTACATAGGAATTTCCTGCTACAAATAACTTATCCGAACATAGCTTAGTAGCTCCATAAAGATTGATTGGATTAGCTGCTTTATCGGTACTTAAAGCAACTACTCTCTTTACCCCTCTATCAATAGCTGCATTGATTATATTCTCAGCCCCTAATATATTAGTCTTAACAGCTTCAAAGGGATTATATTCACATTCAGGAACCCGCTTTAAAGCAGCAGCATGAATAACAATATCAACACCATCAAACGCACGATAAAGTCGATTTTCATCTCTCACATTACCAATAAAAAATCTTAATCTAGAATTATCATTAAATTTAGCTCTCATTTTGGCTTGCTTAAGCTCATCACGACTAAATACTATTAACTTCTCTATATCATATCTATCAAGAATCATCCTAGTAAATTTCTTACCAAAAGAACCTGTTCCACCTGTTATGAGTATAGTTTTCCCATCTAACATAACTCCATCTCCTTTATATCTAGAGTGTCAGTGTCGGTAATCAGTGTCAGTAAGATTCAACTTTTTTAAATTTAAATGATTTTTTACCAACACAGACACAAACTACTAACACTAAATTATAGCTAATTATTTCAACATTCACTAACATTATTATCGACAATTAGACTAAATCCTTCATAAAAATTCAACTAAAACTAAGTTAATTTGGCATTTTGATTTATTTGACCGATAAACCTCTTAATATCACTATCAGATAAACATTCTCTTGTAGTATTAGAAAATATATTAGCAATAATCTCTGATTTATTTATCTCAGATTTACAATATTTAAATATAGTTTCTTTTAAGCTTAATATTTTTGTTCCTCTAATCTTTGCTCCACCTTCAGTAGCATCAATATAATTGACCTGAGAATTATCTGCAATATATCTTTCAAACCAACGTAAATACAAATAATAATCTGTTGAAGTATATACCTGATCACCATTAATTCCTTCTACTTGTCTCAAAGTACTATTATCCCTTTTTCGTTGCTCATAACTTGTATTCTCAGCATGAGTTATTCCCTGCTTACTAAAAGCAAAGTCTTGGCCTACAAATACAACTGGATCTCCCCCTAACTTCATCGCAAAATCTAATGCAGTTGAAGCCACAGAACCACCAGTTGCAATTCTTCCTTTATTAATTAACTTACTTAAACAATCCATAAGCAAATCACTTTTTGCAAAACCTACAGTTTTAGGCCCTTGATAATCTTTTAGTATTTTAGGATGAATTCCTAATGAGTGAACTAAAGGAATTTCTAAATTTAAATAATCTTTAAAAAACTTATAACTGTTTTTTACTGGCTCAATAGAAACAATAAAGTCAGGTCTTATCCATTCAGTTAATAGTGGAATTAAAGCAGTATCTACAGCAATTATTATCCCCTTATCTCTTATGCTCTTAAGTTGCTTAATATTTTCATCTAAAGATGGGCCAGCTGCTATAATAAAAATTGGTTTATTTAAAAAAGCTTCCTTAAAATTACTTACTCCTAAGCTTTCATTAATAAAGCTCAAGTTCTCTATAATATTCTTTCTAATTCTTTTGCCTAAACGTCGATTATTATAACGATTAACTTTAATCTTTTCTAATACATCCCTTAAAGCGAGAAATTCATTAGGCATAACTTTTATAGATTGCTCATGGAAAATCAATTTACTTTCTAAAATATCCAGTTTATTAAATAATCCTTGTAACTTATTAATTAAACCAGAGAATTTCACTCCAATAATTAATTCTACTCTTCTATCCTTTAAAATCAACTCTAAATCTCTATTCTTTAAAGCAAATTTAAATATATCAGAATTAACAACAACTATTTTTAAGGATTGATCCCTTCTTAACTTATTTAATAACTCTTCAACATAATAACCTAAACCAAACCCAATTAAGATTATTGAAGCAACCTCTTCTAAATTATAATTAGCAATAAACCTTTTAGCTTCTCGTCTTGGATTATAGTGACTGTTAAGTAATAATTCTTTATCTTTTAAGCCTATCTTTAGACTAAGATCACCACTTTTAGTATCCAAAACATCAAACTTAGAATCTTGCTTTAAGTTTAAAACTAAATTTCTCGTATTATCATCTAAACATTTTACATTCTTATTATATAAACTAGTCATTGAATCACCTAACTTTGCTCTTCAAGGTTTTCATTTAAGTCTTTTATAATTTCTAAATATTCCTCTAAAACAGGGAGCAATTCATATTCCAAAATATCACTTAATAAAATTATATCTTGGTTCTCAAAAGCAGTAAGAAATTCATTTAAATTACTCTCCCAATTCTTAATAACTCTATTCAAATCCATATCTTCATAAATTGAATCAGAAATAGTTTCTAAATTATCTATCAAGATACTAAGCCATTGAAAACCTTCTAAAGCTTGATTTAATAGTTTATAAGCTTTACTTTTTTCACCTTGACTAAAGCTATTAATTATTTCATCAATTCCTGAAATAAGCCTTGGTAGATAATTTTCTGCTTCTTTTAAACTATCTAATGTTATTTCTCTAGGAGTCTTTGCTAGAATTTCTAAATGATCTATTGGTTTAATACTTTCTAACTCTTGAGCTGAAAATCTTGTGATATCCTTTTGATCTGCTATTACTTGTGTCGCAATATAACCTTCTCTTTCAATAGCATCAATAATTTCTCCAACACTTTTATATTGATTCAAATCCATCTCAACTCCATAAACAGTTGTCTCCATTAGTTATCCTCCTCAGAAATTAATTGCTGATAATTCTCATTTAAAATCTCACTTACTCTCTTACTTCCTTTAATTAATCTGTTATAAAAATCAACAAACTGGTTTAGTATATATATATTATCCGTACTGTTTTTCTTTTTTTGTACATATATATCATACAAATCTGATTCAAAAAATATAATATTATCCTTCAAATTATCAATTTTAACATTAATCTCTTTTAATTTTTTATTTGTTTCTTCAAAATCAGCAAAAGAACTAGCAAGTAATCTATCAATTCTCTTTAAACCTTTTTGAGCTAACTTTTTAATCTTATCAAGATCATCTATTACATTCTTTAAATCTAAAATTAATTTTTCATCCCACTCAGCTTCAAAAGTAGATATCTTAGTTATTATCTTTTCTTTTATATTATCTTCATCTTGACAATACTTGTTAATAACCTCTTTTAAGGTCATTAGCTCTGTTCCTTCAATCCTGACTCCACCTTCTGTTGCATCAATAAATTTTCTTTTATGATTGCTCTCATTAATCTTTTTAATATTATAATTATACCACTTCAAATAAGTATAGAAATCATTCCTTGTCCAAACTAAATCCCCGTTAATATCTTTTATCCGAAAAAGCTTCTTTTTAGTCTTTTTTTCATGCTGCTTTTTATCTTTATTATTGGCAGCGCCAGTAACATGAGTAGCATCCTCACTAAAAGATAGATCTTGTCCTACAAAGATAATCGGATCTGCACCTATAGATAGTGCAAATTCAAAACCAACATGAGAAACAGAACCACCTATAACTATCCTACCTTTATAACCAGTATATCGCTCTAACCACTTTACTATATGATCTTCTAAACAAGTCAAAACAATATAACCAGACCAATCATTAAATATCTTAGGTTGAATTTGAGCTGGAGCAGCTAAAATAGAATCCTTTAATTTATCATAATTAACCCCTTCAAAAAACTTAAATATAGATTTCTTGCCATCCAACACCACCACCACATCAGGTATAATACCTTTATCTAATAAGGATTTTAAAGCAGCATCTACACAGATAATCAAAGCTCTTCCTTGCACCTTTTTTAAATAACCTATATTCTTATTTAATGATGGCCCTGCAGCTACAACAATAGCTGGTTTATCTTGAGCTACATCTATTAATTTATCAATTCCAATATTATTAATAAACAAATTCAAATTCTTCAATCTATTTTCATGCCACAATTTTCCCTCGTTTACAGCTGTTGCTTTATTAATTATTATCTTATCAAGCAGATAGTTTATCTCTTCTACTACTGTTTTATAATATCCAGGAGCATATTTAATTGCAGCAGGCAAAGACAGAATCTTGAACTTACTAAATACTATATCTATATTTTTAGAAATAAAATCATATATTTTATATTCTTCTAATTCTTCATTAATAAGCAAATGGAAATTTTCGGATTTAAATAACATGCTAAAATCTTGATACTTTAATGCTTCCTTAAAAAGGGTTATATCTTTTTCTATAACAAATATCTGTATATCTCTATCCTTTATTTTTTCAAACAATTCCAAAATATGATAGCCAAAACCAAACCCTAAAACTATTATAAAATTTAAATAATCTAAATCAAACTTATTAATAAGCCGCTCAGCTTCTCGTTGCGGATTATACTTACTATGAAGTAAAATTGGCTTGTCTTCTACATTTATAGTAACTGTTTTAAAACCATTCTTAGTCTCAATAACTTTAAATTTTTCTTCATCAATAGAAACTTCTAAATTTCGAATTAATTTTGAATGTTTTTTATCTAAAAACCCTAAATTATTATTTAACATCTTAGTCCCTCTTCCTAACATTAAATTAAAATTTACGTTATTTACACTATAATTAAAATAAGCCGACCAACAAAATGCCGGTCGGCTATATTATTAATTTAATAAATTACTTATTATTGGTTACTAATTATCCTAGAAGCTGTAATACTCCCTGAGATTGTTGGTTAGCTTGTGCTAACATAGCAGTACCAGCTTGAGAAAGAATCTGACTCTTAGTCATATCAGCCATCTCAGCTGCCATATCTGTATCTCTAATTCTAGATTCAGATGCTTGTAAGTTCTCTCTAGTTGTCTCTAAGTTATTAATTGTGTGCTCTAGTCTATTCTGCACAGCACCCAAATCAGCCCGCTCCTCAGATACATCATCAATTGCACTATCAAGTGTATCAATAGCAGAATCAGCATCACCTTGGGAACTAATACTTAAACCACTAACACCCAAAGTTCCAGCACTCATATCACCAATAGATAAAGTAATATTTTGATCTTCATTAGCACCAATATGGAATTCTTTGTTTTCAAAGCCACCACTTAATAATGTCATAGTATTAAATTCAGTATCACTAGCAATTCTTCCAACCTCTTCTGCTAACGCATCTACCTCTTGTTGTAACTTAGCACGATCATCAGTAGTATTAGTATCATTAGCAGATTGTACAGCTAAGTCTCTCATTCTTCTTAAGATATTAGATGTTTCATCTAAAGCACCCTCAGCAGTCTGAATTAAAGAAATACCATCTTGAGCATTCCTTGATGCCTGATCTAAACCACTAATCTGACCTCTCATCTTTTCAGAAATTGCCAATCCTGCTGCATCATCAGCAGCCCGATTGATTCTATAACCTGATGATAACTTCTCCATTGAACTTTCTTGATTCTGAGTTGTAGTATTCAAGTTTCTTAAAGCATTCATTGCACTAATATTGTTTTGAATTCTCATTTCTATCATCCTCCTTGATATTTTTAGAAAGCATCCTTGCTTTCTATTAGTTGTCAGCTGTCAGTCGTCAGCTATCAGCTAAAATCATCAAATACTTCTTAGCTAAAAAGCAATAACTGTTCACTGAATATTTGTAGTTAATCACTCTAACTTTACTCATTTAAATAAAGTTAGAAGAGTTGAATAACTACCATAATTAGATCCATTAACTAATAATGAGCAACTAGTTAAAATCAACACCATACTAATCACTTGAAATGAATCCAACTATGCTAATTACTCGTAACTTAGTGACTAGGAATTAGTGACTAGTAACTAGTTAAAATCGAAACCATTTAGAACCTAAAACTATAAAACCACCTTACTACTAGCAACTAAACACCGTAAACCTTTATTTCATCTGTTCTATTCTAGTTATCGTTAAAAAGCTAAAAAGTTTAAGTGAAATAAAAGATTAAATGGAGTGTTTTAATCCGATTAAATTTAATTATCGCTGTTATTCTCCTTCTTCAACTGTATTTGCTCTGTTTTTCAATAAATCATTCAACTTTTTATCCAATCCACCTTTAGCTTTTGCTGCTTCTCTATTCTCTGCTTGAATCTCTTGATATACCTCTTCTCGATGAATTGGAATATCTTTGGGGGCTTTAATACCTAATTTAACCCGCCCATTATCCAACTCTAGTACCTTAATCTCTATTTCATCATCTATAATTATACTTTCATCCTCTTTTCGACTTAAAATTAGCATAGTTGGCCCCCTATCCTACAAATTCTTCTTTTTTCTCTGCTTCAGATAAATAATAACGGGTTGGATACTCTGCTTCTAAAACAATTTGACCAGCTTTCTTACTAGCAGCATTGATTACGAGTGGTGCTTTAAGATTGGTTCTGATTCTTTCTCCATCATTCTCTACAACAACAAGAGTATAGATTATTATATCCTCTTCAGAAGTTTCTTGAGTTATCTCTAATCTTTCCTGTACTTTATCGGTTAAGCTAACTTTATAGTCAGAAACAAACTCTACTGGATTAATCATAATAAAAGAGAGACCAGGCTCTTCAAGTGATTGTAACCAATAAAATAGATCATCGTCCAAGCTATCTATAATTGTAAATTTAGTATACTCTTCAAAGCCTAAAATACTCTTTGCAAAAGTAATAATCTTATCTTCTGATATTTCAATTTCACCAAATAACTCAGTCTTTACCTTCATTTAGTTCACCTTCCTTAATGCTATTTATCTTTTCTTCAATCAAATACATAGTATCTAATCCATTTGATTTTACTGGTGGCTGATAGCTGATAGCTGACGGCTGATTACTATGCCCGATAATCAACCTCAATACTTAATTCAGGTTCTTCAGCCAAATATACCTCATACTTATCCCCTCTAGCCTCTACTTGAGGATAAGAAAAGTTCAGATCAACTCTAATTCGAGCTTGATTGACATCTACATTAAGATCTTCTCTTGTTATATTAATATCCGCTGGAGAAGACACATTATATCTAATTTCAACACGATCACCATCAAACTTTTCACGAGCAATTTGAGCAATTGGATCACCTTGGTTCTCGATTCTAGCCAACCGCTCCCCTTCCTGTACTATCTGATCAATTCCTTGACTAACCTTTTGGTGTGCTTGCTCCTCTAAAAAATTAAGATAGGAATTGAATTTTCTGATTCCTAAATCTTCTAAAAAGCTACTCCGATCAATCTCTACAATAGCAGAAGGATTATCAATTTCAACATCACCAACAACTTGAAATGGTCTAGGATTATCATACGTAACATTCATTTCAGATAACTGTGCATCCATCTGAAAACTACCAGTTATCTTATTAACGCCAATTTGACCAGAGCGTTGACTGATATTAAGCTGTGGTATACGCATCATAATCCCTCCATGCCATTTTATAACTTTTGAACTTTAATTTTACTAAGCACTAAGTATTAATTACTACCGATTTCTAATTAGCTTTAATTATTCAATATTAAATATTCAATGCTTTTTACTATTCAATATTCAATGATTTTTTGTTAACGTAGAAAGTCAACTAACGTTGGCTGGATTACCCTTGCTCCTATTGCCAAAGAAGCACGATGGACATTCTCCTCCATTTTCAGGTTAGTAATCGTCTCTGCCATATCGACATCTTCAGTCTCAGATAAATTTTTACTATGGTTAATCTTTTGAGCTTCTAGACGCGATTCTAAAAGTTGCATCCGCTGTTGTCTGGCTCCTACTCTAGAACGAGCCATTAAAGCATCTTCTATATCTTCATCCATGTCTCCAATTAAAGAACTTATCTCTTCACCATCTCCTTTAAGCTCATCTTCAAGCTCCTTTAAATGCTCAAAGATATCATTAAAACTGAACCGTTCATCTTCACCTACAACATTAATATCCACCTTAACTCCTTGACCAACTTCACGATAGATAGTCCCCTTAGGATCATCTCCATTCACATAGTTACCTGGATCATTTTGATAAGGTGCTTCAGTTGTATTAGTCCCATTAAAAATATAACGATCATCATAAGTAGAATTACCCACTTCAACTAAGTGCTCTCTTAGTTGACTTACCTCAGTAGCTAATTTTTCTCTATCGTTTCTTGTTAATGAATCATTGGCCCCCTGAACTGCTAAATCTCTTGCTTGTCTTAAAGTACTAACAGTATCATCTAACGCCATATCCGTAGTTTCAAGCCATTTAATCCCATCTTGAACATTTTCAGTATGCTGTTCATTATACTTAATCGTACTCTTAGTACTCAGTGACTTAGTAGCACTCAAAGGATCATCGGATACATTCTGCATCCGTTTTCCTGTCGATAGTTGATTCATATATTTATTTAGTGTACCTTGACTTCGGTTATAATTATTCTTAAAATCACGAATCATCATATTGTTTGTAACACGAGTCAATTTTAAACACCTCCGGTTAAAGTCAATTTATAGTTTATAATTGACAATTTATAATTAAGTTCAAAAATCAAAACTCAAAAAACACATAATCTTCTAATCACTTTACTTTTTATTGATATATAGTTTCACTTTTAAAATTAAAATCTTCAACCAATAAACTTCAAAATCAGTTTCGAGAGGGCTAAAAACCAGCCCTTCCTCGACTAAATTTTTTTACTGCAAAAAAATTTAGGAAAAAAACTTAAAAACAAAGGAAAATTAAACTCGCAACCCAAGCTAACTACCTATTTCAAATTAAATTCATTATTTATTTTAAATACAATTGCTGTTAAGGCAGTTAATTACAGAATCTATGCTCAGCTCAAACAAAATTTTCCTAAAACCTAACTAATTATAAATCATGAGGGATGTTTCGCAGTGACATCTAGATTTTTTCGTCTAGCTTCTTGATGAGTCGAGAAATAAATAAGAGTATAAATTAGCTAATTTCCCTACTTTTAAATTAGCTAGCTCTTATTTATTCGCGGACGAATCTTAGAAGTTCAGAAAAAATCTTTCAGAACGAGAAATCTCCCTCATGGTTCTAAGCAAAAGTTACACATAATTGTAATAAAGCTCTACCTTAAACCCTTATAATACCAAAGATTCTCTTGATTTTACACATGTGCTTTTTAATTATCAATTATCAATTGCTAACTAGCTAGATCGCATTAACAAGCGTATTAAACATCTCATCTAAACGAGTTATTATTCGTCCCGCTGCATTATAACCATGCTGAAACTTGACCATCTCTGTCATCTCTTCATCTAAAGAGACACCAGACACCTCATCACGCTTAGCCTTTAAATCATCAGTCAAAACCTTTTGATTACTATGCATCCTATCAGCTCGTTCGATATCAATCCCTAACATACTGGTCTGGGTCTGCCAATAGTCATTAAAACCGGTCGAATTAATAGCATCTCCTTTATATCTAAGATCAGCAATCCGTTGAGCATTACTTCCATCACCTAGTTCACCATTAGCAGAAGCAGCTATCTTACTTGGATCATCCACGATATTCTCATTGACCTGGATATGACCTGCTGTTGGTACTTTACCATCATCTTCAGTATTGAAAGTAAAGAAACCTTCATCAACTGCATCACCCTCCATATCATAGCCATTACTATGGATATGGTTGACCTCACTGACTAGCCTTCGCGTTAATCTATCTAAATTATTGACTCGATAATCATCAACTTTATCCCTAACATCCTGTAAGCCCTTAATCTCTCCACTGTTGATCTGTACGCTATTTCCTCCAACCTGGAACTGATACTTTTCAACACTGTAGTTATAATCCTCAAATTCTTGTTCAAAATCACTATTTAAATCAATTTCATCATTATTCCAATCAAACCCTCCATCATCTTCAGTAATAACTTTATTCTTCAATCTATTTTCAAAAATAGTAATATTCTTTACATCTATATTATAATCTTCTTCAAGAATATCCTTAATTTCATCTTCAAGGCTTCCAAGATTATTTATATCTATTTCTACTGTTTCGCTAGTTCCATTATTATCAATTTCTATAGTAACTTCATCATTATCAAAATTATCTATACTAATATCAATATTATCAACTTCATCATCATCACTTACAATTCTAATATAATCATAATCACCATCATCAAAGCTAGCTACGAAGTTCTCCTCTACATCCATCTCTTCACCAGTCGTAGACTCTTCTAACTTATGAGCAAACTTACCCTGAACAACATTGATTCCATTCAAACTGACATTAGCTTCATTATCCTTAGTCGTTCTGATACTGACATCAGCCAACTTAGAGAGGTCATCTAATAAAGCATCTCGTTCATCCATCAAGTCATTGGCATTCTTCTTTCCATCAGTCTCAATCGCCTTAATCTGGTCATTGAGACTAGCAATTCTACTCGTTAAAGCATTAAACTCATCAACCCGCCCTTCAACCTCTGATCCTAGATTCCCTTTAAACTCCTCCAAAGCCGTATCAAAATGATTCATCTGAGTCGTTAAAGTAATTGATTTTTGGACAAGGGTCTCTCTCATAGCTAGACTCTCGGGGTTATTGTTAAGCTCTTGCCAACTGGTCCAAAACTCATCTAAGCTATTAACCAGCCCCCCCTCTTCTAATTCATTAAAAATGGACTCAATCTCTTTTAAGTTCTCTTTTTTCATCTCCCATTCACCTAAACCATGATTTTCTGCTCTAATCCTACTATCTACAAAACTATCCCGCATCCGTTCAATCTTTTTTACTTCAACTCCCGTTCCAATTTGGCCGGCATTAGCACTTTGATTTAGCCCTGGTACAGTATAAGGTGTTGTCGTTCCTTGAACTGCCTGTTGGCGGGAGTAATTCTCATTATTAGCATTAGCAATATTATGACCAGTTGTCATCAAAGACTTCTGTTGTGTTTGTAACGCCCGTTTAGCTAACTCAATTCCTCCAAATGTTGATGTCATCAATTTCCCTCCTGTTCTTGTGTTATCCGTTATCTGTAAAAATTCAAGACCATAAAAAGCCTTAAGGAAAAAACTTAGTTTCTAATAATATTTGAATTTAATGCTTTCCACAGACACAAATTACTGACACAGACACGCTTCCTATGCTTTATGGTTAAGAATGGAGCTTCTTTTTCTCCCATTATCTAATAACCCTTTTTTCCCATAAGTACTTTTTTGATCATCAGTCAACATACTGAGACTAAAATTAGTCATCTTGATTCCATCTTGAATCAGCTTATTATTAAGCTGATTTAGATCGATCAACTTGGCCATCAAAAGTGATAGCTTCTCCCCTATTTCTCCTAATCTCTCATCATAAGGAGGCTCAGACTCTTTTATTAATTCAGTAATACTTAGATCACCTACTAAATCACTTCTCTTTTTTTCTAATACCTCTATATAATCTACAACCTCTTCTTCCTTCTTAACAATCTCATTTAATTTAGTCATATCCTGCTCAAGAAGAGCTTCTCGTTTTCTCTCACCTAGTTCATAAATTTTTTGATGTATTTTATATTCAGCCTTTAAGATTTCGATTGCCTGTTTGATATGGAATTCTGTTATCTCAACTTCTGCCATAAGCTTCCTCCTTCACAGTGTAAGTTCAATTGATAATTTAAAGTTAATAGTTAGAATTCAAATAAAAATTAATTAACTATCAATTAGCAACTGTCAACTGCTTTTTTTAAACTATTCCTTATTTTTTAAATTCATTTTAATCAGCAATGATCTGTTGTTCATCTGTTTTTGACATTAATTTATAGTCCACTTTTTATTCGTGTTGATTCGTGGTTACTGCTTTTAAGTTTTTGATCTTTAACTACCCTCTATTATTTATTGTTTCTAGCATCTTCTCCGCTACAGCTTCTCCATCGATATGATAAGTCCCTGCTTGAACTTCGGCTTTTATCTTACCAACTTTCTCCTGACGCTTTGATGAATCAACTCCTTCAGTCAACTCCTGTTCCACCTTTTGTAATTGCAAAGCCTCCTTGGATAAGGAAACTCTATCTTTCCTTTGTTCTTTACCAGTTTTTTTATCCTGGTGTTGTTGTTTATTATACTTATTAGTAACCTGGGCCAAATTCGCTTGTTTATTCTGATCAATTTTCATCTTACCACCACCTTTGTTTAGCTTTGAGTCTTGAGCTTTGAACACTTAGTACTGATTCTATTGAATTAAATAATTTGATTTTGCGATTTTCTAACGCTCTTGATTTTTAATTACTCTGTATTACTTCGTTTTTAACTGTACATTGTACATTTATTCCTTTCCTTTTCCCTTCAGGTTCTTCGAACCTTTCGTGACGAAAAAATCCACTATTAATTATTCAATATTAAATATTCATTACTCTTTCATCTATTCAATATTCATTATTAAATATTCAATGCTTTTTTAACTTATCGTTAATTTCTCAACTTTAATTAATCCCAATCTCAAACAATAAAAAAGGCTTAAGGCAGATTAACTGACTGATAAACAGTCTTCCTACCTTAAACCCCTCTCGCGAAAGATATTAACTTTTTCCACGTCGATTCCTAGTAAACATCCCACTACCTTTCTTCTCCTTAGGTTTTTTCTTCTTTTTCTTCTTACTCTTAGCCTTATTAAAACCCTCCTGCAAAGCATCTCGACAACTCTTACAAAAACGGCCACTAGAGACTGGAACTCCACACCGCTCACAATCAATAGATAGTTCTAGCTCTCCCATCTGATCAAAGCGACCTTCCCTCACAAACTCACGAATCAACTCTTTCTCCACTTCAGTATCTTGATGTACCTCCTCTATCATCGCCCCAGGATTCTCCCATAAATAATCTCTTACAAGCTTGAATTTCTCCTCTTCTTTTCTTCGACAGTCTGGACACTTCTTCTCCTTTCGTACAGGAGCAAAGATCTGTTTACAATCTTTACATTTTTTTATTCCCACTTCAGCCACCCCCCGAATTTAATTGATAATTAAGAGTTGATACTTGATAGTTAACTTCAAAATATCAAAATCAAAAACTAAATCCTTCAACCTTCAATATCTTCTTCTAACTAAAAATACTAATAATTAGTCATGGACGTTATCTTAATACATAGATTTCTAATCATCTTACTTCTTATTGATATTTAGTGGCACTTTTCGTTCGTAAAAGAATGTGTTTTTGTAGGGGCGACTCTCCGTGGTCGCCCGTGATTTAACATGGGCAGGCACAGAGACCTGCCCCTACAAATATCATTTCTACCCGCCAAATCAAAAATGCCACAATATTGTAATAAAGCTTCACTTAGAACATATACAATGCTAAAAATTGTCTTAAATTAACGTGGATAATAATTGATTAAGTTCTAACCTAATCACCAATTACCAGTCACGATTAACTAGTTACTAATATTATTCTCTATTTCTGAGAAAATTCCTTGTTATCTGACAAAATCTTTTCCAGTGGCCAATGTGATTACCTTAACCTCTTCAGCTCCTGCTTCTAGTAACAATCTACTAGCTTCATTGACTGTTGCTCCTGTGGTGAAGATATCATCGACCAGTAATACCCTCTGTCCTTTAGTTAGCTGCTGATTCTCCACCTCAAATTTGCCCGCTAAATTCTGTAACCGCTCCTGCCGGGCCAAATCACTCTGCCGAGCAGTATCTACTATTCTAGCCAATAGTGACTTAATTGGCAATCTAAGCTCCTGACTTAATTGCTGGGCCAACAGATAAGCCTGATTAAAACCCCGCTCCTCTAGACGTTGCTTATGAATAGGGATATATGTTATTAAATCCAGCTCATTAATCTGGTAGTAGTGCTCGGCATATCTAATTAACAACCTTGCCAGTGGGGTAGCTAACTGCTGCCTTTTATCATATTTTAACTGCTTAATATACTCCTTCAACCCCGCATCATAAAGACCAACCGCCCGTGCCTTACTAAAAAAACGTTCCTGCTCCCTACAATCAAGACATAACTTATTTTTAGTTAACTTACCACACTTAACACAATAATCATCACCTATAAATTCAATCTCTTCGATACACTCAAAACAAAGCCCAACCTCACTACTACTGAACTCCCGCCCACAAGCTGGACAGCTTGGCCAGGCGGGGTATAATAAATCTAAGATAAAATCATATACTTTTGACAGCATTTGATCACTTCCTCGTGTTTGTGTTTCATCAACACCACAGATTAAAACCTGTGGCTCATTGTTCTCTATTTTTTATGATTGACTTAGGCTTAACCTTAAACTATTGTTTTTTATTAGTGCTCATTTGGGTTCATTCGTGGTTCACCGAATTTGATTTTAAGCTTTTGATCTTTAATTATTCATTATTCATTGAATTTAAGTATCCTTTCCTCCGTGCATCCTGATTCAACTCACAGATCATATCCCTCGCTAGCTCCATCTCATCACTGCTATCATTACCGATAAACCAGACCCTCCCTTCAGGATAAGTAAGCGATCTACCTGATCGTCCAGCCATCTGAATCAAAGTCTGATGATTAAAGATATACTCCCAATCAGCAAATAAGACCAAGACATTAGCCTTCTCCACCGTTACACCCCGCTCCATGATAGTTGTCGAAACTAAAATCGGATAATCTCCAGCCAAAAAACCTTCCCGCTTCTCTTCGCGACGTTGATCCTGAGAATGGCTACCTTGTACCCAACTGACTCCGTTGACCTCTGGAAACTGAGAACGTAAATAATCAACGACCAACTCCACTAAATCCCTACTAGGAACAAAGAGAAAGACTTGAGCTCCATCCCCCTCAACCGATAACCACAACTTATCCAATACAAGCTGACCTAGCTCAACAACCCCCTCCTCTTGCTGATATTGAATCTCTGCTGTCAGCAATTCAGGCTCTGGTAGTGGATAACCATGGTATCTAGCTGATAATTTAATCAACTTGGAGCGACCCTCTTCTAACTCTGCAAACTCCTCTGGTCCAGGGGTAGCAGTCATATAGATAATCTGCCCTTGATCTTTTTTCGCCTCTTGAAGTACCCGCTTTAAGATCTCACTTCCTTGATAGGGAAAGGCATCCATCTCATCTAAGATAATTAGATCGAAAGCTCTATAATATCGTAAGACCTGATGGGTGGTTGCAATCACCAATTCAGCCTGCTGATAGCGTTCATCACTCCCACCATAAAGAGCCTTAATACTGACTTCAGGAAATGCCTCCCGTAGTCTTTCAGCCAACTCAACAACTACATCTCGTCGAGGAATTGCAAATAAAACCTGTCGTCCCTTATTTAATAACTCTGCAATTACAGCAAAGGTTACTTCCGTCTTACCGGCACCACAGACTGCCCAGACTAAAGCTTGTTGATAATCTTGTCGCGTAAAATCAACCAGTTGATCAGAGACATCCTGTTGTAGTGTTGTCAATTCAAACTCCAACCTAGGTTCAATAAACTTCAACTCAGATTCAGCCTCCATAGCTGGAATTAAATACAATGGTCGGCATAATCTAGCCTCCCCCATCATCAAACATTCCTGACAATGATAATCTAAGCTTTCACAATAACCACACTCAATCTCAACTACCTGCTGACTACCACATCGCTGGCAACTGATCGAACCTATTCTATATTTGATTGCTGGAACTATCTCTAGTTGGCCTAATAGCTTTAAGTACAATAAAACCTTACTTAAATCCCTAACCACCAGTCTATTCTTTCTTACCACTTGCCTGATCTCACTATAATATAACTTCTGCCCTGCTAGTAATTTATATACTTGATAAAACTCTACTGAACGGGGAAATGAAGTAACCAAGACCTCTTGTTTGGCCACCTCTTCTTTAGTGACTTTAGTTACCAATTTAAACTGTCTCAATACCTCAGCAATCTCTATCTTCTTATCTTCAACTACCTTACTCAATGGATCAAAATCTAATAAGAAACTGAATATTCCTCCTGCTACCAATCTATTATCAAAGTTGGCCCCTCTTCTCTCTTGAGCAGTAGTTATCTTCTGATATAGATACTCCCCTACTCCCCAATCCAATTCCTCTGTCAACAGAAATAATTTAAAATCCTGCCCTATAACCCCCTGTTGTAGATAATACTTAGCATCCAACTCAGGTAAAATAGATAGACCAAGTAGATATTTAGTCTGGTCTGCTAATAGATAAATCATTGGGCGTTGTTGCTCCATTCCACCACCTCTTTTACAATTATTTACATTTATGTATATTTTACTATTTCACCCGTTAGATGTCAATGATAAAACCGTTAGGTACGTCAAGTATCAAAGATATAAGGGGTTATTGATATATAGCTTCAATTTTACTCTCAATGCAAAAAGGACACGATATATATCGTGTCCTTTTCTGGGATACCCTGGCAATTTAATTCTATAAAGCCTATGCTTCCTTAGGCAATAATTGCTTGCCTGCAATTCCTGGTTCTGTCATCTCAATCGGATTCAATACCTCTGCTAACTTCTCTTCATCCATAATATTTTCATCAATAATAATCTCTTTCACAGATCTACCCTCTCTTAGAGACTTCTTAGCAACTTCACATGCTTTCTCATAACCAATATGGGGGTTAAGTGCCGTAATAACCCCTACGCTACGTTCAACAAATTCACCACATCTTTTTTTATTAACCGTAATATTCTTGATACACTTTTCAGCAAATATCTGATTGGCATTGGTCAAAACCTTAATTGACTGTAATAGATTAAAGACTATCACCGGCATCATTACATTCAACTCTAACTGCCCTGCTTCCGAAGCTAGGGTAATAGTCTGATCATTACCTAAAACCTGGAAAGAGGCTTGATTTACCATTTCAGGAATTACTGGATTGACCTTACCAGGCATAATTGATGAACCAGGTTGTACTGCTGGTAGGTTAATCTCATTCAACCCTGCCTTTGGCCCGGAATCTAACAACCTAAGATCATTAGCAATCTTAGATAAGCTACTAGCAAAAGTCTTTAATCGTCCAGATACCTCAACGAAAATATCAGTGTTTTGTGTACCATCAACTAAATTATCAATCAATTTCAAATTCAAGCCTGTACTCTTTCTTAAGTCCTTAATAGCCAGTTCAATATATTTTGGGTCAGCATTTAATCCGGTTCCTATCGCAGTCGCACCTAAATTAATCTCAGTTAGATCACTTCTTACTCCTTCAATCCGCTTCAGAAAACGATCAACTGCCTTTTGATAAGCCCCAAACTCTTGGCCCAATCTGATTGGCACAGCGTCCTGTAGTTGGGTTCTTCCCATCTTCAAGACATCATCAAATTCTTCCTTTTTTTCTCCTAACCTTTTACTGACCATCTTAGCAGCTTCAATCAATCCATCAACCTTTCTTAAAGTAGCTATTCTAACCGCAGTAGGTATTACATCATTGGTTGATTGGGCCATATTGACATCAGTATTTGGATGTATCCGATCATAATCACCTTTCTCATAACCTAAAATTTCTAATGCTCTATTAGCAATTATTTCATTAACATTCATATTGATAGAGGTTCCTGCTCCACCTTGGATCGGATCCAGTATCACCTCATCATCAAACTTTCCTTTTGTTAGCTCCTTGGCAGCTTGGATAATGGCTTGCCCTTTATCTTTCTTAAGATACCCCAAGCCCATATTTGCCTTAGCTGCTGCTTGCTTAACCATCCCTAATGCATGGATCAACTCACCTGGGATAGAAGCTCCCGTCACCATAAAGTTTTGAGCCGCTCTCTTACTTTGTACTCCGTAATATGCTCCATCTTCAATCTCCATTTCTCCTAAAAAATCCTTTTCAATTCTTGCCATTGGTATCCCTCCTGTAATTTTCACTCTCAATTTCTAATTCCTAATTCCTGATTTTGATTTATAGCTGCTTACTGCCTTTGACCTTGCTAACAGCTGATTTACCGCATCACTTCTCTAGCATTCTTTAGTTCAGTCTCATAATCAATATTAATCCGTGCTACCCCACATTTAACTGCTGCCTCAGCTACAGCGGCAGCTACATGAGGGCCAACTCTCTTATCGAATGGCTTAGGAATTACATAATCAACTGCTAATTCTTCATTAGAGACAAGTCCTGCTAAGGCATAAGCAGCGGCTATCTTCATTTCTTCAGTTATATCGTTGGCTCTAACATCTAAAGCTCCACGGAAAATTCCAGGAAAAGCCATTACATTATTGATTTGATTTGGATAATCAGAACGACCAGTCCCTACTATCTTGGCCCCTGCTGCTAAAGCATCCTCGGGCCAAATTTCCGGTTCAGGATTGGCCAGTGGGAATATAATCGGATTCTCAGCCATATCCCTTACCATCTCCTTCTTTAATACCCCAGCTACCGAAACTCCAATAAAGAGATCTGCCCCTTTAATTACTTCACTTAAGCTTCCTGTCTTATTTTCTCGGTTGGTTAAACGGGCCAACTCCTCTTGCTTCTCGCTCAAACCATCTTGGCCTTCATAGATTGGCCCTTGCCGATCAACAACAACTATTTCCTCAACACCCTCAGCCAACAACAACTTAGTAATACTTGTTCCTGCTGCTCCAGCTCCATTGACAACTACCCTAAGCTCCTCCTTTTTCTTACCAACCAGCTTTAAAGCATTTATCAATCCAGCTAAAGTAATTATAGCTGTTCCGTGCTGATCATCATGAAAGACTGGAATATCCAACTCTTCTTTAAGCCGTTCTTCTATATAAAAACACTCTGGCGATTTAATATCTTCTAAATTAATCCCCCCAAATGCTGGAGCCATTCGCTTAACAGTCGCAACCAATTGATCAGGATCATCTTCATCTAGACAGATTGGAAAAGCATCTACCCCTCCAAACTCTTTAAAGAGTAATGCTTTACCCTCCATTACCGGAAGCGAAGCTTCACACCCGATATTACCCAATCCTAATACCGCACTACCATTACTGACCACAGCTACAAAGTTAGATTTATTTGTATAATCAAAGACCTTTTCTCTATCCTTTTGTATCTCCAGACAAGGCTCAGCCACCCCAGGAGAATAAGCAAATGATAGATCATTTTCTGTCTTTACTGCTACCTTTGCTTCCACCTTTAATTTTCCTCGATTATTCCTGTGCAAATCTAATGCTTTCTCTTTTAAGCTCACTATATACCCTCCCCCTTTACTCTCCTTTTTAAGGACGATTCATTATTTTATTTATGCATATTCTATACCAAATTCTTCATCTTAGGCTTTTCTTATGTAAAAAATAACATATTTCTTTTTAGTCCTTTTTTACAGAGCTAAATACCCACTAATTAGAAGATTCAAGAATAAAAAGTAAAAAAAGTTCACCTTTAATTATCTACTAAATACCCAATACAACCCAATAGTCATTTTATATTACCCATTTTACCATTTATACTATTCCAGAGATAGAATTGCCTAAAAATAAAGAGTCTAGGAATTAATTTCTAGACTCTTTTGATAACTACTTTTCTATTTTTCAAGTTAAGTTTTTAAAATAATTATCAATCTGTATTATAATTAATACTAACTGCTGTAATCCTTTCTTTACCGGGCCAACTTCTATGTATTCTGCTGTTGAATGCAAATTAGCAGCCTCAGTTAACCCTATCGTTACAGCAGGAATCCCCAAGTTCAATGGTAAATTTGCTTCAGTACTTGCCGGCTTAAAATTAGAACTTATATCTAGTTTCTGATGAACTCTTACTAAAAAATTGACTAATGGATCTTCTCTATTTAACCTGCCTGCTGGTCTAGTACCCAAATCTTCAAAGTTAACCTCTACTTTATCTTGTTGACTAATATTTTGGATAGTCTCCCTAAAATCTTGATCTATTTCTATTAAAAGATCCTTACTCAACGATCTGACCTCTAACAACATCTGTGCAGTAGCAGCAATAGTATTAACTGTCTGACCTCCAGTTACTTTGCCTATATTGAAAGTTGTTTGTGGATCAGTTGGTAATTCAAAATTAGCTAAATTACTAATCACCTTTGCCATAGTATGAATAGCGCTAGAATTACCAAAATCACTCCAACTATGCCCCCCTAAAGCACTAAATTTTACCCTCCAGCGGCTACTACCGACTGCTTGATGAGTAATCCTACCTAAACCATTACCCTCTAATACAATGACTGTATCCACTTGATGTTGATAACTCTCCATCAATTGAGACATCCCCTTTAGATTGCCCTTACTCTCTTCTCCTACCGTAGCTGCTAAAATCAGATTATAATTAAGCTCTACTTCGAATTTATTTATTATTTCTGCCAACACCAATAGTCCTTTTAATCCTAAACTATTATCACAAAGCCCTGGCCCTGAAACTTTATCTCTTTCCCTCTTCACTTCCAAGTCTACTTCCTTTGAAAAGACGGTATCCAGATGAGCAGTAATCATTACGGTAGGCAAGTCTTCATTTATAATATAGCTATTTATCACATTACCTACTTTATCTTTATCTACCTTGGCCTGTCCTAATAGCTCAAACCTTTCCTTAATATAAGCAGCTCTATCCTCTTCTTGAAATGTTGGAGCCGGAATCTGTTGAATCATAATCGTTTCTTCAATAAATCTATCTAAGTTAGAATCAATAAATTGAAAAATTTCCTCTTCACAGCTCACTTCAATAACCCCTTTCTTCCATTGTCATAGCAACCCTTCTAAGAAACTAATACCTTCTTCAGTAATTTTAGTCCCCTGTCTTCCTTGTCCAATACTGACTAAACCAGATAATTCTAATTTTCTTAATCTACTTCTTACCATATGTGATGAGAGATGTATCTTATTAACATTGGCATTTTTAGCTATCTCTCTTCGCCCTATATTTCTTTCTTCCTGTTTTGCTAAATAGAGCTCATTTAAAATAAATAGATACTCCTTTATATCTCCTAACTCCTCTAATTCTTGCTTTATCCGTTCTAGATTTGAATCTAAAATATTATCTTCTTCATGAAAATGAGGAGGTAAATCTCCTATTCCTACTTCTCCATTACAAGTTTGTGAAATATACTCTATACAATTTTCCAGCTCCCTAACATTACCGGGCCAATTATAATTATATAGCCTACTTTTAACCTCTTCCGAAAAATTCAAATCATCTGCATTAAACTTCTGCAAAAAGAAAGCAATCAACAATGGAATATCCTCTTTCCGCTTTCTTAATGCAGGAATCTTTAATGGTAAAACATTAAGCCTATAATATAAATCCTCTCGAAATTCATTATTTTCAACTAATTTACGTAATTCTCTATTAGTTGCAGCAATTACCCTAATATCAATTGGGATTACCTTGGTTCCTCCGATTCTCATCACTTCTTCTTCCTGCAAAACCCTTAACAAACGGCTTTGAATATCAAGAGGGATATCACCAATCTCATCTAAAAATATCGTTCCTGTATGGGCCAACTCAAAGACGCCAGGCTTTCCTCCTTTTTTTGCTCCAGTAAAGGCCCCTTCTTCATAACCAAACAGTTCACTTTCTAATAAATTACCTGGTAAAGCAGCACAATTAACAGCAATAAATGGCTCTCTACCTCGTTTAGAGTAGTTATGAATTGATTGAGCAAAGAGCTCCTTTCCTGTCCCACTCTCCCCTTGAATCAAAATTGTAGATTCACTTCCTCCTAAGTTCTTGGCTTTTTGAATCGTCTCATTAAGTTTCTTGCTATTTCCAACTATATCAGAAAATTCATATTTAGCAATATGACCTTTATCCTTTAACTTTCTTCTTAAATTCTCTTCTAATTTTTTTACTTCTGTAACATCCTTAAATGTAGCTAGAGCCCCGATTACTTTATTATTTTGCTTAACCGGTACTCTAGATGTTACTATCTTCTTATCTGATATACTCTGTAAAGCATTTATATGCTTATTCTCTGTTTTAAGGATAGAGTTTAACTTAGTGTTAGTTATCTTTTTTTCTACCTCAACCCCAATTACTTCTTCAGCTTTCATCTCAAAAATCTCTTCTGCTTTTTGATTAAATAACTCAATCTTCTTTTCTTGATTAACATAGATAACTCCATCATGAACATGATTAATTACAACTTCTAGCATCTGGTTAACCCTTTCAACCTTCTTAGTATTCCAATATAACTCCTTACTCAATTTAACCAACCTTTTAATATGTTCAGTCACTAATAAATTAGCCTTCTCATCTAATAAATTCAGTTTAATTAAAACTTCAATAATTGTCGTTAGATCAAGAATTCTACTACCGATATCAATCACCTGTTTGACAGTATCAGGCACATATTTATCTTCACCGGGAGTAATAGCTAAATCTATCTTTTTATCTAACTCTTTTCCAGAATAAAAGAGCTCTAAGTTAATATGATCAATACCTACTCTTTCTAAAATCTCTTTAGTTTCATAAGCTGCCATCTCAGTATTATTAACTAATAAGACCTCCTTATCATCTGGGAGTTTAATCAACTCCTCTAAAGATGATAATTCCAAAGCTCTTCTAGCAAAAATAACATCTTCAGCCTCTAATATATAATCCTCTAATTTTTCTTTTAAAGAATTAGTTGCTAATACTAACTTTGAATCAATAATGCCAGGCTCAATCTCCCCAATTAAATAGCTCTTTATCTCTACTCTATCCTGTAATACCTTCTTTAATTGCTCTTTAAACAACTTATTTGTTACTTCACTAATAGTTACAATTGCTAATTCTTGCTTAATCATCTATATCCCTCCGGAAATCAATGATAGTTAAAATAACACTCCATTTGAAACTATCCAATATCTACTTTACTATTTACTATCGTTACTAATTATATTGAAAATCACTTACCAATGACTCAGTTAATATACTTAGGCTTTACAATTACATAGTTTACTATAATTAGATGGATCTATCTTCTATTTTTAATTAAAAATATCCATTTATTAGTCTAGAAAAACTAAAAAGTTGCCCTTGATGGACAACTTCTGTTGATTATGTTAGTATTCTTTTATTTCCTCAGTCAATCTCTCTTTTAATTCATCAATTTTACGGCGAGCTCGTTGTAATGCATTATCGACTGTTTTAACATTACATTCAATCTCTAGAGCAATCTCTTTATAAGATTTACCTTGGATATACTTATCAAATACATCCCATTCTAACTCGGTTAGCATCTGACGCAATTGATAGATTACTTCTGTTACTAACTCACGATTGACATAGTTTCTTTCAGGATCATTATTTTGATCAGGTAAAATATCTAATAAAGTTCGCCCCCGCCCCCCATCATCTTTAGAATACTTCAACTTTTTATCAATAGAAGTGGAATTATTCAACGGCATATGCTTTTGGCGGTTAGCTGTCTTGATCGCTGATATAAGTTGTCTATTGACGCACAAATGAGCAAAACCGCGAAATGATGCTTCTCTCTTTACCTTATAATCTCTAATTGCTTTATGTAACCCTACCAATCCTTCTTGGATTACATCATCATTATCTAATCCTTTAATATAAAATAATTTGGACTTGGCATAAACAATATCAATATTACTATCGATTAAGTATTCCTCAGCCAGCTTGTCCCCCTTTTGAGCTAATCCGATCAACTCATGTTCAGACATTTCTTCATATTTACTTTCTAAATCTACTTTTTTACTGGCTTCACTCATTCTATCCCCACCTCGTGCGTTTTTTTTAGAATTCTACCTCTAATAAACACAATTAATTATACCATATTAAAAATACCTAGTCAAAAATTAGCCTAAAAACTCCTTAATTGACCTAATTAGTCTGACTAACGAATGCTCTTTGACAGTTATTGCCTCTTGAGGACATAGCTCTTGACAGCACAGACACTTAATACAACCTTCTTCTTCTATTTCCAAACCTTGCCGCTCAATAATCACTTCTTGTGGACAGCTTTGCACACAAAGTTGGCACTCAATACATTCCTGTTGATTAATTATTGGTTGAGATAATAAAGAACCAAATAAAGGTTGTAATAACCAATTAGGTAATAAACTCAATAAAGCATTAGATGGTAATCGATACTCTTGTTGACTAGGTTGATAACCTCCTATTATTTCTATCTGCTCCAATCGATTGCTTCCTAACCCTCTTTCAGCAGCTATCCGAGTAATTGGCACTTGATTTTGAGTATAACCCAAATAAGAAGCAGCTACTGTATCTAAAGCAACCAGGTCTTGACTGGCCAAAATAACCCCCATCTGACAGGCATCTCCAGTAGAGCCTGGGCCATTCCCCTCTAAACCGACTATTCCATCCATTATTGCTAGATCAGGCTTGACCAATTCAAAAATATCAACAACTAACTCTGAAAAATCAACTGGGTGGGGACAACTTCGATGGTATTCTACCTTCTTCATTCCAGGAATACAACCATATAAATTCTTAACTGCTCCAGTAAATAAGGTTAAGCTATGGGTCTTTAATTTAGGTAATGACACCACCAGATCAGCCTCCAATAATACCTCAGGTAATGGAAACTCATATTTATCACTACTGAGCACTCTGGTAGAAACTCGATCAAAATTGACCACTTCAACATCTAACTTCTGACAGACAGCCAATACCCCTGTCTTTTCAAATGCTTGCTCAGTCAGAGACTGATTGACCATCATCCCCCCTGAACTCTCCCCTACCTTAACTTCTGCTCCTAATTGTTGAAAATATCTAATTACAGCTTCCACTACAACAGGATGAGTAGTAATTCCTGCTTCAGGTTGGTGAGGACTTAATAAGTTTGGTTTTAATAATACCTTATCACCTCTAACAACCAATTGTTCAACTTGTAATTTAGTTAAGGCCTCTCTAACCTTCTTCAATACTGACTTCAGCTCATATTCTTGGCAGTCAGTTGCTATAACTTCCATCTTATCAACTCCTAATTTTAGTAAAAGATAATAATTAAATCCTGGATTTCTCCTCCTAATATAACATAGATTATAGTTAGCAAGATTATAACTAGAATTACCAAAATTCCATATTCTAATAATTCAAATTCATTTTCTTTCATTTTAAACCCCCACAAAAAAACTGAATTAAGTTTAAGGTTAAGTCTAAGTTTGAGTAAGGCCTAAGACCTTATAGTTTTAATGGTTAACTTAACCTCACCTTCGGGTTTATAAAAACCCTTCGTAATAAAAACCATTTCCTCAGCCTTAGACTTAAGCTGTTTTGTAATAACACTCTAGATTTTAACTATTCAATATTCAATATTAATTATTCACTGCTCTTTACGATCTTATTATATCAAAAAACACCTCTAAACAAAATATATTTTTACATCTATAAAAAAAGGCTCTTTAATCCCTATTAATAGGGATTAAAGAGCCAAAGCTACACTATTTATTTTAAAAAATTACAAAAGGAGGCTTTATATTAGAAAAATAAGTATTGCCCTAGATAAATAACTTAGAGTAGTAATCACTAACACTTATCAGGTTATCGCCTTATTTCAAAGGATTACTACTCTAAGAACTCTAGCAGGGAGTTAATTTTTTCACAAGCATACTAAAAATTTTAATAATAAGCTACCTAAGTATTTACTTATAAACTTATATCATTCGCCTTTACTACCTATATTATACCACAATAAATCAACTTGTCAAGTTTTTCACAAACTTTTCTGATAATTTATCTTAGTTGACAGTTAAAACCTTAAAGTCAAAACCACTCTAAAATATAAACGGGCCAACCCCCTAATTTAAGGAAGTTGGCCCTTATTATTTCTAATTACTAATGACTAGTCACTAATTAAACTTTTTCAACCTTAACAGCTGATACCTTATATTCAGGAATCTTAGCTATTGGATCAAGCTCAGCATTGGTCAATCTATTAGCTGGACTTTCAGCATAGTGGAATGGCATAAAGACCTCACCAGGTTTTACTATACTACCTATCCGAGCATAAGTCTCTACTTCACCCCGACGAGAAGCAACTTTGACTCGATCGCCATCTTCAATTCCTAAACTTTTTGCATCCTCTATATTGATCTCAACATAAGCATCTGGCTCATGCTGATCGACAGCTGCTGAACGTCTAGTCATACTTCCACCATGGAAGTGATAAAGCATTCTTCCAGTCATCATAATATAACCATACTCATCATCTGCTGCTTCAATAGGTGCAATATGCTCTACTGGATGAAAAATTCCCTTCCCATGAGCAAATTCACCTTCATGCAAAAACTTAGTACCAGGATGATCTGGATCTGTACATGGCCATTGCAACTCTTCATCTTCTAGCCTATCATAAGAGATTCCACCATAGATTGGAGTTACCTCTGCTATCTCAGCCATAATCTCTGCTGGAGATGAATAATTCATCTCATAGCCCATTCGCTTCGCTAACTCGCAGAAAATCTGCCAGTCAGTCATAGCTTCTCCAGGAGCCTCAACAGCTTTATTTATAAATTGAATCCGTCGTTCACTATTTGTAAAAGTTCCATCCTTTTCTGCAAAACAAGCTGCCGGAAATACAACATCAGCATATTCAGCAGTTTCAGTCAAGAAGATATCTTGAACTACTAAAAACTCTATCGTCTCTAAAGCCTCTTCTACATGCTGCTGATCTGGATCAGATAGAATTGGATTCTCACCCATAACATACAATCCTCTCAATTCACCTTCAGCTGCTTTGTTCATCATCTCTACTACTGTCAAACCAGCTTCAGCAGATAATTCATCTACTCCCCAAGCTGATTCAAACTTTTCTTTAAGCTCTAACTCTTCAACACTTTGATAGCCAGGATAAACATTAGGTAATCCTCCTAGATCACAAGCTCCCTGTACATTATTTTGACCTCGTAGTGGGTTAACCCCTGCACCTTCTCTTCCTACATTACCGGTCAACATTGCTAAGTTAGCAATCGCAAATACATTAGCAGTACCCGATTTATGCTGAGTAATTCCCATCGCATAATAGATCGCTGCTTTATCTACCGCAGCATACATTCGAGCCATCTTAATAACATCTTCAGCAGCAACCCCTGTAATCTCTTCTACCTTTTCTGGAGTATACTCCTTAACTACCTCTTTTAAATCCGCAAAATTTTCAGTTCTCTGTTCAACATAAACCTCATCATATAATTTTTCATCAATAATGACATGCATTAAGCCATTTAATAAAGCAATATCCGTTCCTGGTTTTTGAGTAACAGCAATATCTGCTACTTCAGTCAAACCAATACTTCTTGGATCAGCTACAATTAAATTAGTTCCATTCTTAACAGCTTTCTTCATCTTACTAGCGATTACTGGATGTGCTTCAGTAGTATTTGATCCAGTTACAAAGATTGTATCTGCTTGTTCAACCTCACCAATAGAGTTTGTCATAGCTCCACTACCAAAACTTGCGGCTAGACCAGCCACTGTAGCAGAGTGTCATAACCGGGCACAGTGATCTATACTATTTGTGCCCACAACCCCTCTCATAAATTTCTGTAACAGATAATTTTCCTCATTAGTACATCTAGCTGACGTCAAAGCAGCAACTGCTTGGCCACCATCTTCCTCTTTAATTGTAGTTAACTTATCAGCTACATAATCTAACGCTTCATCCCAACTAGCCTCTTCAAATTCTCCATCCTTTTTAATCAATGGCTTCGTCAATCGCTCAGGATGATCAACAAAATCATAAGCAAACCTACCTTTAACACAAGTCTCTCCAATTGGGTTAGGGCTATCTTCTTGATAGACAGAGCCTACTTGAACAATCTTATTATCCTTAATCTTCAGCTCAATCTGACAGCCAACTCCACAATAGGGACAAGTTGTTTGTACTCCTTCTAGCTCATAATCTCTACCTAAACCTTTAGCAGGTTTATAAGCCAAAGCCCCTGTTGGACACATCTCTACACACTGTCCACAGAAAACACAACTAGAATGATCAGCTCCTAAATCCTGATCAAAAGGAACTCCTACCTTTGATTGAAAACCACGTTCTGTAAAATCAATCGCTCCAGAACATTGAACTTCGTTGTCAACTCTAACACACTTACCACATAAGATACATTTATTTGGATCAAACTCGATGAATGGATTCTCATTCTTAATTTCAAACTTTTGCTCTTCCATTAAACCAAAGCTCGGCTTGGTGACACCATACTCATAAACTAATTCCTGCAGCTGACAAGCTCCATCCGCTTCACAAGTCATACAGTCATTAGGATGATCAGAAAGTAATAATTCAAGATTCATCTTACGTGCTGTTATAACCTTATCACTAGAAGTCTTAACCTTCATTCCATCAGTTACAGGTGTAGCACAAGAAGCCAATAAATTGCCACTTTCTGCATCTTCTACAACACAGATTCGACAAGAACCATGTAAGGTCAAATCTGGATGATAGCAAAGAGTTGGTATCTCTATATCCAATTTATTAGCTGCATCTAATAAATTAACCTGTTGGTCAACTTCAACCTGTTGACCATCTATTGTTACAGTAATAGTCTCCATTTTATCACTCCTTTTAATAATTTATTTATTGGGTAATTGCATCGACTGGACATTTCTCTACACAAACTCCACAAGCAATACATGCATCCTCATCAATTTGATGCTCTTCTTTAGCTTCACCAGAAATTGCATCAACTGGACACACATCAGTACAAGCAGTACAGCCTACACAAGCTTCTCCATCGATTATATAAGCACCTAGTAATTCTTCACAAGCACCAGCTGGACAACTCTGCTCATAAATATGAGCTTCATATTCATCACGGAAGTATCTTAAAGTACTTAAAACAGGGTTCGGTGCTGTCTGACCTAAGCCACATAAAGAAGTGCTCTTAATATTTTCAGCCAACCTCTCTAATAACTCAATATCACCCTCTTGCCCTTCTCCAATAGTAATTCGCTCTAAAATATCTAACATCTGTTTAGTCCCTACTCGACAAGGAGTACATTTACCACAGGATTCACTTTGGGTAAAGTCCAAGAAGAATCTAGCTACATCGACCATACAAGTTTCTTCATCCATCACAACCAATCCACCAGAACCCATCATTGCTCCAACTTCAAGCAATGAATCATAATCGATCGTTAGATCTAATTTATCCTCTGGTAAACATCCACCAGATGGCCCACCAATCTGAACTGCCTTAAACTCTTTACCATCATTAATTCCACCACCAATGTCATAAATAATCTCACGCATAGTAATTCCCATTGGTACTTCTGCTAAACCGGTATTGTTGATCTTACCAGTTAGAGCAAAGACCTTAGTTCCAGTACTACCTTCAGTTCCTACTTGCTTATAAGTTTCAGCACCATCTCGAATAATATTCGGCACATTAGCATAAGTTTCAACATTATTTATGTTTGATGGTTTACCCCATAACCCCTTTTGAGCTGGGAAAGGAGGTCGTGGTCGTGGCATACCTCGTTTACCCTCAATTGATGCCATCAAAGCAGTCTCTTCTCCACAAACAAAAGCCCCTGCTCCTTCCTTAATATGTAGCTCAAAGTTGAAACCTGTTCCAAACAAATTATCACCTAATAAACCATACTCTTCAGCCTCTTTAATAGCTATCCTTAACCTTTTAATTGCTAATGGATACTCTGCTCGCACATAAACATAACCTTCATCAGCTCCAATTGCATAAGCAGCAATGATCATCCCTTCAATTATTCGGTGCGGATCTCCCTCTAAGAGACTACGGTCCATAAATGCTCCTGGGTCTCCTTCATCTGCATTACAGATCACATACTTTTTATCACCTTCTGCTTCACTAGCAAACTGCCACTTAAGACCGGTAGGAAAACCTGCACCTCCACGGCCTCTTAAAGCAGAATCTTTAACTTCATCGATAACTTCTTGAGGTGTCATCTTGGTCAAAGCTTTTCCTATCGCCTGGTAACCCCCAGTAGCAATATACTCTTCAATCTTCTCGGGATTGATATATCCACAATTTTTCAAAGTAATTCTTTCCTGCTTTTTATAAAATTCAATATCTTTATAAGACTGAATACTTTCATTGGTTACTGGTTCTTGATATAAAAAATCTTCTACTATCTTTCCTTTTAAGATATGTTCTTCAACCAATCTTTCCATATTCTCTGGTTTCAGTTCACAATAAAATACACCCTCTGGATAAACAATGATGAGTGGCCCTTTTTCACAAAAACCATGGCAGCCAGTTTCTAAAACCTTAATCTCATCTTCTAACTCATGACGGGCCAACTCCCCTTCTAAAGAACTTCTAACTTCTTTACATCCTGAAGAAACACATCCCGTCCCTCCACAAATCAAAATATGAGATCTATAAATTGATTGATCCACCTCTTCTTCCCTCCTCTTAAAATTACAATTATTATTTTAGTTCTAACTCTTTTACAATATTACCCTCAACAAGATGTTCAACAATAATCTGCTCCACCTTCTTAGCAGTGACATCACCATAAGTGATTTTAGGCTCTTCTGGTAATTTAACAGCAACTACTGGCTCATGGTCACACTGACCACTACACTCTGTTTGGGTAACTATCACATCTAAGTCTCGCTGCTTGACCTCAGCTAAAATCTGCTTTAAAGTTTTCCTTGCTCCGGCATAAATTCCGCAGTCATCCATCCTAACAATAATTTTGGGCTTGCCAGAACTATTTCTAACTTGTAACTTCTTTTGAGCCTGCTCTCTTAACTCCTCTAACTCTACTAATGATTTCATTCCTATCACCTCCACTTATTTGTGCTAAACTTTATTTCCGATATTCTTCTAAAACTTCAGGCACCTTCTCTGGAGTCAATAAACCATGAGTATTATCATTAACCATAATCACTGGGGCCAACCCACAAGCTCCAATACAAGCAACCGATTCTAAAGTAAACTTAAGATCAGCAGTCGTCTCTCCATCCTCTATTCCTAACTCTTCTTTCATCTTATCTAATACCTTATCTCCACCTCGCACATGACACGCAGTGCCCATACAAACCCTGATTATATTTTCACCACGTGGTTCTAGATGGAACTGGGAATAAAAAGTTACTACTCCATAAACTTGACTAAAAGGTATTCTTAAACCCCTTGCTATCTCTTCTAACACTTCTTGAGGAAGATAGCCATATTCCTCTTGTGCCTCCTGTAAAACAGGAATTAAATCCTTCTCCTTACACTCATAACTAGCTAAAAGTTCATACAGTGGGGCCAAATACTGCTCCTGATTGTCCCCAGCATTTCCACATGAACATATCATATTCTAAATCCCTCCTTAACTTAATAGATTTAATTTATGTGATCATCTCATATCCAAGAAGAACAATTTTAAGATAAGTTCAACCATATCTTAACTAATACTTTTAATTATACTTAAATTACAAACTCAATTCAACTAAATCTATTAATTCATCTCAGCTTCTAAAAAAATAAATCACATCTAAAAACTACACAAAACATATTAAGCTTAATGCTAAATCTAAGTTCAACTAAAACTAATTCCAGCCACAGGATTTAACCTATGGCTGGAATTTAAATATCTTAATCTTCTATTATAAATTACCAATCGCCCATTGATTTTAATTACTCAATATTAAAAGCTCAATTGACTTACTAATTCTCTACAGGTAATTTCTAAGTCCAATTGTCAATCCATGATTTGAGCTCCCAGCAATCCCTCTAAAACCTGCTTCCAGATACCAATCTCTAGTTAACATATAATCAAAACCAACACTATATCCCAAAGGATCTTCACTATCTAACAGAATATTAACTCCCGCATTTAAAGTAATATATTGAGATTGATCATTAGAAAGCAACATTCCTAATTGATTACTACCTTCACCATCCAAATTGGTCTGATAGCCTACTAATCCAGTCAAATTAAAATCACGATCATCAACAACTTTAAACTTTAGATTAAGATCTATCAGATCATCTCCATCATCACCAAAATAGAAAAATCTAGTATCCAACCCTAACGTTGGAGTCAAGCCAAAATCGCCTTCAAAGATCATTGCTTTAATTTCACTATCTAATCTTTGAACACTATAAGCGATAGAATTTCTGCCTTGTCTAATTTCAGCTTGTGGTAATCCCCAAGCTACTCCTACCTGGGCCAACAATAAAAATACCACTAATCCTAAAACTAAATTTAACCTCTTCATCTTCATCTCCTCCTATTTAAAATTCTAATACTTTTTCAATTTCAACTTCTTGATTATGTATTAAATCTATTTCTTTAATTTCCTTTACTTTATTTCCAGCTCGATCCCTAACAATCCTTACAACAGGCTCACTCAAATTCTCTTTGTTAACATCTACTACCAATCCTACTTCCTGATTACTTAATGCAACAACTGTTCCAACTGGATAAGTAGCAATATGCTTATGTAACACATCAACAAACTTAGGGTTCAATTTAGTCCCCTTTAATTGTTGGATTATATCCAACGCTTCATCAGGCCTCAACTTTCTTTTATAAATTCTATCACTAGTTAAAGCATCATAAACATCAGCTACCGTAACTATTTGAGCAAATTCATTGATCTCATCTTTATAAAGGCCTCGCGGGTAACCACTGCCATCATAATGTTCATGATGTTGGTAAGCAACATGAGCTGATAAAATACTGATTCCTTCTATCTCCCTGATTAATTCATAACCATAATCAGGATGTTTTTTGACTACTTGGTACTCTTCATCTGTCAACTCTTTAGATTTCATAATAATCTCTTGGGCAATCATTGTCTTACCCAAATCATGTAAAAAAGCACCAGTAGCAATCTTCTTTAACTGCTTTATACTATAATCAAAATTTAAAGCAATTAGGATAGCTAAAATAGTTACTTTAACTGAATGATGAAATGTATAACTATCATAACTTCTAATATCATTAAGGTGAATAATTACATGATTTTGTAATAATATTTCATCTAAAATATCAGTAATAGCTTCTTTTATCTCTTTAGAATCAATGCCATGGCCTACCTTAATCTGCTCCATCGTTTCTTTGATAACCTTGATTGCCTTTAGCCTTGTCTTATCTGATAATGGTTCTGGTATTGAAACCTCAGGTAACTCTTCATTGAAAATATAAATCTCCATTATTTGAAGATTTTTTAAACTATCTATATAAGCTTCCTTCAATCTCACTCCAGAATTAAGCAATATATTTCCGTTAGCTGTATAAATAGTCTTAGCTACCTTCATTCCAGGCTCCAACTCTTCTACTGGAATTCGTTTCATTATTTATCCCACCATTTCTAAATCTAAATTATAGCCTTATTATCAACTCGCATCTATCGTAGTGTTCAATCATCTGCCCCCACTTAACTCTCCCTTTCAAAATCATTAGCAATAACTTCCTCAATCTTAGCTAATGCCTCTTTAGCATCCTTACCTTTAGCTTGTATTTCAATCTTCTCACCACAGCCAACAGCCAAATTCATCACACTAATAATACTTTTTAAGTTAGCTTCTTGATTATCTCTAACAACGATAATTTCTGATTCAAATTGGCTAGCAATAGAAACTAAGACAGCAGCTGGCCTAAGATGAAGACCAATTTCATCAATAATTGTTATCTCTTTAGTTAGCATAATTGTCACCTACTCTTATTGTTCAAGATAAATTAGTAAAAACCTTCTTGAAATAGTTAGAACTATCCTTTTATAATTAAATTTTCAATTTTTTATTTTTTTGATCTTGAATCATTGCCGTCAACTTAACACATAATCTTTTATTCATCTAACTTTTTATTGATATATTGTGTCACTTTTCCTTTATAAAAATCACACTCAAACCCATGTTTACGAAAAAATTAAAAATCAAACTTTCTTCCGTGCTACCTTTTTTCTTGATAAAAAAGTAGCCAAAAAATCAAGAAGAATTTGAACTTGTGCAACTATTAAAATCAAATCTCTCTTACTTAAAACATTAAGATCAATCTGTAAAATTATCTGCCCTTATCGCAGTCGCATAATTCTTCAAATAAAATCAAAACCCTGCAATCTAAAATTTAATCATTAAGGACATTTTGCAGTAATATCTATATTTTTAACAAATTATTATTTTAAATTAGTGTTAATTTGCGTTCATTCGTGGTTCCCTGTTTTTTTGAAAGTGCCACAATATTGTAATAAAGCTTCACTTCGAACCCCTAATTATCCTAAATTAAAAAGAATGAATCTTGAAGTTAATTATTTATTGTTTTTTTAGCAATGCTACATTCTCAATGTGATACGTTTGAGGAAACATATCGACAGGTTGGATCTCTTCTAGTTGATATCCAGCCTCAGTTAAATACTTCAAATCTCTAGCTAAACTTGCTGGATCACAGGAAACATATACGATCCGCTCAGGTTCTAACTCAACAAAAGTAGCTAGCACCTCTTGATGACACCCCTTCCGTGGTGGATCAACAACAATAACCTCTGGCCTCAACTCTTTTTTTAATCTAGGTAAAACTTCTCTAACTTTACCTACCTCAAATTGGCAGTTATCAATTTCATTTAATTGAGCATTCTCTTGAGCTGCCTCAATCGCTTCTCCAATAACTTCAATACCCCAAACTTCCTTAGCAAATCGGGCCAAATAAAGAGCAATCGAACCGACACCACAATAAGCATCAAGTACTCTCTCTGTACCCGATAATTGAGCATACTCGACAACTTGATCATATAATATCTTAGCCTGTAAGGTATTGACCTGAAAGAAAGCAAGCGGAGATATTTTATATTTGATCGGGCCAATATAATCTATAATATGATCTTCTCCTACTAACTGCTTAGTTCTTCTTCCTAGTACAATATTGGTCTCTTCAGGATTAATATTTTGATTAACACTGACTAATTCAGGTATCCGCTCTAACAATTCAGTTGCTATCTCTACTCCTGCTGAAAATTCTTCATTCTTAGTTACAAAGATCAGCATTGCTTGATTGGTACAGACTCCAACCCTAACCACTAAATGGCGTAATAACCCTTTATGTTGCTTTTCATCATAGATTGAAACCTGATGTTCCTCAATCAGATCAATCGCCTCTCTAAGCACCCGATTAATTAAAGGATGTTGAATCTTACAGTCTTCTAGTTCGATTAACTTATGAGTTCCTAAAGCATAAAAACCAGTAATCACCTTATCTCCTTGCTTGGCTACTGGAAACTGAGCTTTATTCCGATAAAAGAAAGGATTCTCCATTCCTTTAACCGGATTAACCTTAACCTCTGTCAATTTAGCAATCCGTTCTATAGTATCTACAACAATCTTTCTTTTATATTTCAACTGAGCTTGGTAATCAAAATAAGAG
Organism: Natroniella sp. ANB-PHB2; assembly: GCF_046097105.1. Classification (GTDB taxonomy): domain Bacteria; phylum Bacillota; class Halanaerobiia; order Halobacteroidales; family Halobacteroidaceae; genus Natroniella. Next base: position 177,609 of record NZ_CP175562.1, on the reverse strand, counting down.
ATCTGGCAACCGCCACAATCTTCATCTTCTTGGCAGCTTGGTTGAACCCGTTCAGCAGATTGCTCAATTACTTCAACAATCTTGGCCCTACCGTAGCTCTTTTTGACTTGGGTTATTTCTACTTTAACCTTTTCTCCAGGAATTCCTCCCGGGATAAAAATTACAAAGCCATCAACTCTTCCTACTGCATCCCCTCCAGTTGCTAAATCTTCTAGTTCAATAATTATCTCTTCTCCAACTTTTATTGGTTTAGCACCCATACAAATCTCTCCTTAACTTATAAACTTCACTTGATAATTAGATTCTAAAATCTTTTAACACTTTGTTATTTTTTTAATTATTCACAATAAAAACTCTACTCTTAGTTTTTTATTACTCTTTGTGACTTGATATTATCTAGTATTTATCTATTAATCAAATCTCATTCTATCATTCACGATCGAAAATCAATCTTCCTGCTTAAAGGTGAATAATATTGATATACAGTGGCACTTTTCGTTCGTAAAAGAATGTGTTTTTGTAGGGGCGACTCTCCGTGGTCGCCCGTGATTTAACATGGTCAGGCACAGAGACCTGCCCCTACAAATATCATTTCTACCCGCCAAATCAAAAGTGCCACACTTTTGTAATTAAACTTTTGCTCTTCTACTATTCATTATTAAATATTCATTGCTTTCCCAACAAGGAATTTTAACTTTAATCGCTAATTTACTATGTAATAAAGCACTAGGAGGAAATAATAATGAATCGTAAAAAAATAATTTATTCTTTAATTGGCGTACATCTATGCTACGCTATCTATTATTATCTTGATTTTAACCATAAGCTACAAGAATCATTCAATCATAGTAAACTGGTCAACCACTCATTTCTAGAAGAAAACACTCTAAGAAATCTCTATTTAGTCAGCTTAAGTATTATCTTCATTAGTATACTTTTTGACTGGCGAGAAGAGAAAAAGTTGGCTAGAGAACATAGAAAAGAAAAAAGGAGGAATTATTATTCCCCCTAACCTCTACTAGCTTATTTTATTAATAATCTCTTCTGTAATCTCTGTGGTCTTAGCCTGCCCTCCTAGATCAGCAGTCAAAACTTCTGCTTCAACTAAAACTTGACCGATAGCCTCTTCTATCTTATCGGCTGCTTCTATCTCATCTAAATACCTTAACATTAATACTGCTGATAATAATAAGGCCATTGGATTTGCTTTATCCTCCCCTGCAATATCAGGAGCAGAACCATGAACTGCTTCAAAAACAGCAAGCTCATCATTAAGATTAGCCCCTGGTGTTACTCCTAAGCCACCAATCAAGCCTGCACATAAGTCAGATACAATATCCCCGTATAAATTAGGTAAGACTAAGACATCATAATCTTCAGGATATTGAACTAACTGCATACACATATTATCAACAAGCTTATTATCGAATTCAATCTCTGGATAATCTTGAGCAACCTCTTCTGCTACTGACTTAAATAAGCCATCTGTTAGCTTTAAGATATTTGCTTTATGGACAGCAGTTACCTTATCTCGGTCATTCTTCTTTGCATATTCAAACGCAGATCTTACAATTCTCTCCGAAGCCTTTCTCGTTGTAATCTTGATACTCTCTGCTGCATTATCGCCAACCATATGTTCAATTCCAGCATACAACCCTTCAGTATTCTCTCTAAAGATGACAACATCTAAGTTTTCAAATTCAGTCGGTGCTCCTGGTAAGATCTTAGCCGGTCGTAAATTAATATATAGATCTAATTTTTGTCTGATAGCTACATTAACACTTCTAAATCCACTACCTACTGGTGTTGTAATTGGCCCTTTTAAAGCTACTTTATTCTTTTTAATTGAATCTAGTACCTTCTCAGGAAGCGGAGTTCCCTCTTCTTCCATTACGTTGGCCCCTGCATTTACTATCTCCCAATTAACATCAACACCTGCCGCTGCAATAATCTCACGAACAGATTTAGTTACCTCCGGGCCAATTCCATCCCCGGGAATTAAAGTAATATCATACATAAATTCTCACTCCTTAATTACTTAATTATTACTTTATTAGTTTGCCTGGCTTTGATTCTGCTGTTCTGCTTTATAATCTTCATAAATATACATCAACTCTTTATCAAATAAAGCTCTCTTGAATTCAACAGCTGTTCTTCTTACTCGTGGCAATAAAGCCTCTGCTTCTTGTGCTGTTAATTCAATTCCATACTCTAAGAACTTATTAACGATTGCCTTCTTCCCAGAGTGCTTACCGATAATAATTTGTCGCTCCAACCCTACTTCTTCTGGAGCAAAAACTTCATACGTTGCAGCATTCTTTAAGACTCCATCAGCATGAATACCAGATTCATGAGCAAACATATTAGTTCCTACAATTGCCTTCCAAGCTGGTAGCTCTCGTGCAGAAGCTCGTGATACATATTCAGATAATGCTCTGAAATCCTTAGTAGAAAATTCCATATTAACATTATACAGATGCTTAAGAGCCATAACTATCTCTTCAATAGCTGCATTTCCAGCTCGCTCTCCTAGACCATTAACGGTAACCCCAATATAGTTGGCCCCTGCTTTAACACCAGCTAAAGCGTTTGCAGCTGCCAAACCAAAATCATTATGTGTATGCATCTCTACATCAATACCAATCTCATCAATTAATGCTTTAACTCTATCATAAATATCAAACGGCTCCATAATTCCTACAGTATCACAATATCTTAATCTATCTGCTCCTGCTTCTTTAGCTTCCTTAGCAAACTTGAATAAAAATTCCTGATCACTTCTAGATGCATCCTCAGCATTAACAGATACATATAGTCCATTCTTTTTAGCAAATTCAACAGCCTTAACCATATTAGATAAGACCCAATCTCTATCTTCTTCTAGCTTATGTTTAATATGAATATCAGAAGTAGAAATAGAAATGGCCACTGCATCAACTCCACAGTTTAAAGAAACCTGGATATCAGAAACAACCGCTCGATTCCAAGCCATAATACTAGCATTCAAATCCGCTGCTACAATTGTTTTAATTGCTTCCTGTTCATCTCCGCCCATTACTGGAATGCCTGCTTCTATTTGATCAACACCAATTTGATCCAATAATTTAGCAATCCTAATCTTCTCTCGATTCGCAAAAACTACTCCGGCAGTCTGTTCTCCATCACGCAAAGTCGTGTCAACTATCTTGACATTCTCCATACTCTCACACTCCTCAATTAATCAATGATTTTATAAGCATTCAACTATATGCCACTATAAACAAATTAAAAAATACTATCCACGATAACTCAATGTGAGTAGCATTTAAACAACTGGACATCTATTATCCACAAATATTAATTAATTTCAACTCATAGTTAACATATAAGTTACATGTGTTTAGTAACTTACATTATAACATTTCAATGGCATATTTGTCAATACTAATGTATATTATTTAACCACTATGAATATTAATTCAAACCAGGAAACTAACCCAGACAATTGCCAAAGTGGTCAATAACCATAAGATATATCTACTCACATCACCATTTTGTACTTTGCTTAAAACTCCACCTACATAATTTATCCCATAGCCAATAACAGGATAAATATCTCGATCTACGTGGTCATGTTCATGAGGTTCAATAATATCATGGGCCAACTTAAAGATAATCAAAGCTAATAACATAGGTTGTAAACTCTTCCACATATAGCTTAAAGAAAAGTAATCAGCTTGAACTCCTAAATTAAATAGATCAGTTATTACATTTGGCATTAAGCCAACAGCAATTATTGTACCTGCAACAAATAACATACTACCAAGCATTAATTTATTTGGCTTTCTCTTAACTTCAACTTCTCTTTTCCTAAAGAATCCAAAATACATAACCTTTAGAAAAGACAATGTAGTTCCTATTCCAGCTACAAATAACCCCCATACCAAAATAGGATCACTTGATGCATTTTTAATCAAGATTTTACTTACGTGCCCACTCAAAAATGGTGCTCCAGCAATAGCTAAAGAAGCTATTACTCCACAGAAAGTAGTAATTGGTAATTTTTTAGATAATCCTCCTAAGTCAATCAAATCCTCTTTATCTGTAGAATAAATTACTGTTCCAATTACCATAAATAATAAACCTTTATATAGGATATTGTTTGTTAAGTGTAACATCCCTCCTGCTATTCCATACGAATTTCTTACCCCTATACCTACTATCATATAACCTATCTGACTGACAATATGATAAGATAATAGCTTTCTAACCTCTGTTTGTTGCAAAGCAAATAAAACTCCTACAATAGCCGTAACTACTCCCGCATATTGTACACTTACCGCTCCTAACAAACGATACAAAGCATAAACTCCCACTTTTGTAGTATAAGCTGATAAGAGAACACTAATATGAAACGGAACATTAGAGTAGTTTCTAGGCAGCCACGTGTGAAACCCAACAAAAGCCAACTTAATCGCTACTGCTAAAATAAAGAATGGCAACCCGTACTCAACAGTTCTCAAAAGAATACTTCCTGTTATACTATAATTCATCAAAACTCCCCATAGCAGACTAACTCCACCTACTAGATGCATTAGAAAATAATAGTAGCTTGTCTGTTCTGTAATAGGTTTAGTTCGATCAAATATTAAAAAGTAAGAACTAATTGTCATTACTTCCCAGAAAAAATAGAAAGAAAATAAATCTCCAGCAAACAAGACAGCTAAAGAACCTCCTACATAAATATGGGAGAGAACATAAAACTTTTTATCTGAAAAGACCAAAGAATAAATCATAGTACACAACCCAAAAAAAGCAAAGACTACTCCTACTAATCTACTAATATTATTAACATTAACAAGAATTAAATCTAAGTCCAAAAAAGCCACTTTCATTCCTTCACCCACGGGCAAATTGTAAATCCATAATAATCCAATTGCCGAGATCATAACTGCCAAAAAGTCTCTCAATTTACCTTTGGTAAAGTATAGAATTACTGCTCCTAGCAGATATATAAATCCAGGATTAACCACTTAATTTACCTCCCTAATAAAAGATTAATATAGTTGCTGCTATCTAGTAAAAACTTCGGAATATTTTCAAGTAGTACCAATGATAAGCCAGGAATAATTCCCATTACTAAACAAGAAGCTGCTAATACATAAGTCGGCACTCTCAATTTCCAATCGATTGGTTTTACTTCTAATTCCCTATCTGCCTTTGAATATAATGCCTTAATTAGTTTCAAATAATAAGCTAAAGATAATAAACTACCAACTGGAATAAAGAAAGCTGCAACTATATACTCTGTTTCCCACGCTGCTTGTAAAATCAACCATTTACTGATAAAACCATTAAACGGTGGTAGTCCAATAATGGCTAAAGTGGCAATAACAAAAGCAAAAGAAACCTTCGGCATAGAAAAACCTAACCCTCTTAAATCATCTATTTTAGAAGCACCAACAGTATAACTAAAGATTCCAACTCCTAAAAAGAGTGTTGCTTTCATTAGACCATCATTAAATATATGATAACTACCTGCTATAATTCCACTTTCCGTTCCTAAACCAATAGCTAATAAAATATATCCTATCTGAGCAATACTTGAATAACCTAGTAATCGTTTCAAATTTTCTTGCTGATAAGCCAATATATGAGCAACTAAAAATGTTGCAACACCCCAATAGATCAAAACTTGACCTATTCCAGCAGTCATTCCAAACAATAAATATGCGATTCTGATAAATGCATATAAAGATGCTTTGATTACTATACCAGATGATAAAGCATTAAAACTAGCTGGAGCACCACAGTAAACATCCGGTAACCAAGCATGCAATGGAACTAAACAGAACTTTGTTCCAAATCCAATTAAGAAGAAAACAAAAATAGTTTGTCTAACTAGCATAGGTGCATCCCCAAAGTTAGCTGCAACTTGAGCAAAATTCAAAGCTCCTGTTACTTGATAAGTCAAGATAATAGCCAGTAGTACAAAAGTTCCACTCACCATTCCCATCACCAAGTACTTAAATGCACCTTCAAAACTTGCTTCCTCTTCCTTGATAGCAACCAAAGCATAAGAAGTAATAGAAACAATTTCAAAAAAGACATATAAGTTAAATAAATCTGCCGTTAATGACATACCCATTACTCCAGCAATCAATAAAAATGATAAGACATAATACTTCAATTCATGAAAATCAATATAAACTAAAGAATAGATTATCACAGCATATGCCAAAACTCCAATCAACAAAGCCATCATCGCTGAAAAAGAATCTATAACTAATGAAATCCCTAATAAATTATCCCAATTACCCAAATGATAAACAATTGGTCTTTGCATTGCTTCCCTTACTACACTCATTATTAATGCTAAGTGAACAGTAGCACTTATAACAGTAATGACTTTCACCATTTTCTTACTGAACATTTTAATAATCCCCAAACTAAATGCAGTAAGAAGTGGCAGTACTATTAACAATACAGCTGTATCCATTTTTTACCCCCTATCCAATATATCCTTAACCTTTTAATTCTTTAATCTCATCAATATATAATGTGTTATATCTGTTGTAAATTTTGATTATTAAAGCTAACATTAACGCCGTTGTACCAGCTCCAATTACAATAGCTGTTAAAGATAATGCTTGTGGAATAGGATCAACAATCAAATCGTAGGCTTGAGCATCGACATCCAAAATTGGAGCAGTTCCACCTGGCCTGTAGCTGAAAACGATAAATAATAAAATTATTGCTGACTCCATTACACCAATTCCCATCGCAATCTTAATTAAATTTTTATGGGTTAAAATTATATATAATCCCAATCCAAACAATACTGCAATTGCTAAAAATGTTGTTTCCACTTTACTCCTCCTTTATCAAGCTATTAAACATAATTGATAAACCAGCTGCTACTTTCAACCCAGTCATTAGATTGATATGAGGTATAATTCCTGAACTGATTAGATCTCCAGGAACTCCTAAGTCAAAACCAGCTTTAGCATTGGCTAAAAAGTTTCCTCCCATCATAATCCCAAGTAATCCAAGTAACACAAAGCCCATTGCACCAAAGCTTTCCATAAATGACTTAATTCTCGGTCTAACCTGTCTATCTGAATATCTAATTCCGAAAGTAATCGTAATTAAGATTGTAATTACAGCTAAAATCACACCACCAGCAAAACCACCACCTGGTGAAATATGTCCATAAGCAATTATATAAGATCCAATTACAAATAAAAAAGGAATTAATAAACTGGTAGTCTGCTGCATAATTATAGAAAACCGAGCCGAAATCATACTGGCCGTTTGCTTAGGAACTAAAAAAGCAATCGTTGATGCTACAGCAAAAATAACTGTTGCTTCCCCTAAGGTATCAAAAGCACGATAATCAAATAAAATAGCAGTTACTAAGTTAAGTGCTTTTGTTTCCTCAACTCCGTAATTAATATAGTGTTCACTTAGATCATAATCTGCCGTCGATAAGCTTAAGAAAGTCATCAATAACAAACTACTCAGTATTACTACTACAACCAAACTAGCAAACTTTCTCATTCAATCCCCTCCAACTTATTGATCGTTACTATAAAAAAGCCTGTACTAATACCACTAGAAACTATCACCTCTACTAAAGCAACATCAGGTGCTTGTAAAATTATAAATAAAACTATTAAGTTAGCACTAAAAATAGATAAAGCAATTATCGAATTTAATAAATTATGCGTAAATAACGCATATGCGGCAGATATAACCATAAAGAATAATAGAAAGTTATAGATAATTTCCATCATAGATTATCACCTAATTCCATTTCTCTCAGTTCATCCTTAACTACTTCTTTAGGCTTAAGTCCTACTTTATGAGCTGCTCGAGCAATAGCATGAGATGTAGCAGGGTTTGTCAAGACTAAGAACGCCGATAATAACAGCAGTTTAAATGAATCAAAAATTCTCCCTTCTAAAAACATCAAACCAGCTAAACCAGCTAACATAAATAAAGCACCACCAGTTAAACATTTGGAACTGGCATGCAATCTAGTATAAAAATCTGGAAACCTTAACATGGCTATTGCTGTTATAACAAAAAAGAAGGTTCCAATAATAATGAGAAGATTACTTAGTAACTGAATTAATAAACTAATTGCTCTTCCCTCCCTTTTTCTCTTCAAAGTATTTGGCCATAATTAGTACTTCAACAAAGAGCAATAAACCAAATATAAATGCAACATCAACAAATACTGAACGCTCAAAGTAAATACTTAACAAGACCAAAATTGACAAAAACATAGCTCCTATCGCATCTGCGGCGGCAATTCTATCAAAAACGGTTGGCCCTTTTACTAATCGATAAAAAATCGCTATGGCAGAAGCTAAAATTACTAGTATTACTACTTCAATCATTTAAACGCCCTCCTAATAGCCGTCTCCAGGCTACCAAACATTTTTTCTCTTAAATCATCTTTATCCTCAGCTTCAATAATATCTAGAGAATGAATATAAAATACTTTTTCACCTGGATCAAGTTCAACAGTTAATGTCCCAGGAGTTAGAGTAATAGAATTCCCTAAAATAGTCATCATAACCAGCTTATTCTCTTCTTCTACAATTGTAGGCACCTTCTCAATAGCAGGCTTAAAAGAGAGTTTTGGTTGAAGAGCTAACCTAGCCACTGCAATACTAGAAATAATTATTTCCTTTGCTAATGTGATCACAAAAGCAATAAAATAAAAGAACCTAACAATAATATTTTTAGATACATGTCTTGTAAAATAACTATGGATGATCAACACCGCTACGTAGGATATTATAAGACCCAATAACAATGCACTTAAAGATATATCACCAGATAAAATAATCCATGTAATGTATAATAAAATAACAGTAAATATATCTTCTACAGCCCTTAATTTGAACATGTTTAGTAAATCTTTTAAACTTTTCATTAAATCATCCTTTCCTCCTTTACAATTAACCGAGTTCTTTTTAATGGCTTTTATCAAGCTAATTTTATCACTTTTTACACTCTTGTGCAAGAAAGCTACTATCAAATTCATTTGTCTAAAAATTATTCTTCTAATTTTTCTCTTAAAATTTGATTGACTATTTGTGGATTAGCTTTACCTCTAGTAGCTTGCATTGTTTGACCTACTAAAAAACCTATTACATTTTTATTACCACCATGATAATCTTCTACTGCTGATTGATTATCAGCTAATACTCCTTCAATTATTCCTTCTAACTCACTTGTATCACTGATCTGTTTTAAACCCTTCTCTTCTACTATTGTATCCGGATCTTTACCAGTAGTAAACATCTCTTCAAATACAGTTTTAGCAATCTTACTTGAAATAGTTCCATCATCCATCATCTGTAACATCTTAGCTAAATCTTGTGGCATAAATTTAACCTCTGTAATTGATACTTCCTCTTCATTTAATAACCTTAAAAACTCTCCCATCATCCAATTACTTACTGCTTTAGCATTTTCATAATCTACTACAACAGCTTCAAAGAAATCAGCTATTTCACGATCAGCAGTAATTACCCTTGCATCATAAGCTGGAATTTCTAACTCTTCTATATATCTCTTCTGGCGTACATCTGGTAATTCAGGTAAAGTATCTTTAATCTCAGCTACCCACTGATCATCAACAATAACAGGAACCAAATCAGGTTCTGGGAAGTAACGATAATCATGAGCTTCCTCTTTAGTCCTCATTGGAATAGTCTTACCTGTTTCATCATCCCAAGTCAGTGTCCCTTGAATGATCTCTCCTCCTGATTCTAATACCTTCTTCTGTCGCTTAGGCTCATAGATTAAAGCCCTCTCAATAGCTTTAAAAGAATTCATGTTTTTAAGTTCAGTTCTAGTACCTAATTTATTAGAGCCAGTTGGAGCTATGGAAACATTTACATCAGCTCGCATTGAACCTTGAGACATCTCACAATCAGATACTCCGATATACTCTAACACTGTCTTTAACTTTTTAAGATAAGCAATGGCTTGAGCAGGAGAATGGATATCTGGCTCACTTACTATTTCAATTAAAGGAGTTCCTACACGATTATAATCTACAAGACTGGAATTAGCCTGAGCAATATCACCAGCATGAGTTAATTTTCCTGCATCCTCTTCTAAGTGAATTCTTGTAATCCCTATGGTTACTTCTTCATCTTCATCTTCAGGCTGGATTACAACCTCCCCTTTTTCACAGAAGGGTAGGTCAAATTGAGAAATTTGATAAGCTTTAGGTAGATCTGCATAAAAGTAATTCTTACGATCAAACTTACTAAAGGTTCCTATTTCACAATTCAAAGCAAGTCCAGCTTTAATAATATACTCTACCGCTCTTTCATTTAAAACAGGTAATGTCCCCGGTAATCCTAAACAGATTGGACATGTATGAGTATTTGGCTCAGCACCAAATTCATTTTTACAACCGCAAAATATCTTTGTATTTGTATCCAATTGAGCATGAACCTCTAATCCAATCGTTATTTTATAATCATCTAACATCAATTACACCTCCGCTTATTTAGCTGTTGAAATTATAAATTCGGTCTCTTCTTATGGAATTCAGTTGCCTGTTCAAAAGCATAAGCAACCTGTAATATCTTCTCTTCAGCAAAGTGGTCTCCAATAATCTGTAATCCAATCGGTAAACCTTCATTATCTAAACCACAGAGCATAGATAAGGCAGGAATGCCTGCTAAATTAATTGGAATAGTACAAATATCAGATAAATACATCTGTAATGGATCGTTTGATTTATCACCAACTTTAAAAGCTGTTGTTGGAGAAGTTGGTGAAATTAAGACATCATACTCCTCAAATGCCTTTTCAAAATCATCTTTTATTAAAGTCCTCACCTTTTGAGCTTTCTTATAGTAGGCATCATAATAACCAGAACTTAAAGCATAAGTTCCTAACATAATTCTTCGCTTAACTTCATCTCCAAAACCTTCTTGCCTTGTCTTTTTATACATCTCAACCAACCCGTTTGCTTCTTCACTACGATATCCATAACGTACTCCATCATAACGGGCCAAATTTGAACTTGCCTCTGCAGGAGCAATCAAATAGTAAGCAGATAAAGCATAATCAGTATGTGGTAAAGAAACCTCTTCGTATTCTGCTCCTAGCTCCTCTAATTTATGAATTGCATTCCAGACTGCTTCTTTAACCTCTTCATCGATTCCATCACCAAAATACTCTACCGGAACACCAATCTTCAGCCCCTCAACATCTTCCTTTAGACTTGCAGTATAATCTGGAACTTCAACATCAGCAGATGTAGAATCATATTGATCATAACCTGCTATGTAATTTAGGGCCAACGCACAATCCCTAATATCCTTAGTAAAAGGGCCAATCTGATCTAAAGATGAAGCAAAGGCTACTAGTCCAAAGCGTGATACCAGGCCATAAGTTGGCTTCATACCAACAATTCCACAAAAAGATGCTGGTTGACGGATAGAACCACCCGTGTCAGAACCTAAAGCAATCGTTGCCTCACCAGCAGCAACAGCAGCAGCAGAACCCCCACTTGAACCACCTGGAACATATTCTAAATTCCATGGATTTTTTGTCGTCTTAATTCCAGAGTTCTCAGTTGAAGAACCCATCGCAAATTCATCCATATTTGTCTTACCTGTCATAACAACATCTTCAGCCGCTAACTTCTTAACAACAGTAGCATCATACGGCGGTTTATACCCATCTAAGATCTGTGATGAACAACTAGTCTCTATTCCTTTCGTTGACATATTATCCTTAAAAGCAATCGGAATCCCTGCCAACGGGCCAACCTCTTCACCATTAGCTATCTTTTGATCAACTTGTTTAGCTTGCTCTAAAGCCTCTTCTTTAGTTACTGTTACATAAGCTTGTACATCATCTTCAACTTCAGCAATCCGATCATAAATCGATTCTACTATATCTTGCACCTTAATTTCTCCCTGCTCCAATTTTTCATGAAGTTGATGAGCAGTTAATTGATAAAGTTCCATTTCTTCCCCTCCTTGTAAATAAGTTTACAATTTAAAATTGACAATTGATAATTAAATTCAAAATATAAATACCAAAAACGAACACTATAAACCTCTTAGCATTAAGTGATTTTAACTTAAAACTTTTAATTATCAATTGCATTAATGATTATTCCACAATCTGTGGCACCTTAAACATTCCTTTGTCCTTGTCAGGAGCATTGGCTAAAGTATCTTCCCGCTCCAATGACTCTCTGACCTCATCTTTTCTAAAGACATTCTTGATTGGTAATGCATGAGCTGTCGGCTCCACATCTTCTGTATCAAGTTCATTCAATTTTTCAGCATGCTCTAAAATATCACTCAGTTGATTAGCAAAGACTTCTTTTTCTTCCTCACTGACTTCCAAACGAGCTAGATGTGCAATCTTTTCTACAGTCTCTTGATCAATCTTCATTATCAAACACTCCCTTCTTTGATTATAATTACTCTAAAGTGAAACCTGTTTGATATATTGTGTCACTTTTCCTTTATAAAAATCACACTCAAAACCATGTTTACGAAAAAATTAAAAATCAAACTTTCTTCCGTGCTACCTTTTTTCTTGATAAAAAAGTAGCCAAAAAATCAAGACGAATTTGAATTTGTGCAACTATTAAAATCAAATCTCTCTTACTTAAAACATTAAGATCAATCTGTAAAATTATCTGCCCTTATCGCAGTCGCATAATTCTTCCAATAAAATCAAAACCCTACAATCTAAAATTTAATCATTAAGGACATTTTGCAGTAATATCTATATTTTTAACAAATTATTATTTTAAATTAGTGTTAATTTGCGTTCATTCGTGGTTCCCTGTTTTTTTGAAAGTGCCACAATATTGTAATAAACCTAACTTTAAGGTTAATTAACACCGTTTAATCAACAATTAATTATTATATCATATGGGATTTTTAACCGCAACAGGAGCAGTTCAGGATTAATCTTCACTAATCAATATCTTTTCAATTACATCCCCTGCTCTAATCTGATCAATCACATCAAGCCCTTCTACTACCTTACCAAAGCAAGTATGCTTACCATCTAAATGGGCAGTTCTCTCTCGACCATGACAGATGAAAAATTGTGATCCACCTGTATTCGAGCCAGCATGGGCCATTGATAGTACACCTCTTTCATGATACTGTTTATCTCCATCTACCTCACAATCAATAGTGTAGCCTGGCCCACCAGCACCAGTTCCCTCAGGACAGCCACCCTGAATCACAAAATTAGGAATTACTCTATGAAAAGTTAAATCATCATAGAATCCTTCCTCAGCTAATTTACAAAAGTTGTTCGCTGTATTTGGTGTCGCCTCATCATAAAGTTCAACCTTCATTGTCCCTTTTTCAGTTTTAATCTCTGCAGTTCTCAATTAAAAGCCCCCTTTAATTATTTAATATTTAACATTTAATCTTCAATTATTTCTTTGAACTCTTCTTCACTCAAAATTTCAACCCCTAAATCTTGTGCTTGCTGATACTTAGAACCAGGATTATCTCCTACAACTAAATAATCTGTCTGTCCACTGACTGAGCTGGTAACTTTACCACCTAATTCAGTAATTACTCCTTTGGCTTCTGAGCGAGTGAAGTCAGCTAACTTACCTGTCAGTACAAACTTCTTCTCTTCTAATAAATCATCCTGCTCTGCTTGTCTAGATTCTAAGTTAACTCCAGCCTGCCTTAACTTCTTGATAATTTCTAAACTCTCCTGCTGAGAAAAATAAGTAACAATACTTTGAGCAATCTTAGGGCCAACGCCATCAATCGCCATTAACTCCTTTTTAGTAGCTTCCATAATCTCATCTAAATCACTGAAATTTTCTGCTAAATTTCGGGCTACTTCACTACCTACATGATGAATCCCTAAACCAAATAAGAGCCGAGCTAAGCTATTATCCTTACTCTTTTCTATCGCATCAAGTAGATTCTGACTTGACTTTTGGCCCATCCGCTCTAATTCAACCAACTCTTTTTGGTGAAGATAATACAAATCAGCAAGGTCAGCTATCAAACCATTCTCTAACAGTTTCTTAACTAAAGACTCTCCTAATCCCTCTATGTTCATTGCCCCTCGTTTAGCAAAGTGTTTGATCTTTTCTTCGGTTCTTGAAGGACAATTATTATTGATACACCTATGTTCAGCACCTACTTTACTGATTTCACCTTGACAGATAGGACAGCTTTGGGGTAGATGATAACTCTCTTGTTGACCATTTCGTTCTTTAACAAGAACTTCAACCACCTGTGGGATTATATCGCCACTCTTTTCTATAATTACCCGATCGCCAATCCTGACATCCTTCTCTTCAATATAATCTTGATTATGTAATGTAGCTCGACTGACTTCTGAACCATCTAACAATACAGGTTCTAAGACTGCAGTCGGAGTCAAAGCCCCTGTTCTACCAACCGTGACTTCAATACCTTTAACTTCAGTCTCTTGTTGTTGAGCAGGAAACTTATAAGCCATCGCCCAGCGGGGATGTTTAGCAGTTGCCCCTAATTGCTCCCTTAAACTCAGCTGATTAACCTTAATTACAATACCATCAATTTCATAGTTAAGTTCTTCTCGCTTAGTAGTCCACTTTTGACAATACTCAATTACCTCTTCAATCTCACTACAGACTTGGCGAGCAGGATTGATCTTAAAGCCTAATTCCTCTAAATAATCAAGCCGCTCACTATGTGTCTTAAACTGTTGGCCCTCAATATATGTACTATCATAAATAAATATATCCAAAGGTCTTCGAGCAGCCACCTTAGGATCAAGTTGACGAACAGAACCAGCTGCCGCATTACGGGGGTTGGCAAAAGTACCTAGTTCTTCTTTTTTTCGCCACTGATTCAACTTTAAAAACCGATCCTTAGGTATAAAAACTTCACCTCTAACCTCTAGATCTAACTGACTATCCAAGTTGAGTGGAATACTTTTAATCGTTCTAATATTGTGGGTTATATCTTCTCCGATTATTCCATTTCCACGGGTCGCAGCTTGAACCAACCTTCCTTCTTCATAAAGCAAAGAGGTAGATAAACCATCAATTTTTAATTCTACCACATATTTAACCTTTTCTCCAATTATTTTCTGCACTCGCTGGTCAAAATCATATAACTCTTGCTCAGAAAAAGACTTAGCTAAGCTTAACAATGGTATCTGATGCTCAACCTTTTTAAACTGATCAATCGCCTCTCCTCCTACTCTCTGGGTAGGAGAATTAGGCGTCACTAATTCTGGATACTCTTCTTCAAGTTTGATTAATTGTTGCATCAGTTGATCATATTCTTGATCAGAAATTTGCGGTTGATCTAAGACAAAATAATAATGATTATGCCTTCTGATCTCAGATCTTAAATTCTCAATCTTTTGCTTAATACCTTCCATTTATTCCACCTCAAAACTACCACTAATTTTTAGTATGTTCAATTTATAAACAAGCATACATCACCATTATTAATTTAAAGATTAAATCTTAAACTCCTTTCTTTTTCTTAAATAAAAAAAGCTCTGGAGAAATTCTCCAGAGCTTTTTTGACTATCCAAAATATCTATCTAAAAGACCTTTCAACATCATAGCATGGCGGGCCTCATCTTTAGCTGACTCATCAAAATAATCATGTGCCGGATCAATATCCTCTTCTTTAGCTGTAACCGCAGCTTGCCTTTTACCTTTATTAGCTCCTTGTTCTCCCTTTAGCATCTTCTCTAAATTCTCCTGTGTAGAACCAATCATACCATTTAATTCTGCAAATCTAGCTGCATGCTCAGCCTCTTCCCAAGCAATCCTTTTTAAAACTTCTGCAACTTCAGGATAACCTTCTCTCTGCGCTTGGCGAGCCATCGCTAAGTATAACCCTGCCTCTTGCGTCTCCCCATTAAAATTCATCTCTACTGCATCCTCTAACTTAGTTCCTTTCGTTACACCCAATTTGTTTTCTACTGCAAATTCCATTTTAAATTCCTCCTTTTAATTCTTAATTATTATTTACTTACCTTAAAAATTTATTCTTTAAAATCAAGTCCATCCCACGGTTTAACCTTCCCATATAGCATTATCTGTAATGCTTCACGAGTATTATTTAAAAAACACTTCTCTGTATGATAAACTCCACATTCCTGACAACAATCATGTACTGCATCATAAATTTTTTCTAATTCATCTCGCTCAAACTTTGTAAATTCATCTTGATCATAATCTCTAAAACTCTCTTTTTTGAACTTTTCATCAAGTCTGTCTTCATATTTGCTATAATTCAATAAATTCTTTTTAGATTTATGTAATAAACAACTAGCACACCTTTTATCATTACAATTATCACAAGCCTCACTCGCTAAATTATAAGCCTTTAACACCTTAATCTTAGGAATCTCAAACAATTTAATCACCTCGTTGTTATTAGTAATTGTTACTATTAACAGTATACTGAATTATCTTCTTTTTGTCAAGGAAAAACCAGAAAAAGTTTCCAAGATAATTTCAGATCAAAAAAAGAGCCTATTTTTAGGCTCTTTTTTAATCTAAATTAAGTTGTTAAGTAGTCTGATAAAACAGGAATAATCTGTTTCTTTCTTGATAAAACTCCATCTAAATAGACTTCAGAACGATCGACTTCCACATCAAAAGCTTCGTTTATTGTCTGTTCTGCTGCTGGAGTGAATAATAATAAACTTCCTTCTGCTAAAATATCTGTCACCATTAAAATTAAAAACTTATAATTATTTTCAACTACTAATTTCTCACTAGCAGCTAAAATGTCAGCTTTAATTCCATCTACTTCAGCTAAATCCATTACCTCAATTTGTCCAACACCGATCGTCTCACCAGCAAACTTATACTCCTTATAATCATTTTGAACCAACTCTATTGGAGACAGTTTAGTAACTACTGAACCTGCTTTGAATAACTCTCTACCATACTCCTCAACATCAACTCCTAACTGCTTTGCTAAAACTGTTGCCATCTCTTCATCTTCAGAAGTAGAAGTTGGCGAACGAAAAATTACTGTATCAGATAGAATAGCTGATAATAATAAACCCGCTATATTATCTGTTATCTCTACATCATTTTCTCGATATAGCTTAGTAATAATTGTACAAGTACAACCAACTGGCTCATTTCTAAAATAGATCGGCTTTCCTGTTTCTACATCACCAATTCTATGATGATCAACTACTTCTAATAACTCTGCCTCATCTAATCCATTGATCGATTGACTTACTTCATTGTGATCAACCAAAATCAGCTGATCATCTGCACCAACCTCTTTTTTTAATGTTGGCCCATCAACTTCAAACTTCTCTAATACAAATTCAGTTTCAGAATTGATCTTACCAGTCCTAATTGCTGTTGCTTCTACTCCTAACTCCTGCTTTAAATTAGCATACGCAATAGCAGCACAGATAGAATCTGTATCAGGGTTTTGATGTCCCACTACATAAATACTCATTTTTATTCCTCCCTATAATATAATTTACTATGTACAATTTAAAATTAATAATTGTTAATTGACCTTAATAAGCTTAGCATACTCTGCTGCCAACTCCTTAACCCCAGTTTCAACAAAGGAAACAACTATCTTCTCTCTGCCATGCTCAACAACTACATCAAGAACTTCCCCTTGGCCCCAATAATCATGTCTAACTTTATCTCCCGGGCCAAATTGAGCTGTGGCTAGTTGACTCACATTATCTTCTTGCTGAAATAAGCTATCAGAAATCTCTCCAATAAATCGAGATGGACTATTATACTCAGTCTGTCCATAAACCTTCCGCCGTTTAGCGTGGGTTAAATATAATTTTTCTTCAGCCCTAGTAATTCCTACATAACATAACCTCCGCTCTTCAGCAACTCCACCTTCTTCTGATATAGAACGGCTATGAGGGAATAAATCCTCTTCCATCCCTGTTAAAAAGACAATTGGAAACTCTAAACCTTTGGCACTATGAAGGGTTAATAGGACTACTCCAGTATCTGAAGCATCTAAATTATCAACATCAGCAACTAAAGCTACCTCTTCTAAAAACTCCCCTAACACCCCAACTTCTCCTCCAAACTCTTCCATACTAGCTAATAGTTCATTTAAGTTATCAATTCTATTCTTAGCTTGTTCTGTATCAGCCAGTTTCAATTGAGCCAAATAACCGGTTTCATCCAATATCTCTTGGGTTAAATCTGCTACTGAAACCTCTTGTTGGCGGTGTTGAAGATAACTAATCAATTCTCCAAACTTTCTAACCTTATTACTAAATCGGCTACTGATACTATCTATCTCTTCAACTCTGTTAACAGCTGCTAACAGAGAAACTCCTGTTTGACTGGCAAATTTTTGTAAACGATTTAAGGTCGTCTTTCCAATGCCACGTTTAGGAGTATTGATCACTCGTTGTAGACTGATATCATCAGCAGGATTATATATTAACCGTAGATAAGCTAATAGATCCTTAATTTCTTTACGATCATAAAACTTCAACCCACCAATCATTCGATAAGGAACCTCTTTTCTGATTAGAGACTGTTCTAAACGGCGAGATTGAGCATTGGTTCTATACAAAATGGCAATCTCCTGCCAAGAGTATCCTGCTTGTTGTAATTTTAAGATCTCTGTTGCAATATAATCAGCTTCTCCTTGACCAGTCCTAGCCTGGTGTAAGGTAAGTTCTTCCCCTTCAGGATTTTCAGTCCATAACCTCTTCGCCTTGCGCTTAGGATTATTGCTTACTACACTGAAGGCTGCTGTTAAGATATTTTTAGTTGAACGATAATTCTGCTCTAACTTAATAACTTCTGCCTCTGGATAATCAGTTTCAAAGTTCAAAATATTAGTAATATCTGCCCCTCTAAACCCATATATGCTCTGATCATCATCACCTACTACACAGATGTTATTATACTTAGCTGCCAATAAATTAGTCAGTTTATATTGAGCATGGTTAACATCTTGATACTCATCCACTAAAATATATCTAAATTTATTCTGATAATAACTTAATACTGCTGGATACTGCCTAAATAACTGTACAGTCTTCATTATCAAATCATCAAAATCTAGAGCATTATTCTCTTTCAACCTTTTTTGATAATAAGGATAAACTTCCTGTACTATTTGAGAAAAATAATCAGTTGCTTGATAATCTTGTGGGTCAATCAATTTATTTTTAGCTTGACTTATTCTTCCTAATATGGCTCGTGGTTTAAATTTTTTAGGATCCAAATCTAGCTCCTGCAAAATATTCTTAAGTAAAGATTTCTGATCAGAAGTATCAAAGATTACAAAATTAGAATCATAACCCAATTTATTAATATCTTTTCTTAAAATCCTAACACAAGTTGAATGAAAAGTCCTAATCCAAATTTGATCACTATCCGTAGCAACTAAATTCTCTATTCTTTCTTTCATCTCTTCAGCTGCTTTATTAGTAAATGTAACTGCTAAAATGTTAGCTGGTGTAATATTATAATGATAGATCAGATAAGCAATTCGATGGGTCAAGACCCTTGTCTTACCACTCCCTGCTCCAGCTAAGATCAAAATTGGCCCTTCATTGTGTATAACTGCTCTTTTCTGTTCTGCATTTAAACTTTCTAAGATTTCCACCTTATGTTCCCCCCTCAACCCTCACCTAATAATTATATCCTAAAATTTACCTCTTGTCTAATCAAGTTATATTCTAATTTTAAAATTCATATCTTTTACAAAAAGGAGGACATATTAATGAAAAAACTCATCCTCTTATTGAGCATTATATTGTTAATTATCAGTTTTATAATTGGAGGAGTTGTAAGTCTAATTATTAGCTTTAAAAATAATAACCCAGCTATTACATCTGAACAAGAATATTTCTTACCAGAGCTGACTTTAAATGATTTAGAAGAAGAAAAAATTAAATTAAAAAAAATCAACCAACCAACAATCTTACTCTTTTGGCTCCCTCAATCCCAAAGCTGCCAACAACAATTAGAGGTCTTAACTACAATCAACGATACCTATCAAAATCAACTTCAAATCTTAGCTGTTGGCATTGGAGCTTTATCTAAAACAGAATTAAGAAAGATAGCAAAAGAAAAATCTATTGACTTTCCAATTGTAATTGATCAACAAGCAAAATTAACTAAAAAATTACAGATCAATACTATTCCTACTTTGCTTCTTTATCATCCCCGACAAGAAAAAGAAAAATTAGTTGGCTTTAAGAATAAACAAGAGCTTGAACAAAGGTTAAAAAAAGATCTTTTAAATTAATAGCTATCCTAAATAGAATAAATCAGAGTTGAAATTTCAACTCTGATTTATTCTATAACTTTCATATTGATTTAAGCAGTTCTTCCTGCTTCATCTCCTGCCATCTCCTCTAAACATTCAGAACAGATAACTTTTCCTTTAAACTCAACTGTGTCTTCTGCATTTTGACAAAAGATACAAGCTGGTTGATACTTTTTAAGTATTATCTTCTCACTATCGACATAAATCTCTAGTGGATCTTTCTTTTCAATTCCAAGCGTTCTTCTCAATTCAATTGGGATTACCATTCTACCCAAATTATCTACTTTTCTTACTATTCCTGTTGATTTCATCATTTTCCTCCTTGATTTGACATATTTCGACTTTGTCTCACTTAATTATATCAGTAATCCCAAAAACTTGCAACCTAATTTTTATAAGCTTTCTATTTTTGACCTATTTTATGATATCTTGGGCAATTACAACTCCTGAAACTGAAGCCTGCAATAAACCACGTGTAATTCCTGCCCCATCACCAGCTACATATAAGTCATCTACTTTGGTTTCTAGATTATTTTTAACCTCTATTCGAGAAGAATAAAATTTAACCTCAACCCCATATAACAATGTATGTCGTGAATATACTCCAGGACAGATCTTATCTAAGGCCTGTAACATTTCATCAATTGCTACTAAGTGTCGATACGGCAAGACTAGACTCAAATCACCAGGTGTAGCATCCTTTAAGGTAGGCTCTACCAGCCCTCTCTCTATTCTTTCTTCAGTTGATCTTCTACCATCTAAAAAATCCCCAAGTCGCTGAACTAAAGCTCTACCTCCTAATAAATTAGCTAATTTAGCTATATTCTGTCCATAAGTAATCGGTTCTTTAAAAGGTTCAGTAAACGTCTTACTAACCAATAAAGCAAAGTTAGTATTGTTAGTCTTATTCGTAGCATGGCTATGACCATTGACAGTAATTAAGCCGTTATTATTTTCATTAACTACTTCACCATTAGGGCACATACAAAAAGTCCGTACTTTATCATCAAAAGTAGGTGTATAATGAATAAATTTAGATTCATAAAGAACATCAGTTAGCTCTTGCATAATTGCTGCTGGCAATTCTACTCTGACTCCAATATCAACAGGATTAATCGCAGTCTGAATCTCTAAGTTTTGAGCCTCTTTAAGCAACCACTCAGAATTTTCTCGACCTGGAGCAACAACTACTATTTCGCTCTTTATCTCCTCGTTTTGATCCGTTTTTACTCCTATCGCTTTATTATCAACAGTCAAAATCTCTTCAGCCTTAACTCCAGTTCTAATTTCTACTCCATTTTCTACTAAATAATCTTTCATCTTTGTTAGTACTTCTTTACTATATCCTGTTCCTAAATGTCTAATCTGAGATGGGATAAACTTCAACTCTGCCATTGTTGCCTGATTATGAATTTCTTGAGCTGCTTCATCAGACGGGCCATATACTTTATCTGGTGCTCCAAATTTACAATAAATATCATCTGCATAGCTGATTAACTCATCTAATCTATCTTGCCCAATATACTTATCTAAATTACCACCAATTTCACTCGATAAGGTTAACTTCCCATCACTAAAAGAACCTGCTCCTCCCCAACCACAGACAATTGAACAATTCTTACATTTTAAACAATCGGTTCCTCTAGATTTCATAGGGCATTCTCTATTAGTAATATCTCTACCCTTCTCTAAGATTACTATATTAAGATTACTCTCTTTTACTAATTCTAAAGCAGTAAATATTCCTGCTGGCCCTCCTCCTACTATTACCACATCATAATTATTAGCCATTAAATCATCCCCTTACTAAATAATAATTTTAAAGTTCGGCTTCAAACCAAAACCAGTAATAATAGTACCATACAAAAGATTAATAGTCAATTATATGCTAACGTTTCTTTGAATAATCAGAATAATATTTGTGTTATTTGAAAGGAGATACTTCTAGAGCCTTAGTAATTAAGCTCATTAAGTAGAAGTATAACAACAAAATAATTCCAAAAATAATATAATTAGATACTAACCCACCTAAGATTAAAAAATCATAAATCCCATGCAATAATACAACCTGTACTAACCCAATAATGATTAAATTAGGTCTTTCTTCACACTTGGCCCTACCCAAGTAAAAGCCCATAATCCCTGAAAAAGAAGCATGAACTAAACTGGTCACAACTGCTCGCACAATTCCTACTCGAAATCCAAAAACCACAGCATACAATAAGTTCTCTACTGCTGCAAACCCTAAAGCTACTGAAATGGAATAGATAATTCCATCCATTACTTCATTAAACTCATCTGAATGATAAACTGCATACCACACAACTGCAAACTTCCCGACTTCCTCTACCAAACCGATCACAAAAATTGAAACTCCCAGCAAAGTAAGTAAATCAGGAGGCTGTGCAATTAAATTTGCAAAAGGTGCTTCAATCAATCCTACTGGAATGACTAATAATGCTCCGTATAAAAATAATCTTAATACTAAATAAACTGGCTCAGGTTCATACTTATCCTTACGATAAAAGAAATATACCCATAGCAGTCCTGGTATAATAGAGATAATTATTAAATATATTAAATTCATCGCTACCCCTTTCTTAACCAAGTTTTTAAGTTTATCAGACTAAAAACCAATAACTAATAATCCTTACCAGTACTTTTTTTATGTTAGAGTAGGTGCTCACATATTAATATGTCTCAATTTAAATCAGCTATACTTATTTTTAAACCCTTTATAAAACTATTAATAACCTTCTCCAAATATGAAAAAAGCTTTAGCCTAGATAGGCTAAAGCTTTTTTCAGTATACAGTTCTAAAATTTAATTCTAAATTTCTATTGTCAAACCATCATAGGCAAGTGAGATATGATCAGCTAATTTAGTGGTTAAGTTATTGTGTTCAAACTTATGAGATAAATGAGTCAGATAAGCTTGGGAAGGATTCAACCTTTCAATCACTTCTAGCGACTGCTCTAAATTAAAATGTGTTGGATGAGACTGATAACGCAACGTCCCCAAAATTAAATATTCGATCCCCTCTAATAATTCAAAGGTCTCTTCTGAAATAAAACTACAATCGGTTATATAAGCTAAATCATTAACTCTATATCCCAAAATATCAACTTTACCATGCTTGATCACTAAAGGAATTACCTCTATATCACCAATTTTAAAAGAAGAAGATTTTTGATGTAATGTTGCCTGTGGTAATCCACCTTTTTGCTGATTAGGAGTAAAAATATAACTAAAAACCTTCCTTACTTCTTCTAATGTCCTCCTATTTCCATAACAGGGAATACTACTTCGTTGCAAATAATTTATAGATCTAATATCATCAAACCCCATTATATGATCTGCATGAGCATGAGTAAAAAGAATAGCATCAATCTTTTTAATATTATTCTCTAACAATTGTAACCTTAATTCTGGTGGAGTATCAATTAATATAGCTAGCCCCTCTAATTCTAAGTAAACAGAAGAGCGATAACGCTTATTTTTGATCTCTGATGAAATACAAGTAGAACAATCACAATCAAGAACAGGAACCCCCCGAGAAGTACCTGTTCCTAAAAAAGTAAGTTTCAACTCAACCCCTCCCTCTCTAACTCCAAAAGTGAAACTAAATTGATATAATGTGTCACTTCGTGACACAGCCGTCAGCTATCAGCTATGAGTCATCAGCCCAATCAAAACCTATAAAAAACCCCAACAAGTAAAACCATCTAAACCCAGGAAATATAATGGTTTCTAGATGTTTTAATTTTTATTGGTTTTAAATGCTCTTAACTGATAGCTGAGGACTGACCGCTGACCCTACGAGTTCTAAAATTCCAAAAACTCTCCGTAACAAAAACCGTTCGCTATGTGGCACAAGAGTGCCACACTATTGTAATAAAACTTCATACTTATAGACTGATCATTAACATAACTATTAGGATAACCATTATTATTACCACTCCAGCAACTAAAAATAATAAATTTTTATCAACCGTTATCTCAGCCATAGAATCTGTTTCTTGCTTGCTTAATTTTTCATTCTTAGCTAAGTAAGTCAGTTTAACTTCTGGTTCCACAACCAGCTTTCCATAAATATTAGGGCCAAACTTAATTCGAATCAAGTAACGCTGAGACTCTTCATTAAAATCAATCTCTATAATAACCCCCACTACTTGCCCTTTTTTTTCTTGTAACAAATCACTTAAATACTGCCCTACCTCTCTTTCATCAGTTACTTTAACTATGAGTTTATCCCCAACCTTTAAATTGTTAGCCTTTTTACCCCTTGTTGGAGAAATAATTGGTGAACAGTTTAAGCTTATTTCTAGCCCTAATTTATCATCACCTTCAGCTTCTTCTAGTTCAATATCATCTTTATCTTCTTCACTTTTTTCTTGTTCAGGAAATAATTCAGGGTAATTTTTTTGTAGCTCTTCTTCACCTTCAAGCTTAAACCTTGCTTCCAAATCAATCTGCTCTTGAATTAAATCTTCCAACTTTTCTTTAATTAAACCCTCTATCTCAGCTTTAAGATCAAGTTGTCCCCACTTTATTAACTCATCTATTTCCTCTTCACTAAAACTTCTTTTTAAATCACTGATAAACTCGTGTTTATCATATCTTCCTTCTTTAGTAACCAGCTTAATCTTTTCTATAAATTCTTGATTGTCAAGCTCCAAATCAATATTCTTCAATTCAGCATCACTACTCAAATCTAAATCCAATTTGATAATTTTTCGTTCCTCAGAATCTACGACTATGAAAAATAAACCATAAGTCTTACTATAACCACCATAACTGAATCTTCCATAAACAACTAAATTATCATCTGGTAAAACAGCCTTATCCCTTGGCTCTATCTCCTCTTTTTTTTCCATAATCTCCACCAACCCTTTTCATTTATAATCTAATATATGATTAAGTTTAAGTCTAAATCTAAGTAAAAAATAAATTCTTGAACTCTTAATACTGACTTAAACTCAAACTACATTATAAAAAATGCCGGATACTGTATTAATATTATAACGTCAAATCAGGCCTAATGTCCAATAATAATTGGAATTTAACTTAAAGCAGAAAATTAAAATAAGATGCCTTAAGGCACCTTATTTTAGAGGCTATTCACTTTAAAATACAGGTACAATAGAACCTCCATATTCTTCTTCAATATAATCTTTAACCTGCTGTGAGTTCAAAGCAGCTGCTAGTTTATTTAGCAATTGATCTTCCTGATCTACTCCCCTAACTACTAAAACATTAGCATAAGGTGATTGACTACCTTCAATTATTAATGAATCATTTGTCGGAACCAAATCAATCTCTAATGCATAATTAGTATTGATCACTGCTGCTGTAACATCAGGTAGAGATCTAGGTAATTGAGCTGCTTCTAATTCTGTAAATTCTAACTCTTTAGGATTGTCAATAATATCAACTAGCGTAGCTTCTAAGCCAGCCTCAGAGCTCAGTTCAATCAGCCCTGCTTCCTCTAATAACAAAAGTGCTCTTCCTTCATTAGTTGTATCATTAGGAATTGCAATCAATGCCCCTTCTTCAATCTGATCTAAACTATCAATCTGCTCCGAGTAAAGGCCAATCGGCTCAATATGAACACTAGCAATATCCACTAAATCCAACTCTCTTTCAGCACTAAAATTCTCTAAATAAGGAGTATGTTGAAAGAAATTAGCATCAATACTCCCATCATCTAAAGCAAGGTTAGGGGTTACATAATCAGTAAACTCCCTTATCTCCAACTCAATCCCCTCTTCTGCTAATAATGGCTCAACTACATCTTCTAAAATCTCAGCATGTGGAACAGGAGTAGCTCCTATTGTTATTCTTTCTACTTCTGTTGTTGCTTCTTCAACCTCTCCACAGCCTATTACCAACCCTGCTACTACAACTAAACTTACTAAAATTAATAACCCTCTCTTCATTACTTCTCTCCTCCTCATTTTTATTTAATATTTAATATTT
Organism: Natroniella sp. ANB-PHB2; assembly: GCF_046097105.1. Lineage (GTDB taxonomy): Bacteria > Bacillota > Halanaerobiia > Halobacteroidales > Halobacteroidaceae > Natroniella. Next base: position 151,351 of record NZ_CP175562.1, on the reverse strand, counting down.
AATATCTAATATTGAATAATTACAATTCAAAATCATCTTTAGTTACTCAATATTTATTATCAAGTGGTTGTTAACTATTCAATATTCATTATTTATTGCTTTTAATTGTTCACTATTAATTATTCATTGATTTTATTTGTGATCTACTTTTTCTGCTAGCCAATTCCCAAATCCTTGTACCCCTTGCACCATAATAATCAATAATAATACAGTTTTAAGCATTACATCTGTTTGGAAACGCTGATAGCCATATCTAATCGCAATATCTCCTAAACCACCTCCACCAACTGCCCCGACTATTGCAGAAAAGCTGATTAATGTAATTGTGGTTATGGTCAAGCCTAAGATTAACGAAGGCAACGCCTCAGGAATTAAGACCTTAATTATAATCTCCCAGGGGGTAGCTCCCATAACCAAAGCAGCTTCTATTACCCCTTGATCGACTTCCTTAATAGCACTCTCAACAATCCTCCCAGTAAAAGGTATAGCTGCTATCGTCAATGGAACAATTGCTGCTTCAGTGCCAATTGAAGTTCCTACTATTAAACGGGTAAGCGGAATAATAGCCACCATCAAAATAATAAAAGGAATTGATCTAACTACATTTATAATTGTACTTAAGACAAAGTTAATATATTTATTCTCTAATAAGTTATCCTTCTCTGTAACTACTACCCCTACTCCTAAAATCATTCCAAAGATAGTCGAAATAACCATTGAAATTCCAACCATATAAATTGTCTCTTGTAACCCACCCCATAATAACTCACCATCACTAACCAATACTTCTAACAGGTTCTGCATTCTGAATCACCTCTACTTTAACTTCATCCAAATCGATCAATTCTTTAATTGCTTCATTAACCTGTCGGTTATTACCCTCAATTCCTATGACTAAGGTTCCAAAGCTAACTCCTTGAATCTTATCGATATTACCATATAAAATATTAACCTTAATCTGATATTGATGAATCAAATCAGAAATAAGTGACTGCTTAACAGATTGACCAATGAAAGATATCTTCACTAAATCACCAATATCATTATCTTTTGCAGCTAAAAATCCTTTCGGTAAATCAGCATTGATCACACCTTGGACAAATCTTTTAGTTACTTCCTGTTGTGGATTTAAGAATAGATCAATTACAGCACCTTGTTCAACAATTTGACCTGCCTCTAAAACTGCTACTTGAGTACAAATCTCTTTGATCACTTCCATCTCATGTGTAATCAAAACAATAGTAATCTCTAACTTCTGGTTGATATCTTTCAATAGTTCCAAAATTGAATGAGTCGTTTCTGGATCTAAAGATGAAGTTGCTTCATCACATAATAAAACTTTAGGATCATTAGCCAAAGCTCTTGCAATTCCTACTCTCTGCTGTTGGCCCCCGCTTAATTGACTTGGATAACTATCTGCTTTATCGGCTAACCCTACTAATTTAAGTAATTTTTGTACCTTATCTTTCACCTTGCTCTTTTTTTCCCCTGCAAGTTCTAAAGGAAAAGCTACATTTTGAGCAACAGTTCTTGATTTTAATAGATTAAAATTCTGAAAGATCATTCCAATCTCTTTTCTAGCTTCTCGTAATTCTTTGGTTGTCAACTCAGTTAAATCTTGACCAGCCACTATAACATCCCCACTGGTTGGCTCTTCTAACAAATTCAAACAACGAATTAATGTACTCTTCCCTGCTCCACTCGGGCCAATAATCCCAAAAATCTCTCCAGCTTCAACCTCTAAATTTATCCTTTCTAGAGCAATCACTTCCTGCTCAACACTGCAATAAATTTTTTGCAGATTATTGATTTTGATCATTTTAACTCTCTCCTTTTTCAGTTTCTAACTTATTTAGATAAATAAAAAACTTCTTCTCAAAGAGAAGAAGTAAAATAGCTCCCCCTCTTATCTACCAGGAATTAGCACCGGGCACTTAGATAAAAGTGCTGGTTGCTGGGCTTCATTGGGCCAGTCCCTCCGCCACTCTGGATAAGAGAATCCAAAACTTTATTAAGTTATATGTATCATACCAATTCATCTCCAATTTGTCAAACAGTTTTATTTTTCTTTTCTACTAATTCTTTCAAAGCCTTGCTTAACTGATCTGGACAAGAAGTTCCATTGCGACAGGAGATATCTTTTAATTTTTCAGCTACCTTCTCTATCGCTTGGCCTTCAACTAAAGCTGCTATGCCAGCTAAACTCCCATTACAACCACCAATAAAATCAACCTTTTCAATTACTCCATCTTCAATTTCAAATCTAATCTCATCTGCACAAGTACCACTTGTCTTAAAAACTTTCATAATTATTCCCCCTAGATTGCATTCAATATTAAATACTTAATAACTAACATTTAAACAAAGATTATATTATATTTTTATGAGCTTGAATTATTTAATATTCATTACCTCTTAACTAAGCACTAAGCTCTATTATAGCATCTCAGTTAAAAAAATCAACCAATTAATTTTAGAATTACTTCACTAAGAAGACCCTCTTTAATAATTTTTAGTAAATGTTTTGCTGTTTACCTTACATTAATCAAGGATCTCCTTTTCGATCAAATCAGCTACCTCTGTCACCTTCTCTGCCAACATTTTTGGCTCTTTATAGTCATTAACAACCCTTGTTAATAATTCCTCTTCTGATAAGACAGGCTCTTCATAAACCGCTGGCCTAAAGATCTCAACCTTAGGTTTATTACCTGTCTTATAGCCTTCTGTTATCACCAAATCAAACTCTACACCAATATAATGTTCCATAATATAATCAAGCTCAACCTGCTCAGTTACCTCTTTGATCAAAGCCAACTTCTCTTTTGAAGTTAAAACAACCTGTTCAGCCCCTGCCTTTCGATGGCGCCAGCTATCCTTACCAGGTTTATCTATTTCAAATTTATGAGCATCATGCTTGATTGTAGCTATCTTATAACCTCGCTTCTTTAACTCAGGTATTAATTGCGTAATAAAAGTTGTCTTACCTGAATTAGACCAACCAATGATTGAAACAACTGGTATCATTAATACCCCCCCGGTTAAATTCATTTAATATTTAACATTTAATATTTAACATTTAATATTTAACATTTAATATTCTTTATTGTTTAATGCTTTTTATTATTCATTATTCAATGCTTTTCCCCCTCCGGGTTCTGCGAACCCTCGTGATGAAAAAATCCGCTCTTAGATTTTTTCTATCTCGCGCAGTCTTCTACTTGATCCTCTAACAATCGAACTGCATGAGGAATGGCCGGTAATATAACCCTTAAACATTCTTCAACTGCTATTGGACTCCCTGGTAAGTTAATGATCAATGATTTATTTCTAATTCCACAGACTGCTCTTGATAACATTGCATGAGGGGTCTTTTTGATACTTTCAGCTCGCATTGCTTCTGCTAAACCTGGCACCTTTTTATCGATCACCTCTAAAGTAGCATCAGGGGTGAAATCTCGCGGTGCTAAACCTGTTCCTCCGGTCGTCAAGATTAGATTAAGCTCTAGATCATCAACTTGCTTTTTTAACTCTTCAATAATCAATTCCTTATCATCAGAAATCACCTCATAATACTCAACTACTCCATCAATCTCTGCTACAATCCTTTCGATCGTTGGCCCGCTTTTATCTTCCCGCTTTCCAGTAGCACCTTTATCACTCAAGGTTAAAATTCCTACCTTAATCATTGAGCAACACCTCCAATTTAGCTCCTGCTTTAACCGTTCCACCCTGAATTACCTTAGCAAAGATACCTCGTTTTGGCATAATACAATCCCCTACTTGATGATATATATTACAGCGATTATGACACTCCTTACCGATCTGAGTCACTTCTAAAATTACTTCCTCACCTAATTTTAACTTCCTACCAAGTGGTAACTCCGTCAATTTTAATCCTTTAGTCACTATATTTTCTCCAAAAGCCCCCAACTTTAAATCTAACCCTTGCTCTCGCATATAATCGATATCTTCAATAGCTAATAAGCTAATTTGGCGATGCCAATCTCCAGCATGAGCATCCCTTTCTAAACCATAATTCTCCTTAAAGTTTGCTTCAGCTATCTGCTCTTTAGCAGTTCCCTTCTCTAAGCTACTACAAAAAGCAACCACTTCTCCTATTAAATCTTGGTCTACATAAACTCCATTCTTACCACCAGTCTTCTTTAATAATTTAATATCCCCAATCTCAATCCCCTTGTCAACTGCCTTACACATATCATAAATTGTCAAACCTGCAACAGAGACAGCAGTCAATGCTTCCATTTCTACTCCGGTCTTTCCTGCAATCTTAGTAACCGCAAGAATCTCAATTATTGCTTCTTCTTCAATAAGATTAAATTTTAAATCGACCCCACTGATCAATAAAGGATGGCACATCGGAATCAGATCAGCTGTCCGCTTGACCCCCATAATTCCAGCTACCCGTGCTACTTCCAAAACATCCCCTTTTTCTATCTCTTGACCCTTAATCAATTCCATAGTTTTAGGGCTGACCCGAACCTTAGCTTGAGCAATTGCTACCCTTTTCGTTTCATCCTTTGCTGTGATATCAACCATTCGAGATCGTCCAGCCTCATCAAAATGACTTAATTTACCCATCCTCATCCTCCTATCTGCGACATATGCTTGACTAATGAAGTCTCTTCTCCTAAATGATGTTGCTTAGGTTTATAAGTTACTGCTTCTAAAAATCTCTCCATTAATCTCTCTTGATTACTATTATTCCTAATTAGCTCTTTTAAATTAATTTCGTCATCACTACATAAACAAGGACGCAAATAACCAGTTGCAGTTAATCTAATTCGATTACAGCTAGTACAAAAATGATTACTAATAGGACTAATAAAACCAATTGTTCCTGAAGCTCCTGCTACTCGATAATAGTTAGCTGGCCCATTGCCAATAACAAATTTACTTGGCAATAGCTTCTCTCGTTCCTTAATCTTTCTTTTTAATTCTGCGATACTCAAATACTTCTCCTCTTGTTCTGACCTCTTACCTCCTATGGGCATAAACTCAATAAATCTAACATGAAGAGGATATTCTCTAGTCAAATTAATAAAATCAAAGACCTCGTCGTCATTAATCCCTTTCATCAAAACCATATTAATCTTAATTGGGGCCAACTCTAACTCTAAAGCCTTCTCTATCCCGGCCCAGACCTGTTTAAACCCTCCAATTTTAGTAATTTCCCTAAACTTACCTTGCTCTAAAGTATCTAAGCTAATATTAACTCGATCTAAGCCAGCTTCTAATAAACCTTGGCCCTTCTCTTCTAATAATAACCCGTTAGTCGTTAAAGAAATCTCTTCAATCCCTTCTATTTTGTTTAACATTTGAACAAAATTAACTACTCCTTTTCTAACTAAAGGGTCTCCACCTGTCAATCTAACCTTTTTAATTCCCAATCTGGCTCCTACTTGAACAACCTTAATCAACTCTTCATAACGCAAAATCCGCTGCTGGCTTAAACTTTTAACTCCTTCTTCAGGCATACAATATTGGCAGCGCAAATTACATCTGTCAGTTATTGCAATTCGCAAATAATCTATTTTCCGACCTAGTGGATCGATTAATTTGGTTATTTTCTGTCACCTCCTAAATATATAGTGATTAATTATATATACTTATAGTCTATCAAATCAAAAAACTTCAAACCATTTAAACTATAAGGTTTTTACTGATATTAGTTGCTAATGATTTATTAGCTATTTTTCTCTATTATTAACCATTACTATCTAGATCTAGCCCATCACTAATCTGATACCCAACTTCTTGCATCTCCGCTTTAAACTCTTCACTCTCTATAAGTTCTAACAATTTTTTAATCCGCGGCTCTTCTAGATAAGCTTTAGGAATAATCAACTTCAAGCCTAACTCAATCTGCCCTTCTTCTACAGCGTTTAATAAATCAGTAGGGGCCAATGAATTAATCCCTTTCCTTTTAGCTTCCTTACTAATTTTTTTATTGCAAAACCCTAAATTAACTCCTACAACCTCTTTATCTCCTAAGAACTTTTTTATCTTCGAGTAATCTCCCTCTACTGGAAAGTGAATAGCTGCTAACTGAACTTCATTTCTTCTTAAAGCAGTTAAAGCTCCTCGACTACCCAAATGTTGAAAGGTTAATCCTACTCCCTCTTTTTTCAGTCGATTTTTTAACAGATCAAGGGCCAAATCTCGGCTTCCAGCTACCAATAAGCTCTTATCAGCCTCTAACTTAGCAGTTAACAACTCAACCTTTACTTCCTGCCCACTTTCCAATCCTTCACTATACTCTGAAGAAACTAGCAATCCATCCGCTGCTACCAAAGAGCCCAAAACTCCTGCTGATCTAGCCAAGGGAGTAGCAATTAACTCCTCTCCAAATTGAGCTAACTTAACCCTGACAAATTCCTTATATCCCAAATCAGAAACTATCTTTTTGCTTAACTTAGCCTTTATCTTTTTAGAAGATGGCAGTTTTTGTCCTGCTAACCGATAAATCAACTCTCGAGCAAACAATCTAAAAGCTAAAGCAGAAGCAACTGGATAACCAGGCACACCCATCACAGGAGTATCAGCTATCACACCTAAAACCGTTGGCCCGCCTGGTCTAATACTAACACCATGAACTATTACTTCACCAAGCTCCTCAATAATGTCAGCAGTATAATCTTCTCGTCCAGCAGAAGATCCAGCAGTAATTACTACAAAATCACTTATAGCTACTGCTTCTATAACCTTTTTTCTTATCTTTTCATAATTATCAGCTACAATATTGCCTCGCTTTGGTTCTGCTCCCCAATTTTTAGCTAAACCACTTAAGACATGAGAATTAAATTCAATAATATCTCCTGGCTCTAGCTTTTCTTTGTCAGTTACCAATTCAGTGCCAGTTGGTATAATCTTTACTTTAGGTTGAACATAAACTTCCACCCGCTTAACATTACCTTCCAAAATCAGCCCCATCGCGTGAGGAGTAATCTCTTCTCCCTCTCCTAGGATTAACTGCCCAGCAATTAAACTTTCTCCTACTTTTCGAACATGTTGCCCTGAAGCAGCAGGTCTTTCAATTTGGGCCAACCCATCAACAATATTAACATCTTCAATCATAACCACCGCATCAAATTCCTCAGGTAATGGATCACCAGTATCGACTAACTGATACCCCTCTCCTTGAGTTAATTTAATAGGATTCCTTTCTGAAGCACCTGCTGTCAGTTGGGATTTTACTGCAATCCCATCCATTGCTGACGCAGGATAATGGGGGGACGAAGTCTGAGCTACTACTTTTCGAGCTAACTTTCTTCCTAAAGCCTCTCTAACATCTATCTGTTCTATCTTTGCTTTTAAATTCAATTTAGAATACCATTTTTCAATTGCTTGATCAAGAGGTAAATTATCAAGATAAATATTTCTACCCATTATAATTGCCTCCTTTCCTGAATACGGTTAAATTAAAAAAATACATTAACTCTATGTTAATTTAAGCTTTATTGATATACAGTGGCACTTTTCGTTCGTAAAAGAATGTGTTTTTGTAGGGAGCGACTCTCCGTGGTTGCCCGTGATTTAACATAGGCAGGCACAGAGACCTGCCCCTACAAATATCATTTCTACCCGCCAAATCAAAAGTACCACAATTTTATAATAAAATTTAATCAATACACCTAGGCTAAAATAATAACACCTGCACTTCAGCTCCCTTTTCTAACCCCTCTTTTCCTATACCAATTTTAATTACTCCATCTGCTTCAACCATAGTTGTAGCTAAACTTGATTTTCCTAAAATAGGTACTGCTATAATCGAATCAGCCTCTTTCTCTAACTTCACCCGAATATATTCCTCCCTACCTTTAACTGAAGCTAAATTGCGGCTTAAACTGGCAGTTAAATAATTCTGTTGGCCCAAATCATCTTGTAACCCAGCAAGCCTTTCAACTATCGGCTGCACTACAATTTTACAAACAGTCAAGGCTGATGTAGGATGACCTGGTAGACCAATTACTACAGTATCGTCTACTATTGCTAAAACAGTCGGCTTCCCTGGCTTAATAGCAATTCCATGAACCAACACTCCAGGCTCACCTAAATTATCCACTACCTCAAGTGTTAAATCTTTAGTTCCCACTGAACTCCCTCCTGATAAAACTACCACATCACTATTCTCTGTTGCTACCCGTAATTTGGCTTCTAATTCTTCTTTGCTATCTTTTATGATTCCTCCTTGAGACATCTTAGCTATCCCTTCAAGAGCACTTATAACAGCATAAGAGTTAATATCTCTGATCTCTCCAGGCTGTGGTCTTTGCTCAGGGTTGATTATTTCATCACCAGTGGCAAAAACAGTAACCCGAGGACGCTTATAAACTTCAACTTCCGTAATTCCCAACCCAGCTAAAGCACCTAAATCTTGTGGTCTAAGTTGCGATCCTTTTTTTAATAATGTCTCCCCTTGACTAATATCCTCCCCTTTTCTAACAATATTTTCTCCACTGCCCACAGCACGATTAATTTCAACTAATTCACTGCCTAATTTCTCAGTATATTCCACCATTAAAACAGCATCTGCTCCTTGTGGCAGCATTCCTCCTGTACTAATTCTAATTGCTTGTCCACTTTCTAAACCTTCTGTAGCTTCTTCTCCCATCAATACTTCTCCAACTAGACCAAGATAAACCTTATTACCTTCAGAAGCAGCAAAAGTGTCAGCAGCTTTAACTGCATAACCATCCATCGTTGCTCTAGTAAAAGGAGGAAGATCAAAAGGAGAGATGAAATCTTGACTTAAAATTCTCCCTTTAGCTTCTGTTATAGAAATCCTTTCTGTACCCAGACAAGCCCCTACTTTACTACTAAAAATCTCTTCAACCTCTTCAAGATTAATCAAATTAAATAAATTTGACATTCTTTCACCCCAACTCCACCTTAGTTTACAATGCATAGCTAAAAACTTTAAAATTAATATCATAAATGTTTAACTTTTAAACTCCGCTACTAATTGCTCTAAATCTGCCTGATAATTAACATTATAAAAGAGATATTCTGGGTTTACAATCTTTTTTAATTCTTCTTCATTAATAGTTTTAACTTTCACTTCAGAAAAAAAATTAGTTAACTTTAAATCCTTCATTTCTAACCTCTTCTTAATAGCGGGTAAACAATTTTTACTATAAACAGCAGCCAAAGGTTCTAAGCAATCACCTAACTGAGAAATCAAGAGATCGTAATCTCGCTTTTGCTCTTGTAAGAATTTAAGATAAGCGCCATTAATACAAGGCATATCACAAGCCAACAAAAAATTATACTGGGCCGAAGAATAATTCAACCCAGTATATAAACCACCTAAAGGCCCTTGATATGGAATAATATCCTTTACTAACTCAACCCCTTCTAGAAAAGAATAATCTTTCTTGTTATTAACTACTACATAAACTTTATCAAAATTTTTCTTTAAAATCCTACTAATTCGCTCAATTAATCTCTGTCCACCCAATTTAGCTAATGCCTTATTAGTTCCAAAACGAGAACTCTCTCCTCCAGCCAATAAAATTGCATTCATAATCTCTAACATCCTTTGTATTAGTAATAAATATCAGAAGAAAATAATTTTACAGCCCTTTTAGCAAAATCAATAACCAATAAAATTTCTTTAACACTTGTAGATATGTCTCAGTGCACTGTCAAAGCCTTTAATTTTTCAAAGTTAAACTTGAGTTAATCCTTGAATGAAAAATTATAAATTCTGCAAAATTAAATCTCAATTTATTTTCTATAATTAACTATTTAACCTTATATTTTATAAGATAAGATGATCTATAATCCCTCTCGTTCATTCTTCATTCTTGTAAATATCTCTCTTAATGTAGCTGTCAACCAAAACAAAATTAAGATAGCAGAAATTATTTCAGAAATAGGAAAAGCAAACCATAAAACATCTAAACTATATAATTGCCCTAATAGATACATTATCGGTAATAAGAGAATTATCTGACGTAAAAAAGAAAGTACTAAGCTAGGAATCCCTTTTCCTAATGCTTGAAAGGTAGTCGAAGCAATGATAGCCGGGCCAATGACCGGAAATGCTAAACTTATTCGGCGTAAAGCAACCTCCCCAATCTCTAATAACTCTGGTGTATCATTAAATAACAGAATTAACTCCCTTGGGAATAACTGAAATATAACAAAACCAGCTCCTGTAAAAACTGAACTGAGCAATAGACCATACTTGATTGTTTTCTTCATTCGCTTTGGATTTTTATGGCCATAATTATAACCAAGAATCGGCATATAAGCCTGCCCTAGTCCAAAAATTGGCATAAAAAAGAAAGACTGTAACCTAAAATAGATACCTGCTACTGCAATAGCTACAGTACTAAACCCTCCAACAATAATATTCATTACAGCAATCATAACACTTGATAGTAATTGCATAACCATTGCTGGTAAACCAACTTCATAAATTTCTTTGATAATCTCAAAATCAAACTTGAAGTCTTTAAAATTAAATTTAACCTGCGTTTTAGGACTAAAAAGAATCAAACTAATCAAGACCCCACCAACAAATTTAGAAAAGATACTGGCAATAGCAGCCCCCTCTATTCCCAATTCAGGAAAGATACCAATTCCAAAAATTAAAAAAGGATCTATAATAATATTTAAAACCCCTCCTACTACCAAACCTAACATTGGAACAAAGGTATTTCCCTCTCCTCTCAGTATGTTATTTGCTATCATAGGATAAAAGAGAGCAATAGAACCAATTAACATAATTCTAATATAGCTTGTCCCCATCTCAATTAATACCTGCTCAGAGGTGAATAACCGAATTAAATTATCAGAATAAAAATAACCGATTAATCCAACAATTATACCATAAAATAGAATGATAATTACTGTATGTTCTGCTACTTCGTTGGCCCTGTTTTCCTCCCCTTCTCCTAGTAGTCTTGAAATTAAAGAACTAGTTCCAATTCCTGTTCCAACTGCAATTGCAATCAAGACTATTTGTATAGGAAAGGCTAAAGATAAAGCTGATAAAGCCTCTTGACTACTACGTCCAACATAAATACTATCTACTACATTATATAAAGCCTGAGTACTCATCCCAATAATTGAAGGTACCGATAATTTAAATAATAATTTCAAAATTTTTTCTTGCCCTAATCGTTCCGAATTACTATTGACTGCCACTTCAAATTCTCCTTTTAGTATTTATAAACTAACTTCTTTATACTCTTTATTATTAATTATTAACTATTACAATCAACTTTAACTTAAATCTAAATTTAAAACCGCTCAAATAACTATAACTTATTATTATTATACCGTACTTGTTCAAAATTTAAAGATGCTCTTCCTTAACATACATAGATTATAACAAAAATAGACCCCTTAAATTTAACACTTTCTATCAGGTCAACAGAAAACTCTTCTCCTTCTTATAGGGAGTATTATATCATAAGGTTAAAACTATTTGAAGATATTTATCCCTTGACCATTACACAACAATTTATTAACCACTTAATAAAAAAGAATACTCTGTTATTAATAACAGAGTATTCTTCGTTAGACATTTATTTTAAAATAATTTTTACTTTAAGCCAGCTTTTTCTAAAGCTAGCTCTGCAGCTTCAATCCAACCATTAGAACTACCAGTAGCTCCAGAGTATACATCTACATCAGCACTATTAGCTGATACTTTTCTTGCAGCTTGCTCAACCCTAGCTTCGTTGTAAGCCTCATGTTGATAATCGTCAGGCTTATACTCACCATCTCTTGATTCATTAAGTTCAACTTCGATAATATCTCCATCTTCTACTGTTACCCAAGCTACAAAGTGGCTACCTCTTTCATTCTTATCAGTAAACGCTGCATAAGTACCATCAAATTCTGTAACACCTTGAGCTTTCTGAAGTGCCATATCTACTGCTTCCATAGACATATTAGTTGTACTAGTAGCACCGGAAACAATATCTACTTCTGAATCATTAGCCTCTACAAAGCTATCTGGTAATATGTCCATAGCCTCATGCCAAGCTTCATAGTGATAATCTTCTCCTTTAGCTTCACCAGGCTGTAGTTGATATTCTGTTAATTCTACTGCTACAATCTCATCTCCTTCAATTGTAACTAAAGCTTCCACATAACCTCTAGCACTAGCTTGTGAATAACCTACATATTCACCATCTTCTAAAAGTGATGCATCAGTTTCTTCAACTTCTTCTCCTGTACACCCAACTAATACAAGTGTTGCTACTACCAATAATGCTGCTAAAATAAATACAGATCTTTTCTTAAACATAACTTATTCCCTCCTAAAGAATTTTTAATAGTGTAAAGCAAATAATACTAGCATTTCTAATAGAAACTTATGGTGGCTTATGATGCTATTAAATCATTGAGATTGTCATAACTTACACAAGCAATCGATTAAGATAAGTTATTTTATCTTAATCAATCCTAAGCTTATCTCCTACTATAATTCTCCAGGATGATTAAAACCTAAATCTACTAAACTACTCAATTACATAATTCATAGAAAAAATACTGATTTACTATATCATTACAAAAATATTATATCTTATTGCAATAAATAAATCAAGAAGTTTTAATTGTTTTTATTGTTATAATTTTTATAATTCTCCTAAAATAATTTCATGTGAATAAATATTATTGAAAATCACTTGATCTTATTTGTATCTACATTAACTTAAAAGAAGAATACAGTTTAAATTTTAGAGTTGATAAAAAAGACTTTACAATCGAGGCTTCCAATACTTAATTTCTCTAATAGGTATTTTAATCTGATCATCTATAATTCTATAATCTACCGCCACAGGTGGATACTCCATACAAGCAGCAGTACCTCTAATTCCTACTCGATTTTCAATGTTGTAAGTTGTATTACATCTATTGCAGACTACAGTGTCATCTTTTAAATGTAATCTTCTACCTCCACAAGGTTCGCACAAACTAGTACCGACAAATAATCTTCCTGTTGGAGTTATATATGCTATTAATGGAACCAAACTACCTATTTTATTCTCTACTTCAAAAAAGATTATATTCTTTTGATCAACTCTCTTTAATGAAAAATAAATATACTCATCACCAGCCTCAGGAGAAATCTCTGTCATATAAACCTCTTGCCCTTGATAGCTTCTTGCTTCAACTATTGGGTCACCAATCAACCTGTTGAAATCAGTTGATTCTGTAAAGCTTTCTAACCCTCCATTATTTATCCAAGCCCTTCCCGTTAAGAATATAACAGCTATTAGAACTATTAAACCAAAAATTTTATTATTGCCTTTAGCCATCCTAATCAACCTCCTCACAATCAATTACAATATATTTATTAAATGACCAACTACAAGCATCTCATCAACTCCACTAACAGCAATCCAATAAACTTTATTTCCCTGTTGATAATAATAATAGTTTAGACCTTCTTTTTGAGTAAAATAGATTTTTTCTCCACTAATCATGAAAAAATTTGTCTCCGCAAACTGCTCATTTGCTTTTATTTCATTATTTATCTCTTCAATCTCACGGAAACTATCTAACTCAGAAATAAAGACTTTAACTTCTCCTCGTCCAGCATTACTATAATAACCTGCATAACCATCAAGCAATTCTAAATCGATCTCTAAATCTTTATTTATCTCTATTATTGCTTCCTGACCAACTAAAAATTCATCTAATTGTAAATCTATAATTCTTTTAGGAAAACCAGCTTCATTAACTTCTACCTCAACTTCAGTTTGTTGATTGGAATCTTTTCTGTTATTTCCCCCAAATACCTCTTCTAGAGGAATTCCTTCCTTTTGATCAGTAGTCCATCTAACTTGACTAGTTAAGATCATACCCACTACCAATCCAACACCTAAAATTAAAAGTAAAAACTTCTCTAAATTTTTATTCATCCTTAGCCCCCTCTCTTTATCACTCAACTAATTTAGTCCAAACTATCTTTAAGAAATTTAATCTCTTTCTCTAATTTTTTCTGCTTTTGACCTATACTAGCTGTATAAAAAAAGATTAGAACCCAAATAATTAGATAACCGATCAATAAGTAATTAAAATAGTCCATTTTATACCTCCTTAATTTAATGGCATTGCTTTCGTAATAATTCTTTAAACTCCTTTATTTGTTCAGCTAATAATTCTACTTTAACCCTCTTAATTAATAAATAAAAATAAAGTAAACTAAAAGCAGCTACACTAACAAATAAAGTATGGAGCATTAAAGGATTTATGCTAGAACCTCCTCCTTCAATCACCTGAGGATGAATAGAACGCCACCATCTAATCGACATAAAGACAATCGGTACATTGATAAAGCCGATAATTCCAAAGATAGCTGCTAATAACCCTGTCTTTTCATCTTCCGCTGAAAGTCTGATCAAAATATAAGCAAGATAAATAAACCATAAAATCAAAGTAGTTGTTAAGCGAGGATCCCAAGTCCACCATCTGTTCCAAATCGGTCTAGCCCAGATTGGCCCGGTAATTAAGACAATAGTAGTAAAGATAACCCCTATCTCCGCTGAAGCTAAACTGATGGCACTAGATATTCGATCACGTTTCTTTAGATATATGATACTAGTCACAAAGACTACAAAAAAAGCAAAAAAAGCAACCCAAGCTGATGCTAAATGATAATAAAATAAGCGTTGAATATCACCCATTATCCTCTCTCTTGGAGCATAAATAAAGATCATATACAAGCTTAAAGCCACTACTATAAATGTTGACCATTTTAGTACTTGCTCTAATTTATCTTTAACAACCTCTTGCTTAACCATACTTACACCTCCATTAAAAAATCAAACAACATAAAAGGAACTACTGTAAAAATCAGATCATAAACTATAATTAAGTTCAACCAGGAAACAACTTCAGTAATTCCAGCACCTTCTTCTACCACACCTGCTGTCAACTCTACAACTCCAATTATTAATGGTACAATCATCGGCAAAAGAATAACCGGTAATAAAACTTCACTACCATCTATATTAGAAGTCAAAGCTGCTAAAAATGTTCCAATCGCCACAAAACCAAAAGTACCCAAAAAGATAACGATTACTAATTGCCAGAGAGGGCCAGCTATACTATACCCAAATAAAATCATCAAAAAAAATAGAGCAACTGCCTCTATAATAAACATTAATGTTAAATTAGCAATCAACTTCCCAAAATAAATGACACTTTTGTCAACTGGACAGAGTATCAAACCAAAGATGCTATTATTATACTTTTCAATCATGAAAGAACGATTAAGACATAATAAACCGGAAAAGATAAATATGACCCACATAACCCCTGGGAAAACCCCTTCCAATTCTGTTCCAGCAGGATCAAAAACAAAGGCAAAAATAACTATTACTAACAAAGCAAAAACGATCATCGAAGCTAACATATCTTTAGTTCTCAACTCAACTTTTAAGTCTTTCCATACTACAGTTTTTATTTGTTGTAAATACTTCATAGCCTACCACCTAATAACCCACTATACTTTTCTTTCAGTTCTGTTGTTGTAAATTCTTGGCTGTTAGCTGCAAATTCGATTCTACCATCGATTAAGATTAAAAATTGATCTGATATCTTTAATCCTTGCTGTAAGTTATGGGTCACTGTAACTATCGTTCTTCCTTGTTCATTTAATTTTTTGACTATTCCATTTAACATTTCGATTGCATGCTGGTCTAAACCAGTATAAGGTTCATCTAATAATAGTAACTTAGGTAAATGTAAGATAGCTCTAGCAATTGCTAAACGCTGCTTCATTCCTCTTGAAAATGTAGCTACAAAATCATGTAAACAATACTTAAGTCCTACCTCTTTGATCACCCTGAAAATTCTATTATCAAGATCAGTTATGCTATACATTTTTCCATAAAACTCTAAGTTTTCATAAGCAGTTAACTTATCGTAAAAAAAAGTTTCATGAGAGATCAAACCAACTTGCTCTTTGATAATTATTGAATCTTCAATAATATCTTGGCCCATAATCTCAATTCTTCCTGTAGTAGGATTAGTAGCTGTAGATAATAAGTTTAATAATGTTGTCTTTCCTGCACCATTTGGCCCAAAAATACTTAAAATTTCACCTTCTGTTAGATTAAAGTCGATTCCAGTTAAGAGTTCTTTTCCATTAAGCTTCTTTTTTAAGTTATTAACAGCCAATGCTATTTTAGCTTTCATGCACTCAACTCCCTTATTGATTCTTATCTACTATCAACTGCTGAAAGCTTTTTTTAAAACATCGATATTTCTTTTCTGATACTTTTCCCATCAATTTATCAAGCTCTAACTCATCTAATAAAGTAAAAATCTCTGTTTGTTGCAGCTTTTCTTTCTTCTTTAATTCAATAATCTTCTGTTGGTAATTGATATAATCATCTTCAAAGAAAGGATAACCTAATAAGTAAATAACTAAACTAGCTATTATCAGACCAGCTATACCAACTACTGCTGACATTAAACCACCTCCTAGAAGTTCAGTTAATAATTAATAATGAATAACTAATAGTTAAAGAACAAATTCAAAAGATAAGATTAAAACAAATTAAATTAAACAATTAGACAGATTCTTTTATTAATTCTTTATAATACTTCTTCTCATTAGGCCATAAAGCAATTATCGTTCCGATCACTAATAACCTCATACCCCAAAATACCCAACCAACTACTGGATTACTAACTATCCAAAAAGTAGCTTCTTCTCCACCTTTATCCCAGCCAGCTAGAACTAAATATAAATCTTCTCTAATATTTCTTCTGAAATCAATTTGAGCACTCGAATCTTCTTCAGTTGGATCTCCAAAATATTCCTGAGCTGGCCTTAATAAATCATATTCTGCTCCATTCTTTGTAACATCAATTTCAGCAAAAACGGTTACCTTATGATCAGTTTCAGCAAGCTTTAATCCATTATAAGTTAGCTCATAATCCATAAATTTAATAACCTCATCTTGATTAACAGTTACCTGTATATCCTCTTGATAAGCGCTAGAACCTGCAATCCCAAATACCATCATAATAATTGCTATATGAACCATATATCCTCCGTATTTTCTCCGATCTGCAGCCGTTAATCTGATAAAAGCAGTTATAAACCCTTCTTTTTGCCCCTTCATCCTTGCTTTAATTCCACGATAAATATCAATTATTGTAACTACCACTACAAAGAATGAAGCTGTAATAGCTAACATAGCAGAAAAGTTTCTAACTCTCATTAAAAAATAAATGCCAAATCCAAATAGATGGGCCAACACTAACGGTACAGCAAACCTCTTTTTTAAGATATCTATGGATAGATTCCCCCATGGTAGATATGTCCCCAAACCCATTAGCAATACCATGCTAATCCATAATGGAATAGTAGCTTGATTAAAAAACTCTTGCCCTAACTCAACCTGCCTGCCTTGAATAAATTGTGAAATCAATGGATAAGTAGTACCAAAAAAGACAACTGCTGCAATAATACATATCAACCAATTATTAATTAAGAATGTATTTTCTTTAGAAACAAATGGAAATTCATATTCCTTGCTCTTAAGACTCTTAAAACGCCAAACAAATAAAGATAAACTAATTATAGTAGTTAAACTCATAAAAAATAAGAAATAAGTCCCTGTATCTCCTTCTGAAAAAGCATGTACAGAGGCTAAAATCCCACTTCTAGCCAAAAATGTACCAAAGATAGTCAAAATAAAACTAACAATTACCAATGAAGCATTCCAGACTTTAAAAACACCTTTCTTTTCCTGAATAATCAATGAATGTAAAAAGGCTGTAATTGTCAACCAAGGAAATAAAGAAGCATTTTCAATTGGATCCCAAGCCCAATAACCTCCCCAACCCAGCTCAACATAAGCCCATTCTCCACCAGAAACCATACCAATTGTTAAGAAAAGCCAAGTAAATAAAGTCCACCTTCTAACTACCTTAACCCAAGCCTCCCCTTTCAGATCTAAAATCAAATCAGCAATTAAGTAAGCAAAAGGAACAGCAACCCCCACATAACCTAAAAACTGGGTTATAGGATGAACTATCATCCCTATATTCTGTAACATTGGATTTAAACCAGCTCCATCTCTAATCAAAAAGTCAGGCTGCGTAAAAGGACTACTATCAAAATTCAACAATATTGAAAAAAATAATCCAATCAATAAAATAACTAAACTAGCATAAGGCTTTAACTTTGCTTTTAGTGGATCTTTAGAAAAAGCAACAACTACTCCATAAATTGATAATAACCAAAACCATAGCAACAAAGAACCACTATTACCAGCCCAAAAAGCTGCTAACTTATAAACTAATGGTAAGTTTCTACTAGTATAACGAGCTACATATTCAATAGAAAAATCACTAACCCCTAATACATAAAATAAAATTACCGAAGCAATTGTAACAAGGATTGCATTCGCAAACACACCATTATGAGCACTCTTAATTAATCTTTTATTCTTTAATTTCAATCCTAATAAATAAGCAGTTATTGAATATAGAATAACTATTAATGACAACCACAAAACTGTAGAACCAATTTTAAGCATTATAACCCCTCCTCTATAAGTACAATTAATAATTAACATTTAATCACTAGCGTTGCATCGTTTTTTATAAAAAGTTCTTGAAAAAATAAAACTCCTTTGATTAAATGGATACGTACCCCCCAGTACAAAATCCATGAAATCAAAGGAGATGAAATCATGAATAATTGTACCATACTTTTGACTAAACTTCTAGATGTTATTGATAGAAACTTTTTGAAAGGTCTAATTGATAAATATAACTCAGATTATAAGGTTCATAAATTAACAACAGAAGTTCATCTATTATACCTACTTTATTTTCATCTTACTAAAAAAGAAAGTCTAGAAGATTTTATTTGTGATTTAGAAAATAATAATCAACTAAATAGAACATTACCTAAAATAAGCAAATCTCAGTTATCTCGTAAAAATGAAAGTAGACCTCATGAGATATTCTTTGAAATTTTCCAACACCTATTTGATAAGCTTAACGCTAATAAGGGGCTTCAAGAAGCTTTAAAAGAAATTGGTTTTGTGAAAATCTTAGATTCTTCAACTATAAGTTTATGTTTGTCATTATTTCCTTGGGCTAAATTTAGAAGCACTAAAGGTGGAATTAAACTTCATACTTTATATGATTTGAATACTAATGCCCCAGAAAATATAATAATAAGCGATGCTATAATTCATGACAAAGAAATATTTGATAATCTGACCTTTAACCCTAGCTATACTTATCTCTTTGATAGAGCTTATATAAAGTATCAAAAGTTTGATGAGTTTATAGATAATGATATCTATTTTGTAACTAGAGCAAAATCTAATACTAAAGTTGAAATCATTAGATTTTTAGATTTAAATGCCAAAGATAAAGAAGCAAATGTTATATTAGATGCTGATATAATGCTAGGTGATCATACTTCAAAAACTAGAATGAAACAGGAAATAAGATTAGTTAGAGTAAAAACAACTGATCGAAATGGCAATGAAAAAAGTATTGATATTTTAACTAACCGCTTTGATTTGGATGCTCATGTAATAGCCTATCTATATAAAAAACGATGGCAAATAGAGCTATTTTTCAAGTGGATCAAGCAACATCTAAAAATAAAGAACTTTTTTGGACAAAATAAAAATGCTGTCTTAACACAGGTTTATAGTGCTGTAATCTTATTTTTAATTTTAAAATTACTTGAAAAAGAATCTAAATTCAAAGGGAGTTTACTTAAACTCACTAGAAAGATAAAGTATTCCATTTGTTCAGTTACAACAAATGATTTCAATTGGAATAAATGGATTAACAGTAGTTGATAAAATTTTACTACCTAAAACCCTAGGCTAATAGAATTTCTTCTAGAAATATATTCTAAATTTTACTTTTAATATAGAACAAGGACTACTTTCAAAGTAATAATTACTTTGAAAAGTCTACTAAGTTATAAATTTTTGATTACTAATTTGATTTGGTTGAGTTAGTAAATCTATATTTTTTAACAATGCAACGATAGTGACATTTAATATTGAATAATTTTAAGACCAATAGTTAACTTCTTCTCTAATTATTAAATATTAATTATTCAGTATTAAATACTTTAAAAATTTTGCTCTATCTGATCAGAATGTTCCTCTCTCCTCTCTTTAAGCTCCGCTTCATATCTAGAGGGACATTGAATTAATAACTCATCAGCTGCTATATACTCTCCATTAACAAATTCACCTTCCACAATAACTGCTTGGCCACCTTCAAAATTATCCGGTTTAACACCTTGATATTTGATAGGGATTCTTTGCTCTGTCTTTTCTCCTTCTTTAATTTTAAATTTCAACTTTATCTCTTGAGAATTCCAATCTATCGAATCACCTACAATCAATCCAGATACCTTAAGTCGTTGATTATAAAACTCTTCCGCCTCTGCATAAACCTCCTCGATAGTCAAATAATAGCTAGAAAAGCTATTAACTCCTGTAACAATTAGATAAAGAACACCTACTGCTAATAGCAACAAGCCAATTCTAACCTTTAATTTTTTACTCACACTCTCTTCCTCCTAAAGCTAATTACTGCGTTTAGCTAAATTAAGCCTCTTATCACACTACCTAACAAACCACTAAATACCTCTTCATTTCTATCAGGCCACCTTCCCTACCCTCAAACTGATTAACTAACTAAACTCTTCTAACATAATTACTCTATAACTATATCTTAACTAAATCAGATAATTTAATACCTCTTTATGCTATAATTTCATAATTATTTTGTTGATATCAATATATATCATTTATACCTAAAAATAAAAACATAAGTTGGTCTTTTCTATCTAAAAGTCAAGAAAAGTAACTTATGCTTACCCAGTCTTTTAATTCAATTTTTAAAGAACTTTAAAGATTTAATCTCCTTCACAAAAATATTTCATACTCGTCTTCTTCAATTCTTCTATACTATATAATATCTTATATTCAGTAATCCCTGTCTGCTCTGAAATTTTTTGAGCAACCGCTTCAACCTTTGATTGGCTCTGGCCATGGATCATCGTAAAGAGGCTATATGGCCAATCAGGATAGGTTGGCCGCTGATAGACATGGCTGATCTCTTCATAACTAGTCACTAACTCCCCTACTTTTTCACGCCGTTCAGGGGCTACTACCCAAGCTCCCATCCCATTAAATTGATAACCAGCTTGGCGATGATAAAGAATAACTCCCATTCGACGTAGCCTTCCTTCTTCCTTTAACTGCTTTAAGCGGGCCAACAACTCTTCTTCGCTAATTTCAAGTTCATCTGCTATCTTCTGATAAGGGCGTTTAATTAAAGGTAACTCCTCTTGAACTGATCTAATAATCTCCTTATCTAGCTGACTTATTTCTCTTTTCACCTTGTTGGCCCTCCTTTTCTAAATTCAGCTTAACTCCTAATTTATAAAATCGCTCCGCAGGTAGGTTACGCAACACTTTAACTCCTTGTAAAATCTCAATCTCAGCTAACTGTTTCTCTAAACTAGCTTGATCAGGAGCAATTAAGGTAAACCAGAGATTGAAATCATGGTTGCGCCGGTAATTATGAGTCACCCCACGGTATTGGTTGATCTTTTCCGCTACTTGATAAAACTCCTCTTCAGCTACCTTAGTAGCAACTAAAGTACTAACATAACCTAGTTTTTTAGAGCTAAAAATAGCACCTAATCGACGAATATAACCGCCTTCTTTTAATTCTTTAATTCGCTCAATCACTTCTTGCTCACTCAAGCCTACCTCTTCTCCTAATCTTTGATATGGTCTAGAATCTAAAGGAAATTCACGTTGAGCTAAAGTCAATAACTTCCTATCTAATTCACCTAACTCTTCTCTCATCTACAACCACCTCGATTACACCAAGGCTCTCCAGCCATATAATCACCATCTGAGTAATAATAAGCCCTTGCTCGACAACCTCCACAAATTTCAATATGCTGACAGCCATCACAACTACCCTTATAATCCATTGTTCTTAATTCTTCAAAAATTTCAGCTTCAGCCCATATTTCAGAAAAAGGTGTCTCTTTGACATTACCTACCTTGACCGGCAAATAAGGGCAAATATGTACATCTCCATTAGGTAAGATACAACAGTAATCAGTCCCTGCTAAACAGCCTCGAGTAAATCTCATATTCATTTCCTTCTCTTTAGCTACTGCCATAAACTGTGGGGCACAAGTCGGTTTCAGCTCAATCTCAACCTCCTTTTGTTTTTCCATAATCCGCTCAATCATTTGATGATATCTGTTGGCACGAACTGAGTCCTGTTCAATCTCCTTTCCTCTACCCGTAGGTACCAAAAAGAATGGATGATGAGCTTTGGCCCCCAGCTCAATTGCAAAATCGGTAATCTCCTCAAATTCATCATAATTAAAATCACTGATCGTAGTATTCACCTGAACCCCTAACCCTGCTTTGATACAGTTTTTAATACCGGTTACAGCTTTCTTCCAAGCACCTTCCACTTGTCTAAATTGATCATGTACTTTAGGTTCAACACTATCTAAACTGATTCCCATTCCGGCAGCTCCAACTTCTTTTAGCTTGTAAGCAACCTCTTCAGTAATATACATTCCATTAGTTCCAAAAACAGGACGCATACCTAATTGGGCTGCATGTTCAACTAACTGATATATATCATCTCGTAGTAATGGTTCTCCACCACTAAAAATCATAATCTTAAAGCCAGCTTTAGCTATTTCAGTTAATAACTTTTTACCTTCGCTAGTAGTTAATTCATCTGGCCCTTTCTCTTTTGGCCCTGAATCACGATAACAGTGCTTACAATATAAATTGCACTCTTTAGTAGTATTCCAAGAAATAATCACTAATTTTTCCTCCTTCAATTAAAAGTATTTAATAATTAATATTTAACATTTAATAATAAAATTCAAGTTCATTAGAAAAAGAATATATTAATTTTTTATTCATTCTTCAACATTGAATATTCAGCGCTTTTTTTAAAGAGACACTATATTATTTTTTGCTAATCCAACTTCCTCATCAGTCAGGTAACAAGCTGGATCTTCATGCCAAAAATCTCCATGAATCGCTTCAGCACGGGCTCTAAAATTCCCATTACAGACTTCTAACCACTTACACTTACTACAACGACCTTTTAATAAGTTCTTCCGATCCTTCAACCCAGATAAAATATTGTTTTGGGAACTATCAGTCCAAATTTCACTGAACTTTCTTTCTCTAATATTACCAAAGGTATGATTTTGAGTAAATTGGTCAGGATGAACATAGCCTTTCCAATCAACATTGGCAATCGCAATTCCTGTTCTATTTCCACCATTTCGCTGTAATAACTCCAAAATTTTCTCTGCCTTAGCTGGAGCCTCTTTCTTCATCTTTAAGTAAGTATAAATTCCATCAGCATGATTATCGACAGTTAAAATCTCTTTGTCAAGACCCCTTTTTTGAAAATCTAAAGTCCGTTCTATAATTAAATCCATTACTTCCCGTGACTGTTGTAAGGAAATATCTTCTTTAACCATTTCACTCCCTCGTCCAGAATATACTAAATGATAAAAACAGGCACGAGGAATATTCTCCTTTTCTAGTAAGTCAAAGATTTGCCCTACCTCTTGATAGTTATGGCGATTAATAGTAAACCGCAAACCTACCTTTTGATCAATCTCTAAACAGTTATGAATCCCTTTTAATGCCTCTTTAAAAGCTCCCTTTTTACCTCGAAACCGATCATTAGTCGCTTCCATTCCATCTAGACTGATTCCTACATAACCTACCCCTATATCCTTTAATCTCCGAGCAATATCTCTACTAATTAAGGTTCCATTGGTTGAAATGGTCGGTCTAATTCCTTTTTGAGCAGTATAGTCAGCTAGTTCAAAAATATCCTTTCTAAGTAATGGTTCACCCCCTGAAAATAATAAAACTGGTACATTAAAGTCTGCTAAATCATCAATGAATTTTTTTGCTTCAGTAGTTGTTAGTTCACCACTATAATCCTTATAATCAGAGTCGGAATAACAATGAGTACAACTTAAATTACAAGTTCTAGTCATATTCCAAACTACAACTGGCCCTTTATCCTTTTTAGTACCATGCTGTTGCCCTTTTGACTCTGTACTATAACGTAATTTATCACCAAATCTATCCTTACCACCTAATAACTTAGATACTCCAATCATAGTTAGTCACTCCCTTATCAAAAAAGTTAATACTCTCACTACAAATTTTATCATACTACTTAGTAGATATCTAAATTGTCGAGTTTTCTAATTAAGTTAATCTAGAAAGTAATTTTAATCACAACCTGTACTCTAATTATAACAACTTAGATTACCTCTTATATAATATTGCTCATATCTTAGTATGTTTGTTCATGCTTTCTACACAACCTTTATTTTCAATTCAATCGTACAATAAGTACAAGATTAAAACTGTATATAAGGAGAGATTTAAAACTCTTCCTAAACCTCTCCTTTAAACTACTTACTATTTATTTAATTACCTTTCATTATTTCAAGTCCTTCTTTAGCTAATTCAATTGCTTCATCTAGATGCTTATGGGCCAAATCAAAATTATGAGATCCAGTACTATTTTCAGCAAAAATGAAGTCCCAACGCAACTGTGATCTACGATGTATCGACCTTACTTCTTCGATCGTTTCTTCATCTAATTGCTCATTTTCTATCTTGGTAGCTAATTCTTCAACAAGTTCTACTAATAAGCTACTAGCTTCTAACTGCTTATCCTCTACTTCTTGTTGTAATTCATTTACCCATTCTTCAAGGCTTTCTGCACTATGCTCTCCTCCATGACAACCAAGACAAGACTCTTCTGTCGTCTTAAGCGGGCTGGTCCACCAGTGAGATACATACTCTTCCCCTTCCTCATCTTCAACAGTAGGCATATGACAAGAGGCACAGTCCATTCCTAGCTGATCATGAGTGCTATTACGATACATCTCATATTCAGGATGCTGAATTTTAAGCAACGGAGTTCCTGTTCTTGGATGCTCCCAATCTGCAATCTCACGCTCATCTGAATATTTTTCAATATCTTCTAGAGTTAATCCCTCTTCCCACGGTAACACAATAGCTTTAGTCTCCGGTTCAAAATAGTAATTAACATGGCATTGAGCACAATTTCTATTACCTTCTGCTATCTCAAAATCCAGCTTTTTAAATCCTTCTTCAGCATGAGGAACCGTTACATGAATCTCACCTGGATCATTACGGTGACAACTATAACAAGTTATAGGATGTTCTGCCTCTGCTCCCATCTCATCAAAATCCATAGCGAAGAGTTCTTCTCCATACTCCTCATACATGCCCTCATAAGCAGCTGTCTTACAAGCTAGACAAGATGCTCCTGGCTTAGGTCGCTCAATTGCTAAAACATCTTCTAAAGTATGAAGATGACCCCGAGCTGAAAAATACTCTTTACTGAATCCAAACCCTTCATAAAGCACTTTAATATCCGGATACTTCTCTATATAATCAATCTGCTGATCTCCACCAAATTCAATCTGATCATCTGCTTCATTTGAATTTCTCATATAAGAAGCATAGATAGCAGGGTGCTCATCTTGCCAGTGCTCAGGCTCTAATATCATCTCTGCTACTGGCTCTTCATCAGGTGCAGGTTCTTGACGATCATAAATTATCAGACCTCCTATTACAACTGCTAAAACCAAAAAGCTTATGGCTAAGTTTCTTTTTCCTCCCATTATTAACCTCCTTTCTAAAAATAAAGCTACTAATAATATAACCAACCTTTAAGAAAATATTTATATATAGCTTTACTATAAACAAATAAAGACGCGGTTGGCCCGCGCCTTTACTTTAGCTACTCTTCAATTTTAATTTCAAACTCTTCACAAGAACCATCTACCTTCTTCAACTGCCAGATAAGTTTATCCTTCTTCTGTTTAGCTTGTAATGTAGAACCTCTGCCACCTATTTCAGCTGGTAAATAGAGCTCGATTGCTTGCTGTGGACATTCTTTAACACAAGCAGCACAGTCCCAGCAATCCCGCCTTTCTCTAATTTCTGCTTTGTTACTTTTATTTTTATATAATAAATTCCCAGGGCAAACTCTAATACATAATGACCCTTTCCGTTGACCACAACCATTACATAATTTATGATTGATTCTAACTGACATCTAAATCACCCAATTCAATAGGTTCTCTTTCCAAGATTTTAACCTTTCCAGTCTGCTGATCATAAACAGAGTTAACAAATATAAACCAATTTTGATCATCACGCTGAGGATAATCAATCCGCTGTTGATAAGACTTCCAGCGGGTCTCTTTTCTATATAATAAATGTTCAACCAAGACGCGAGCTACAATAACACGGTCAATTACCTCGTGGACTTGTAGTAATTGGTGTAAGTTTTCAGCTTGAATAGAACCTAAATCCTGCTCTAATACTCTTAATAATTTTCTAGCCTGTAATAACTTTTCCTGATGTAACTCATAATTTGTACCCACTCCACCAGCATATTCATCCATTATCTTCTGTAATCGCTCTTCAAGTTCAGCCGGGCCAACACCTTCTTTTCGCTGTAATGGAGCATAGACTCGCTCAAATTCTTTAGTCAACTGTTCGGACTGAGATTTTTCTCTCAAAGCAACTCCTTTAATATACTCTAATGCATCTAAGACTGCAATCTCAGCCTCAGCCATAGCACCTGTAACATACTTTTTAGGGGCTCCTCCAGCCACATCACCAGCAGCATATAAACCTTCTAAAGTAGTATGCCGATCAGTATTAATCCAATAACCTGCCTGAGCATGACCACCAACCAAATATGGTTCTGTTCCACAAATTTCAACCGGTTCGTCCTGTGGTTCTATCTCTCGATCAGCCCACTTCAAGAGAATTCCTGGTGACATATTCAAAAACATCTCTTTAATCTTTTGATTTTCTTGCGTATCTAAATGGGTAATATCCAAATAACATGGCCCACGCCCTGCTTTGTTCTCTTCCACAGTAGCATATAAGCGTAAGGGAGTAGTATTTTTCTCATAATTAGTCTGATACTCTTCTCCTAAAGCATTAACCTGTCGAGCATTAAACCCTTGAGCAATCGTTCCTGTTGGAGAAATGACATCTTTAACCCGTAAAGCAATAAATCTCATCTCGAAGGTTGTCATCTCCGCTCCAGCTCTTAAACCCATAGCATAACCTGCTCCAGTATTAAATGGTGGATACCACATTTTATGGCGTGCCTGGCCAGGGTTATTGGGTCGATAGATTCCTGCCGCTCCACCAGTAGCACAGATTACCGCTTTAGCATTAATTGAATAAAACTTATTATCACGAACAGAAAAGCCATAAGCTCCCTTAACTCGATTATCTTCTATTAGATAATTAGTAATATTGACCCGATTTAAAACATCCACTCCACTATCTCTAACGGCTTGAGCCATAATCGGCTTAATATTCTCACCCTTAATCTGAACACTCCTTCTCCCGCGAGGAAGAAAGTTGCCCTCCTCATCCTTCAAAAAAGGTAGCCCCCATTGCTCCAGCTTATCCGCAGCTCGATTTAAGCCTTGAGCAAGAGTATATATCAAATCATCTCTAACTAAATCTTCTGAATCCTGTTTAATATAATCTAAAAAATCTTTAGGGCCAACACCAGGATTCAAATAAGCATTGATAGCATTAATTCCTGCTGCCAGACAGCCACTCCGCTCAATATGAGCCTTATCAACGATTAAAATATCAACAT
The DNA here is from genome assembly GCF_046097105.1 of Natroniella sp. ANB-PHB2. GTDB lineage: Bacteria > Bacillota > Halanaerobiia > Halobacteroidales > Halobacteroidaceae > Natroniella. Next base: position 123,595 of record NZ_CP175562.1, on the reverse strand, counting down.
CTGGATTTTCTTCCTTGGCCCTTACTCCAGCATAACAACCAGCAGCTCCACCACCAATGATTAAGATATCAGTTGTCAGTTCAACTACTTCACATTGTTCCATCCTCATCATCCTTAAATATAATTCTGTTTTGTTAAATAATCAATTACCTTTTGAGCACTCTCTTTTAATGTCTCCTGATCAGTTCTCAATTCTAAATCAGGATTCCTTGGAGCTTGATAAGGGTCAGAAATCCCAGTAAAATTATCTATATTACCATCTCTAGCCTGTTGATAAAGCCCCTTAACATCTCGCTCCTCACAAACTTCTATTGGAGAATTGACAAAGATTTCAACAAACTCTCCTACCTCTTCAATCTCTCGGCGTGCATACTCCCGTGCTAAACGATAAGGTGAAATAAAAGAGCATAAAGTAATCACATCATGTTTAGTCAATAACTTAGCTACAAAGGTATTTCTTTTAATATTTTCATTACGATCCTCTTTACTAAATCCTAGATCCTTAGTCAAAGACTCACGTACAATATCCCCATCTAACCGCTGTATCCTGATTTTTTTTTCTTCTAATCGCTTTTCTACTTCCTTAGCTACCGTCGTCTTACCAGCTCCACTTAAACCAGTAAACCAAACTGTTACACCACGATTAGTTCGACACATTCTATCCCACCTTTAAAATCATTTAATATTTAAAATATCTAGTATTTAATAATTTAAGAACAAAAACTTATTTTATTAATTTTAAACTTGCTTTGAACTATTATTTATGCTTTTGACCTTCAACTATTAATTATTAAATATTCATTATTCAATGCTCTTACTGCGCCATTCCTTTAATCAATACTTCAGCTACCTCTGGTCTAGTCAACTCTTCAGGAGGCCGTTTACCATTTCTTAATAACCCTCTGACTCGAGTTCCACTTAATGAAACATGGTATTCTTCATCATGAGGACAAGTTTTAGCTGTCGCCATTGCAGCACACCTCTTACAATAAAAAGCATAATCAAAGCATAATGGTTCAATTCCTAAATCGCCACACCATTTAAATTCCTTAAAAATCTCTTGGGAATCATAAGTACCATAATAATCTCCTACTCCAGCATGATCACGTCCGACTATAAAATGAGTACAACCATAATTTTTACGACATAAGGCATGAAAAACTGCTTCTCTTGGCCCTGCATATCTCATTGCTGCTGGAAAAACTGTTAAAGCAGTTCTGTTATGAGGATAAATCTTATCCATTATAACTTCGTAACTCTCAATTCGATACTCTACCGGTACATCACTACTTTTAGTCTTACCTACTAAGGGTGTTAACAATAAACCATCACAAATTTCTAAAGCACACTTTTGAATATATTCATGAGCCCGATGAATTGGATTTCTAGTCTGAAAACCTACCACGCGATTCCAGTCTTTTTCTTCAATTAATGCTCTAACATCTTTAGGATCTAATCGATACTGATTAAAGTGCTCATATCTCACTCTTCTTAATAATGAAATTTTTCCACCTAATAAGACATCACCACTTTGATATAACTTAGCTACTCCTGGATGTTCAGCCTCCGTTGTTCGATAGACTAAATCTGCTTCTTTTTCTTTATCGTAAGTGTATTTATCTGCTAAATGTAAAATAGCATAAACCTGACCAGCTTGATCTGTTAAAGCTATATCTTCCCCAACTGCAAGTTGAGCAGCTTTCTCAGTACTAACATCTAATACAACGGGTATCGTCCACGGTAGCCCATTAGTTAGATACATCTCTTCTACAACCGATTTGTAATCCCCTTCAGTCATAAAGCCCTCTAATGGACTATATAAACCTGTTGCTATATTTTCTGCTTCTGTTAGCATTTCTCTAGACAACTCAATTTTTGGTAGCTTATCTGCCTTAGCTAACCACTCTTCTTTCTCTTCTCCTATCACAATCCGATCAATCAACTTGCCTCCATGAGGCTCAATTAACATCTTAACTCCTCCTTGATTTTCCTTCACAACAATAAGATATATATTACTTACTAATAAAATTTATAAGTAAATTTAAACTTCTTTTAATGCAGTTGCAAAATCTTTTTTCAGATCTCTAATATCTTCAATTCCTACACTGACCCGAATCAAATCATCATAGACACCAAGTTCCTGCCGTTCTTGCTCACTATTGTTAGCATAAATCGTTGAAGCTGGATGAATTACTAATGATTTAACATCCCCAATATTTGCTAAATTATAGAAATAATCCAGGTTGTTAATTACGCTAAAAGCTTGCTCCTTACTTCCAACTCGTAAAGTTAAGACACCACCATAACCGGCTTCAAATAATTCGTTGGCCCGTTTATGATATTCATTATCCTCAAGACCTGGATAATTGACTTCTACTATTTGTGGCTGTTCAGCTAAAAATTCAGCCAACTCCAGTGCATTTTGACAATGCCGCTCAATCCTTAAAGCTAAAGTCGGCAATCCCAATTCATTTAAGAATGAATCTAAAGGTGACTGACAAACGCCCAAATTCCTAAAAGTCTCTCTTCGAACTTTAACTGTAAAAGCAAATTTACCATACCTCTTATAATCAACAAAATTATCAAACTCAGTCCAATCAAAGCTTCCACCATCAATAATTACCCCACCAATCGAATTGGCCGTTCCATTGATATATTTAGAGGTAGAGTGAATTACTAAATCAGCCCCTAATTCCAAAGGCTTAATCAGACTTGGTGTAGTCATTGTACTATCAATGATTAGAGCAACACCATGCTTTCGGCATAATTGAGCAATTCCTCTCAAATCAGGTATATCTAACTTAGGGTTACCTAAAGTCTCAGCAAAGACAAACTTAGTCCGTTCAGTAATCAATTCAGCAATATCTTCTCGTTCAACCCCAGAAGCAAACTTAGGTTCAATACCATAATTTTTGTAGCTCTTAAAGAGATTGTAAGTCCCTCCAAACAAAGAACTAGTGGCAATAAATTCATCTCCTTGCTCCAAAATTGCCAACGTAGCTGTAGCAATTGCTGACATACCAGAGGAAGAGAGAATAGCTGACTTCCCTTCTTCTATTGAAGCCAGCTTTTCTTCTACTTTTCTAATTGATGGATTATTGACCCTAGTATAGACATAGCCAGGTGCTCGCTGATTAAATACCTTTTCTAAATCTTCGGCTCGATCATATTGAAAGGAGTTAGTCAAGTAGACTGGTGTATTGGTTGCTCCTTGTTCGTTATCGACTTTTAGATTAACTAATCTAGTAGAAAACCTCATTAAAATCCTCCTCTTAACTTGACTTCTTAACTGTCAAGATATAATAACCATCTCCAACCTGCTCTTTATCCAAGATTTCATGCCCCTCAGAATTTAAACTCTGTGGTACATTAGCAATCGGTTCTCCTGCATCTAAGTAGATATCAATTGTCTCTCCTGGCTCTAAAGGAGCAATAGCTACCTTTGCTTTAACAAAGTTCATTGGACATTTAACTCCTCTTAAATCAGCTACTTCTTTATCGGTAGAATCACTATCATCCTCTGTTGCTTGCTCTATCTCAATTGTAAATTCTAGTTTAGCATTTAAGGAGTTAAATAATTTCTCAATCCGAGTAATCAATCCTTTTACTTCTTCTTGATAAGCAAATAAATCATCAATATCACCTAATCTATAATCAATGGCAGCATCAACTACCTCTTCATAATCTGTAGCTACTAATCGACCGTCAATAAATTTATCTTTAAACTCCTTAATGATAACTCGATCCTTTTGTGTGTCGACCCCTTTAACAATCAATAATGCCCTAGCAGCATTGACAGTTGCTTGATAAAGTTGATCTGCATCATCTTCTACAACTGCTTGCTCGTAATTTTTCTGAGCAGTATCTAAATCCAATTTAATAATATCCATAACTCCTACTCCACATTCACCTGGCCCTCTTCCTGCTAAGGAGAAGTCTTCATCTTGGCCCCAATCTTGATATAGGTCAGACTCTTTTTCATAAGTTGGAATATCTATAAACTCAGCAGCTAACTCTTTGATCCTCTCTTTTCCACCAGCTTCTAAATACTGATTGAATTGAGCTGGATTATAATCTTCTTCTGTAGCCAACTCTTCAGCTAAGCTAGCCAAAAATTCAGGAATTCTCTTTGCTGGTAGATCAATTACTCGTTCTCCGTACTTACTATTGCCATCAGCAATATTCCCTCCCAATAAGAGAGAATAATGAGGGGCCAACTTACCATTAAAGCGTTTTGCTTTCCCTTCCAGACCAATCTTACCAATCAAATGTTGACCACAAGCATTCGGACAACCACTAATATAGATCTGAGGTAATAAATTCTGTAAGCTATCAGCTAAAGAAGCAAGTTTATTTCTAATTTCTTTAGCCAAATTTGGTGATAGACATAGACCTAATCGGCAGGTTGAAGCTCCTTTACAAGCAATTGGTACTGTGGAGTTATTCTTAGCTAATAGCTCAGGATTAATAGCTCTTATCTCTTCAAGCAACTCTTCAACTTGCTCAGCTCTAACTCCTCTAATTAATAGGCTCTGTCGATTAGTAGTTCGCAGATCAACCTCTTTAGTAGCAAGAAGTTCTATTTCTAATATTTGATCTAACTCATCAGCCTTTAAATCTCCATTTTCAGGTCTCAACTCAACTGAATAATAACCAGTTACTTTTTCTTCTTTCAAATAATCAGCAGTTACTTCTAATTCCGTGTTAACTTCTTCTCTTGGCAATTGATAATAATTGATTTGATGCGTCTCAATATTCTCTGCTAAGACATCTGCTAAATACTCTTTATATTTAATCTTGAATTCTTCTTCGCCTAATCTCTTCTTAACAAATCTTAATCTAGCTTTATGCTTGTTGCTTCGGTCACCATATTCATCAAAAAAACGTTTAATTGCTTCTGCTACATGAAAGATCTTATCTTCTGTAATAAATTCTTCAATCAAAAATCCAACTTCTGAGGCAGTACCCATTCCTCCAGCAGCATACACCTTAAAACCTTTCTTCCCATTCTTTTCCTGAGCAATAAATCCTAGATCATTGATTGTAGCTAATCCTTCATCTTCTGGTGTAGAAGAAAAGGCAATCTTATACTTCCTCGGTAAGTTAAAGGAAGATCTCGTCTTGATCAAATATTCCGTTAATGATAAAGCGTGAGGTGTTGTATCAAATAATTCATCAGAAGCAACTCCTGCTCGTGAAGCATTAGCAATATTTCTAACAGTATTTCCTCCCCCACCTCGTGGGCTTAAACCAACCTCTAATAAATCAAATAGTATCTGAGAAGTATCCTCTATATCTACTTGATGAATCTGAACATCCTGTCTAGTAGTTAAGTGTAAATAGTCTGAACCGTACTCTTTACTTAATTGATTTAATATCTTCAATTGCTCTACTGTAACTACCCCACCAGGTGCTCTAACACGCACCATATATTGTTCTTCCTCTTTTGCACCTCGTTGCCCATAGATCCCCATTGGTACTCGATGACCTTTGAATCTAACAGGATCAATCTCTCCAGCAAGAAAGCGTTCTACTTCTTGCTGATACTTGTTAGTGTCTTCTTTAACTGTCTCTGGTATCTTAAAAACTGGTTTTATTTTCATAATTCCCCTCTCCTCTTCTCTTAGCTAAACCAACTCTACTTTTAATTCAGTTACATTCTTATGTTCTTCAATTTTAAATGCCTTCAATATAGGCTTGCCTTTTAAAGAAAGAATAAAATAAACCGCCTCCTGATCATAGGCCAACTTCTTATCCTCAGTTGAAGGACGAGCTGGAGTAGCTGGATGTGAATGATAGTTACCAATTAGTTGATAACCCTCTGCTCTAATCTCTTTAACTACTTTGAATTGCTCTTTCGGATCTAATGTAAAATGCTCTGCTGATCCATCTAAATTCGTCATTGGATATACAGCTTTAACCTCTATTTTACCTTCTTCTTTCAAACCTGCTACTAACCCACAAGCTTCTGTAGGGAATCGCCCTTGAGCATCCTCTAATATCTTTTGGTAATCATCTCTTGCTAGCTCAATAATCATAGTTCACAAGCTCCTTGTTCGTAATCTATTAACTCCTTAATCTCAGGATTAGCACTACAGACACCACAATTGTCATTGCGATTTAAATTTATCTTTCTAAATTTCATATCTAGGGCATCATAGCTTAACAATGTACCGGTTAATAATTCACCTTTATCTAGTAAGTACTTAATTGCTTCAGTAGCTTGGATCGTTCCAATCACTCCCCCCATAACTCCCAAAACACCAGCTTCCTTACAAGAAGGTACAACACCAGGCTTAGGAGGTTCAGGGAAAGCACACCGATAACATGGCGTCTCATCACCTTCAGGTACAATAGTCATTGTTTGGCCCGTAAATTTAATAATTCCAGCATGAGAAAGTGGTTTTCCTTCCATCACACAAGCATCATTAATTAAGAACTTAGCTGGAAAATTATCAGTCCCATCGATTATAAAATCATACTCTCTAATAACTTCTCTAATATTATGTGACATTAAGTAATAATCATATGCTTTAACTTCTACATCTGGATTCATAGAATTTATCTTCTCTTTAGCTGATTGAACCTTCAGCTTCCCTACATCAGAAGTATAGTGTAATACCTGCCGTTGTAAGTTGGAAAGTTCAACTTGATCTGCATCAACCAATCCAACCTTACCTACCCCTGCTGCTGCTAAAAACTGAGCTGCAGGTGTTCCTAACCCTCCTGTTCCAATAATTAAAACAGATGATTCTAATAACTTTATTTGACCTTCTACCCCTACATCTTCTAAAATAATATGGCGTGAATATCGTTCAAGCTGCTCTTCAGTAAAGTCCATGACCAGCACCACCACCCATGAAGTATAAAAATTCTACTTGATCACCATCTTTTATTACTTGATTATCAAAATTACCCCTATCTAAAATTTCACCATTTAGCTCTACCGATACCATATCAGGCATCTCTACATCTTCTTTTTTCAATAATTCACTCACCGTCAATTCAACTTCGAATTCAACTTTTTCACCATTCACTTTAATTTTCATCTTTTATCCTCCTAATGCCGAGTTTTTTTATCTGAATTGATTAAATTAATTTTGTTATTATAGACTTTATCATATTATTCTGGCCCTGTCAATAAGGTGATTATACCAATCAGAATAGTCAACATTAAAACAAAGAAGAAAATGACCTTAGGTCATTTTAATTAAAACTTTCAATCCTTTTCCAAGCTCATCATTTATTGTACAATATTATCAGCTCATTAAAAATTATTTTCAATCTCCTCGATCCCTGTCCACCATATTTCACCAGCGCCACTAGAGTGTTCTCCAGAATTTCCAATATCAAATAGAACAATCCCCACAACAATTAATACTACAACCAACAATAATACCTTCTTCAATTTAACCACCCCTCACCTTAATCATGTTACTTATCTATCAGAAAATATAACTTTTTTAAAATTGGGCTTAAAATGGCAAATTAAAAAATTGACCACTAAAGAAAACATAAGCAGCAAGTAAGGTTAACACTATATTAAGTAATTGACCACCAATATAAAGTTGAATTGCCTTTCCGCCTTTGACCATCTGAGCCATCTCTTTAAAATTAGAATCAAGACCAATACTAATAAATGCCAATGTAAAGAAGAATCCTCTAAAACCATTCAATATTGGCAAACTATTCTGTACACTTGGTTCAGATAATAAAAAAGAAAAGACCAAAGAAGCACCTACAAATCCAAAGATAAATTTAGGTATCCTCGTAAATATTTCTGTAAAGTTGACACTAACCTCTTCAGTAGATTTATTTTCATATTTTGTCACCCAAAAAACAGCTATTCCAAAAGCAATAATTCCAATTAAAATATTTTGAACCATCTTAATAATAGAAGCTACTTCCATTGCCTCTGAACCTAATAATGCAGAAGAAGCAACGACAGCTCCTGTTGCATCAATTGTACCTCCCAGCCATGCACCACCAACTATCGGATCTATTCCTAATAATTGAACTATTGCTGGCATCCCTACCATCATTAGAACAGTAAAAATTAAAGTTATTGAAACAGCTAAAGTGATCTCTTCTTGTTTAGCTTTAGAAGCTGTACCTGAAGCAATAGCTGCTGATACTCCACAAACTGAAGTTGCAGTAGCAATCGTAATTGCTAACCCCTTATTATCATGCATCTTTAAAACCTTTTGTGAATACCAATACATTACTATTAAGACTACCGGTGTTACTACCCAAGCTACTCCTAATCCCATTGCTCCTAATGCTAACATTCGATCAAACAAAATAGATGTTCCTAATAAGACTAACCCTGTTTTAATATATAAACCTGTTCGGACAGCTCCCTGCAAAAATTGAGGCACTTTAATTAAATTGCTGATCACTAATCCAATTACTAAAGCCCAAATCACATCATTAAAACCATAATGTCGTAATGGAGCATAATTTCCAAGTACATACGCTAAAATCGATAATAAGAATATAACTGGATACCCCTTAAGAAAATCACTAAGTTCTTGGCGGTTACTAAAGAATACTGCTAAAGCAAAAATAATTAAAGTTATTAATCCTGTCATTAATATTCCTGTAACAATTTCAATCGGAATAGCTGCTAAAATTGATTCAGCACCTTCTCCCCCCCATTGTCCTGGTAAAACAGGTTTTGCAATGATATTACCAATTGCAGCAATAATTAATACTATACCTAACCAGACAGTCCACCACTCTTCTAGAGACCATAAACTAGATAAATCAAACTTACTCTCTATCTTCTCGTTTTTATCCAGATTAACTTCACCCATTTTCTAACTAACCTCCTATTAAAACTTTGTTATTATAAACTTTACCACATTATCTCTGTAATGTCAATAGGAATAGTCGGAATTAATTCTGCCATTTAATCTACCTGCTTTAGATTTTGATTTGAACTAAGTTTTTCTATTCTATTATATTAAAAAATATAAAGTTTTATTATAGCAAAAAAATAAAAAAGAGCCTAAATGATTTATCTTTAGGCTCTTTTCCTTAATTATTATTCTTTAACTTTAAATAAAGGTGTACTCAAATACCTCTCTCCAGTATCAGGAGCTATTGTTACTACCTTCTTTCCAACTCCTAATTCTTGAGCCACTTTAATAGCTGCTGCAACTGCTGCTCCCGAAGAAATCCCAACCAAGATTCCTTCTTTTGCTGCTAATTGGCGTGACATCTCAATTGCTTCATCATTCTTTATTTGTAATACATCATCTACTAGCTCCATATTAAAGACCTCAGGAATAAAGCCGGCTCCAATCCCCTGAATCATATGCGGGCCAGGCTCTCCCCCACTAATTACTGCTGAATCAGTAGGCTCTACTGCCACAACTTTAACTCCTTCAATCTCTTCTTTTAATACCTCACCAACTCCTGTCACCGTTCCACCCGTTCCTACTCCAGCTACAAAAGCATCTAAATTCCCTTCAGTAACTTCAATAATCTCTTTGACTGTCGTTTTACGATGAATCTCTGGATTAGCAGGATTTAAAAATTGTTGAGGCATAAAATAATTTTCATTCTCCTCAGCTAATTCTCTAGCTTTTTCAATTGCACCGGGCATTCCATCCTCACCAGGAGTCAAAATTAATTCAGCTCCATAAGCTTTTAAGATCTTTCTTCTTTCGATACTCATCGTATTGGGCATAACTAAAATTACATTATAACCTTTAGCAGCTCCGATAAATGCTAAACCAATCCCCGTATTACCACTCGTTGGTTCAACAATCGTTCCTCCTGGCTTTAAATCATCTTCTTGTTCAGCAGTTTCAATCATATTTAAAGCTATTCTATCTTTAACACTGCCACCTGGATTAAAAGATTCCAGTTTAAGATAAACCTCCCCTACATCTTCTGGGACAACCCTATTTAATTTAACAATTGGGGTCTTCCCTACTAACTCTGTTATGTTATCGACAATTTCCATCTTAAAAAACCTCCTATTTACTAATTTTTATATCTAAACTATATTCATCTCCAAATTATGTTCGTCAGCTAAATTGATATTTAGTATCAGTAGCCTGTTAAGCACAAATCCGTTAACCACTCTAAAAATAAGCCCTTAAAATTAGATTTTCTTACTGACACTTTTGTGTAATAAAGTTATAATTTAAGTTAACCTCTATGATACCCAAGTAAATCACTTTGTTTTTATCCAGTTATAGTTTACAAAAAAAACTACTCCCTGTCAAGAAGAATTAGCATCTACTTTAAATCTCTGTGTTGGAATAATTTCAAATTCAATTGTATAATCCCTTTCTAGTTGCCGTTGAATCTGCTTGGCTAAGCTATCAAGCTCTTCTTTTTCTTTTCTTTGCGGACTATAAAAGATCAATTCTATTCGCTCCTCTTCTATCTCAACTCTAATTAATCTACTCTCAAACTGATCCTTAAAATACTCTCTATAAGTTTGGCGAACAATATCTTCTGGTTGTTCTTTGACCATCTGCTGATATGTAATTACCCATAATGGTACAGCTAATAAAATCAAAGATATGATCAAAACAATCAAGCTCTTTTTAATTAATTTTTTAGCAGTTAAGTCATACCAAAACTGTGGTTTTAAACCTTTAAAATAAAAGGTAATTACAATCGCCAATAATAATGCAAAAAAGTTAGCTAATAATAATAATACCGCTCCAGAAAATAAGGGCCAACTCCACAACGCAATTCCTATCCCAATAGTTGCCATTACAGGAATTAAAGCAGCAGCAATTACTACTCCTATCAACTGTTGTTTAACATTAGTTACTAATGAATAAGCTCCTGCTCCTCCAGCAGCAAAAGCAATCAATAAATCAGGTAATGTTGGTAACATTCTAACTTGTAAAGCCCTATTGATTGTTACATTAGGAATTATCCCTCCTGATAAAACACCAATCATAACAGCCACCAAAACTACTACCAATTCAGCAACCAACCCTTGGACTAATAGTTTCAAATCACCTAATACAATTCCTACTGCTATCGCAATGATTGGCCCGAAGACTGGAGCAATCACCATTGAACCTACAATTACTGCCGTATTATCAATAATCAGTCCTAATGAGGCTATAATAGCAGCCACTACAGCTAGAATTAAAAACTGGCTATCTACTTTACTATTATCTTTAGCATAAGTGACAATTGTCTCTCTAGATGCTCGATAATTATGTTCTTTAACTTTTTCTTTATCCCTAGGTATTATCGTATCAGGAGTAAAAATAACCAAACTCCGATCTGGACTTTCTGAAAAATTAAACTGTTCCTTTAACCCATCCAATAATTGATCTTCATTACCATATAATAAATTTATAATCAATAGATCTCCGGTTTCAGATTCAATCAATTTATAATTTTCAATATCAAGCCCTAACCTCTTTAATAAATCAACTGCTTCTTCCCCTTCTCCTGATTCAAAAGTTGCATGAACTACCTGCATCATTCACCTCCTCTTATCTAACTATCCTTTATTGTGCCACTCGTTAAAAAAAATATAAGAGACCACTAAATTTAGTGATCTCTTAAACAAAACAGGGGTTATATTTTATTCAACCATTCTGTCTAAAATCAACTGATAACCATCAGCACCATAATTCAAACATTTTTTTACTCTACTAATAGTAGCAGTACTTGCTCCTGTATCTTGAGCAATTTCATCATAAGTAGCTCCTTCTTTTAACATCTTAGCTACCTCCAAACGCTGAGCCAAAGATTTTATTTCATTAACTGTACATATATCCTCAAAAAACTTATAACATTCCTCTTTATTCTTTAATAATAAGATCGCTTCAAATAATTGTTCTGTAAATTCATCCTTTAATTTAGAATTCAAATCCCGCACCTCCTAGTTTTCTTAACCTTATTATAATACATTTTAAAGCTCATTACCAGCAGTTTAATGTATTAAAGTAAAAGAGATTCTACACTTTAGGTTGTTAAGGTTAAGTTAAAATCTAAATAATCAGTTAAAAAATATAATTCCCAAAACAATAAAAAAGCATAAGCTATCTCCTTAAAGAGAAGATAACTTATGCTTATAATAGACCAAATTACTTTTACATAAACAAATATTTTATTACAAATAATAGTGCTAAAATATTAATTACCATATTAGTCTCCTCAGCTCTTCCAGATACCAACTTCATAATTGGGTAAAAGATAATTCCAGCTGCAATTCCTTCAGCAATACTAAAAGTAAAAGGCATCATTGCAATTGTCATAAAAGCTGGAAAAGCTTCTGTAAAGTCTTCAAAATCAACCCCTTTAATAGCTCCCATCATTAAAACACCTACTATAATCAAAGCTGGAGCTGTTGCTGCCCCTGGTACTAATAATACTAAAGGAGAAATTAATAATGAAAGAAGAAACAAAATAGCTACTACAACTGCAGTTAATCCTGTCTTTCCACCTTCAACTACTCCTGCTGTACTTTCAACATAAGTAGTTACTGTACTAGTTCCAAGGATTGCTCCTGCAGTTGTTCCAATAGAATCGGCCATCAATGCTTTACCAGCTCGCGGTAAGTTTCCATCTTCATCTAACATTCCTGCTCGAGCTCCAGTTCCGACTAAAGTTCCAATCGTATCGAATAAATCAACAAAGGTTAAAGCCAAAATCACATTTAAGATCCCAAAATTAAACAATTCCGGAAATCCATCTAAAAATGCACCAAAAGCTTCAAAATTTACTTCCAGTGAAAAAGGTGAAAACCCTTCTCCAATCTCCACAACCCCCATTGGAATTCCAATAATAGTAGTAATAATAATTCCAATTAAAATAGAGCCTTTAATATTCTTGGCCATTAAAATAGCCGTAACAATTAAACCAATCAAAGCTAAAAGAGTATCAGCTTGAGTTAAATTATCTGTTAATGCAACTAAAGTAGCATCATCTGCTATAACAATATGAGCATTCTTCAAACCGATTAAAGCTATAAAAAGACCAATTCCTGCACTAACTGCTTTTTTTAAAGATAAAGGAATTGCATTAACTAAAACTGTTCTAAGACCAGTTACCGTAATAATAATAAAAAATATACCTGAAATAAAGACTGCTGCCAAAGCCGCTTGCCAACTAAGCCCCATACCAATCACTACAGTATAGGCAAAGAACGCATTCAATCCCATCCCTGGTGCTAAAGCAAAAGGATAATTAGCATATAACCCCATAATCAAAGTAGAAATTGCTGCAGATATAACTGTTGCAGCCATAACTGCTTCAAATGGCATTCCTGCATCACTCAAAATTATAGGATTAACAATAATAATGTAAGCCATTGTCATAAATGTAGTCAAACCAGCTATAACTTCTGTCTTAAGATTAGTTCCGTTTTCTTCCAAATTGAAAAGATTTTCCAAAAGTTCATTCATTAAAAGTCCCTCCTAGTTTAGGTGTTTTATTTAATTAAACTTTTAAAAAACAAAAATCCCAAATTATAATTCCAGAGGGAATTAATAGCTTGGGATAAAGATGTAGCATAAAACTACATCTTTTCCCGTAGTCGACTAATTTACGGCTAGTCGGTAGAAACTTTCAGGCCTTATCCCTGAGATTATACGGAGGTAATAAAATTTTATTAGTTTGAAATCAATTAGTATTATATCCTTTTACAGTATAATATTATCATAGCTTAAGATATTGTTCAAGGCTAAAGCTAATATTTTTATAGTTTTCTAGTTTATAGTTCGCCTTTACCTTGGTTGCTACTGCTTCAAGACCTCTACGCGTTTTTTACAAAAACTCTTCGTCGAGTAAAAAATAATTCGAATTACTTCCTACTCCCATTCGATAGTTGCCGGTGGTTTGGAAGTTATATCATAAACAACTCGATTTACCTGTGGTACATGATTAGTAATCTTAGTTGAAATTTGCTCTAAGACTTGATGAGGAATCTTGGCCCAATCAGCAGTCATTGCATCTTTGCTTTTGACAGCTCGTAACACAATAGTATAAGCATAAGTTCTTTCATCTCCCATAACGCCTACACTACGCATTGGAGGCAAAACAGCAAAATACTGCCAAATCTCTTGATCCAATTCGGCTTTACTAATCTCCTCTCTAAAGATAGCATCTGCTTCTCTTAAAACCTCTAATTTTTCTTCAGTGACCTCCCTTAAAACTCTAATCCCTAAGCCTGGCCCAGGAAAAGGTTGCCGCCAAACTATCTTAGCTGGTAGTCCTAATTCTTCTCCTACTTCCCGTACTTCATCTTTAAATAGCCCTCTTAGAGGTTCAATCAATTTAAATTCCATATCTTCAGGTAAACCACCTACATTATGATGGCTTTTAATTGTAGAAGAGTCCTCACTTTCTCCACTCTCTATTACATCAGAATAGATAGTACCTTGCACTAAATAACCGGCATCTCCAACTTTAGCTGCTTCTTCTTCAAAGACCCTGATAAATTGATTCCCAATTACCTTTCTCTTCTCTTCTGGATCTGCAACTCCAGTTAATTGTTCTAAAAATCTATCCTGTGCTTCTATAGCAACTAAGTTCATCTCAAACTCTTCGCCAAAGGTCTTTTTCACCTCTGATGCTTCATTTTTACGCAACAAACCATGATCAACAAAAATACAGGTTAACTGCTCTCCAATTGCTTTATCTACTAAAGCAGCTGCTACTGAAGAATCTACTCCTCCAGACAAACCACAGATTACTTGTTCATTTTCTCCAACTCTTTCTCTAATCTCTTCTACTGTCTGCTCAATAAAATTAGCAGTTGTCCAATCTCCTTCACACTCACATACTTGATATAAAAAATTCTTAATTATTTCTGTTCCCTGTGGTGTATGTATCACTTCAGGGTGAAATTGAACCCCATAAAAACCTAGTTCTGCATTACCAATTGCAGCTACTGGACTATTCTCTGTAACACCAATCACTTCAAAATTATCAGGTATTTCAGAAACAGCATCTCCATGGCTCATCCAACACTCTAATCGTTGGCCCAAACCAGCAAATAGATCTAACTCTTTTTTCACTTCCATCATTGCTCGTCCATATTCTCTATTCTCTGTTGCTACAACCTTGCCTCCAGGCAACAGGTGGCTCATCAACTGCATTCCATAACAGATTCCTAAGATAGGAATCCCAAGCTCAAAAATTTCCTCCTCTATATAAGGAGCATCTTCAGCATATACACTTGCTGGCCCACCTGACAAGACAATCCCCGCTGGGTCTAACTGCTTAATCTTCTCTAAATCAACATTATAAGGTAAAACTTCTGAATAAACATTACATTCTCTAATCCTTCTAGCAATCAATTTACTGTATTGTGCTCCAAAATCTAAGACTAAAACGGTTTCTTTTTGTGCCACTATTTAACCCTCCTTAAATCTAATATAAACAAAAAACTCAAGTTATAAACCCTAATTGAATCCTTAAGGGCCAAACTTGAGAGATAGAGTCTATAGATATAGATAGATATAACCATATCACTATCTCGTAGTCAACCAGTTTGCGGCTAGTTGGTAGAAACCTCCGACCCTTATTGTCGAAATTATACGAGAAAAACTTAAAATAGTCTATTGTTCAGTTCTGGTGTTAGTATAAATCAGATCTTAATCATTGTCAAGTTCTAACTTTAAATCATTATTTTCTAAATATTTTTTACTCGTAGCTAATACTTCCTGATAAACATCTTGTAAAGCTACCCCAAAATTCTCTGCTGCTAATTTACATTCTTCATACTCTGGAGCATACTTCAAAACTGTTCCTGCTTTAAAAGCAATCTTGACAGTTATCTTACCAAAACAGGTATCTACTTCTAATAATCTTCTCCTTAATTTCTCTCTAGTTACTTCATACTTTCTGATCCCTAAAGTAGTTGTTTCTCTAAATAACACTTCTTCAAGCTGTTCTACCACTTCTATCATGGCTAATACGTTGACTTTAACTCCTGGGCGATTCTTCTTCATCATTATATTTGTTAGATAGACATCTAAAGCACCTACTTCAAATAACTTAGGAACTAGATAAGAATAAATCTCTGAATTCATATCATCAATATTAGTCTCTAGCATCATTAAAGTTTTTTCTCTTTTTTTTTACCTAACGTTACTCGCAATAGGTTACTAATCTCTAATTCCTTAGTACCCAATCCATAACCTACTTGCTCAATTACCATCTCAGGATAAGGAATAAAATCAGTAGCTAACACTTTGATTATTGCTGCTCCTGTCGGAGTAACCAACTCACTTTCTATCCCCTTAGAGTAAACTGGAAGCCCCTGTAAAATCTCTAAAGTAGCAGGAGCAGGAACAGGTATATTGCCATGAGCACAATTGACAACTCCCCTTCCTAGATGTAAAGAGGATGAATAAATTCGATCAATTTTCAGCTTATCTATACAGATTGCAGCCCCTACAACATCAATAATCGAATCAACAGCTCCTACTTCATGAAAGTGCACCTTATCTAACGATTTATTATGAATTTTAGCCTCTGCTTTAGCTATTACCTCAAAAATTTCACAACTTAACTCTTTAACATTGTCATTTAAGTTACTGGAATTGATTAATCCTTTTATATCCTGTAAACTTCGATGTTGATGTTCCTTGTGCTGGGCTACAATTACATTAAAATCAGTCCCAGTAATCCCATTTTTCTGCCCATAATCAATCTCCAATTGATAACCAGTCAAATCAATTTTTTTTAATTCTTTCATAAGCTCTTTTTGATCTACTCCTAAATCGAGTAATGCACCAATCGTCATATCCCCACTAATCCCTGCTAAACAGTCAAAATAGAGTATTTTATCCATAATATATATCATCTCCCATTAAGATTTTTCCTCCATTGCAATTTCAATCTGACGATTAATAGTACTGGCTAGATAAGCAGCACCAAAACCATTATCAATATTGACTACCCCAATCCCACTAGAGCAACTATTTAACATGGTCAATAATGCCGATACCCCCTCAAAATTAGCACCATAACCGATACTGGTTGGAACAGCTATTACTGGTTTATCTACTAAACCTCCAACTACACTGGCTAAAGCACCTTCCATTCCTGCGACAGTAATGATAATATTAGCTTCATCTAATTTATCTCTATTTGATAATAGACGATGAATTCCAGCAACCCCTACATCATATAATCTCTCAACAGTATTTCCTAAGACTTGAGCAGTTACTACTGCTTCTTCAGCTACTGGAATATCTGAAGTTCCACCAGTTACAACCAATATTTTACTTGTTGTAGTTTCAAGTTCTCTCCTTTTAACCACAACCGTCTTAGCCAATTCATTATACTCTATCTCCTCTGTTATATTTTGCAAAGCCTCATAAATTTCAGAATTGGCCCTGGTTGCTAAAATATTATTATCCCTCTCTAACATCTTAACAACTATCCCTTTAATATGCTCTACTGACTTTCCCTCACAATAAATAACCTCTGGATAACCATTTCTCAAGCCACGATGATGATCTACTTTTGCATATCCTAAATCTTCAAACGGTAAATCTTTTAACTGTTTCATAGCAGATTCTACATCTAAATTTCCACTCTTTACTTGCTCTAATGTCTGTTTAATAACTTTATTTTTCATACTCTCTCCCTCTTTCTATTTATTTTCGATTTTTTCTCTGATTCATCTAACACCTCATTCATACTCCCCGGACGATAACCTGCTAAATCTAATGTTACATAAATAAAGCCCACTTCTTTTAACTTAGCTGAAATTTGATCCATTACTTCTAGTTCAAAAAATTTCTTTCTTTCCTCAGGGGCAACTTCAATTCTAGCAATCTGCTCATGATGTCTAACCCTAAACTGTTTAAAACCAAGCTTTATTAAATAATCTTCCGCTTGCTCAACCATAGATAACTTCTCTTCATTTATCTCCTCTCCATAAGGAAAACGAGAAGATAAACAAGCAAAGGCAGGTTTATTCCACGTAGGAAGTCCCAATCTCTTTGATAATTCTCTAATATCATCCTTGGTCAGTTCAGCTTCTTTAAGAGGACTAACTACTTCTAATTCCTCAGCAGCTTTCATTCCTGGTCGAAAATCTTGCAAATCATCATAATTAGAACCATCAAGTACATACTTTATATTGCGTACCTTAGCTACTTCCTCTACTTTAGAAAATAGTTCATGCTTACAATAATAGCATCTATCAGGTGGATTGTTAGCAAAACCATCCACTTCTGTCTCTTCTGAAATAATAACTACCTGTTCAATCCCTATCTCTTTTGCTAACTGCTTTGCTTCCTTAAACTCTCTAGCTGGATATGTAGATGATCTAGCTGTAACTGCCATTGCATTATCTCCTAAAACATCTCTACAAACTTTACTTAAAAAAGTACTATCTACTCCTCCAGAAAAAGCAATAACTACACTCCCTAACTTTTCAATGATATTTTGCAACTTTTGATATTTTTGCTCTAAACTCATCTTATTACCTCCTATATTATCTACTTTATTCAAAATTCTATCAGAACACTAGTTTAAAATTCATTATAAATTTAGTTTTTCCTGCTCTCAATTTTTTATAAAAAAAGAAGGTCTTCTTAGAGTTCTCTAAGAAGACCTTCTTACTATTGACACAGAGGAAGTTACATCATTCCTGGCATTCCTCCGCCCATTCCGCCTGGCATTCCGCCACCCATTCCAGCTGGCATTCCGCCACCACCATTGCTATCTTCATCATCTCTTGCAACAATAGCAGTCTCAGTTGTCAATAATGTAGCAGCTGCACTAGCAGCATTCTGTAAAGCAGAACGAGTTACTTTAGCTGGGTCAACAATACCAGCTTCAATCATATTTACAAATTCTCCAGTAGCAGCGTTAAATCCTACTCCTGCTCCTTGCTCCTTAACCTTTTCAGCAATAACTGCTCCTTCATAACCTGCATTATCAGCAATCAATCGTACAGGAGCTTCTAGAGATTTTCTTACAATATCAGCTCCAGTTAATTCATCTCCTTCTAAACCTAACTCTTCTACTGCTGATAAGATATCAAGTAAGACTGTTCCACCACCTGACACTATACCTTCTTCGACAGCAGCTCTAGTAGCACTTAATGCATCTTCAATTCTTAACTTCTTCTCTTTCAGCTCAGTCTCTGTAGCAGCACCAACTTTAATTACCGCTACTCCTCCTGCTAACTTAGCTAATCTCTCTTCTAACTTGTCACGATCAAAGTCAGAAGTTGTATTTTCAATTTGTTGACGGATTTGAGATACCTTTTGTTCAATATTCTTTTCATCTCCAGCTCCATCAACGATAGTAGTATCATCTTTAGTAATCTTCACATTGCGAGCACTTCCTAACATAGAAACATCAACACTTTCTAAGTCTAAACCTAAGTCCTCAGTAACTACCTGCCCACCTGTTAAAGCAGCAATATCTTCTAACATTGCTTTTCTTCTATCACCAAATCCAGGTGCTTTAACGGCTACACATTCAAAAGTACCTCGTAACTTATTAACTACTAATGTAGCTAATGCTTCACCTTCAACATCTTCAGCAACAATCAATAATGGTTTGTTCTGCTGAGCAACTTGCTCTAACAATGGTAAAATATCTTGGATAGAGCTAATCTTTTGATCAGTCAATAAGATATATGGATCTTCTAGATTAGCTACCATCTGCTCATCATCAGTTACCATATAAGGTGATAGGTAACCACGGTCAAATTGCATCCCTTCTACAACTTCAAGATCAGTTCCCATTGTCCTAGATTCTTCAACAGAGATAACACCATCTTGGCCTACCTCTTCCATAGCATCAGCAATTAACTCACCAACAGCTTCATCAGCAGCAGAAATAGCAGCTACCTGAGCGATAGACTCTCTATCTTCAATTGGCTTACTAATAGTTCCAATCTCTTCTACAGCTGCTTCAACAGCTTTTTGAATTCCCTTACGAAGAATCATTGGATTAGCACCAGCAGCTACATTCTTCATTCCTTCATTGACAATAGCTTGGGCCAACACAGTTGCAGTAGTAGTCCCGTCTCCTGCAATATCATTAGTATTAGTTGCAACCTCTTTTACTGTCTGTGCTCCCATATCCTCATAAGCATCCTTTAGTTCAATCTCTTTAGCAATTGTCACACCATCATTAGTAATCATTGGTGCTCCAAAACCTTGCTCAAATACTACATTACGACCTTTTGGCCCTAGCGTTACTTTTACAGCATCAGCTAAAGCATCAACCCCAGCTTCTAATTTACGTCTTGCTTCTTCACCAAACCTAATTTCTTTTGCCATATGTAGTCAACCTCCTTGAATTATTTTCATTATAAATAGATTCGCAATTTACCAATTTTTTAAAAACTAAAATCAAACTATCTTGCTTACTCAACGATTGCTAAGATATCTTTTTCATTAACAATCAGATATTCCTCACCTTGATGCTTAACTTCTGTTCCAGCAAACTTACTATAAATAACGATATCTCCTTCAGCTACCTGTGGAGCAATAACCTCTCCACTATCTGCTCTTCTTCCTTCACCAACTGCTACAACCTTACCTTCCTGTGGCTTCTCTTTAGCACTATCTGGTAATACAATTCCACTTTCAGTCTTTTCTTCTCTTTCTACAGTTTGAATTACTACTCTGTCACCTAAAGGTCTAATTCCCATTGAACACCCTCCTTATAATATAATTTTCATTATAAACTCTTTTATTAGCACTCACCATCAACGAGTGCTAATGATTACGTAACTAATAATAACTAAATCTACCCTCAAAATCAAGTTGTTTCTGAACGTGTTAATCTGAATTAAATTTAATTAGAGGTTATTATATCCTAAAAACTCAACTTTTCTCAAATAAACTCTCTTATTTAACTATTACCAGTATTGTATTATACCCAACTTCCATTTTTTTATTCTTTAACCACTAAATATCAACTTGATTAGTATATAGTGTCAGTAGTCTGTGTCTATGGATATGGTTTTCACGGACAGTCCTGTTTTTTTAGGACTGGTAAGTTGAAGACCAACATCTTTAAATCCCTTTAAACCATAAAAATTTTGAACTTGATCTTTTACTGACACGGATTACAAACACTGACACTGTTTTGTAATTCAAACCTCGATACACCAAAAGCTACCTTAAAGTTAACGCTAGTGTTTAATACCTTAGCAGTTGACATTGTTAAATAAATAATATAAGATATTATTTAAATATCTACTTGATTATCTAAAAAAACTAAAGGAGGTATTAATTAATAATGAATCAACAAGCTGACAAGTCAGAGCAACGAGCCATAGTCACAGTTCTAGGAGCAGATAAAGTTGGAATAGTAGCTAAAATAACTACTATATTGGCTGAGCATAATGCTAATATAGTTGATATTAGTCAAACTTTATTAGAAGACATCTTCTCAATGATTATGCTGGTTGAAATCAGTGAATTAAAAGCTGATTTTGAAACCTTAAACAAGGAATTAAGAGAGTTAGAGGAAGAAATAAATGTAGAAATAAAACTACAACATGAAAACATCTTTAAATATATGCATCGAGTCTAATTAGGAGGTGACTAGATTGCTATTTAACAACAATGAAATTTTAGAAACAATCCAGATGGTTAAAAAGGAAAACTTTGATATTAGAACAATCACTATGGGAATTAATTTGCGAGATTGTGCTCACCCCGAAATTGAGAAATTAACTGCTAATATTTATGAAAAAGTAACTACTAAAGCTCAAGACTTAGTAACAACAGCTAATAAAATAGAGCGAAAGTTTGGGATCCCCATCGTCAATAAGAGAATTTCTGTTACACCCATCTCAATCATCGCTGATGCTTGCCAGGAAACTGATTATACTAGTATTGCTCAGATCTTGGATAAAGCTGCTAAAGAAGTAGGAGTTGATTTCATAGGAGGTTTTTCTGGATTAGTACATAAAGGGCATACTGAAGGAGAAAGAAATTTAATTAACTCAATCCCTCAAGCCTTAGCTACTACCGACAAGGTATGCTCTTCTGTCAATGTTGCTTCTACTAAGGCTGGAATTAATATGGATGCTGTACTAAAGATGGGAAAAACTATTAAAAAGACAGCCCAATTAACTGCAGATAAAGACGGACTAGGAGCAGCTAAACTTGTTGTCTTCTGTAATGTTCCAGAAGATAACCCTTTTATGGCCGGAGCTTTCCATGGTACAGGAGAGCCTGAAACTGTAATTAATATTGGAATTAGTGGACCTGGCGTAGTCAAAAATGTGGTTGATCAAATTCCAGATGCTGACTTTAACACCTTAGCAGATACGATAAAAAGAACAGCTTTTAAAATTACTAGAGTAGGAGAATTGGTCGGTCAAACAGCTTCTGATATGTTAAAAGTTCCTTTTGGAATCGTTGATTTATCATTAGCACCTACCCCAGCAATAGGAGATAGTGTCGCTAATATCTTAGAGAGTATGGGATTAGAATCTTGTGGAACCCATGGCACAACGGCTGCTTTAGCTTTATTAAATGATGCAGTCAAAAAAGGAGGGGCAATGGCCTCTTCATCAGTAGGAGGTCTAAGTGGAGCTTTTATTCCTGTCAGTGAAGATCAAGGAATGATTAAAGCGGCTGAAGTAGGTTCATTAAATTTAGAAAAATTAGAGGCAATGACTTCAGTATGTTCAGTAGGATTAGATATGATTGCTGTCCCAGGAGATACAAGCAGTGAGACAATTGCAGCTATCATCTCCGATGAGATGGCAATTGGAATGATCAACAAGAAGACTACTGCTGTTAGAATTATTCCTGCTCCTGATAAAAAAGTTGGCGATAAGGTTAAATTCGGTGGCCTATTAGGGGAGGCACCTATTATGACAGTAAACAAGTTCAACTCTAATAAATTTGTACAACGAGGTGGTAGAATTCCTGCTCCTATTCAAGCATTGACCAATTAAATTTATTTGACTAAGCTCAAATAAATTTAGGTTAAGTTTAAGTAGAATGCTGATGTTTGACTCTGCTACAGGTTAAAAACTGTGGCAGAGTCTTTTATGATTATCTTATTAGTTCTTATAGGTCTATTTATTGTTTAATCAAACTTAGACTTAAACTTGACCTTAATCAATTATCTCCACAGCTATTCCAAATTCTTCTTCTAATTTCTGATAGCTTTCTCCTAGCAGATCACGTCCCCAATTATCAAAAGCAACTCCCGGTAACAAGAGCAAATCAAATTCAGCTAGCTGCTCCTTACAATTTAACAATGCCTTTCTAAAATCATCTACAACTAACAAGCCAGCACATAAGATAGAACCACCAAAAAAATTATTTTTGGTAGTAACTACCTCTAAATACCAACTCGGATTATTTTTAAGTACTAACTGCAAACCCACTTTAATAACTTCCGTAGCTAATACTGAAGTTAAGATTAAAACTCGCTCAGCTCTCTGATGATTAATTACTCGTTCTAAGTTAGTCAATGATTGAGGGGCCAAATCATAGCTAAAGACCAACCCCGACCTTTCTCCAGCTAGTTTATCAATCACAACTTCTTTAATTTCTCCTTCTCTCTCTAGCTTAACTTGGGGATTTTCCATTCCTAATAACCGCTCAAAGGCATCAACCCGAGAGATAACCTCTGTTCCATCAACTTCAATAATTCTATCTCCAATTTTAATTTTACTAAAAGTAGCTGGAGAATTATTAATTACCCCTACTACTTCAGCTTTTAAATCTAACAACTTCAACGGTTCTAACATAATTGGAATTTGATATTTGGCCCGACAATCATTAATAAAATCAACTAACTGCTCCCATAAAGTAAACTTAAATTTCATTCGGCTAGGGCTTAATTTTGTATAACCTGGCAAAAACACCCTAACAGTTTGAGCACCATAAAACTCTAAAGAAGCAATAGTCTCCTCTATATTTGACCATCCAGTTACTGTCGGCAAAGCTACTATACTTCCATGATAAATAATCCCTAACTCTTTTAACCCTTTCATTACATCTAAAATTACCCTCTCTTGATGTTGCTTCATTAACTCTTTTCTATTTTTAGAGCCAATAATATTAACCGATAGATTTAGCTCAAGTGGCTCTAATCGAGCCAAATCAGTCAACATTTCAGCAGTTAAATTGATTCCATTAGTCGTCAACTGCAATACAGTATCGGGAAATTGCTCTCGTACTAAATTGAGCACCTCTATTATTTGAGGGTGAGTAAATGGCTCTCCTTCACAGATTCTAGTAGCAGACTCTCCAATTAAAATTTTACTTTCAGCATTTAAAAAAGAGATCAACTCTTTGATTTCAGTAAAAGAACGGTGTCCAGAAGAGAAAACCTCTACATTATCTGGATTTCCTTGATGGCTACAAAATAAACAGCTGAGATTACAAACTGATGTAATTGGTAGGATATTTTCTTTTTGAGCTGATAAAATAGCTAATTGCTGTTCAGTATATTCCATAATAACCATCCTTTCTAATTAATAAAGATCTCCTAATTAGGAGATCTCATTTAGCCTAACCTTAAATTAGGCTTTGCATTTAAAGAATAAGGTGCTGGTTTTTGGTCTAATTGCCACTTGAAATAAGCAGCACTCCCAATCATAGCAGCATTATCTGTACATAATTGTGCTTCAGGATAATATAATTCCAAGCCTAATTCTTTTACTTTAGTCGTTAATTCTCTTCTTAACTGATCATTAGAAGCAACTCCTCCTGAAAGTAATACAGTTTTGACCTCTTTATCTTTAGCTGCTTTGATCACCTTAGTAACTAAAATATCAACCACAGCTTGTTGAAAGCTAGCTGCTAAGTCAGCCTTAGGTATCTCTTCTTGCTTCTGTTTTTTATGATTAATATAATTTAAGACAGCCGTCTTTAAACCACTGAAACTGAAATCATAATCTGGACTATCAATCATTGGGCGTGGTAAATCAACTCCTGTTGGATCTCCTTTTCTAGCTAACTTATCAATTGCTGGCCCACCTGGATAACCTAACTCCATTACCCGAGCTACCTTATCAAAAGCTTCCCCAGCAGCATCATCTTTAGTCCTACCTAAAATCTGATAACTACCTAATTTTTCAAAATATAACAAATCAGTATGACCACCGGAAACAGTTAAGCAGATTAACGGAGGTTCTAGCTTAGAATAAGAAATAAAGTTAGCATAGATATGTCCTTCAATATGATTAACAGCAATCAAAGGTAAATTGTGAGCATATGCTATTGCCTTAGCAGCTGAAATACCAACCAATAATCCCCCTACTAAGCCTGGCCCATAGGTCACTGCTACAGCTGATAGATCTTGATAATTAACTCCTGCCTCTATTAAAGCCTTATTAATCACAGGATTAATCAATTCCACATGCTTACGAGAAGCAATTTCAGGAACAACCCCCCCAAATTTGCGATGCCAATCAATTTGAGAAGCAATTATATTTGATAAAACTTGAGTTCCATCCTTAATAACTGCTGCTGAAGTCTCATCACAGGAAGTTTCAATTCCCAACACTAAAAAAGGCTCTGACATAAAATTCTTCAACTCCTTTGACCTATAACTTTTTACACATAATTAAAGCATTTTCTTGATTATCACTATAATAATCTTCTTTAACTCCAATACTAACAAAACCTTCTTTGCGGTACAATTCTTGAGCTATTTGATTAGATACCCTAACTTCTAGTGTAATCATGTTAATTTTCTTTTCCTCAAGCTTAGTATATAAACAGCATAATAATTTTGTAGCTATCTTCTGACGTCTATAATCTTTACTAATTGCTAAATTCGTTATATGAGCTCTATTTGAAATAACCCAGGCACCAAGATAAGCAATTATCTTATCAGCCACTATTCCCACTATATAATAGCCATAACTAGTATTCAACTCTCTCTTAAATGCTGCCTTCGACCAAGGTACTGTAAATGTTTCTCTTTCAATCTTTAAAACCTGCTCCAGGTACTTCTCCTCCATTGGCAGAACTTTAAGCTGTCTCAATGTTGGGCATCCTAACTAATTATTCTTTTCCCATTGAATTTCAGCTTGAGAGCGTTTTAAGTAATTGGGAGTCAATTCAAATAACTGCTCCTCATCTCCAGCGGCTAATCGTTCTATAGCCAACTCTCCAATTGATCCAGCCTGCGGCAAACTGAATTTATTAGTAATAAAGTGAGCTCCTTCAATCTGCTCACTAATCTGAGCTCTATATTCTTGAATTATTTCTCCTATAAAATAGATTTCTTCTTCTACTGAACTTAATTCTGTTATTAAATCATCAATATTTAATAATGTTTCTTCTGCCACTGTCTTCAACTTTCCTTTAGTTGTACAATATAAACCAGTAAATACCCGGTTACGTCTAGCATCTATTACAGGACAAATATAACCTGAAGTATAATTTAAGCTATACGCCATAGCTTTTAAGGTAGAGATACCGACAATCGGTAAATCTAAACTTTGGGCCAACGTCTTAGCCGTCACTACCCCAATACGAGTTCCAGTAAAAGAGCCTGGCCCTAGAGCAACTGCAATTCCATCCAAATTCTGCAAAGAACAATCGGCTCTATCTACTAAATCAATCAGTTGAGGCATCAACCTTTGTGAATGGGTATGATCTAAATTTAATAAGCTTTCTGCTATTAATTTTTCTGTAGAAACTAAACTGACACTTCCTGCTTTAGTCGAACTATCAACTGCTAAGACTAACATTTTACTTCAACTCCGCAACTAATTCAATAAACTTATTGGCTTGAGGTATAATTCTAATTTCTCGCCAATTTCCCTCTCCTCTTAAATTAATATCTAAATAATTATCAGGCATTAAAACACCTGCTTTATCTGGCCACTCAATAATAGTTACTCCTTCTCCACTATATAAATAATCTTCAAAACCTACATCATATAATTCTTCCTCATTCTTAATCCGATACAGATCCATATGATAAACTTTTAATTTGCCTCGATATTCATTAACCACTTTATATGTAGGGCTTGTAATCTCTTCTTCAACACCCAACCCTCTACAAATTCCTTTAGCTAAAACTGTCTTACCTGCTCCTAAATCTCCTTGTAAGCAAACAATTCCTCCATGAGTTAATCTTTTTCCAATCTCTTTTCCTAAATTAAAAGTCTCTTCTGGATTATTTGTCTCCATCTTTAACATTGTTAGATTCCACCTCTCAATTTCATTATTATTAGTTAATAACCCTTAGCTAATCAGTTAATTCTTTGTTAGTATTAATTGTTTTGCCATTATCAACAACTAATGAACCATTAATCAAGACCTTTTCAACTCTGCTCTCCAAAGCCAGAGGATTACCAGATAAAACAATTAAATCAGCATCTTTTCCTGACTCTATGCTCCCAACTCGATCAGAAATCCCTAAAATTTGCGCTGGATTGATTGTAATTGCTCGTAAAGCTTCTTGCCAATCCAATCCTGCTTTAACAGCTAACCCTGCACAGATAGATAAATACTGAATTGGAATTACTGGATGATCAGTCATAATCGCTAATTTAACTCCAGCTTCTACTAATACTTTAGCTGTTGAAAAATCTCTTTCTTTTAATTCAACCTTGGAACGTGAAACCATAGTAGGGCCAAAAACAACCGGCACTCCCTGCTGAGCTAAATAACCAGCTATTTTATGAGATTCTGTACCATGTTCAATCGTTAAATCTAAATTAAATTCTTTAGCTATTCGCAAAGCAGTCATAATATCATCTGCTCTATGGGCATGAGCTTTAAGTGGAACTTCTTTCCTAAGTATTTTTGCTACTGCTTCATGTTTAATATTATACTCTGGATGCTCTTGCTTCAAGTAATTATCAGCATTTAATAATGCTTCTCGCAATAAAGCAGCAATTGCCATCCTAGTATAAGGAGCCTTTTCTTGCTTTCCAAAGACAACCTTAGGGTTTTCTCCAAAAGCTGCCTTAGCTCCTACTGGATCTTTAACTACCATCTCATCTACAACATGACCATAAGTCTTTAAAGCAATACTCTCTCCATTTAAGACATTACTGCTACCTGGCCCTGTTCCAACAGTTGTAACCCCAGCCTTTAAAGCATCTTCAAAAGCTTGGTCAAAGGGGTTAACTGCATCAATTGCTCTTAATTGAGGGGTTAAAGGAGCAGACTTTTCATTGCCATCTGCTCCTGACTCTCCAATCCCTTCCTCCCAAATACCTAAATGGGTATGAGCATCAATTAATCCAGGCATCACAACCTTACCCTCAACATCAATTATATCAGCATCAACTGAAATTTCAACTTCAGATCCAACTTCAACAATCTTCCCTGACTCAACTAGGACTGTTCCTTGCTCAATAATTCTATTGGCTATGGTTAAAATACGACCATTCTTAATTGCTAACATTATCTAATTCCTCCACCACTAATAAGTTTAAAATTGATTAACCTGCTGTAAAAGTAGAGTTAAATCCTTTATTAATTCTTTTTCTTCTTGATCCAAACCACTTTTAGCTAACCTTAATTTGAGGTGATTATTTTGTACAGCATAGATTAAACCGGTATAAAAATAAGATAAGTTATATTCATGATTTTCTAAAATAGATTGTTGATACTTAATTAATGCTTCATTTAATTTACCTTGCCGTCGCAATCTATCACCCTGAATTCGATTTATCCTCCCTGGAACATACTTATCTTTATATTTAACTTCTAATTCCATTAAATCCTCTGACAATCTAATTATTTCTTTCCCCATAGAAGAATCTAATTCCTTTAATTTTTCTCCTTCTATCCTAGCCAGCTCAAAATGATCTACTAATAAATAACTAACCGCCAAATTATAATGATTATTAATACTTTTTTGACGCTCACTAGCTACTTTAAAATAAGATAATGCTTGATTTAATTCTCCTGCTCTAAACTTATACTCTCCTAACAGACGATAAATTTTAGCTTGTGAGTCTAAATTTATAAGATCTTGAATTTGAGAAAACTGTCTCTTTTTTTCTCTCTCAAAATAAATATGACCTAATTTACTGTAGACTTCTTCCTGCTGTTGAGTAGTTAATAAATCTTTATTCTCTAAGGCTTGTCGATAAAGATTTATCGCAATATCTAATTGATAGCGACTTATAATCTCAGCTACCTCTATATAAAGTGCCCCCTCTTTTTTATCAGCCAAAAGCTCTTCAAAAATTTCTATTCCTGCTTCTTTATCACCCACTGCTAAATAAGTTTCTGCTAACTTCATTTCTAGATCTAAATCATCTGTAACTCTATCATTAATTAATTTATATTCCTGTAAGGCCAATCTATATTTACCTTGCTCAAAATAAAAATCAGCTAGGCGCTTATGGTTTTCAATTGTATCTTCTAAATATATAATATAACGATATAACTCTTCTGCTCTTTCATACCGCTCCACCTCTTTATATAGCCTAGCTAATTTAATATATCCCCACGTATCATAAGGAGCTAGTTCAATAGCCTGGCTATAAACCTCAAATGCTTCAGCTAATCTTCCTTTCTCACGATAAATATCACCTAAATAAATCTTATAATTTTTATTATTATCATTTAATTTAACTAAATCCTCTACAATTCTTCTTGCTCTTGTTAACATATTATTATCTTGATCAGCCAAATTATAATAAATTCTAAATAAACGCTCTAAGTAAACCTCGTTTTGTGAATCTCGCTCTACAGCTCTTTCTAATGAACGGCGTGCTCTGTTAGTTTCACCTAACTGCAACCTAATTTCTCCTTCTAAAAAATGCAAACTAGCATTATCATAATCTGCTTGTAAAGCAGTTCTTACCTCAGATAATGCCGCTTCGTAATCTCTTGTTTCTTGATAAAGTTCAGCCAACCTTTTACGATATCTAACCCGATCATTAAACTCAATTGCCTGGTGTAAATGATCAATTGTTTCATCTAAATAATCACTTTTATAATATAAGTTACTAATCTTAAAGTATAAAGAGTCATCTTCTGGATTCTCTTCTAACTGATCATATAACTGATCAATTTGGGTTTGATAATCAGGAGGAAATCCTTCAGAAAAATCAAAATCAGTCAGTCCAATATTAACCTCCCAGCCTTGATAAATTATCTCTAACAAGCTATCACCATAATTATTCTCTACCCTGATTTCAGTTGGCAGCCAAGCCTTCGTAGTCTTCAGTTCAAACTGCTCAAAATGGTCATAAATAATATTAGCTACTTTGATATTGCTTCCATTAAAGATTTCAATTCTTAGAATAGTATTCCACTCTTGATCGATAAATATCCTTTGAACAGAAAAGGGGTTTTTTAGGTTAATTATGTAAACTTCCCGTTCATCATAAATAGCTTCTCCTAACAGCTCCATTTCATATAATGACTCTAATTTTTTTAGTGGTTGGTCATAGTCTAATTGCCCCTCTAAAGGAAGACTATTCTTAATGAGTGAATAATCAGGAGGTAAATAAACCCAAGGAATTGAATTTAATAGTCTAATATTTTCTAATTCAGTTATATCATCTTGTTGGGTCTGCTGGGTCATTAATCTAGTATTAGACCGCATAATTTGAACCCTAAAATCCTTACTTTGATCCTCCTCAAAAATCCTAGTAACAATAGTACCTCTAAAATCTTCAATTTGATCTATTTGCTTTGTAATTTCATCCAATAGATTAGACGCAGATTCTTCAGCTGCTAATACTTGATTAGATGTTAAACAGATAAGTAAAACTATTACTCCAATAATTTTTTTCACAGTTCTAAAATTCCTCCTTTCCAACTACTTAATTTTATATTCTATAAAGCTGTCTAGTTATCCTTTATTCTCTGCAAAGTTATATAAATAAAAAGAGCCATCCCAATCTTAAGAGCATCTTCATCAAAGTTAAATTTAGGATGGTGGGCTGGGTAATAACTGCAATTAGGAGCAGCTGCTCCTAACCTAAAAAACACTCCAGGTACATGCTGTAAATAATAGGCAAAGTCCTCTGCTCCCATTGAAGGTAATTCTAAAAATTTTAACTGTTCTAAATAAGGAATTTGCTTAATCGTATTCTCTAGATCCTTTACTAATTCAGTAGAATTAATTAAGACTGGATAGCCTTTTTGATAATTAAGTTGATATTCTCCTCCTTGACTAGCAGTAACCCCACTAACAATCTGTTCAATCATAGCTGGTAATGATTTTCTTAATTTAGGAGCTGTTGTTCGCACAGTTCCTGTAATCTTAACTTTATCAGCTATTACATTTCTACGATAACCACCTTTAATTGTTCCTAAATTAATTACAACTTTTTGATGAGGACTAACTTTTCTACTATTGATCGTCTGTAAAGAATTAATTACTTGGCTAGCAGTTACAATTGCATCTACTCCATCTTGAGGAGTAGATGCATGGCCACTTTTACCCTTAATTATTAAATCAATTTCATCAGCTGCTGCCGATACAACTTTCCTTTGTAAACCTACTACCCCAGTTGGCAATTTATTAGTAATATGTAGAGCAAAAATACTATCGACTTGAGGTTTATTTAACACCCCTGCTTCAATCAAAGGCAAAGCTCCTCCTGGCCCTTCTTCAGCAGGTTGAAAAATAAATTTAATCTTACCTTTAACCTTATCTTGAAGTTTGCTTAACACCTTAGCAACCCCCAACAAGATTGCGGTATGTCCATCATGTCCACAAGCATGCATTACACCATCTAACTTAGATTTATAACTAACTTTCGTTTGTTCTGTGATCGGCAATGCATCCATATCAGCCCTTAGAGCAATTGTTGGCCCTGGGCCAGAATCTAACAATCCTATTACCCCAGTTTTGGTAGTTCGCTCCACTTCTAAATTTAACTCTAATAAATAATCAATAACCCGCTGTGAAGTACGCTCTTCCTTAAACCCTAACTCAGGATATTGATGAAATTCTCTTCTAAGCTGGATAACCTCTTCTTCTATCAGCTCAATTTGCTCAATCACTTCTTTTATAATCATCACCTCCCAAAAATTAATTTCCCTTTATTCGATCAAATTTACTAAGGTTATGCTTATTTATAATAAATATAACAAAAAAATACTCTTAGCTAAGCTTAAAATTACTCAACTAAAAGTATCATTAATTATAAATCAACCAGCCCTAAACTGATCTCTAATGCCTTATTAACTTTTTTAACTATCTTTTGATCAAGATAAGTAACACGACGTTGTAACCTTTTCTTATCAATAGTTCTAATCTGTTCTAATAAAATTACTGAATCCCGTTCTAAGTTACACTTATTAGAATCGATTTCTACATGCGTTGGTAGTTTCGCTTTATCTATTCGAGATGTAATAGCTGCTATAATAACCGTAGGGCTATATTTATTGCCAATATCATTTTGAATCACTAAAACAGGTCTTACTCCCCCTTGTTCAGAACCAACAACAGGATTTAAGTCGGCATAATAAATATCACCTCTTTTTATTTCCACTTTAATCACACTCCGCTAATCTAGCCTCATAATTAAAGAAAGCTTTGTTTTCTGATAAAAAGCTCTCGGTAGCCAAGTAAATGTTCAGTTGAGCCATCTTTAAATAGCCTTCCTTCATTTCCTTTCTGAATCTATTTTTTCTTAGCTGTTCAATATAAACTTCCATAGCTTCACTTATAAATTCATTTCGATCTTGATATTCTTCATTAATAAATCCATCAATCTCATTTAATAAGTTATTAGGCAAGCTAACTATGACCTCTTTTAAATTAGTCAAGAGAAACACCCCCACTTTATTATAACTGAAGTCTAATTCATTATATCTTTATGCTTCAAATTTAAAATCTGTTCATTTAATAACCTATAGTCTATATAGTATTTTCTGCAATTTTATTCAAAATATACATAGAAAATAAATAGAATAAAAGAGACGCTATTAACGTCTCTAACTTATTAATACAAATTCTGTAATGTGTTCTTATCAGCTTGAAAGCTCTCTTGGGCCAATTCTAAATTCAACTCTGCCATTTGAGAATAGCCTTTTTTCAACTTCTCTTTTAATTCTTTTTTCTCTTCAAAGTAATAATTATTAATACTCTTTTTTAAAGACTGCCCTTGATTCATAGCCTTTATCACCTCATAACAATTGATGATTACTAGTTAATTATATACTATTTTTATTATCCATGTCAATGAAATAAACTGATTTCAAAAAAGTAATTTATACCAATTATCATCTATAAATTATAGTAATAGCCTGCTGCTTTAATATAACTTATTAAACGATAATAAAGTTGATCTCCCCCAATAGTAGAAGAATCACCGACAACAATCAATTTCTTTTTGGCTCGTGACAATGACACATTTAACCGTCTAACATCCCTTAAAAAACCAATGTTCTCTTTAGAATTACTTCTAACCAAAGAAAGAATAATCACTTCTTTCTCTCTGCCTTGAAAACCATCTACAGTATTGACTTCAACATGATCAAATTTAAGTAAATTTTTAATTAAATCAACTTGGTCATAATAAGGGCTAATTACTGCTATTTGCTCTTGTTCAATCCCACCATTAATAGAATAGTTAACTATCTCTGTACATAATTCTGCTTCAACCCGATTCTGTAATGAAGTAGAATTGTTTCTAGAATATTCTGGAGCACTCATCCCTGCTGTATCAAAAAAAGCAATTGCCTCCTTACAATTTAAAGCCCGCTCTGCTGGTGAATTCCCTTGTGAAAATTCAAAATCAAGCTCAGTTAAATCCCAATCTTTAACCTCATTTGCTGCAATCAACTCTCCTTGATAAAACTCTTGATTAATAAAATTCATTATTTGTTGATTCATTCGATATTGTAGCTTCAACATCTCTCTGATTTCAAAGCTATGAACTTCTAATAGCCTCTCAAACAATGACTTGGAAAGCCCTTTTTTTTCTGCTTCTTTATTTAGAATTGTTGGTGGTAGTTGTTTATGATCCCCAGCTAAAATAACCTTATCCGCCTTAACTAATGGAATTAACGCAGAAGGCTCAGTTGCTTGTGTAGCTTCATCTATTACTAATAAGTCAAACTTTTCTTCTGCTAAAACTTCAGAACCAGCAGTTGAATTAGTTGTACAAATCACATCAGCTTCCTTAATTAATCTTTTAATTGCCTCATCTTCTAAACACTCTATTTGAGTAAATAATCGATCTATTTCATCTTGTAACTCTAACCAGTCAGCCATCTCTTTTATCTTATTACTAGGAACCCCCCTACTACTTTTCCCTTTATTAGCTAACTTTTTAATCTGCTCATTGCTCAACCCTCTTCTCCAGCGTCCACTCGGATGAGTACACTCTTTTTGTTCTTCTAGCAATTTATATGCTCGCTCTCTTAACTGTTCGGCCTTCTTATATTCTGGTTGGCCCTCTATTACATAATCTAAAGTATGTTGCCTTAAAATAGGATTTACTCTAACTGGATGACCAATCCTAAGAATATTTAACCCTCGTTTAATTAACCTTTCTACTAAATTATCAACTGCTGTATTAGAATCAGCTGTTGCCAAAACCTTTCTTTGACGTTGAACTGCTTGTTCTAAAATCTCAATTGCAGTCACAGTCTTTCCTGTTCCTGGTGGTCCATGGATCAAAAAGAAATCTTTAGCAGCCAAAGCCATTTCAACTGCTTCTTTTTGTGACTGGTTTAAAGCCATATTACTAAATTTAACCTTCTCTTTTTTATCAAACTCTATTTCACCTATCCCCAATAATTTACTTCTTAATTCTTTTAATCTTCCTGAAGCAGATTCCAATCTTCCTAAAGCATCTAACATCCTTTGAAAAGTAATATCATTAACATATAAATCTAAGCGAAGATTTTTACTATATACAAAACCAGATGGTTGATTGTCAAAAACAGCGATAATTGAATAATTAGTCTTTTCTATTACAGTTCCAGTAGGATTATCAGGATTTAATGGTTCATTTTTACTAATCATTATTAGATCACCAATATTAATTTCATTATCTGGTAATGACTTTCCTTGCTGTTGCTTCATAAACTTAACTACAAATTTACCAGCAAAGGCTTGGCCTTGATCTCGACCACGTAAATTCAAGAAAGCCCTTCCCTTCTTTTCACGTTCTTTTCCTGATAAATTTTTAATCTCTGCTTCATGATACTTCATTTCTTCTTTTCTTTCCAACTGAACTAAATGTTTATATTTATTAATATAATTTTCAACTACCTCTAGCTCTTCTTTAAAATTATTATCAATCTCTACTCCAACTGCAACTCCAGCAATTTTATTTCTATTCATCACCTTCATTACATGCTCAGCTACTTCATCTTCTATTTCAACGATTGCATTATTACCTTTAAATTCAATCTTACCGATTTGCCCCCCATCAATATTAGCTTCATTAGTAAAAGCACCCACAATATCTCCTGGACCAATATGATTAGATAAATTATTAACAATTAAATTAACCATTCTATCGCCTCCTTCAATCGAAAAATTACACCCTATGCAGGGTGCAATTTCATTAATAGAGTATATCAAAATAAATTTAATTCGTCAAAAGCAGATAATCTAGTTTGTAAGTTTATATCTGTAATCAATAAGATAACTCTATCAGTCCTGGCTCAGATAACGAATAAGATCTGCTCTAGTAATAATTCCAACAAGTTGCTCCCCTTTAATGACAGGCACTCTTTTAATCCCTCTATCAACAAATAAATTAGCTACTGTTTCAAGGCTATCATCAGGCTCAACTGTAATAATATCAGTAGTCATCACATCTTCAATCTTCATCTTTACAATCTTTTTGAAATCATCTTCAAACTCTTTGAAACTATCTAAATAGAAGACACTATCTAAAAAATAAAGATAGTTTGGAAATTTAACCCTTTCATTTTTAACTATTAAATCTCCACCACTTACTATTCCTATTAATTGATCACCTTCTATTACTGGAGCACCACTTATTCCTTCTTCAGTAAATAGCTTAGAAACCTCCTTAATCGTCATCTGCGGAGAAACAACAATTACATCTTCTGTCATAATATCAGCAGCTTTTGTCACTTTAACTCCTCCTTATTTTTTTTATTGCCTCCGGTAAATAATCTAACAAGTCAGTAGGAACTAAACTATATTCTGTTAACTTATCCTTAGCTAAATCAGCAGCTAAACCATGTAAATAAACTGCTATTATTGTAGCAGTTACTTCCTCTAATCCTTGAACAGCCAAACCAGCAATCATTCCTGTTAAAAAATCACCACTGCCACCTGTAGCCAATCCTGCATTACCAGTCAAATTTACATAAACTTGACCGGTCGGAGTAGCAACGACAGTTTGAGCTCCTTTCAAAACTAAGAGCACCTGATATTGCCGGGCCAACTTTCGGGCCAATCCAATCCTATCTTCCTCGATCTGCCCAACAGTCAGATCGAGCATTCTAGCCAACTCTCCTGGATGAGGTGTTAAAATAGTCAGTGCTTCTCGCTTAGCAAGTAACTCTAAATCCTGAATTGCATTTAAACCATCAGCATCGATCACTAGCGGAATATCTACGCTCTTCAATAAATTATGAATCAAAGTCGTCAACTGCTCACCTTGGCCCAACCCTGGGCCAATCGCTAATAAATCTTTATCTGATAGCAACTCTTCAATTTGTTGCTCTGCTTTTAGTGCTAAAATAGCTTGTTCTGTCTCAGCCAGTGGATAGGTCATCGCCTCTACTAATCTTGACTCTAAGATAGGATTTAAGCTACTTGGAGCCCCAACTGTAACCAATCCTGCCCCTACTTTTAGACTAGCTTGAGCAGTCAGCATAGCAGCCCCCGTCATCCCTTGTGAACCTGCCACAACTAACAACCTTCCATAATTTCCTTTATGAGTATTTTGCTTACGAACTGCTAAGTTTTGTTTAACGAATTCAGCAGTAATTAACTCAGTAGTCAACTCTTGCTCGACAATTACTTGTTTAGGCAAACCAATATCAACCACCTTTAAATCACCAACATACTCCCTCCCAGGATATAAAATAGTTCCTATCTTAGGCAAACCAAAAGTAACTGTTCTTTTAGCCTTAACCGCTACACTCCTAACCTTAGCAGTCCCTGCCTCAACTCCTGAGGGAATATCAACTGCAAGTACTGGAGTAATTAGTTGATTAATTAACTGAATTAGATCAGGATACAACCCCCTCAATTCCCCTGTAATTCCTGTTCCTAATAAAGAGTCAACTATCAGATCGGCTTGCTCTAAATCCTCTTTTAAACTAGTCAACT
This sequence comes from Natroniella sp. ANB-PHB2, assembly GCF_046097105.1. GTDB lineage: Bacteria > Bacillota > Halanaerobiia > Halobacteroidales > Halobacteroidaceae > Natroniella. The sequence goes on along the minus strand of NZ_CP175562.1, from coordinate 86,431 downwards.
CTTCTTCAGCTTTTATTTCAATTACAGATAAATTTAAACTGTCTAAAATATCAAGATTGACCTTTGCATCGCCACCAACCTTGTCACGCTGCCCTAATAAGATGGTCTTAACTTTTATTCCTTCTCCTGCTAACAATCGGCTAACTACAAAACCATCTCCACCATTATTGCCACAGCCAGCTAAAATAATGACCTCTGACTTTACAACTTGTCCTAACAGGTTAGTAGCTTCAGCTGCCACTTTCATTCCAGCTCGCTCCATTAAGACAGTGCCTGGTATGCCAACCTCTTCAATAGTTTTCCTATCAATCTCTTTCATCTCTACTCCAGTAACTACTTTCATACTAATCCCTCCCAATAGCAATTGCTTGAGCAACTGCATAGTCACGACTATGAGAGATACTTATTAAAAAATTTTTGATTCCTTTTTCCTGGGCCAACTTTTGAGCTCGATTATAAAGCTTAACTGTTGGCTTTCCTAAATCATCTTTAACTATTTCTACCTCTTTCCATGTAAAACCTCTAAACCCAGTCCCTAAGGCTTTAACAATAGCTTCTTTAGCAGCAAAACGTGCTGCATAATATGGCCATGACTCTTTATATTCTTCACAATAACTAACCTCATTTTTTGTAAATATTCTCTGTTTAAATTTTTCCCTCTTCTTAATGGCCTCTGCAATCCGCTCAATTTCCACTATATCAATCCCTAATCCTTGCATATTAATTCTCCTTAGCTTTTATCTTTTGTCTATTTATCAAATTCTATAAAATTCTTTTTAATCCTGTTTTTAACTTAATTTTTTTACTATGATTAATTTAAACTAAATAACAAGGATATTAAAAAAAAAAACAGAAGTTATATAATAAAGCAGAATTAAAAAGGAGTGAGTATAATTGAAAAAAATAATATATGTATTATTAGTTATTACAGTTATTATAAATAGTTATTCAATAGCTATCGCCAGTAACATTTCTTCCCAACAAGAAGTTAAAGAAAGAATGAGTCACTTATTTTCAACTATGGAAAACAATGACTTAGATAGTTACTTAGATTTTTTTTCTCCAGATTATAAAAACAAGAAGACTAATGAACATGGAACGGAAATCATAGAGACTTTTGATGATCTAGAAGGAAGGTTTCCTAATCCTAAAAGGATAAAACAGATAAAAATTAAAATAAAAGAAGCAGCAGTTGAACTAGAAGAAGGAAAAGCAACTTATACCGCTAAATTAAAGAACTATACGGAATATATTAACGGATTAAGTTTTGAGCGGGTAGAAAAAGTAGAATACATCTTGACCTTTAATTCTGAAACTGAGCAGTGGTTAGTAATTGATATTAACCAACTTTAGATTAAGGTTAAGTTTTAGTAACCCATTAAAAAATAAAAAGCACCCCCTAGGGGGCGCTTTTTATTTGAACTGTAATCTTTTACTCATCCTCAACCTTAAACTTAACCTCAGTTTTTTTACTCTACCGTTACACTTTTTGCTAAGTTACGTGGTTGATCAACATCACAGCCCCGTTCTACCGCTACATAGTAGGCTAACAACTGTAAAGGTATAACAGTTAAGATTGAAGTTAACAATTGATCAGTTTGAGGAATTTTAATTGAATAATCAAATTCCTTCTCATCAACCCCATTGGCAGTAATCCCCGTTATAACTCCTCCGCGAGCTTTAACCTCTTTAATATTACTTAAGGTCTTCTCGATTACTGATTTTTGGGTAGCTAAAGCAATGACTGGAATTCCCTCTTCAATCAATGCCAAAGTTCCATGCTTTAATTCACCTGCTGGATAAGCTTCAGCATGAATATAAGAGATCTCTTTTAATTTTAATGAACCTTCTAAAGCTACGGCATAATCGATACTTCGCCCAATAAAGAAGGCATTTTCTTGCTTTAAATATTCTTTAGCTAACTGAGCTATCTGCTCTTCACCCTCTTCAATAATTTCTGCTACCTGATCTGGTAGCTCCTTTAAGGCAGAGATCAACTCTTCACTCCGCTCAGTAGTTAACAAACCCTTGGCCCGTGCAAAATAAATCGCTAACATATAAAATGCAACCAACATTGTTAAATAAGCTTTAGTAGAAGCAACAGCAACCTCTGGGCCAGCATGAATATAGACAACATCATCTGCTTCTCGAGGAATAGTACTACCTACAGTATTACAGATGGCAATTACTCTAGCACCTTTGTCCTGTGCCTCTCGTAAAGCTGCTAAAGTATCAGCAGTTTCACCTGACTGACTGACTACAATTACTAAAGTATCTTGATCAACTAACGGATCTCGATATCTAAATTCAGAAGCAATATCTACGTCCACTGGAATTTTAGCTAGCTTCTCTAGAGCATGTTTACCAACTAATCCAGAATGGTAAGCAGTTCCACAAGCTACAATATAGATCTTATTGTACTCTCTAATCTCCTGAACAGTCAAGCCTACTTCATCAAGATGAATATCAGCTTGATTTAATCTACCTGCAACTGCTCTACGCAATGCTTCTGGTTGTTCATGAATTTCTTTTAACATAAAATGTTCAAAACCAGCCTTCTCTGCCATACCTGGATCCCAATCGACCACAAAGATCTCCTTATCAACCTTCTTACCATCTACCGTTGATAACTCAACATCATCCCTACTAATTATGGCCATCTCCCCATCTTCTAAAATATAAACTTGGTCAGTATGCTTTAAAATAGCTGGAATATCAGATGCAATAAAATATTCATCATCAGCTAGCCCTACAATTAATGGACTATCTTCACGAACAGCAATCAACTTATCCGGCTCACTTTTAGCCAAAATAAGCAGAGCATAAGCTCCTTCTAACTTTTCAGTTACCTTTCTAACTGTCCTTTCTAAATTACCATCATAATATTCTGCTAACAAATGAGGAATGACTTCTGTATCAGTTTGAGAAGTAAACTGATAACCTTTTTCCTGCAATTCAGCTTTTAAAGTTGAATAATTTTCTATAATTCCATTATGAACCACCACAAATTTATCATTAGAGCTAGTATGAGGGTGAGAGTTCGGAGTAGATGGCTTCCCATGAGTAGCCCATCTAGTATGACCAATACCAAGCTGACCAGTTGGTTTCTCTTGTTGAACTAATTCTTCTAATTCAGTTAATTTACCGACAGTCTTAACTGTTTCAATTTGGCCCTGATTGTACAAAGAGATCCCAGCTGAATCATAACCTCGATACTCTAACTTCTTTAACCCTTCCAATAAAATAGGTGTAGCTTCTTTAGTTCCAATATATCCCACAATTCCGCACATATATATATTAAACCTCCATCAAATTTAAATTTAGCTAGCTATACTAAACCCCTTTGTCTACCTGATCACTCAGATGATTTAAAGATTCAGTTTAAAGAGGCTATAACTAGAGATAGCCTCAGGGGCATCCGCCGACAACCTCGATTCTCCCCCATCCTCGTCAACTCATTATGAGTTCGGGCGCTATAATTATAGTGTATAGTTGATAATAAACTACTTTTAAGATCTTAACTATACACTTTGTACTTTCCACTGTAAACTAATTCAGCTCTTCCTTTATCACCTCTGCCACTTGATTAGCCAATCTTTCTAACTCTTCTTTATCCTGCCCTTCAACCATCACTCTGATTACAGGCTCAGTTCCTGAAGCCCGCACAAAAATCCTACCGTCAGCACCTAAAAATTCCTCAACATCTGTAATTACTTCTTTTATTTTTTGATTCTCTTCCCAAGCTTTATTATCAACTTCAACATTAACTAATAATTGTGGAAAAGCACTCATCTGCTCCCTTAACTCAGCAAGCGATCTCCCACTATCTACAATCACTTCAATTAGTTGCAATGCTGTCAACAGTCCATCCCCAGTAGTATTATAATCTGAAAAGATAATATGACCCGACTTTTCTCCACCTAAATTATATCCTGCTTCTCTCATCTTTGCCAAGACATAACGATCGCCATTTTTAGTAACTTCAACTTGACCATTCTCTTCTTTAATTGCTTGATGTAGCCCTAAATTACTATATTTAGTGACTACTAGTGTATTACGGGCCAACTCCCCTTTATCTAACAGATACCGTCCACAGATTGTCATAATATAATCACCATCAACCAACTTCCCTTCTCCATCAACAGCAATTAAACGATCAGCATCACCATCATGAGCAATACCTAAATCTGCTTCATACTTAATGACTGCCTCCTTAATTACCTCAGGATAGGTAGATCCACAATCTTGATTAATATTATAACCAGTTGGCTGATCATTAATCGCAATTACTTCTGCTCCTAACTCAGATAATAACTGAGGTGTCAGTTGATAAGCTGCTCCATTAGCACAGTCTACCACAACCTTCAACTTGGAAAAATCACAGCTAACAGTCCCTTTTAAGTGATTAAGATAATCATTTACAAGCTGATAATCTCCTGTTACTTGTCCAGTGCGATCTCCAGCAGCTAATGGCAACTGATCAACTTGATTAAAATAAATATCTTCAATCTCACCTTCTTGCTCATCAGTCAATTTAAAGCCAGCCTGATTAAAAAACTTAATTCCATTATCTTGGACAGGGTTATGAGAAGCTGAAATCATGATCCCTGCTATAACATCTTCTTGAGCAGTCAAATAAGCAACAGCTGGAGTCGGAACAACTCCTAATTTGATAACATCAACCCCTAATGAGCTAATTCCTGCTACTAAAGCAGCCTCAAGTAAATCACCAGAAACACGAGTATCCTTACCAACTAATATCTTAGCCTCACTACAACCTTCTGTTAGATAATAAGCACCTGCCTTGCCCAACTTAAATGCCATCTCCACATTCAAAAATTGATTTACTTCACCACGTACACCATCAGTACCAAATAATTCTCCCATATTCTCACTCCTCATCATTAATTGTATCTAACCTCAAAACCAAGCATCAATTAAATCTAATTAATACTCATTTAATTATATGTTATCAAGCTCTAGATTGTCAATTAATCATCCTTATTTTCGCTGAATTTAACAAATAATTCCTCCTTTAAATCGAATTCATCTAGATTATACTTCAATTTTCCTGCAAATGCAGTTGAAATAACTCCAGTTTCCTCTGATACAATAATCACTAAAGCATCAGTTTCTTCACTAACCCCAACTGCTGCTCTATGCCTAGTCCCAAGACTTTGACTCAACTTTTTATTCTTAGTTAGCGGTAATAAACAATTAGCTGCTACAATCCTACCCTGATCAATGATTACTGCCCCATCATGCAAGGGGCTTTTTGGAACAAATATATTGATTAATAACTCCGTCGACACAAGAGCATCTAATTGAACACCAGTATCAATAACTTCCTTCAAGCCTGTCTCTCTTTTAAGAACAATTAATCCTCCTGTCTGACTCTTACTTAACCTCATTGTAGCAGCCACCAATTTATCCGTTTGAATCTTAAATGTATCACGACTAGTCCAATATTTAAATAACTTACCTCTACCTATATGCTCTAAAGCCCTTCTTAGTTCTGGTTGGAATACAACTGGTAAAGCAATTAACACCATTGTTCTTAATTGCTCTAATAACATATTAAAAACTTGAAGTCCTAACTGCCCACTTATATAATTAATTAAAAATAAGACCAAAATACCCTTTAAGAGTTGAAGTGCTCTAGTTTCTTTAATTAGATTAAAAACTTTGTAAGAAATCAAACCAGTCACTATAATATCAATAATAATTAATAAGTTAAACTCTGTCATTCCACTTCTTCCTCTCTTAAATTATATTATACCTGCTTTTTTCATTTAATAATTACTAACAACTCTTTTACTAACTTTCCATAATTAAAAACTTAGCCAACTTAAAGTAATTAAAATTAAAGCTTTAGCTTTAATTGACATCTTTAATTAATCTTCTTCTCACTTAAACCTAGATCTACTTTAACTAAAAACTTCCTTTAACAAGTTAATTGTTTCAACTTTTATTCTAGTTTTTTCTGTTTAATTGATAACCTAAAATATAACTCAAGCTCTGCTTTGCTTCATTCTCTGGTAGCTGTTTTAAATGATACTTTGCTCTATCTAAAAATCTCTGTTCTAACTGTCGACTCTTATCAAGAGCTTGCCCCTTCCTTATTAATTCTGAAATTAAGAAAATATCATCTTGTGTAATAAATTCTTTACCTAATATTTCTCTAACCTGAACACCAGCTTCGTTAGACTGTAAAAGATAGACAATAGGAAGAGTATACACCCCTGCTAATAAGTCTTGTCCAATAGCCTTTCCTACCTTCTCTTTTTCTCCAATGAAATCTAAAATGTCATCCCGAATCTGAAAGGACATTCCCATTTCTAAGCCTACATTATATAAATTAAAGAGATTATTATTGCGAAGTCCACTTTCATAAGCACCAACATAAGTACTAAAACCAAATAATAAAGCTGTCTTACGCCTAATATGACGCAAATAGCCATTTATACTTAAATCATGATCAAACTTACTCTGATATTGACCAGCTTCCCCTTCGCAAATCAATTTAACAGTTTTATTAAACTTTAATATAGAATTACGTGATAAGTATTCAAAAAAGAGATTATAAGACTTTGTTAATAAAAAATCCCCTACAAAAACCGCAACATCTTTTCCAAATCTCTTTTGAACAGTTAATTCACCCCGACGCATAGTTCCTTCATCTATTATATCATCATGAACTAACGTAGCCATATGGAGCAACTCCAAGCCAGAAGCAATCTTAGTTACTTTATCAGACTGATAATCACCAAACTTACTAGCCAAAATCATTAATATCGGCCGTAACCTTTTTCCACCAGCTTTAACTAGATCTGCGACTGCTTCATTAATTAATTTTTCTCTGGAATTAGCATATCCAATTATAAAATTATCTACCTGCTCTATCAAACCCTTAATTTCAGCTTCCATGGCAAACATACTTCCAACTCCTTTACCTTCAAAATAATAAAAAAGGCTTCTTAACACCTAACTAACTACTGGCTAAATTAATCCCTTCCTCTAGTGATATATCTTAAAAAGTCTAATCTAATTATTCTTTACAATATTAATAACCTATTAAACCATTACTTATTTTGTACCTTTATGAACAGCAACTACTCCACCTGTAAATTCAAAGTATTCTACTTCCTTTAGTTCATTTTCAATAAAAATTTGACCTAGTTTCTCCTGATTAGGAAAAGTTCTTAAGGATTTAACAAAATATAAATAAGGCTCTTTTTGACCACAAACTAATTTTCCAATCATAGGTAATATATAGTTGAAATAACCATAGAATAAGGTTCGATAAATCGGTATCCGGCTTTTAGCTAAATCCAGGCATAGTACCTGTCCTCCAGGTTTAACCACTCTTCTCATTTCTCGAATGACTTGAGAAATATCTTCTGTATTACGCAAACCAAAAGCTATTGTTACACAATCAAAAGAATTATCATTAAAATTTAAGTTTGTTGCATCTCCTAAGCAAAACTCCACTCTTTTTAAATTCTTTTTTTTCAGCTTTTTTTTAGCTTCAGCAATCATTTCAGGACAAAAATCCACCCCAATTACTTTTCCTTGGGGTACCTGCTCAGCAAGAAGCTTAGTTACTTCTCCATCTCCAGCACATAGATCTAATACTTGATCATCATCTGATAAGTTAGCTATTTTTACTATCTTTTTTCTCCAGCTAGAGATTAATCCAAAAGAAATGATTCGATTAGTCAATTCATATCTTGGGGCCAACTCACTAAAAATACCCTTCACGTATTCCCCTTTTTTATCTAACTGCTCACTTTTTTCATTCAACTTTTGTCACCTTTCCTATGTAAAAAGATATTTGCTTATTGGATCTTATAGTAATTTTTATCAGCATACATTAAAAATTGCATAAGAAACTCAGATCTTTCTATTTATCATTCTAAACTCAATTAAGTACTTATACTTTATTATTAATAAACTTCTAAAATTTATATATGTTTAATATTAGTAATATACAATTTCACTAGCATAATACTATAAATAAGATAATAATTTAAATAAATTTGTTTTTATTGATACATAGTATTAATAGTATATCCAAATTAAGAGCTTTAAACCCGTGAGCATAAGATTTTAATATTTATCTTTTTAAGGCAATCATATTAAGCTTAGTTACAAGCATCTACTTTACTTAATCATATTCTTTAAAGTACCGATCCCTTCTATCTGAACTTCTATCTTGTCCTCTCTCTCCACTGGGCCAACTCCTGGAGGGGTACCGGTAGCAATCAAATCTCCAGCTTCTAAAGTCATAACCTGAGAGATAAAGCTGACAATCTCTTCTACCGTAAAAATCATCTGCTTTGTATTAGAGTTTTGTTTAATCTCTCCATTTTTCAGCAACTTAATTTCAAGATTATTTGCTGCAATACCACTAGCAATACTTGGGCCAATAGGAGCAAATGTATCGAAAGATTTGGCCCGTGTCCATTGTCCATCTCTTGCTTGTAATTTTCTAGCTGTCACATCATTAAAGCAAGTATAACCTAAAATATGCTCTTTAGCTTGTTGAGGAGAAATATTCTTAGTTTCTTTCTTGATCACAATAGCCAGTTCAGCTTCATAATCGATCTGTTGGCCCATCTGAGGATATTTAATTTCATCTGCTGGACCAATCAATGCACTGGTTGGTTTCAAAAAAATAAGTGGCTCTTTTGGAATCTCCATTCCTAACTCTTGTGCATGATCTAAATAATTTAAACCGACACAAACTATCTTAGTTGGATTACAAGGAGCTAATAGCTCAACCTCTGATAACTGATAAACCAGGTCAGTTAACTTATAATCTTGATAAATATCTCCAGTAATCAATTTCACTTCTTTCCCATCTAAAATACCATAATTTCTCTTACCATCTTTTTTAAACCTAACATAATTCACTACACTCACCTCTCAATTTTGTTCTATTAAATCTAACATAGTTATCCGACTCAACTTCTCCTTTAAGCTTTTTTCTACTTCTGAATAAGTATTAATAATTTGCTTATCAAAAAAGAGCTCTTCAACTTCTAATTGATTATTAATTAATAATGAACTACAAATATCCCATAAAGAAACATTAGTTGCTTTTGTCAAAGGAATATATCTTTTTTGATTAGTAATAGCTAATAAATCCTCTTCTACTAATCCTTGCAGATTATTCTTGATTATTTGAGGTGGTAAATTAAGCTTGCTACATAAGTTATTAAAACTAACCCCAGTTGTTTCACTAGACATAAAATCTTTATAAACAACTGTTAGAATAACAACTGGAATCAAACTTTTAATTCTAATGCTGATCTCTTCAGAATCAATAATATGATTTAAATTATCTCTATTTTGAAATATATAACAGACTACTGCTCCAAAAAGGGTAATTAACCAAACCAAATAAAGCCAAATCAAAAATAAAGGAATTACAGATAACGAACCATAGATTCGATGAATTCGATAATAAGTAATCATACTTCTAGTATACATCAAATATAAACTTCTAGTTACAGTAAATAACCCTCCACTAACTAACCCTCCTACTACTGCTGCAATCGGTTCAACTTTTGTATTAGGAATTAAATAATAAGCCACAATATATAAAATGAAATAAGTTAAAGTCAATAACAATCTAAATAAAAATTTATTATCTGCTGATAGATTAATCATTCCTGCATCTAAGTAAGAAGTAACTATTGAAACAATAAATCCTAATACAAGGGCCAGTAAAAAGGTACCTAAAGTAATAAAAGTCCAAAAGGATACAAACCTTTTAAATAAATCTCGGTGTTCTGTTACTCCCCAAATCAAATTAAAACTTTTCTCTATTTTAGCTAACATAAAAATAACTATCACTATTAAAGAGATAAAACTAACAACCCCTAGTTGAGCTATATCAACTTCAGTAACATATGCCTCTAATAATTCAATTACTGTTTGCCCTGTTCCAGTAGCAAGATGGGTCAAAATCACCTCTCTTGATAACTCAATTATTCTATCTAAACTACCAAAAAAATTAAATAAAGTTATCAAATAAAAAGAAAAGATCAATAACGGAATTAAGGATAGTAGAGTAATATAAACTAAACTCATTGCTTTAATTGATAGTTCAACATCTTTTATCTTTTGATAAACCCGCTGGCTGAATAATTTCCAATTCATCTCTTGAAATTCTTGCAATATATTTAACACACCTTATCATCCCTTTATTTCTAATTTTACTATATTTTAATCTATATTGAAAGCAAAAGCCAGATACAATACTGTACCTGACCTAAATTAGCCTTATTTAATTCAATTAATATTAAGCGTAACTTCACACCCTCCGCGAATGAAATTCAATACTTACAGATAACCTCTACTTCTAACTGTCACGCTTCAGCTTAATACCATATTCAATACTATCCCTACGAGCCTATAAACACCATAGGCTCTCCGTAAACTAAATTCAATATTTACAGATAACCTCTACTTCTAACTGTCACGCTTCAGCTTAATACCATATTCAATACTATCCACTAAAGCCTGCCAACTAGCTTCTATTATATTGGTTGAAGCACCTACTGTTCCCCAGGTTTCTTGCCCATCAGAAGACTCAATCAAGACTCGTACTTTAGCTGCTGTACCATCGTTCCCATCTAACACCCTTACCTTATAATCAATTAAATGGATCATTTCTAGTTCAGGGTAAAATTGAAGTAGTGCTTTTCTTAAAGCATAATCTAAAGCATTAACTGGCCCTTCACCCTCAGCAGCAGTATGTACCTGATTACCATTAACCCTTACTTTAATGGTTGCTTCTGAATTAGGATTAAGCTCTTCAGTCTTTTCTGTAATAATCCTAACCCCTTCTAAATCAAATAACTTTTCATAATCCCCTGTCGCTCTTTCAATTAATAATCTAAGAGAAGCTTCTGCACCTTCAAAGTAATAACCTTGATGCTCTAACTCTTTAATCTTGGCCAACACTTCACTTAAATCAGCATCTTCTTGCCCAAGATCAATTCCTAATTCCTTAGCTTTGTAAACTAAATTGCTCTTCCCAGATAGCTCAGAGACTAATACTTCTCTTTGATTACCAACCAATTCAGGATTGATATGCTCATAAGTCTTCGGCTCTTTTAAGATAGCACTAACATGAATTCCACCCTTATGAGCAAACGCACTATCTCCAACATATGGTTTATGGCTAGGAGGAGTTAAATTAGCTACCTCATTAATATAACGTGAAGTTTCAGTTAATCTCTTCAATTGTTGATCAGTTATAAAATCAACTCCATATTTGAGTTTCAAATTAGGTAATAATGATGATAAATTAGCGTTACCACACCGTTCTCCAAAGCCATTAATTGTTCCTTGAATATGTTTAACCCCAATTTCATAAGCAGCTAATGAATTAGCTACAGCTACTTCAGCATCATTATGAGCATGAATTCCTAAAGGGACTTTAACTTTCTCTTTAATAAATGTAATAATATCTATAATTTCAAAAGGCATCCGTCCTCCATTAGTATCACATAACACTAAGGTATCCGCTCCACCTGCTTGAGCAGCTTGTAAAACCTGTGAAGCATACTCAGGATTAGCTTGATAACCATCAAAGAAATGCTCAGCATCAAAATGAACTTCTAACCCTTTTTCCTTTAAATATCTAACTGAACTCTCAATCATCTTCAAATTCTCTTCTAAAGTAGTCTTTAATGCTTCAGTCACATGTAAATCCCATGTTTTACCGAATATTGTAGCCACTTCAACCCCTGAATCTAAGATTGCCTGTAAATTTTGATCATCTTCAGGCTTGATCTTGGGTCGACGAGTGCTACCAAAAGCAGTTATTTTAGCTGACTTTAAGTCCACTTTTTTAACACTCTTAAAATATTCAATATCTTTAGGGTTTGAGCCGGGCCAACCCCCCTCAATATAATCAATTCCCAATTGATCTAATTTTTTAGTAATATTCAACTTATCCTCTGTTGAATAGGAGATCCCTTCCCGTTGAGTTCCATCACGTAAAGTCGTATCATAAATTTGTACCATCTTTCTATTCTCCCTCCTATTCTAAAACGCTACAAATATAATCTCCAACTTGGTCAGTAGTTAAATTACCACCCATATCCAGAGTTGTTTGATCTTTTGCTAATGATAACTTGATTGCTTGCTCAATCTTATCAGCCTCTTCTGGATGACCTAATACTTCAACCATCATTGCTGCTGCTAATAAAGCTGCAATTGGATTAGCTTTATTCTCTCCTGCAATATCTGGGGCAGAACCATGAACAGGTTCAAACATCGATACACCTTCTGGGTTGATATTACCTGATACAGCAAGACCCATCCCCCCCTGAATCTCAGCACCTAAATCAGTGATAATATCACCAAACATATTACAAGTTACAACTACATCAAAGACCTCTGGATTTCTAACCAGCTTCATTGTAATTGCATCAACTAACATATGATCCTGTTTTACATCAGCAAAATCTTGACCAACCTCAGCAAAAACTCTCTGCCATAGATCATGTGCATAAGTTAAAACATTACTTTTATCACATAAAGTTAACTTCTTTTCCTTATCTCTTTTTTGAGCATATTCATAAGCATAACGAGTAACTCTCTCTACTCCCTTATAAGTATTGATCATCTGCTGAGTTGCTACTTCATCTTCAGTTCCTTGCTTTAAAAAACCTCCTACTCCAGCATATAGACCTTCTGTATTTTCCCGTACAATCATCAAGTCAATATCCTTTGGCCCTTTATCCTTTAGTGGAGTAAATTTAGAATCTAATAATTTAATAGGTCTTAAATTAATATACTGATCAAAAGAAAATCTTAAATCTAATAAGATTCCATGCTCTAAAACTCCAGGTTTGACCCGAGGATCACCTACCGCTCCTAAATAAATTGCATCAAACCCTTCTAAGTCTGCTTTAACTTCATCAGTTACCAACTCACCAGTCTCTAAATAATGGTCGGCACCCAAAGCAAAATCTTCAAACTCAAACTCTAAGTCACTGATTTGGGCCAACTTCTCTAATACCTTAACCCCTTGCTTAGTTACTTCAGGGCCAATTCCATCTCCACCGATAACTGCAATCTTTTGCTTACCCATTATTTCTCACCTTTTCCCTTACATAATTTACTAAACCACCAGCATCGATTAACTCCTGCATAAACTCTGGAAAAGCTGCTGCTTGATACTCTTCCTTTTTAGTCAAATTCTTAATCAATCCTGAATCGACATCGACCTCAACTTGATCTCCTTCTTCAATCCCTGCTACAGCTTTAGGGCATTCTAAAATCGGCAAACCGATATTAATTGAGTTACGATAAAAGATTCTAGCAAAAGAGTTTGCAATTACACAAGAAACTCCTGCTGCTTTAATTGCTAGTGGAGCATGTTCACGTGAGCTTCCACAACCAAAATTATCCTCAGCTACAATCAAATCTCCTGGACTCATATTATCAACAAAATCCTCATCTATATCTTCCATACAGTGTTTTGCTAACTCCTTAGGCTCAGAAGTATTTAAATACCTAGCTGGAATTATTACATCTGTATCTACATCATCGCCATACTTCCATGCTTGACCTTTGATCTCCATATTATAGTACTCCTCCTTTGATACTCTAATAATTTGATTTATATATCGCTTTTCTTACTGTTTACTACTTACTGCTCACTATTATTTATCCCTCCGGGTTTTTCGAACTCTTCGTGATAAAAAAATCCGCTCTTAGATTTTTTCTATTACCTCAATCACTTAATTCTTTAATTGTAAATTCTACATTGTACATTTATTCTTTACTTCTTCCCTCCGGGTTTTTCAAACCCTTCGTGATGAAAAAATCCGCTCTTAGATTTTTTCTATCTACTGTTAACCTAGAACCCCTACGAGTCTTGAAAGACTCTTGGTGGTCATAATCCTTCATCATAGAGCAATGAAGAATTATAGTACCTCCTTCGGGCCAACAATCTGACCTTTGATTGCAGATGCTGCTGCTACAGCTGGATTAGATAGATAAACTTCACTTTCTGGATGTCCCATTCGCCCTACAAAGTTACGATTAGTCGTAGCAATTGCTCTTTCTCCTTTAGCCAAGATACCCATATGTCCTCCTAGACATGGCCCACAAGTTGGAGTACTAATTGCTGCTCCAGCGTCCAAAAAGATATCAATTAACCCTTCATGCATTGCTTGACGATAGATCTCTTGTGTTCCAGGGAAGATGATTAATCTTACATGGTCAGCCTTCTTCTTTCCTTCTAAAACCTTAGCTGCTATTCTTAAATCTTCCAAACGCCCATTTGTACAAGAGCCGATTACAGATTGATCAATCTTAATCTCTTCAACATCACTGATTCCTTTTGTATTCTCTGGTAAATGAGGAAAAGCTACTTGAGGTTCAATCTCACTGACATCATACTCAATTACTTCAGCATACTCTGCATCTGTATCACTTTTATAGACTTTATAATCTCGTTGTGCCCTGTCCTTAACATATTCTAAAGTAGTATCATCTGGCTCAATTAAGCCACACTTTCCTCCAGCCTCAATTGCCATATTAGACATCGTCATTCGATTAGCCATTGAGAAATTCTCAATTACCTCTCCTGTAAATTCCATTGCTTTATATAAAGCTCCATCAACACCTATATCTCCAATAGTATATAAAATTAAGTCCTTCCCGCTGACCCACTCTTGTAACTCACCATTATAAATAAATTTAATCGTTTCTGGTACTTTAAACCAAGCCTCACCAGTTGCCATTCCTGCTGCCATATCCGTACTACCTACTCCAGTTGCCAAAGCTCCTAAAGCTCCATAAGTACAAGTATGAGAATCCGCTCCAATTATAATATCACCAGGCAAAGCTAACCCTTTCTCTGGTAATAAACAATGTTCAATTCCCATCTCTCCTATTTCAAAATAATTAGTAATCTTTTTATCATGAGCAAATTCTCTGATCATTTTACACTGTTCAGCTGAATTAATATCTTTATTAGGTGCAAAATGGTCAGGTACAATTGCTACTCGGTCTTGGTCAAAAACTTCCTCAACCCCAATCTTATCAAACTCCTTAATTGCTACTGGTGTTGTTACATCATTTCCAAGTACAAGATCTAGTTTAGCATTTACCAACTGACCTGGTTTTACTTTATCTTCTCCTGCATGAGCTGCTAATATCTTTTCAACCATCGTCATTCCCATTGTTATTCTCCTCTCTCTACCTTAGATTAAAATTACTGCTTATTAAGAATGTTTATCAGGTTAATTTCTTAAGTATTAATTGTTACTAATCATTAATCAGCACCAATATCTTATTTAAGGCATTATTATAAGCTTTAGCACTAGCCTCTATCACATCTGTACTGACTCCCCGACCAACATAAACTTGTTCATTATATTCTAATTTAACAAGTACTTCTCCTAATGCATCTTTCCCACTCGTTACAGCATCAATCTTATACTCAGCCAATTGACAGTCTAAATCAGTAATCCGATTCATAGCATCATAGACTGCATCAATTGGCCCGCCTTCAGAACAAGCAGATTCATTAATCTTTTCACCATCACGCTCCATTTGAACAGTGGCAGTTGCTAATCCAGAAGTACTTGTCACTTGTAATAAACTAATCTCATAAACTTCAGAAACTTGACTGATCTCATCTTCAATAATCGCTTCTAAATCAAGATTAGTAACCTTTTGTTTCTTATCTGCTAAATCTTTAAACCGTTTAAAAGCAGAATTGAGCTCTTCTTGCTCTAATTGATAACCCAACTGCTCTAATCTATCTTTAAAAGCATGTCGACCAGAATGCTTACCTAATACAATCTTATTTTCCTCTAGCCCAATCGTTCTGGCATCCATAATTTCATAAGTCGTCCTCTCTTTAATTACTCCATCCTGATGAATTCCAGATTCATGAGCAAAAGCATTCTTCCCAACAATCGCTTTATTAGGCTGAATTTCCATCCCGGTTAAACGACTAACTAACTTACTAATCCGAGAAATTTCTTTTAAACTAATATCAGTCTTTAGATCATAATAATCATATCTCGTGTTTAATGTTAAAGCAATTTCTTCTAAAGCGGTATTCCCAGCTCGCTCACCAATACCATTAACTGTACATTCAACTTGCTCAGCCCCATTTTGAATAGCTGCTAAAGAATTAGCCACAGCCAACCCTAAATCATTATGACAATGAACACTGATTACAGCTTGCTCTATATTAGAAACATTATCTTTAATATATTTTATAAGCCCACCAAACTCAGCTGGGGTAGCATAACCAACAGTATCAGGAATATTAATTATTGTTGCTCCAGCTTCAATTACCCCTTCAAAGACTTGGCATAAAAAGTCTGGATCACTACGAAAAGCATCTTCAGCAGAAAATTCAACACTATCTGTATAACCTTTAGCATAAGAAACAGCTTTAACTGCCCTCTTCAATACTTCCTGAGGAGATTGCTGTAATTTATGCTCCATATGAACCGCAGAGGTTGCTAAAAAAGTGTGAATCATCGGTTTTTCAGCTTCCTTGACAGCTTCCCAAGCCCGATCAATGTCTTCTTTTGTAGCCCGGGCCAACCCAGCAATTACTGGGCCAGCTACCTCTTGGGCTATCTTTTTTACAGCTGCAAAATCGCCTGGGGAAGCAATGGGAAAGCCTGCTTCTATAACATCAACACCTAACCTTGCCAATTGCTTGGCAATCTCTACCTTCTCTTTGATATTCAAATTGACTCCTGGTGACTGCTCACCATCACGCAAGGTAGTATCAAAAATCCTAACCCCCATTTACTTCACCTTCCCTTCTTAATCCTCAATCCACTGCATCATATCTCTTAGCTTCTTACCAACCTGCTCAATCTGATGATTAGCATCAATCTCTTTTTGCTTTGAATAAGCTGGTCGCCCAACTTGATTCTCCAATAACCAATCCTTAGCAAACTTACCTTCTTGTATATTAGATAATAACTCCTTCATTGCTGCTCTTGATTTATCATTAATAACCTTTCTACCAGCAATCAAATCTCCATACTCTGCAGTATCAGAAATGGAGTCTCTCATAGTAGCAATTCCACCTTCATACATCAAATCAACAATTAATTTCAACTCATGTAAACATTCAAAATAAGCTATCTCAGGTTGATAACCTGCTTCTACTAATGTCTCAAAACCAGCTCTAACTAACTCGGTAGCACCACCACATAGAACAGCTTGCTCTCCAAACAAGTCAGTTTCAGTCTCTTCTTTAAATGTAGTCTCAATTACTCCAGCTCTTGTTCCACCTACACCCTTAGCATGAGCCAAAGCCAAATCCTTAGCATTTCCTGTTGCATCTTGATAGAGTGCAATCAAAGCTGGTACTCCAGCACCTTCTTTATAAACCCTTCTTACTAGATGTCCTGGCCCTTTAGGAGCAACCATATAAACATCAACATCTTCCGGTGGAGTAATCTGTTCAAAGTGAATATTAAATCCATGTGAGAATACAAGAGCATTTCCTGCTTCTAAATTAGGCTCAATAGCATTAGAATAAACCTTCTTTTGAACTTCATCAGGTAATAAAATCTGAATTATATCTGCCTTTTGAGCAGCTTCTTTAGCAGTTACAGGTTCAAATCCATCTGCTTTTGCTTGCTCATAATTAGATGTCCCCTCTAATTCAGCTACAACAACATCCAAACCAGCATCCCGCATGTTTTGAGCTTGAGCATGCCCTTGACTTCCATACCCAATTACTGCAACCTTCTTTCCTTCTAAATAACTTAAATCTGCATCTTGATCATAATACATTTTTATCATTTCTACTCAACTCCTCTTTTAATTTTTGATTCTTTATTTTAAATTATTAACTATCCAATATTAAATATTAATTACCCTTATTTTTCTCCTCTAACCATTGCTATCTTACCAGTCTTAACCAACTCGATAATTCCAAATGGCCTCAATAATTCTTCAATGGCTTCAATCTTTTCTTCACTTCCAGTCATTTCAATTACCAAAGATTTAGCAGCTACATCTACAACCTTCCCTCTAAAGACATCTACAATCTGCATGATTTCAGACCTAGTCTCTATGTTAGCTTGAACTTTAATTAAAGCTAAGCTCCTATCTATTGATGAATCATTCGTAATATTACTTACCTTATAGACATCTATCAGTTTATTTAATTGTTTAGTAACCTGTTCTAAGACCTGTTCATCACCTTCAACTACAATCGTAACTCGCGAAACTTCTTGGTCTTCAGTAGTACCTACAGATAAACTATCTATATTGTAGCCACGTCTACTAAAAAGACTAACGGTTCTAGCCAATACACCTGATTTATTAGCTACTAAAACTGAAACTGTATGTTTCATTAGTTACCCTCCCCTAAGATCATATTATTGATTGCCCCTCCAGCAGGTACCATTGGGAAGACATTCTCTTCTTCTTCAATTATAAAGTCTAACACTACTGGTTTTGGACTAGCAATAGCTCTTTTTAAGGCTCCTCTAACATCTTCAGCTTCTGTTACTCTAATTCCAACTGCTCCAAAAGCCTCTGCTAGCTTAACAAAATTAGGTGTCATTTCTGGACAATCATCTCCTGGTGCAGCACAATTATCAGGACAGCTCTTTCTCTTTCTTAAACAAGTAGAAGAGTAACGTCGTTCTTTAAATAATTGCTGCCACTGTCTAACCATCCCTAAATAATGATTGTTTAAAATGATTACATTGACCGGCAACTCATAACTGACTGCTGTAGCAAGCTCTTGCAAATTCATCTGAAAACTTCCATCACCAGCAATACAGAAAATATCTTTATCTGGATTCCCCATCTGAGCACCTAATGCAGCTGGGAAACCATAACCCATCGTTCCTAGACCACCTGAAGAAGCAAAACTTCTTGGTTGAGTATACTTATAATATTGAGCAGCCCACATCTGATTTTGACCTACTTCAGTAGTAATCGCTACTTGATCATTATCTGTTAAGTAATCAAGTTCAGTAATTACCTTCTTTGCTGTCAACCTATCTGCAACAGGTGGTTGATTAACGATTGACTCTCCCTTCCATTCTTGAATCTGTTTATACCATTCTTGACGCTCTTGCTCTTTAACCATTTGATTCAAGTCGGTTAAAACTGCCTTTACATCACCAACAATTGGAATATCAACATCCACTCGTTTAGAGACTTCAGCAGGATCTATATCAATATGAATTACTTCTGCTTCTGGAGCAAACTCTTCTAATTTACCAGTAATTCGATCATCAAATCTAGCTCCAATCGCAATCAATAAATCCGTATCAGTAATTGCATAATTAGCCTCTTCAGTACCATGCATTCCTAGCATACCTAAAGCTAACTCATCAGTTTCTGGGAAAGCTCCTAAGCCCATTAAAGTTGTAGTTACTGGAATTTGAGCCTTCTTAGCTAACTTTCTTAACTCTTCAGCTCCTCCACTCGCAATTACTCCTCCTCCAGCATAAATAACTGGTTTTTCAGCCTGCTTAATTGACTCACTTGCTTTCTTAATCTGTAACCTATGACCAGAATAATTAGGTTTGTAACCTCTCAAATCAATATCACTAGGATATTCAAATTCAGCCATATCTGCTTGAACATCATTAGGTATATCAATCAAGATTGGCCCTGGTCTTCCTGTTGTAGCAATATGGAAAGCTTCTTTAATAATTCTTGGAAGCTCTTTTACATCCTGTACTAAATAATTATGTTTTGTAATTGGAACAGTGATTCCAGTTATATCTGCTTCTTGGAAAGCATCAGTTCCTAACATACTGGTTGCAACCTGACCTGTAAAAGCAATTATTGGAACTGAGTCAATATAAGCAGTAGCTAACCCTGTAACCAAGTTAGTTGCTCCTGGCCCAGAAGTTGCAATACAGACCCCAGGCTTACCAGTACTACGTGCATATCCATCAGCAGCGTGAGCTGCTCCTTGCTCATGCCTAGTTAAAATATGTTCTAGTTGTGGCTCATCATACAATACATCATAAATTGATAATACAGCTCCACCTGGATAACCAAATATCTTATCTACTCCCTCCTCAATTAATGATTTAACGACTATTTCTGCACCTGTCAACTTCATACTAAATTCACCTCTTCTAAAATTATTATTTCTATTTATTAATAGAAATTTATGTCTGAAAAGGAAAAAACTCCAGACCTGAGTAGTCTAGAGGTTAAAATTAGGTACACTTATCCCTATTACCTATTAATTATACCTACTAGCTACTCAACTTATAAACCTACTTCTCTACTCAACTACTCAACTACTAAATTATACTAAAAAATAAAAAACCTCTCATCCAGATTAACGTACAATAGACATTAATCGGGACGAGAGGTCTTCCTCACGTGGTACCACCCTAGTTTTTGCTATCACTTCACAGTAATAGCCTCATTAAGTACTCACATACTTAAATAAAGTATGTTCCATACTCCAGCATATGGTAACGGATACTGTCTTCTTAAGTAATTAACTTAAGAAACCGGCATAACCTACTTAAACTTCAGTCTGCAGCTCCAAGGAGATCTTCAATAATTAATTTTAACACTGGCTTGCACCATCCCCAGCTCGCTCTTGATAAAATTAAATTACCTACTCTTCCTTTTCGACGCTTTTAAAGAAATCTTCAATTCTTGTTATTAAGTATAGAATATATCCTATACTTTGTCAAGAGATTTTTAGTTCGATTATGCAGTTTAAGGGTGAGAGAAATAATAGATTTAGATCTCGGTTCTCAGCTACTCCGATTCTCTGTAATCTAATCAGAACTATTTCAGTCCCTATCATTACTTTTTAACTTGATTATTTAATTTTATATTTAATTAATAGTATATGAAATATTGAAACCAATGTCAAGAACTATTTTTTTATTTTTAGAGAATTTATTGTTAACTCCAAAAATATAAACATTGACAATCATCAAATTATTTATTATAATACTAATCATAATCACGAATTAAGAGTTTAGAAAATTAATATTTACTGATTAACTTCTAATCCAAAAGATTGAGATAGATTAAGCCTAACAAGCAATAAATCTATTTTAATTTAATTTTAGAGGAGGCGTTTTAAATGAAAAATAGTAAATTAACGATTCAAGATTTAACTTACTCAGCACTATTTGCTGCTTTACTAGCTAGTGTAGCTTACTTGGTTATTCCTTTACCGTTTAGTCCTGTTCCAATTACATTACAAACACTTGTTGTAATGTTAGCTGGAGCTACATTGTCAACTAAACAAGCTGGATTAAGTATGCTTATTTTTTTATTAATAGGCTTTAGTGGAGCACCAGTCTTTGCAGGAGGTAATGCAGGAATTGGAGTTTTAGCAGGCCCTACTGGTGGATATTTAGTTGCCTATCCCTTAGGAGCAATCACTGTTAATTTATTAGTTAAAAAGGATAGTTACTACCAGACTGCTTTAGCTATGATCTTAGGAGGGGTTGTAATTATTCATCTATTAGGAGTCGTCTGGATGAGCCTTGTTACAGATATGAGCTTAGCAGAAACCTTTATTGCTGGTAGCCTTCCCTTTATGCCAGGGGATATAATTAAAGCAGCAGTTGCTACCCCACTTAGTAATAAGATCAATAATTACCTAGAAGCTAAAAAATAAAAAAGGTAGGGGGTTAATATTAACTCCCCTACCTTTTTAACAACTATTCCACTAAACATCAATCACTATTACCCAAGAATAGCTCCTGTATTTGCTGAACTGACCAACTTAGCATACCGAGATAAATAACCGGTCTTGATCTTTGGTTCTGGTACTTCCCAGTTTGCTAATCGCTCTTCAATCTCTCCTGTACTTAATTTAACATTCAATTTACCATTAGGAATATCGATCTCAATAATATCCCCTTCTTCAACAGCAGCAATTGGCCCACCTTCCATTGCTTCTGGTGAAATATGACCAATTGAAGCACCTCGTGTTGCTCCAGAAAAACGACCATCAGTAATCAAAGCTACTTCTTTATCTAAACCAACTCCTGCTACAGCAGATGTTGGAGTTAACATCTCTCGCATTCCTGGCCCACCTTTTGGCCCTTCGTACTTAATCACTACTACATCTCCAGCTTCGATCTCACCGTTGTGAACAGCCTGTACTGTCTCTTCTTCAGAATTAAAGATTCGAGCTGGCCCTTGATGAACTAACATCTCCTCTGCTACTGCTGCCTGCTTAACGACAGCTCCATCAGGAGCAATATTTCCAGTCAACACAGCTAAACCACCTGTTTGATGATAAGCAGTTGTAAAGTCTCTAATAACATTACTATCTAAAATTTCTACCCCTACCAAATTCTTTTCAATCGTCTGTCCGGTAGCTGTAATTAAATCTTCCTCAAGCAAGTCATTATCACTTAGAATCTTCATTACAGCTGGAATTCCCCCTGCTCGATCCAAATCTTGAATATGATGCTTCCCAGCTGGGCTTAAACTACATAAATGTGGTACTTCCTCTTTAAATTGATTAATTAAGGCTATATCTAAATCAATCCCAGCTTCATATGCAATAGCTGGCAGATGTAACGCTGTATTAGTAGAACATCCTAAAGCCATATCAACCTTTAAAGCATTATCAAAAGCTTCTTTAGTTAAAATATCTAACGGTTTAATATCCTTTTCAAAAAGTTCCATTACTTGTTGGCCCGCCTGCTTAGCTAGTCTTACTCGCTCTGCATAGACAGCAGGAATTGTCCCATTACCTGGCAAACCCAAACCTAAAACTTCTGTTAGACAATTCATTGAATTAGCAGTAAACATTCCTGCACAAGACCCACAACTTGGGCAAGCACTATTTTCAATTTCTAATAATTCTTCTTCAGACATCTGACCTGTTTTAACCGCTGCTACTCCTTCAAAAACGGTCTTTAAATCTATATTCTCTCCTTTATGCTGGCCTGCTAACATTGGCCCGCCACTAACAACTACAGTAGGAATATTCAATCTAGCTGCTGCCATCAACATACCTGGAACAATCTTATCACAGTTAGGAATTAAGACCAATCCATCTAAAGCATGAGCTTTGACCATTGTCTCTACAGAATCAGCAATCAATTCTCTACTAGCTAACGAATAATGCATACCTTGATGCCCCATTGCTATACCATCACAGACACCAATTGATCCAAATTCTAATGGTATTCCTCCAGCCATTCTAACTCCATCCTTAACACCTTGAGCGATCTTATCTAAATGAACATGCCCTGGAATCAACTCATTAACTGAATTACAGACTCCAATCAATGGCTTTTCTAACTCCTCATCTGTCAACCCCATTGCTTTAAATAATGATCTTTGTGGTGCACTATCAACTTTTTTAGTTACCTTCTCACTTCTCATATTCTTCCTCCTCTGTAACTACTTTATAATTTATAACATCATTAAGATTAATATTATCTACTTTCTATTAATTTTAAATATATTCTAACAAAAATCAAACCAATAAGCAATATTCTTTTTTTTAACAAAGTATTTTAAAAAACATCCAGGAAAATTATTACAATTGTTCAATGAATAATTATAGCACTTATAATATGGAGGGTTATTATGCACAAAACAGATAACAAAAAGAATAAATTACCTTTAATCGATTTAATCAAAGCACAGTCGATCTGGTATTTGATCAATTTTTTAATCATATTTTTCCAAAGTTATACTTCCCCTGATAAATTACCTTATATGAAAGAAATATATTTTTTAATCTTTAATATCATTGGACAAGGTCTATTCGTCTCTTGTTTATTATACTGGACTACAATGATTTATGAGTTATCCTTTGTAGAGCTAGGGATTAATTTTGATAATTTTTTTAACAGTCTGAAGCTTGGGTTAAAGATAAGCAACCCATTTTTTATTGGAATAATTATTATTCACTTAATCTTAACGGCAGAACACATTACTCCCTTAATCATAATTACCGATTTAGATCAGTTAGCTTTAAGTCTGCTTTACTTTTTACTACTCTTTATTGCCTATTTATTTCCTGCCTTTAGTAAAGAACTATTTTATAGAGGTTTTATTTATTATCAATTTAAAAAGTTTTATGGTCTCAGGTTGGGCTTCATTATCAGCCTAATTTATTATACAGTCAGTTATTTAGATTTTAGACTGAGTAGTTTATTACTCCATTTTATAATGGGATTAATTACAACTTACCTTTACCATAAAACAAATTCTTTACTAGCATCAATAATCTTTCGCTCTACATATCAAGCTAGCTTAACTCTCTATCTATTTTCATTTTCTAACTGGCAATTTTAAATTATAAACTGACTTTAATCTTTGTTCCACATTCTGGACATCTTTGCTTTACTAAATCAATCTGTACTTGATTATAATTTCTCTTAATAACTGGATATTTACAGTCAGGACAGTATGTAATTCGATGTTGATTATCAGAAATATTTCCTAAATAAACATAGTCAAGATACTTTTCTGCTACACTTTTTGCTTCTAATAACTTTTCTATCGAAGTAGGTTCTTTATCTAACTGATAACGAGGAAAATAACGGGCCAAATGAAGTGGAATCTGACAATCAAAACCTGCTATCCAATCAACCAATTGCTTAATCTCTTCTTCAGAATCATTTAACCCAGGAATCAATAAGGTAGTAATCTCTAATAGAGTAGTTTGGTAGATTAATTCAACGGTTCTCTTAACTGGGGTTAATTTTCCTCCACAAATCTCTTGATAAAAATCATCCGTAAAAGACTTAAAATCCAGATTAATAGCATCAATATACGGTAATAATTCTTGTAATGGTTGGGGGTTAATCATTCCATTCGTAATTAAAACATTCTTCAAACCTTCCTTATGGGCCAACTTTGCCGTCTTTAGAACATACTCATACCAGACTAATGGCTCTGAATAAGTATAAGCCAACCCAATTGAATCCTTATTTAAGGCTAATTCGACAGCCTGCTGGGAAGAAAGTTGCTCAGTCTCTGTTCTAGGTTCATGAGCAATTCTATAATTTTGGCAGAACTTACATTTTAGATTACACCCTACTGTTCCCAAAGAAAGAATTCGACTCCCAGGCTGAAAATGAAACAGAGGCTTTTTCTCAATTGGGTCCATAGCCACAGCACTAACCCGCTGGTAATTAATTGTCCGTACCTTCCCCTCCTTAACTTCTCTTACCTGACACTCCCCCTGCTCACCTTCTGCTAATAAGCAAACATGAGGACAGAGTTGACATCTAATTAAATCACCTTCCTGTTTATAATATAATGCTTCCTTCACCTTCAGCCCCCTTTTTTTAAGTTAACAACTTACAGTTAAAAACCAACATCTTAAGAGCATAAGCAACTAAGTTTTAGATTTTCAACTATACACCATCAACTATTTTTAAGTATATCTAGTTACTTTAAAACGCATTAGTTCAACATCAGCTTCATTAAGAGTAATTCCAGCCTTTCTCTTAGCAATTTCAACCTGCTTAGCGGCAGTATCAACCCCTTCTAAATCAGGCAATAACAGACCAGTTCGATCACCTTGCTTTACGATTACCCCATACTTTTTAGGATCAAGCTGTTGGATGTTCTCTACCTCTTTTGGTTCTCCTAATATATCTACTGAATAGGTCAGTTCTTCTAACTCATTTAAGTTAACAGCTTCAAAACGGGGATCCTTAAAAGCAGCACTTAAAGCATTATTAATAACCTCTTCTGCTATATTATCTTGGGTTGGTTCAGTAGTTCCTATACAACCACGCAATTGTTCATCTTTTTTTAGCGATACAAAAACACCCGCCTTCTTTGCTAGCCTTGGATCTAGCTCACTTGGTGGGGCAATTACTTCTTTATTTTTGGCATACTCTTCTACTGCTTGCCGGGCCAATCTAACTACTTCACTTTCATTCTTCCTAACCCCTTCTAACTTTGCCTTCTTGTTAGCTATAATCTGCTCTAAAAGACTATCTACTTCCTTTTCACCTTTTACTCGGTAACTAGCTACTGCATAGCCAACCCCAAAAGGTCCTTGATAGGACAACACTCCTCCTTCTACATCTAACCCATCAATAGTTCCTAACATCATGATTAATGGTCTTAATCCACATTCTCCTGCTTTTTCAATTAAAGAAGAATCAAGGTTAAATAACTCTTCAACTTCCAAATTATCTAAGTACTCAACTACTGCTTCATCGAATTCCCTCCCATGGGGATTAAAACCTGCTGGAGCATCCGCTGTTAATCGATGAGATAGATCACCACTAGCAATTACAGCTACTTTATAGCCGAATTTTTTAGCAACAATCTGAATTACCTTGCCAAATTTATATAATTCTTCATACGATAACATCCCCATCGTAATTGGTATTAAAGGCAATTCAACCCCAACTTCTTCTAAGTAATAGAGGGGAACTAACACTCCATGATCCAATTTAAAATCAATATCAAGCTTATCAGCAGCAGCCTGGTCAATTCTAGCTACTGTAGTACCTATATTATTAGTTGCTTTAATAATTTCCTGTGTGAATTCTTCCTTCAGCTGATAATTAAACTTCAAATCCGGTTGACCAAACTGTGCAAAATCACCCACTAATTCTTGAGTACTCAAGATACTAATTGCATCCCTAAAGACAGGACCGTGAGGGCTAATAGTGATAATCAAATCTGGATCTGACTCTTTAATTTCCTTAGCAAATCGTTCCATACTTTCTTTTGTTTCTTCAATTTCTTCTAAACTATTAAGACCTATTTCAGGCACTAAAATTGGGGGATGAGGTGCCAAGCCAGCAAAAACTGTCCCACTCATCTTATCACTCCTTTTTATAAATTATCCCTACTATTCTTTCCTATTTTTTAATTATTCATCATTCAATATTAAATATTCAACGCTCTTATTAACTACCAAATTGTATATGCATAAGAAAAAGGAAGAGCTGACCCCTTCCTTATCATAAATAAAATTATCTTTTTGAAAACTGTGGTGACTTACGTGCTTTCTTACGTCCATACTTTTTACGTTCTTTCATTCTCGGATCTCTAGTTAAGAAACCATGCTTTTTAAGTGCATCACGATATTCTCCTTCAGTTTCTAATAACGCACGAGCAATTCCATGACGAATAGCTCCAGCTTGACCTGAAGTTCCACCACCTTCAGCTTTAACGATTATATCAAACTCTCCTAAAGTTCCAGTTGCTTCTAACGGTTGCTTTACAATTTGCTCTAGTACATCTCTACCAAAATAATCAGATAAAGGTTTATTATTAACAATAATTTTACCATCACCAGGGATCAATCTAACACGTGCAGTTGAAGTCTTTCTTCGTCCAGTTCCTAAGTATTCAACCTCTGCTGCCATAAAAAATTCCTCCTTCCAGTATTATAATTCTAATTCTTTAGGTTGTTGAGCTTGATGTGGATGCTCATCTCCAGCATAAACCTTTAATTTCTTTAACATTTTTCGTCCTAGTCTATTTTTAGGTAACATTCCTTTTACAGCATGCTCTATTACCAATTCAGGTTTCTTTTTTAATAATTCACCATATGGTGTAGACTTCAATCCACCAGGATATCTAGAGTGCTTATGATATAATTTTTGTTCTAGTTTATTACCAGTCAAATGAACTTGCTCAGCATTAATTACAATTACATAATCTCCAGTATCAACATGTGGTGTATAAATTGGCTTATGCTTCCCTCGTAAAACTTTTGCAATTTCTGAGGCAACTCTACCTAAAGTCTTACCCTCAACATCTACAATATGCCATTCTCTATCAATTTCTTCTGGTTTTGCCATATATGTGCTCATAACTTTCCCTCCTTACAACTTAATTTATTTATCTATTATTAAGAACTGACCGGGGCGTCAGTGGTAAATCTCAAACATATACACATCTATTTTATTACACCAAACCATTACTGTCAAGAATTTTTAACAGTTAATAATTTACTTTAATTAATGATAGTCCACAAGCAGGAGCAGTAGGGCCCGCAAGGCTACGATCTTGAGCTAATAATACTTCTTTTACCCAGATTGGCTTTTTTTTGCCCTTAGCAACTTCAACTAAAGTGCCAACAATAATCCTTACCATATTATATAAAAAGCCACTTCCTTTAATAGATATAGTTATTAAAGGGGCCGTTAAATTAACACTAATCTCTAGTTCATAAATTTGGCGAACTGGACTTCTAGCACTACAACCTGCCGCCTGAAAAGAAGAAAAATCATATTCCCCCACTAAGTACTGTGCTCCTTCTCTCATTGCCTCCAAATCTAATTTATGACTAATATGATAAGTATAATTTCGTGAAAATGGAGAAGGAAACTCTCGATTATAAATTTGATAATGATATAATTTTCCTGTACTATTATATCTCGAATGAAATTCAGGATCAACTTCATAAGCATCAGTTACTACAATATCAGCAGGTAATTTAGTATTTAATGCCAAAGCAAAACGCTCAGTTGGAATTGAAGATTCAATTTGACAATTAAAGACTTGTCCTTGAGCATGAACTTTAGCATCAGTCCTACTAGCCCCAATAATCTTAACTTCTTTTTTAATCAACTTCTGTAATGCCTTCTCTATTTCTCCTTGAATAGTTACTGCATTATTTTGGCGTTGAAACCCATGATAACTTGTACCATCATAAGTAACAGTACATTTTAAATTTCGCATCCCTTCAACTCCATTATAATAAGATAGCTACTAATCCTAAATAAATCAAGCTGATTGCCATTATTAAATAGTCCCTTGTGGATAACACTAATACATTCATTCTTGTTCTATTTTCTCCTCCACG
This sequence comes from Natroniella sp. ANB-PHB2, assembly GCF_046097105.1. Lineage (GTDB taxonomy): Bacteria > Bacillota > Halanaerobiia > Halobacteroidales > Halobacteroidaceae > Natroniella. The sequence goes on along the minus strand of NZ_CP175562.1, from coordinate 57,642 downwards.
ATAACACCTTGATTCCATAGCTAAAGCTAAATCATCAGCTCTTCTAAAAGCATTAATAAATAAAGGAACAAGTAGTGGAATTAAACTTTTGGCCTTTTTAATTAAATTACCACTTTCAAAATCAGCTCCTCTAGCTTTTTGAGCATTCATTATTTTTTGTGCTTCCTCTAATAAAGTAGGAATAAACCTTAAAGCAATGGTCATCATCATTGCTAATTCATGGGCAGGCACTCCAATTCTTTTAAAAGGATTTAATAACCTTTCCAATCCATCCGTTAATTCTAAAGGAGAAGTCGTTAAGGTCAGCAACGAAGTAAATGTAATTAAAAAGATTAAGCGTAAGATCATAAATAATCCCAACCTCAATCCCTCTTCTTCAATCCTTAAAAATCTCCACTGCCATAATACCTCCCCACCTCTAGTCATAAACAAATGAATTACCAAAGTAAATAAAATAATAAATGTCAAAGGTTTAATACTCTTTATAATTAGATTCAAATTAATTTTAGATATCATAGCTGCTAAGCAAATAAAACCAGCCAAAATAAAATAACCACTAAATGTGTTAATTAAAAATACAGTAATAATAAAGAGCATTACAACTAAAATTTTGGTTCTTGGATCAGATTTATGAACTACTGAATCTCTTTCAATATACTGGCCAATCATAATATCATCTAACATTATTTTACCCTCGCATTAACTTTAATATTTCTTGTTCAGCTTCTTCAATGGTAAAGATATCAGTAGCTATCTTATTGCCTTTATTTTTTAATTTCATTAACACTTCTGTGATTTGTGGTACTCCTAAGCCAATATTTTCTAAAAACCCTTGCTGCTGAAATACTTCTTCAGATGTCCCATTTAAGACTAGTTCTCCTTCATCTAAAACTAAAATTCTATCGGCTAGACGTGCAATTTCTTCCATCCGATGAGAAATCAAAATAATTGTCAACGAAGTTCTTTGTTGCAAGGCAACAATTTCAGCTATTATTTCTTGCCTAGTTTTAGGATCTAATCCAGCAGTTGGTTCATCTAAAATTAAAATTTCTGGCTCCATGGCTAATACACCAGCAATAGCTACTCTTCTTTGTTGTCCACCAGATAATTTAAAAGGAGATCTATCTTTAAAAAATTGATAGTCTAAACTTACTATCTCTAAAGCATTTTTCACCTGCTGTTCAACCTTTTGTTCAGTTAACCCTAAATTTCTAGGTCCAAAAGCTATATCAGCAAAAACTGTCTCCTCAAATAACTGATGTTCAGGATACTGAAAAACAAGACCCACTCTCCGTCTAACCTCTTTTAAGTTCTTAATTTTTGTAATATCCTGATCATCAATAATGATTTGACCGGTAGTAGGCTTAATTAACCCATTTAATGTTTGAACAAGAGTCGATTTCCCTGAACCAGTATGTCCTATCAAACCAAGAAATTCTCCTCGTTCAATTGTAAAATTTATATCTTTTAAAGAATAATTATCAACGCTTGAATCTGAATCATAATTATGACTTAATTCTTTGACTTCAAGTAACATAACTTTTCCACCAACTCATCTACATTAAAAATATCAGGAGGGATATCTAAGCCTGCCTGAGATAACCGAAAAGCCAATTCAGTTGATTGCGGAACATCTAGATGATATTTTTTAATCTCATCTACTTGGCTAAATATTTCTTTCGGAGTACCCTCTAAAACAATCTGCCCTTGATCCATCACAATAATCCTATCTGCTAATAATGCCTCCGACATAAAATGAGTGATATGAACAACTGCCATTCCTAATTGTTGGTTCAATTCTTTCACAGTTGCCATTACTTCTTTTCTACCAACCGGATCTAACATAGCTGTTGGTTCATCTAGCACTAAACATTTAGGGTGCATTGCTAAGATGCCTGCAATAGCTATTCTCTGTTTTTGTCCGCCTGATAAATTATGAGGAGCATTACGCCTAAATTCATTCATTCCAACTACTTCTAGTGCTTCTTCAACTCTTTTTTTTATTACTGCTGACTCTAGTCCTAGATTTTCTGGGCCAAAAGCTATATCTTCTTCTACAATATTAGCTACCAGTTGGTTATCAGGATTTTGAAAAACCATTCCTATTTGTCTTCTAATCTCCCAAATGTTTTCTTCCCTAGAAGTAGCTTTACCGTTAACTAAAACTTCTCCCTCATTTGGTACCAATAATCCATTTAACATCTTAGCTAAAGTAGATTTTCCTGATCCATTATGACCTACAATCACAACAAACTCTCCAGAATCAACTTCTAAATCGACCCCTTTTAGTATCCAGCTTTGCTCTTTTTTATAACGATAATATAGATCCGCAATTTCAATTAATGGCATCTTCTCACCAACCTAGTATAAGAAAAACAGCCATTGATCATACCGGACGAAGAAAAAAGAAGAGCTGGACGTCCAGTATTATTCAATTTAGATGGCTGTTTAATAATAATTGAGCTTATTCTACTAATTCTAAAATAACCATTGGTGCTGCATCGCCTCTTCTTGGTCCTAATTTCATAATTCGAGTATATCCTCCTTGACGATCAGCAAATCGTGGTGCAATTTCATCAAATAAAGCTTCTACTGCTTCTCTATCTTGAAGTTGGCCCATTACTTGTCTACGAGCATGTTGAGTACCCTTTTTAGCTTTAGTAACTAGCTTCTCAGCAAATCTTCTTGCTTCCTTAGCTTTGGGCTCAGTAGTTTCAATTCGCTCATTTTTAAATAAAGCAGTAGCTAGTGAAACTAGCAAAGCTTTACGTGATGAACTCTTGCGACTTAATTTTCTTTGAGCCATAACTAACCCCTCCTTCTTCAATTCAATTTTATAACTCAGGCTGTCTTAAAGATAAATCTAATTCAGCTAATTTAGCCTTAATCTCCTGCAATGATTTTTTACCTAAATTTCTAACTTTCATCAGGTCATCTTCTGTTATATCAGTTAATTCCTCAACAGTATTAATTCCAGCTCTTTTTAAACAATTAGAAGAACGAACTGATAATTCTAATTCTTCAATTGTAGTTTCTAAGATTTTATCTTTCTCTTCTTCTTCCTTCTCCACCATGATATCTGTATCGTTAATTTCTTCATTTAAATTAATGAATAGGTCTAGATGTTCTTCAATAACTTTAGCAGCTAAACTAATAGATTCCTCTGGATCAATGCTTCCATCAGTCTTGACTTCCAACATTAACCTATCAAAATCACTTCTGTTACCTACACGAGCATCTTCTACCTTGAAATTAACTCTTTCAATAGGTGAAAAAGAAGAATCAATAGGTATTACTCCTATTATATGTTCATCATCTTCATTTTCTTCTGCAGTAACATACCCTCGCCCCTGCTCTACAGTAGCTTCTAACCTAAAATCTGCTTCGGCTGATAAAGTAGCAATGTGTAATTCTGGATTTAAAATTTCTAGATTACCACTTACTTGAAAATCTCCAGCAACAACTTCTCCTTCGCCACTTGCTTCTACTCGCAGAGTCTGAGGCTCTTGTTCATCCATATTTATAATTACTTCTTTTAAATTTAAGATGATATCTGTTACATCTTCTACAACTCCTGGCACAGTAGAAAATTCATGACGAACTCCTTCTATCTTAATAGAAGTTATTGCAACACCTGGTAAGGATGACAACATAATCCTCCTTAAAGAGTTACCTAAAGTAATGCCATACCCTCTCTCTAAAGGAGAAACAACAAACTTACCATAATCATCTGTAGATTCAATACGTTCAATTGACGGTTTCTGAATTTCAATCATTAATTTTTAACCCTCCCTTATAATAAACTAAATTTACTACAATTAGCTGAGGGTGATAACTTTTGGGCAGCAAATATGAAAACTCTAATTATTATCTAGAGTAAAACTCTACAATCAACTGTTCTTTAATTGGAATGTCAATCTCTTCTCGAACAGGCTCAGTTAATACTTTTCCTTCTTTTTTCTCAAAATTAACTTGTAACCAAGAAGGAGTTTCCAAATTAGCATTCATTTCGATATTTTCTTTAATTCTTTTCATATCTTTGCTAGCTTCTTTAACTCCAATTAAATCTCCTTCTTCTACTTGATAAGAAGGAATATCAACTCGACTACCATTAACTTCAATATGTCCATGCCTTACAAGCTGCCTAGCTTCATTTCTTGAAGCAGCAAACCCTAATCTATATACAGCATTATCTAATCTACGCTCTAGTATCTTTAAGAAATTTTCACCAGTAATTCCTGGTTTTCTTTCTGCTGTTTCAAAATACCTATTAAATTGATTCTCTAATACTCCATAAACCCTTCTTACTTTCTGCTTCTCTCGTAATTGCAAACCAAATTCAGATGGTTTTCTACGACGTTTTTTACCATGTTCACCAGGTGCATAAGAGCGACGTTCAATTGCACATTTATCAGAATAGCACCTTTCACCTTTCAAGAATAACTTTTCCCCTTGTTGTCGACATTGTCGACAAACTGGACCAGTATATCTTGCCATATTTATATACACCTCCACAATTATATTTAAAGCTATAAATTATACTCTACGACGTTTTGGTGGTCTACAACCATTGTGTGGAATAGGAGTTACATCTTTAATCAAAGTTACTTCTATTCCAGTTGCTTGTAAAGCACGAATAGCCGCTTCACGACCAGAACCAGGCCCTTTAACAAATACTTCAACTTCTTTCAATCCATATTCTTGTGCTTCCTTTGCTGCATTATCAGCAGCCATTTGAGCAGCATAAGGAGTACTCTTTCGTGAACCTTCAAATCCTAAGTTACCTGCACTTGACCATGCAATTGTATTTCCTTTTCTATCAGTTAAGGTAACAATTGTATTATTAAAAGTAGATCTAATATGTGCTTGACCTTTTTCTACTCTTAATTTCTTCTTTTTATTCTTTCGACGTGCCATATTATCCCCCCTTGCATAAATTAGATTCTAAATTACTTAGCTCTATCTACTTACTCCGACAGTCCTTTTAGGTCCTTTTCTAGTCCGTGCATTAGTCTGAGTTCTTTGTCCCCTAACTGGAAGACCCCGCTTATGCCTTAATCCTCTATAAGAACCAATATCTTTTAAACGCTTGATATTACCTCTTACTTCACGACGTAATTCTCCTTCTACAAGATACTCCTCATCAATTACTTTACGTAACTTAGCTACTTCACCTTCAGTTAAATCACGTACTCTTGTATCAGGATCAATACCAGCTGCATCTAAGATCTTTTGGGCAGTTGATCTGCCAATACCATAAATATAGGTTAATCCAACTTCAACCCTTTTATTCCGCGGTAAATCAACACCTTCAATCCGTGCCATAACTATAACACCTCCTAATTAATTGTTAATAATTTATCCTTGTCGTTGTTTGTGTTTGGGATTTTCACAAATAACATAAACTCTTCCTTTACGACGAACAACTTTACATTTATCACAAATAGGTTTTACTGATGGTCGAACTTTCAATTCTAACCCTCCTTCTATCTAGCTTAAATATAGCTTGATTTAAGATTTATGACGATAAGTAATTCGGCCTCGACTTAAATCATAAGGTGATAACTCAACTGTTACTTTATCTCCTGGTAAGATTCGAATAAAGTTCATTCTCATCTTTCCAGAAACATGCGCTAATACCTTATGACCATTCTCTAATTCAACTCTAAACTTTGCATTAGGTAACGGTTCAACCACAGTACCTTCTACTTCAATCGGCTCTTCTTTTGCCATTGACTATCCTTAACCCCCTCTAGTAAATTTAACATAAACCCATTTTATTACTTCAATATACTATTATATCATATAACAGATATTTTATGCAATTAAGCCTTGGTTAAAATTCGAAACCCTGAGTCAGTAACAGCAACAGTATGTTCAAAATGAGCAGATAGCTCACCATCACAAGTTACCACAGTCCAGTTATCATCTAAAGTTTCTACTTCATAACCTCCAGCATTAATCATTGGTTCAATTGCTAAAACCATACCCGCTTTCAATCTAGGACCTCGTCCTGGAGATCCAAAATTAGGAATTTGGGGATCTTCATGCATATTCCGCCCAATCCCATGACCAACAAATCTACGTACTACAGAATAACCTGCTTGTTCTGCATGTTGCTGTACTGCATTAGAGATATCTGAGATCCTATTACCAACTTTTACTTTCTCAATCCCCTTAAACAAAGACTCTTCAGTTACAGTCAGTAACCTTTCTGCTTTTTCAGATACTTGGCCAACTGGTAAAGTTCGAGCAGCATCTCCATAATATCCATCAACAACAGCCCCAATATCAAGACCTATAATATCACCTGTTTCAAGGTGACGTGAACTTGGAATACCATGAACAACCTGTTCATTAATAGCAATACAGACAGTACTGGGAAAACCTTGATACCCTTTAAAAGCAGGCTTAGCTCCTTGAGCACGAATAAACTCTTCTGCTATTTGATCAATTTCTTGGGTAGTAATTCCAGCTTCAATCTTTTCAGCTAACACAGCATGAGTTTGAGCTACAATCTGACCAGCCTTCCTCATAATATCTATTTCACGAGAAGATTTTCTAATAATCATTTACTTTATCGCCTCTAAAGCTTCTTTTATCTTTACAAAGACTTGTTCAGGATTTTTTTCTCCATCAATTACACATATAAGATCACGTTCTTGATAATAATCAATTAAAGGAGCAGTTTGTTTAGAATAAACAACCAGTCGCTCTTTAATTGTCTCTGGATTATCATCATCTCGTTGATATAATCCTCCATCACATTCATCACAAACTCCTGTCTCTTGTGGTGGGCTAAATTCAATATGAAAGCTTGCTCCACATTCAGAACAGACTCGTCTTCCAGATAGACGATTAATAACCTCTTGATCACTAACGTTAATATTAAATACAATATCTAAACAAATTTCTAAATCCTCTAAAATATTAGTTAATGCATCAGCTTGATTTACAGTTCGAGGAAACCCATCTAGAATGAAACCTTTTTGGCAGTCATCTCTAGATAGTCTTTCTTCAACCATTCCAATAGTAACTTCATCAGGCACTAATTTTCCTTGGTCAATATATTCTTTGGCTTTTTTTCCTAAAGGAGTTTCATTTTTAATTGCCTCTCGAAAGATATCTCCAGTAGCAATATGAGGAATAGAATACGCTTTTGCAAGTCTTTTCGCTTGCGTTCCTTTGCCTGCTCCCGGAGGGCCAACTAATAACAAATACATACTTTATCACTCCTTGAAATTATTTCATAAAACCTTCATAATGCCTTGCTAATAACTGGGTTTCTACTTGTTTCATTGTTTGCAAAGTAACACCAATTACAATCAACAAAGCAGTTCCACCAAACCTTGCTTCAATACCCGTCAATACAATAATAAAGTCTGGTATAACAGCAATAATTGCCAAGAAAATTGCGCCAAATAAGGTGATTCGAGTTAAAACTTTATCTAAATACTGGGCAGTTGGTCGTCCTGGACGTCTTCCAGGTATAAATCCACCCCGCTTTTTCATATTATCTGCTACTTCAATTGGATTAAAGCTGATTGCTGTATAAAAATAAGTAAAGAAGATAATTAATACAGCATATATAATAGTATATAACCAAGAGCCTGGAGTTAGAAGCCTTGCTATTGCCGCTGCCCAATCTTGTTGAATAAATTGAGCAATAGTAGCTGGAAATAATAATACTGAAGAAGCAAAAATCACTGGCATTACCCCTGCTTGATTAATCTTCATCGGGATATGAGTTGATTGCCCTCCATATACTTTACGTCCTACTACTCGCTTAGAATATTGAACAGGAATCTTTCTTTGGCCTTCATGAATATAAACAATTGCCCCAATCACAATTACTGCAATCACTAAAAATAGTGCCAAGTTGAAAATGTTAATTGCCCCTGCTCTTAACTCCCTAAATGTAGTAGCAACTCCTGTAGGAAACCTAGATAAGATTGACACAGTAATTAAAATTGAAATTCCATTTCCAATTCCATACTCTGTTATCTGTTCTCCAAGCCACATCAAAAATACAGTTCCGGCTGTCAAAGTAATAACAATTGTAAACAAATTGAAAAAATTAGGGTTAGCTATAGCACCATGATTTCTGATCATCAAAGTAATACCAACACCCTGAATTATTCCTAATAAAACAGTAGCATATCGCGTATACTGCGTAATAACCTTTTGACCTTCTTGCCCTTGCTTAGAAAGTTCTTCTAGTTTAGGAATCACAACAGTTAATAATTGCATTATAATAGACGCAGTAATATAAGGGCTGATACTTAAAGCAAAAATAGTGAAATTAGATAGAGCCCCTCCAGCAAACATATCAAGAAATCCTAATACCCCTTCACCACGAAACAACTCTTGTAATACTTGAGGGTCAATACCTGGAACTGGAATTTGGGCTCCAATTCGATAGACAGCAACCATTGCTAACATAAATAGAATTTTGCCTCTCAATTCTTTAACCTGAAATGCACTACCTAGAGCTGATAACATTTATTATACCACCTCTACCTTTCCTTCAGCACCCTCTATTTTCTCAACTGCGGATTTACTGAATTTATTAGCTTTAACAGTCAGACTCTTCTCCAACTTACCATCACCTAAAATTTTAACTCCATCCTTCACCTTGTCAATTAACCCTATTTCTTGTAATTTTTCAATTGTAACCTCTGAACCATCATCAAACTTATTAAGTTCTTCAACGTTGACAATTGCAAACTCTTTTTTGAATTTAGCATTGGAAAAACCATGTTTAGGAAGTCTTTTAAATAAAGGAGTCTGTCCTCCTTCAAAAGCAACTCTTACTCCACCACCTGAACGAGCATTCTGCCCTTTATGTCCTCGACCAGAAGTCTTTCCTTTACCTGACCCAATACCTCTTCCTACTCTCTTTTTCTTGCTTTTAGATCCTTGAGCTGGCTTTAATTCATGTAATTTCATTATCTTCACCCCCTCATTATCTCCTGTTCTTTAATTAACCTAGTAATTCTTCTACAGTTTTACCTCTTAACTGGGCAACCTTTTCAGCATCTTTTAAGCTATTTAACCCTTGAATTGTTGCTCTAACCATATTGATTGGATTATCTGATCCTAATGATTTAGTTAAGATGTCCTTAATTCCTGCTAATTCAATCACAGCACGGACAGCTCCTCCCGCAATTACTCCAGTACCTTCTGCTGCTGGTTTTAGCAAAACTCTTCCAGCACCAAAAACTCCAGTAATCTCATGAGGAATCGTAGTATCCTTTAAGGCTACCTTAACTAAGTTCTTCTTAGCAGCGTCAATTCCTTTATGAATAGAATCAGGAACCTCATTTGCTTTTCCAATAGCAGCTCCAACATGTCCGTTACCATCACCAACAACTACTAAAGCACTAAAACTAAATCGGCGCCCACCTTTAACTACCTTAGATACGCGGCTAATATTAACAACACGTTCACTTAAATCCAACTTTTCAGGATCAATATTTTTATTCATCATTTTCCCTCCTTCTCATCATAGACTACTAGAATTTTAGTCCATTTTCTCTTGCGGCTTCTGCTAAAGCTTTAACTCGACCATGATAATCATTTCCGCCACGATCAAAAATAACCTTATTAATTCCTTTATCTAAAGCTCGTTCAGCAATATATTCTCCAACAACCTTAGCTGCTTCTTTATTACCACCATTTTCAATTTCACCTTTAATTTCAGTATCAACAGTGGAGGCAGAAGCTAATGTTTCACCAGCAAAATCATCAATTACCTGAACATAAATATTATCTAAACTTCTATATACACTTAACCGAGGTCGATCTGGTTTACCTTTTACTTTATTACGCACTCGCTGATGTCGTCTCCTTTTAGCTTCACGCTTGCTTAACTTCCCCATTATTTCCCCTCCTTTACTCAACTAATTACTAGCATTGACGTTAATATTAAGCTAATAAAATATTAACCAGTTTTTCCTTCTTTTCGCCTAATATGTTCATCAACATACTTGATTCCTTTTCCATTATAAGGTTCCGGCTTTCTAACTGCTCGAATATTGGAAGCTACTTGTCCAACTAACTGTTTATTGCTTCCTTTAACAACAATTTTATTCCCATCAACCTCAAACTCTATTCCCTCTTTAGGTTCAATAGTTACTGGGTGAGAATAACCAACTTGCAACTCTAAATTACTACCTTTTTTAGCTGCTCGATAACCTACACCGTTTAATTCTAATTCTTTTTTGAACCCTTTCGTTACACCTTCAATCATATTTATAATTATACTTCTTGTCAATCCATGTAATGCTTTATCAGGCTTAGAATCAGTTGGTCTTACTACCGTAACTTGCTCATCTTCAATTTTAATCTCCATTCTAGAACTAATTTTCTCTGTTAATTCAGCTTTAGCGCCTTTAACCGTTAAAATACTCTTTTCTAAAGATAATTCTACACCTTCAGGAATCTCTACTGGTACATGACCTATCCGAGACATATTCTTCACACCTCCTTTTGTTCTTAAAAATTACCAAACATAACAGATTACTTCTCCGCCAATCCCCTCTTTACGAGCAGATTTATCAGTCATTACACCGTGAGAAGTAGAAATAATAGCAATACCTAATCCACCTAATACTTTTGGTACCTCTTCTTTATTAGCATAAACTCTTAATCCTGGTCTACTAATTCGTTTCAAACCAGTAATAACTTGTTCCCCATTAGCTCCATATTTTAAAAATAAGCGTAATTTTCCTTGTGGGCCAACATTAATTCTTTTATATCCTTTGATAAACCCTTCTTCAGATAAGACACGTGCAACTTCCTCTTTGAGGTTAGAAGCAGGAATATCTACTTCATCATTTACAATAGTAATAGCATTTCTAACTCTTGTTAACATATCAGCAATAGGATCAGTCATAAAATTACTTACCTCCTTTCAAATTTACAATTAATTTACCAACTAGCTTTCCTAACACCAGGCAATTTACCCTCATGGGCCAACTCTCTAAAACAGATTCGGCACAACTCAAACTTTCTGAGTACTCCATGTGGTCTTCCACAACGACGACAACGTTGCTCTTCACGAGTTGAATACTTAGATTCTCGGTTGGCTTTCTCAATTTTTGACTTTTTAGCCACTTTTTCCCCTCCTTAATTATTTTTTAAGTGGTAACTTCATTAGGGATAATAACTCCTTAGCTTCCTCATCTGTCTCAGCAGTAGTTACAATTACAATGTCCATCCCTAAAATCTTATCAATCTCATCAACGTTAATTTCTGGAAAAACAGTATTGTTGCTTAACCCTAGAGAATAATTACCTCGTCCATCAAAAGATTTTGCAGAAAGACCTCTAAAATCACGTACACGTGGTAGAGCAACATTAATTAATTTATATAAAAACTCATTCATTTCTTCACCACGTAAAGTAACTTTACATCCAACTGGCATACCCGCTCTAATTTTAAAATTAGCGACAGACTTTTTAGCTCGAGTAATTACTGGTTTTTGACCTGTAATAGTTTCTATAGACTCAGTAGCTTGATCTAGTAAATTAGCATCTTCACTTGCTTCTCCAAGTCCCATGTTAATAATAACTTTTTCTAACTTAGGAACTTCCATTACATTATCATAATCGAATTTTTCCATCAACGCTGGTATAATATCTTCTCTATATTCCTTCTGTAGTACAGACATAGTTTACCTCCTTTCTGACACTTTAATCAATAACTTCATCACATTTTTTACAATATCGTGCTTTTTCTCCATTATCAAAGACTTTCTTCCCAGTTCGTGTAGTTGCATCACAATACTGGCAGACCAACTGAACATTAGAACTATGAAGTGGCCCTTCTTTTTCCATGATTCCCCCTTGTGGATTATCCTGAGTCGGTTGAGTGTGCTTTTTAATTATATTAATCCCTTTAACAAGAACACGGTTTTCTTCAGGAATCACTTCTAAAACTTCCCCTTCTTTTCCTCTATCTTTTCCACTAATAACTTTTACTTTGTCGCCTTTTTTTACATGTAATTTAGGTCGAACCATCTAAACTCCCTCCTTTCCTACAATCCATCTATTAAAGAACTTCAGGTGCCAAAGAAATAATCCTTGTAAATTTTCTTTCTCGTAATTCACGTGCAATTGGCCCAAAAATACGAGTCCCTGTTGGTTCATTATTATTCTCAATTATTACTGCAGCATTTTCATCAAAACTAATATAAGAACCATCATCTCTTCTTACTTCACGTTTAGTCCTTACAATTACTGCTTTAACAACTTCCCCTTTTTTAACCATACCGTTAGGGATAGCTTCTTTTACTGTAGCAACAATTATATCTCCAACAGAAGCATAACGTTTCTTAGAACCACCTAACACCTTAACACATAATAATTCTCTAGCTCCTGAATTATCTGCTACTTTCAATCTGGATTCTGACTGAATCATTCCAACCCCTCCTTTCGATTAAAAACTACTTAGCTTTACGAATAATTTCTTTTAACTTCCAACTCTTATGCTTACTAATTGGACGAGTTTCTTCAATTTTTACGATATCTCCCTCGTTACATTCGTTCTTTTCATCATGTGCTTTAAATTTAGAAGTTCTTTTGATCACACGCTTGTATAAAGGATGTTGCGTCTTTCGTTCAACAGCAACTACAATAGTTTTATTCATTTTATCACTAACAACTTCTCCAATATTTGTCTTTTTATTACTCTTCTCTTCCGCCATAATCTTCCTCCTTTCGATTACGCTTGATTAATCTTAAGCTCACGTTCAGTTAAAATCGTTTTTATTCGAGCAATTGTTTTCTTTACTTCTCGAATTCTAATTGGATTATCAAGTTGCGCAGTAGCATTTTGAAATCTCAAATTAAATAATTCTTCTTTAGACTCATCTAATTTTTTCTCCAATTCTTTATCCGTCAGCTCTCGTAATTCCTTAGCTTCCATTCGCCTCACCGTCCATTTCTCCCCGTTTTACAAATTTAGTGTCGATAGGCAGTTTATGTGACGCCAACCTCATAGCTTCACGAGCAACCTCTTCTTCTATACCAGAAACTTCAAACATTACCCGACCTGGTTTTACAACAGCAACCCATTTTTCTGGTTCTCCTTTACCACTACCCATTCTAGTCTCAGCAGGCTTGGCAGTTACAGGCTTATTAGGGAAAATATTGACCCAAACCTTACCTCCACGTTTAATGTAACGAGTAATAGCAATTCTAGCTGCCTCAATTTGACGATTAGTAATCCAAACTGGCTCTAACGCTTGTAAACCGTATTCCCCAAAGTTAACTTTATTACCTCGTCTTGCTTTCCCTTTTAAACGACCACGATGTTGTTTTCTATGCTTAACACGCTTTGGTATTAACATCAAAATGCCTCCTTTCTAATTATTCTTCATCAATTTCAGGTAAAATCTCACCTTTATAAATCCAAACTTTGACTCCAATTTGCCCATAAGTTGTATCTGCTTCTGTAAAACCATAATCAATGTCAGCACGCAAAGTATGCAATGGAACACTACCTTCACTATATCCTTCAGTTCGAGCCATATCAGCTCCACCTAATCTTCCAGCACACTCAACTTTAAACCCTTCAACACCTCGTTGCCTCATTCCACGATTAATTGATTGTTTCATTGCTCTTCTAAAAGAAACTCTATTTTCTAATTGTTGGGCAATGTTTTCAGCAACTAACTGGGCATTTTGATCAGGTTTCTTTACTTCTACAACATTAACTTGTACTTTTTTACCAGTAATATCTTCTAATTCAGATCGTAGCTTATCTACTTCAGAACCACCTTTTCCAATTACCATACCAGGTCTAGCAGTATGAACATCTAACTTAATTCTATTAGCAGCTCTTTCTATTACAATCCGTGCAATACCAGCTTCATACATCTTTGTCTTAATATGCTCTCTAATTTCCAAGTCTTCATGCAATAAATTAGCATATTCATCTTTATCTGCATACCATTTTGCATCCCAGTCTTTAACAACTCCAACTCTTAGACCATGTGGATTTATTTTTTGTCCCATCTAATTATCCCTCCTTTTTTTCTGCCACTTTAAGCGTAACATGGCTTGTTCTCTTATTAATAGGACTCGCTTGTCCCATAGCTCTCGGCTTATATCTCTTCATTGTTGACCCTTCATCTACATATGCCTCAGATATATATAATTCATCAGCAATCATACCATGATTATTTTCAGCATTAGCAACAGCAGAATTAAGAACTTTTTCTACTATCTTAGATGCTTTCTGTGGTGTATTTCTTAAAATTCCAATTGCCTCACCAATTTCTTTACCCCTTACCAAATCGACTACTAATCTAGCTTTTCGTGGGGAAATTCTAACACGTTTAGCAGTTGCTCTTGCTTCCATAGTTTAACCCCCTTTGTCTTAAAATCTAATTAACTACTTAAGCGATGTAGATCTCTCAGTATGTTGACTATGAGATCTAAAAGTCCTTGTTGGAGCAAATTCTCCTAACTTATGTCCAACCATCTCTTCAGTAATATATACTGGAACATGCTTCCGTCCATCATAAACAGCAATTGTATGTCCTACCATCTGTGGAAAGACAGTTGAACTTCTTGACCAAGTCTTAATAACCTTTTTTTCTCCAGCTTCATTCATCTTCTCAACCTTAGCTAATAACTTTTCATCTACGAATGGTCCTTTTTTTAATGAACGACCCAATTTATTATGTCCCCCTTTCTTCTAATTACTTCCTTCTTTTCTTTTTAGCATGACGACTTCTAATAATCATCTTATCAGATGCTTTAGGTTTACGAGTCTTCTTACCAATAGTAGGCTGTCCCCAAGGTGTTACCGGCTGTCGACCAGCAGGTTTTTTACCTTCTCCACCACCGTGTGGATGGTCATGTGGGTTCATCGCTGTACCACGAACACTAGGCCTTCTTCCTAACCAACGACTTCTACCAGCCTTCCCGATAGTGATATTTTCATGTTCAACATTTCCTACTTGACCAATTGTTGCTTTACAAGTAAGATTGATCAACCTTACTTCTCCTGATGGTAGTTGAATATGAGCATACTTTCCTTCTTTAGCCATAATTTGAGCTTGAGCACCAGCAGAACGAACCATCTGGCCACCTTTTCCAGGTTTCATTTCAACATTATGGATTACAGTACCAACTGGAATATTTTCCAAAGGCAAAGCATTTCCTACTACAATATCAGCTTCTGAACCAGAAAGAACCTCATCTCCTACTTTTAACCCTTTTGGAGCAATAATATATCTCTTCTCTCCATCAGCATAATGTAGCAAAGCAATCCTTGCAGAACGATTGGGATCGTACTCAATTGTAGCTACCTTTGCTGGAATCCCATCTTTATCTCTTTTAAAATCAATTATTCTATACATTCTTTTATGTCCGCCACCACGATGACGAACTGTTATTCGACCATTAGCATTTCGTCCACCAGTCTTTTTCAGCGGCTTAAGTAAAGACTTCTCTGGTTTATCAGTAGTAACTTCTTCAAAACTATCAACCGTCATATATCTACGAGCCGGCGTAGTCGGCTTAAACTTCTTAATTGCCATTCTATTTCCCTCCTCTTCTTAAAAATTAAATGCCTTCAAAAATATCAATTCTATTATCTTCAGCTAATTTAACTCTAGCTTTTTTCCATTTAGCTGTTCTTCCTTCATGATAACCCATTCTTCTTTTCTTTCCTGGCATTCGATTAGTAGTTACTTTTTCAACTTTAACATCAAAAATTTCTTCAACTGCTTTCTTTATTTCAGTCTTATTGGCTTTAAGTTGAACTTTAAAAGTATACCAATTCTTTTCTTCCATATCCATCATACTTCTTTCAGAAATATGAGGCGCAATAATAACATCTCTAAGGTTCTTCATTAGATCAGCACCTCCTCAACTTGGGCAGTTGCTTTTTCAGTCATTATCAACTTGTCACTATTTAAAACATCATAAACAGTTACCCTATCTGCTGTAACAACTCTTACCCCTGGAATATTTCGGGCAGATTTATATACGTTATCATCTCTACCTTCTATTACAATCAACACTTTCTTGTTTTCAGCTTCTAAATTATCTAAGACAGATACCATCTGCTTAGTTTTAGGAATTGAAAAATCAAATTCATCAACAACAATCAAATCATTTTCAACTACTTTTGCTGTTAAAGCTGATTTAACTGCTAACTTCTTTACTTTCTTAGGGATCTTTTTCTTATAGCTACGTGGTTGCGGGCCAAAAGTTGTTCCACCACCAACCCAGATTGGCGAACGAATACTTCCATGGCGAGCACGTCCAGTTCCTTTCTGTCTCCATGGCTTACGGCCACCACCACTTACTTCTCCTCGTGTCTTAGTTTTAGCAGTTCCAGCTCTCTTAGCAGCTAATTGAGCAGTAACTGCTTGATGAACTGCTGACTCATTAATCTCTATATCAAAAATTTGTTCATTTAATTCAACTTTACCTGTTTCTTGCCCCTCTACATTACACACTGTTAGCTCCGGCATCTTTTTTCCTCCTTCCTACACATTTATTTGACAGTTTCTTTAATGGTTAATAATCCTTTTTTTGGTCCAGGTATAGCACCTTTAATTAATAATAAATTCTTTTCAGAATCAACTTTTACAATATCTAAATTTTGAATAGTAACCTTTTCGCGTCCCATTCTCCCTGGCATCTTCTTACCTTTGAATACTCTCGCCGGGTCAGAACCAGCACCAATAGCACCTGGCAGTCTATAATTTCGTGAACCGTGAGTCTTTGGTCCAGTTCTAAAATTCCATCGCTTTACTGTTCCAGCAAATCCTTTTCCTTTAGAAGTACCTGTTACATCTACTTTATCTCCTGCAGAAAATACATCTACTGTAACTTCATCACCTGGTTCCAACTCTTTAGCTCCAGCGATTCTGAATTCTTTTACATATTTTTTTGGATTAATTCCATACTTTTCAAAATGTCCTTTAAGTGGTTTGTTTACTCTTGTTTCCTTAACATCTTCAAACCCAAGTTGTACTGAGTTATATCCATCAACATCTTCACTCTTCTTTTGTACTATTGCACAAGGTCCAGCTTGTACAACAGTAACTGGTACCACTTCCCCTTCTTCATTAAACACTTGAGTCATACCAACTTTTTTACCTAGAATACCTTTCATCATTTTGCACCTCCTTACCCAACATCTAATTATAATTTAATTTCGATATCAACACCTGCTGGTAAATCTAACCTCATTAAAGAGTCAACAGTTTTAGGTGTTGGTTCTTTAATATCAATTAAGCGTTTGTGAGTTCTCATCTCAAATTGTTCTCTAGCTTTACTATTTACATGAGGTGAACGCAAAATAGTAAACACCTCTTTTTTAGTAGGTAATGGAACTGGTCCAGAAACTTCAGCACCAGTATTCTTAGCAGTCTCAACAATCTTACTCGCTGAATTATCTAACAATTGATGTTCATATGCTTTTAATCTAATTCTAATCTTTTCTCTAGCCTGTCTAGCCATATCAATTCCACCTCCAAATAACATTTAGTAAGCAGAAAAAAGATGAGGAGGAAATGTCACTCCTCATTCCCTTTCCTATTTATTTATTCAATAATTTCAGTAACAACTCCAGCACCAACAGTCTTTCCACCTTCTCTAATTGCAAATCGAACTCCTGCATCCATTGCAATTGGAGAGATTAAGCTTCCTTCCATTTCAATGTTATCTCCTGGCATTACCATCTCTACACCTTCTGGTAAGTCAATTGTTCCTGTTACATCTGTAGTTCTGAAGTAAAACTGTGGCTTATATCCATCGAAGAATGGAGTATGTCTTCCTCCTTCATCTTTACTTAAAACATAAACCTCTGCTTTAAATTTAGTATGAGGAGTAATACTTCCTGGCTCTGCTAATACCTGGCCACGCTCTATATCTTCTCGATTAACACCTCTTAATAATGCTCCTATATTATCTCCTGCCTGTGCTTCGTCCATCATCTTTCTGAACATCTCAATTCCAGTTACTACTGTTGTCTCTGTATCTTTAATTCCTACTACTTCTACTTCATCATTTACTTCTATAATTCCACTCTCTACACGACCTGTTGCTACTGTTCCACGCCCTGTAATACTGAATACATCCTCTACTGGCATTAAGAACTCTTTATCTGTATCTCTTTCTGGAGTTGGAATATACTCATCAATCGCATCCATTAACTCCATAACATTCTCTGACCATTCTCCAGTTGGCTCTTCTAATGCTTTTAATGCAGATCCTACTACTACTGGAGCTTCATCTCCTTCAAAGTCATATTCATTAAGTAATTCTCTTACTTCCATCTCTACTAATTCAATTAATTCTTCATCATCTACCATATCTGCCTTGTTCAAAAAGACTACTATTCGTGGTACACCTACCTGTCGAGCTAATAGTAAGTGCTCTCTTGTTTGTGGCATTGGCCCATCTGCTGCTGATACAATTAAAATTGCACCATCCATCTGTGCTGCCCCTGTAATCATATTCTTAACATAGTCAGCATGTCCTGGACAGTCTACGTGAGCATAGTGTCTGTTTGCTGTTTCATACTCTACGTGTGATGTTGCTATTGTAATTCCTCTTTCCTTTTCTTCTGGTGCATTATCAATATCTTCAAAATTTGATGAACCTTCCTCACCTTTTGCTAATACCTTTGTAATAGCAGCTGTTGTTGTCGTCTTACCATGGTCTACGTGACCGATTGTACCAATATTAACATGAGGTTTCGTTCTTTCAAACTTTTCTTTTGCCATCTTATTTTCCCCCTTGATTTTAAAGTTTTATTAAGCTTGTTCCATAATTTCTTTAGCAATACTTTTAGGTACTTCATCATAATGATCCATTTGCATTACATACTGAGCACGCCCTTGTGTATTAGAGCGAAGATCAGTTGCATATCCAAACATCTCAGCTAATGGAACATTAGCTCTAATTACTCGTGCATTTCCTCGTTGTTCCATACCTTCAACCTGTCCCCGTCGAGAGTTAAGGTCTCCAATTACATCTCCCATATATTCTTCAGGAGTTGTAACCTCAACTGCCATGACTGGCTCTAGCAATACAGGATTTGCTCTATGTGCACCCTCTCTAATTGCCATAGAACCAGCAATTTTAAAGGCCATCTCAGAAGAGTCAACTTCGTGATACGAACCATCATTTAAAGCAACCTTGACATCAACTACTGGATAATTAGCTAAAACACCATTTTCTAAAGCTTCTCTAACACCGTCTTCAACAGAACTAATGTAATCTCTTGGTACAACTCCGCCAACAATATTATCTTCAAACTCAAATCCTTCTCCGGCTTCTAATGGTTCAATTTCCATAATTACATGACCATATTGACCACGGCCACCAGATTGGCGAATGAATTTGCCTTCAATTTCAGCTTTCTTAGTAACAGTCTCTCGATAAGCAACTTGAGGTTCTCCAATGTTAGCTTCAACATTAAACTCTCTCGTTAAACGATCAATGATTACCTCTAAGTGTAGCTCACCCATACCTGAAATAATTGTCTGTCCAGTTTCTTCATCAGTTCTAACATTAAATGTTGGATCCTCTTCAGCTAATTTCTGTAAAGCTTCACCTAACTTATCACTATCTTTTTGCGTTTTAGGTTCAATAGCTACATCGATAACTGTTTCAGGGAATTCCATAGATTCTAAGATAACTGGCTCATCTGCTGTACATAATGTATCTCCTGTTGTAGTATTTTTAAGTCCTACCGCTGCAGCTAAGTCTCCAGCAAAAACCTCTTCTCTCTCTTCTCGCTTATTAGCATGCATCTGCAAAATTCTACCAACTCGTTCTTTTTCATCTTTTGTTGAATTATAAATATAAGAACCAGCTTCTAGAATTCCAGAATAAACTCTAAAGAAAGCTAACTTACCCACATAAGGGTCAGTCATGATCTTAAATGCTAAAGCAGAAAATGGAGCATCATCAGCAGTTTCTCGACTGATTTCTTCCTCTGTTTTAGGATCTAACCCTGTAACAGATGGTATATCAACTGGTGCCGGCAAATAATCAATAATTGCATCTAATAAAGGCTGAATCCCTTTGTTCTTTAAAGCAGTACCACAAAAGACTGGAGTAAATTCATTATCAATAGTCCCTTTTCGAATAGCTGCCTTAATCTCTTCAACTGTAATTTCTTCACCTTCTAAATATTTCATCATAATTTCTTCATCTAAATCTGCTAATTTTTCAATTAATAATTCACGATATTCTTCAGCTTTTTCTTGTAGGTCATCAGGGATCTCTTTTTCAACATAATCAACCCCAAGTTCATCCTCATAAACAATCGCTTTCATCTCTACTAAATCAATTGATCCTAGATAATTCTCTTCCTTTCCTATTGGAAGTTGAAGAGCAACAGGATTAGCAGCAATCCTCTCTTTCATCATATCTAGTACATTATAAAAATCTGCTCCAGTTCTATCCATCTTATTAACAAAAGCAATTCTTGGTACATTGTATTTATCAGCTTGACGCCAAACTGTTTCAGATTGCGGTTCAACTCCTCCTACTGAACAAAAGACACCAATTGCTCCATCTAAAACTCTTAAAGACCTCTCTACCTCAACCGTAAAGTCCACGTGTCCAGGCGTATCTATGATATTAATTCTATGATCATCCCATTGACAAGTTGTTGCAGCAGAAGTGATTGTAATTCCACGTTCTTTTTCTTGCTCCATCCAATCCATCTGAGAAGCACCATCATGTGTCTCTCCAATTTTATGCACACGACCTGTATAGAATAAAATTCTTTCAGTAGCTGTCGTCTTCCCTGCATCAATATGTGCCATGATTCCAATATTCCTAGTCTTTTTTAATGAAAACTGTCTAGGCACTTCCAACACCTTCCTTTTTATTCTTTAATTACCATCTATAATGTGCGAAAGCTTTGTTTGCTTCAGCCATTCGATGTACTTCTTCCTTTTTTCTTACTGCTCCGCCTTCTTC
Organism: Natroniella sp. ANB-PHB2; assembly: GCF_046097105.1. Taxonomy (GTDB): domain Bacteria; phylum Bacillota; class Halanaerobiia; order Halobacteroidales; family Halobacteroidaceae; genus Natroniella. The sequence continues at coordinate 36,673 of NZ_CP175562.1, read as the reverse complement.
ATTATAAGCATCAACAATTTCACTAGTAAATCTTTCAACCATTTTTCTCTCATTTCTATCCCTTGCTGCATTAATAATCCAACGCATTCCTAAAGTCAAACGCCGATTATTATCGACTTCTATAGGGACTTGATAATTTGCTCCACCAACACGGCGAGTTCTAATTTCTAAAACAGGCATTACATTATTTAAAGCTTCTTTTAAAACTTCCTTAGCATCTTCGCCTGTCTTTTCTGTAATTAATTCCATAGCATCGTAAAAAATATTTTCAGCTAAGCTCTTTTTACCATTAATCATAATCTTATTAATAAATCGACTTACAAGCTTGCTATTATATACTGGATCAGGATCGACCTCTCTTCGTTGAGCTCTATTCTTTCTTGACATCTTATTATTCCCCCCTTTTTTCCATCAATTATTAAATTCCAACCTAATTAAGGCTTTTTAACACCATATTTAGAACGACCTTTACGTCTATCTTCAACTCCTGCAGTATCCAACGCTCCACGTACTATCGTATATCTAACACCTGGCAAATCCTTAACACGACCACCTCTTACTAAAACAACAGAGTGTTCTTGTAAATTATGACCAATTCCAGGAATGTAAGCTGTAACTTCTTTTCCATTAGTTAATCTAACACGTGCTACTTTTCTTAATGCAGAGTTAGGTTTTTTAGGAGTTGCAGTATATACTCTAGTACAAACTCCTCTCTTTTGAGGTGCTCCTTCTAAAGCTCTAGCCCCTTTTTTCTTCTTAACCTTATTTCTTCCTTTACGTATAAGTTGATTTATTGTTGGCATTCACAAAACACCTCCTTCCATTTTTTAATCAAACCAACTAACTATCCTATTGAGTTTTGTTACATCTCAAATCAAATAATTTATAAAATCATGATCTATCTCTTAGTTGCTAGTTCACAACACACTTACGTATTTTAACACTTTGTCTGCTAACTGTCAACCTTTTTCTTGTTTTTTTAATCTTCTACAATTTTCGCATCAATTTCATGGTACTGCTTCATACCAGTTCCTGCTGGAATTAATTGACCAATAATTACATTTTCTTTCAAACCTAGTAAATTATCATTCTTTCCTTCTAACGAAGCTTCAGTTAAAACTCTAGTTGTCTCTTGGAAAGATGCAGCAGATAAAAAGCTATCCGTTGATAGGGAAGCTTTTGTAATTCCTAATAATTCCGGTTTAGCAGTAGCAGGCTCTTTTCCTTCAGCTATTACTTCTTCATTAATCTTTTCAAATTCAAAAACATCTATTAAATTACCAGGTAATAAGTCAGTATCACCAGACTCTTTAATCTTAACCTTACTTAACATCTGCCTGATAATAACTTCTATATGTTTATCATTAATCTCAACCCCTTGTGAACGATAAACACTTTGGACTTCCCTTAATAAATATTTTTGTACATCTCGCCTACCTCTAATTGTTAAGATATCTTCTGGATCTAATGGTCCTTTGGTTAACTTGTCACCTGCTGTAACATACTCTTTATCTTTAACCAGAATTTCAGATCCATAAGGTAATTGATAAGTCTTTTGCCTACCCTCTTCAGTCTTAATCACCGCTTTATAAGAGTTGCTTTTTTCAACTAAATTTACTTGACCATCTAATTCTGTTACAACTGCCTGTCCTTTAGGACTACGGGCCTCAAATAACTCCTCAACTCTTGGGAGACCCTGCGTAATATCATCCCCTGCAACACCACCTGTATGGAATGTTCTCATTGTTAGCTGAGTCCCTGGCTCTCCAATAGATTGAGCAGCCATAATTCCAACTGCTTCTCCTACATTGACCAACTTACGATCAGCAAGATTACGACCATAACACTCTTGACAAACTCCATGTTTTGTTCGACAAGTCAGGATCGTTTTAATTTCTACTGCTTCAATTCCTGCTTTTTCAATCTCATCAATTGCTTCTTCATCAATTATCTCACCTTCTGAAACTATAACTTGCTCTGTGTTAGGATCAATAATATCAACAGAAGCAGTTCTACCTAACACTCTCTCACTTAACGGTTCAATAATCTCTCCATCTTCTTTAATTGCTTCTAGTAATAACCCTTCAACAGTACCACAATCTCTTTCTCTAACAATTACATCTTGAGAAACATCAACCAGTCTTCTGGTCAAATAACCAGAGTCTGCTGTTCTTAATGCAGTGTCGGCCAATCCTTTTCGTGCTCCGTGAGTAGAAATAAAATATTCCAAAACTGTTAGCCCTTCTCTAAAAGAAGCTTTGATCGGCATATCAATAATTCGACCAGAAGGGTCAGCCATCAAACCACGCATTCCACCTAGCTGAGTGATTTGTGATTTATTACCACGAGCACCTGAAGTAGCCATCATATAGATTGGATTAAACTCACCTAAGTTGTCAATCAACGCTTCAGTAACTCTATCTTTAGCTTTACCCCAGATACTAATTACTCGTTGATACCTTTCTTTTTCAGTAATCAAACCACGACGATACTGTCGTTCAACTTTACTAACTTTTTCTTCAGATTCATCCAAAATTTCATATTTCTTATCCGGAATATCAACATCAGTTACACCAATTGTAATTCCAGATTTCGTTGCATATTCAAAGGTTAAGTTTTTAAGAGCATCTAAAATATCAGCAGCCTGATTTGACCCTAATTTTTTATAACTTTCAGTAATCAAATCTCCTAACTCACCTTTGTCAAAAACCTTATTATAAAATGGAAGTTGTTCTGGTAGTGCATCATTAAAGATTACCCTACCTACACCTGTTTCTATCCATTCTCCATTATCTAGTCTATACTTGATTTCAGTCTGTAACTCAACCATATCATTTTCATAGGCTTTTATTACATCAGATGCTGAACCAAAAAATTTGCCCTCACCTTTGGCCCCATCTTTAATAATTGTCAAGTAATAAGCACCTAACACCATATCTTGAGATGGAACAGCAATTGCTTCTCCATCAGCTGGAGATAATAAATTATAAGTAGATAGCATCATTAGTCTACATTCCGCCTGAGCTTCAGCTGATAGCGGAACATGTACTGCCATTTGGTCACCATCAAAATCAGCATTATAAGCTGGGCAGACTAAAGGATGAATTTTAATTGCTTTTCCTTCTACTAAAATCGGCTCAAAAGCTTGAATCCCTAACCTATGAAGTGTAGGAGCACGATTCAATAATACAGGATGTTCTTTAATTACCTCTTCTAATATATCCCAAACTTCTTCATCTAATTTCTCAACCATACCTTTTGCACTTTTGATATTATGGGCCAACTCTTTATCGACCAATCGTTTCATAACAAAAGGCTTAAATAGCTCCAAGGCCATCTTCTTTGGCAAACCACATTGATCCATTCTTAAATCAGGTCCAACAACAATTACAGACCGTCCTGAATAGTCAACACGCTTCCCTAATAAGTTTTGGCGGAAACGCCCTTGCTTTCCTTTTAACATATCGCTTAATGATTTTAATGGTCTATTTCCTGCACCAGTAACGGGTCTTCCACGACGACCATTATCAATCAAAGCATCAACAGCTTCTTGAAGCATTCTCTTTTCATTGCGAATAATAATATCCGGTGCACCAAGATCCAATAATCTCTTCAATCGATTATTACGATTGATTACTCTACGATAAAGATCATTTAAATCTGAAGTTGCAAACCTGCCCCCATCAAGCTGGACCATAGGTCTTAACTCAGGAGGGATAACAGGAATAACATCTAAAATCATCCATTCAGGATTATTACCAGATGTTCTCAAACCTTCTAGCACCTTTAATCTCCGTACTATTCGTTTACGTCTCTGGCCAGATACTTCTTTGGTTTCCTTGGCTAATTCATCAACTTCTTTTTCTAAATCCATATTCTTTAAAATTTCTTTAATCGCACCAGCACCCATGCCGGCCTTGAATTCTTTACCATATTTCATCTTAGCTTCTCGGTATTCATTTTCTGTTAATAATTGTTTATCACTTAATGGTGTATCACCAGATTCAATTACAATATAAGAAACAAAATATAGCACTTTTTCTAAAGAACGTGGTGACATATCCATAACTAATCCTAAACGACTAGGGATTCCTTTAAAGAACCAAATATGAGAAACAGGTGCTGCTAATTCAATATGCCCCATTCTCTCTCTTCTCACCTTAGAACGTGTAACCTCAACACCACAGCGGTCACAAACAACTCCCTTATAACGAACCCGCTTATATTTTCCACAATGGCACTCCCAATCCTTGGTAGGTCCAAAGATCTTTTCACAAAAAAGCCCTTCTTTTTCCGGTTTCAAAGTTCGATAATTAATCGTCTCTGGTTTCTTTACTTCACCACTAGACCAAGAACGAATCTTTTTTGGTGAAGCTAAACCTATTTTCATCGAATCAAAGTTGTTGACATTAAACAAGGGCACACTCCCCCTTCTTTAGTTTAATTTTTAAGCTTAAACTAATAACTTCTGCTCAATCAGCTTAATCTTCATCTTCTTGATCATCTTCAGTATCAATCAAATCCAACCCTAACTTTTTAGTCGTTTCATTGATATCTTTTTCTTCAATCGACAACTCTTCTTCTTCAGCAGAATAAACTTTAGCATCCAGTCCAATACTTTGCATTTCTTTAATTAACACCTTAAATGACTCTGGAATACCAGGCTCAGGTACATTCTCACCTTTCACAATAGACTCATAGGCTTGCACACGACCTACAACATCGTCTGACTTAGCTGTTAGCATCTCTTGTAGTGTATGCGCTGCCCCATAGGCTTCTAAAGCCCAAACTTCCATCTCTCCAAAACGCTGACCACCAAATTGTGCTTTACCTCCTAGTGGCTGTTGAGTTACTAGAGAATATGGTCCGGTTGAACGACCATGCATTTTGTCATGAGCTAGATGATGCAACTTCAGAATATACATTACACCAACAGTTACCCGATTCTCGAATTTTTCTCCAGTTCGACCATCACATAACTCTACTTTCCCATCACGCTCTAACCCTGCTTCTTCTAAGATATCCTCTACCTCTTCTTCAGTTGCTCCATTAAAGACAGGTGTTGAAACATGAATATCTAAAGCTTTAGCAGCCATACCTAAATGCGTCTCCAAAACCTGACCAATATTCATTCTTGATGGTACTCCTAATGGATTTAAAACAATTTCTACTGGCTCACCATTTGGTAAATATGGCATATCTTCTTCAGGTAAAATTCTAGAAATAACACCTTTATTACCATGGCGACCAGCTAATTTATCACCAACAGTAATCTTGAGTTTTTTAGCTACATATACTCGAACTAATCTATTAACTCCTGCTTTCAATTCATCTCCATCTTCTCTATCAAAGACCTTAACATCAACAACAATACCCTCTTCACCATGTGGTACCTTTAGGGAAGTGTCTCTAACCTCTCTAGCTTTTTCCCCAAAAATAGCTCGTAATAACCTCTCTTCAGCAGATAATTCTGTTTCACCTTTAGGAGTTACCTTTCCAACCAAAATATCTCCTGGCTCTACTTCTGCTCCAACCCTAATAATTCCACGCTCATCCAAATCCTTCAAAGCATCATCTCCAACATTTGGTATGCCACGTGTAATCTCTTCAGGCCCCAGTTTAGTATCACGAGCTTCAGCTTCATATTCTTCAATATGGATTGAAGTTAAGGCATCTTCTTTAACCAACTTTTCACTGATTAAAATAGCATCCTCATAGTTATAACCTTCCCACGGCATAAAGGCAACAACACAGTTTTTACCTAATGCTAATTCACCTTTATCAGTCGCCGGGCCATCAGCAATAATCAATCCTTCTTCAACTCGGTCACCTTTTCTAACAATAGGTTGTTGATTCATACAACTTCCTTGATTAGAACGGGCAAATTTAGTCAGCTTATATTTATCAACTGTTCCTTGATCAGTTTTAATCAAGATCTCACTTGCTGATACCTTCATAACTTCACCAGGATTCTTAGCTACTATTACAGCACCAGAATCTTTAGCTGCTTCATATTCAATTCCTGTTCCTACTCGTGGAGCATCTGTCTTTAATAATGGAACAGCTTGCCGCTGCATATTAGCTCCCATTAATGCTCGGTTAGCATCATCATTCTCTAAAAACGGAACTAAGGCTGCAGAAACACTTATAATCTGCTTAGGAGATACATCCATATAATCAACTTTCTTAGGAGAAACTTGTAAAGTTTCTTCTTTGTAACGAACAAAAACCTTATCATTAACCAATCTATTATTCTCATCAAGAGGTTCATTTGCCTGAGTAACTACATATCTATCCTCTTCATCAGCTGTTAAATAGTCAATTTGTTCTGTAACAACCCCATCTTCGACCTTTCGATAAGGTGTTTGGATAAATCCAAACTCATTAGTCTTTCCATAAATACACATAGAACCAATCAACCCAATGTTTGGCCCTTCAGGAGTCTCAATCGGACAAATTCTACCATAATGAGTATGATGTACATCTCTAACATCAAACCCAGCACGTTCACGACTTAGACCACCCGGCCCTAACGCACTCATTCTTCTTTTATGAGTTAACTCTGACAATGGATTAGTTTGATCCATAAACTGAGATAACTGACTACTACCAAAAAATTCTTTGATTGCCGCTGCTACTGGTCGGGTATTAATCAAATTTTGTGGAGTAATTACATCAATATCTTGAATAGTCATTCTCTCTCTGACAACACGTTCCATTCTTGCCAAACCGATTCTAAATTGATTTTGTAATAATTCTCCTACTGTTTTAAGTCGCCTGTTACCTAGATGATCAATATCATCTATCCAAGCAGATTCATCTTTATCTATCAATTTAAGCATATATTTAACTGTTCCTATAATATCTTCTTTAGCCAATGTTCTTTGATCAGGGTCAATATCCAAATCTAACTTTTTATTTATCTTATATCGACCAACTTTAGCTAAATCATATCGTTTAGAATCAAAAAATAATGATTCTATTAAATTTTGAGCACTCTCTACTGTAGGAGGCTCTCCAGGGCGAATCTTTTTATATAATTCAATTAGTGCTTCTTCATGCGTTTCAGTATTATCACGTTCAATTGTATTATGTATTATTTCATGTTCACCAAATAAATCAAGTAATTCAGCATCAGTTCCATACCCTAAAGCTCTGAATAAAACAGTTGATGGTATCTTTCGATTACGATCAACTCTAACTGCAATGATATCCTTCTTGTCATATTCAAATTCAATCCAAGCTCCACGGTTTGGAATTATACTTCCATTATACAAAGTACGCCCATCTTTAGTAACTTCCTGATCAAAGTAGACTCCAGAGGAACGAATTAGCTGATTAACAATTACTCTCTCTGCACCATTGACAATAAATGTACCTTCATCAGTCAACACTGGAAAGTCAGCCATGAAAACATCTTGCTCCTTAATTTCACCGGTTTCTTGATTAATCAACCTGACTTTAACATTTAATGGTGCTGAATATGTTACATCACGATTTCTACTTTCATCTTTATCATACTTGGGCTCATCTAAGTAATAATCGATAAACTCTAATACTAAATTTTCGGAAAAATCTTGAATAGGGGAAATCTCATGAAACATTTCTAGTAAACCTTCTTCTAAAAACCAATTGTATGAATCAACTTGTGTCTTTAATAAATATGGAATCTCCATTCCACCTTCAACCTTAGCAAAACTACGCCTTCTTCTTCTTAAAGAACTTTCTGGACTGGCCATAAATGAATAGTCACCCCCAAAGATTTTATCAGCCTTACTTTGCCATCATTTTCAAATCATTCTATAAAACATTATTTAGTATTTACTTTTTTATATAAACTATACATATAATTAAAATCATGTAAATTTATTTAATCACCTAATAATATGCCTGTAACAATAAACAATAGTAACACAAAGTGCTATCATTGTCAAGAGATGAAGCCGGATTTAGCAAGGTAAAAAAGCACTCTGTTTAATTAAACAGAGTGCTTTTTTTACTACTTATTCTTGTTTGAAAATTAAAGAAAAATTACTTAACCTCTACTTCAGCTCCAGCTTCTTCTAATTGTTCTTTAATTTCCTCTGCTGCTTCCTTTTCCAATCCTTCTTTAACTGGATTTGGAGCGTCATCAACTAATGCTTTAGCATCTTTTAATCCTAAATCTGTAACTTCTCTAACAGCTTTAATCACTTTAATCTTACTACTTCCAGCAGAAGTTAATACAACATCAAATTCTGTCTGTTCTTCAGCGCCACCAGCAGCTCCACCTGCTCCAGGAGCAGCCATTGCTACAGGAGCAGCTGCACTAACATCAAATTTCTCCTCTAATTCTTCAACCAATTCCGCTAATTCTAAAACTGTCATATTTTCAATTGCTTCTAAAATTTCTTCTTTAGTCATTGTTAATATCCTCCTTGAATTTTATTATTCTTTTTCTTTTTTAATTTGGTTAAGTACCTGTACTAATTCCTTTAATGGATGATTTAAACAGTGTACTAATCCATTGATTGGTGCTTTCATACCACGAGCAACTTGTCCTAATAAAACTTCTCGCGGTGGAATATCAGCTAATGCTGTCACTCCATCAACATCAATAATATCGCCTTCAATAATCCCAGACTTAATTTCTAGATCCTCGTGATCATCTGCAAATTCAGATAATACCTTAGCTGGTGCAACTGGATCTTCAGTAGAAAAAGCAATCGCTGTTGGCCCAGTTAAAAAATCTTTAATCTCTTCATAACCTACTTCTTTAGCGGCTAAAAAAGCTAATGTATTTTTAACAACTTTATACTCAACACCAGCTTCTCTCAATTTATCACGTAACTCTGTAACCTCTGCGACATCTAAACCACGATAATCTGTCAAAACAGCTGATTTAGAATCTTTAAATTTCTGAGTAAGCTCTTCAACAACTAACTCTTTCGCTTTTCGCTGACCCATCTTCTTTGACTACACCTCCTCATCAAATACAACTAAAAAAGAGCCCCCCGTAGCATAGCTGGAGACCCACAAATTTATTGCCAAAATACAGAGACAGATTCACCCTATATTTTGCTCCAGCCTCGGCAGGCTCAAGGATTTAAACTTAACTTAATAAGTACCTACTGTCTACGGCTTCGATTTATATTCATTTTTAATCCACAAACTGAATTATAACATATTAATTAATAACAGTCAATATATTTAATCAAAGAATTTAATGACTTCTTGGGAATCTATTTTAATTCCTGCTCCCATTGTAGGAGAAACAGCAATATTTAGTAAGTACTTCCCTTTAGCTCCAGCAGGTCTAGATCTAATTATGACATCCATTACTGTTTCAAAGTTTTCAAACAATTGCTCAACAGTAAAGTCATCCTTTCCGATTGGTAGATGTATATTACCACCATCATCAGCTCTATACTCTATCTTTCCTGCTTTAACATCCTTTACAGCTTTCTCTAAATCAAATGTAACAGTACCAATCTTTGGGTTAGGCATTAATCCTTGTGGCCCTAGTATTGGCCCTAGCTTACCAACTACACTCATCATATCTGGAGTTGCTATTGCTACATCAAAATCTAACCAACCATCTTCTATCTTTTCAACCAATTCATCACTACCTACAAAATCAGCTCCAGCTTCTTCAGCTTCTTTAACTTTTTCACCTTGTGCAAAAACAACTACTGTAACATCTTGGCCAGTCCCTTGCGGCAAGACAACTGCACCTCTAAGTTGTTGATCATTCTTTTTAGGATCAATTCCTAAGTTAACAGCTAATTCAATAGTTTCACTAAAGTTTGCTGTAGCAGTCTCTTTAGCTAGCTCTAAAGCCTCTTTAATTTCATATTCTTTTTCGCGATCAATTTTCTCTAATAGTTCATTATATCTATTAGACATTTGCAAACCTCCTTGGTGGTATTAGCGGAAAATTCCTCCCACTTTTTAAATTATATTTTATTAATTACTTAACCTTAATCCCCATACTCCTTGCAGTTCCTTCAATCATACTCATTGCTGACTCCAAACTAGCTGCATTTAAATCCTCCATCTTTAACTCAGCAATCTCTTTAACATCTTCTTTGCTAACAGTAGCAACTTTATTAATATTAGGCTCTCCAGATGCAGTTTCAATACCTGCCGCTTTCTTTAATAAGTTAGCAGCCGGAGGAGTTTTAGTAATAAAATCAAATGAACGATCCGCATAAACAGTAATCTCAACAGGAATAACATTTCCAGCTTGATCAGCAGTTTTAGCATTAAAAGCTTTACAAAATTCCATGATATTAACTCCATGCTGCCCTAATGCCGGGCCAACTGGTGGAGCTGGATTAGCTTTACCAGCAGAAATTTGTAAACTAATTTTACCAACAACTTTTTTAGCCATTTTCTACACCTCCTTATACATTCTCTATTTGATCAAACTCCAATTCGACTGGAGTTTCACGACCAAACATAGAAACTAAAACAATTAATTTATTTTTCTCATAATCTATTTCTTGAACTTCTCCTACAAAATCTTCAAATGGCCCTTCTGTAACTCTTACACTCTGACCCTCTTCTACCCCAATATCAGTTACCTGCTTTTCTAGCCCCATATCTTGAAGCACATGAGCCATCTCGGTCTCTTTTACTGGTATTGGGTTTGTCCCAGCACTAGCAAAACCAATTACCCCTGGAGTATTACGGACAACATACCAAGAATCATCACCCATAATCATTTCAATTAATACATATCCAGGAAAAATTTTATCTTTAACTACTTTCTTTTTATCATTTTTTATCTTGACTTTGTCTTGAGTCGGAATTAAAATTTCAAAAATATTATCTTCCATTCCTGTTGCTTTAATACGCTGCTTCAAATTTGCTTTGACCTTGTCTTCATGGCCAGAATAGGTATGTATTGCATACCATTCTTTTTTACTACCCATAATAAAGGAACCCTACAAATCTAGTAGGATTCACACCCCCCTTAGTTAAAAATAATCGGCCTAATCAGACTAGAAAAGAGTAAATCAACCCCACCAATAAAAACAGAAATAAGCAAAACAGTAACAATAACTACCATTGTATAAGAAACCATTTCTTGCTTACTAGGCCAATTCACTTTTCTTAATTCAGCTTTAACTTCCCGCAAAAACTTCTTGATTTTTTTCGAAGTACTTTTTTTAGCCATTTATTTCACACCCTCATTGGTTTCCCGATTTATAATTGGCAGGCCCGGAGGGATTTGAACCCCCAACCCTCGGATTTGGAGTCCGATGCTCTAGCCAATTGAGCCACGAGCCTATATCATTAAAATTACCTAGTTTCCTTATGAACAGTATGTTTTTGACAGAATTTACAATACTTTTTCAGTTCTAATCTTTCTCGATGATTAGTTTTATTTTTAGTTGTTGAATAATTACGCCTTTTACACTCTGTACAAGCTAAAGTAATTATTTCTCTCACCACTGCCACCTCCTCAACCAGAGCAGATCATTTTTCAATACCTTACACACAATATCATATTTCTAACCTAAAGTCAACAAAATAACCTATAAAATAATAAACTTTAGCGTTAGGAGCATAAATAGGAAAGGGTAACCCTTTCCTATTTGAAGAATACTCATCGATAAAATTAATCACCTTATATTGAATAATATATCCAATATAAGGAGGATTATTCAATAATTTCAGTAACAACTCCAGCACCAACAGTCTTTCCACCTTCTCTAATTGCAAATCGAACTCCTGCATCCATTGCAATTGGAGAGATTAAGCTTCCTTCCATTTCAATGTTATCTCCTGGCATTACCATCTCTACACCTTCTGGTAAGTCAATTGTTCCTGTTACATCTGTAGTTCTGAAGTAAAACTGTGGTTTATATCCATCAAAGAATGGAGTATGTCTTCCTCCTTCATCTTTACTTAAAACATAAACCTCTGCTTTAAATTTAGTATGAGGAGTAATACTTCCTGGCTCTGCTAATACCTGGCCACGCTCTATATCTTCTCGATTAACACCTCTTAATAATGCTCCTATATTATCTCCTGCCTGTGCTTCGTCCATCATCTTTCTGAACATCTCAATTCCAGTTACTACTGTTGTCTCTGTATCTTTAATTCCTACTACTTCTACCTCATCATTTACTTCTATAATTCCACTCTCTACACGACCTGTTGCTACTGTTCCACGCCCTGTAATACTGAATACATCCTCTACTGGCATTAAGAACTCTTTATCTGTATCTCTTTCTGGAGTTGGAATATACTCATCAATCGCATCCATTAACTCCATAACATTCTCTGACCATTCTCCAGTTGGCTCTTCTAATGCTTTTAATGCAGATCCTACTACTACTGGAGCTTCATCTCCTTCAAAATCATATTCATTAAGTAATTCTCTTACTTCCATCTCTACTAATTCAATTAATTCTTCATCATCTACCATATCTGCCTTGTTCAAAAAGACTACTATTCGTGGTACACCTACCTGTCGAGCTAATAGTAAGTGCTCTCTTGTTTGTGGCATTGGCCCATCTGCTGCTGATACAATTAAAATTGCACCATCCATCTGTGCTGCCCCTGTAATCATATTCTTAACATAGTCAGCATGTCCTGGACAGTCTACGTGAGCATAGTGTCTGTTTGCTGTTTCATACTCTACGTGTGATGTTGCTATTGTAATTCCTCTTTCCTTTTCTTCTGGTGCATTATCAATATCTTCAAAATTTGATGACCCTTCCTCACCTTTTGCTAATACCTTTGTAATAGCAGCTGTTGTTGTCGTCTTACCATGGTCTACGTGACCGATTGTACCAATATTAACATGAGGTTTCGTTCTTTCAAACTTTTCTTTTGCCATCTTATCTTCCCCCTTAAAATTCATTTCTTGAATTATATAAATTAAAGGTGATATAATATCACCTGTTTAATATGTATTTTATTATTTTTTTTGGAGCCCACAACCGGAATTGAACCGGTGACCTCATCCTTACCATGGATGCGCTCTACCAACTGAGCTATGTGGGCTGGAGCGGGAAACCGGATTCGAACCGGCGACACCCAGCTTGGAAGGCTGGTGCTCTAGCCAACTGAGCTACTCCCGCATTAAGCTTAATCTATGATAATTTACTCCTTATACAAAGGGGAAAATTAAAAATTAAAAACTAATAGTTCTTTTAGTTTTTAATATCCCCCTATAATTCAATCCACCAAATAACAGACACAACACTGATATTATATTATTTTTATTTCCAGAGTTCAAGATTTAAATTAAGAAAATAAACCTAATTAAGAGTTGTTTAAGCTGTTTAAGGCTAATTAATCCTGTTTTTCTTTGATTTAAATCATATATCCTTTTTTTCCAAAAAATCTTCTAATTTCTTTTTGATTCTTTGCAATGCATTATCAACTGATTTAGCATGCCTGTCCAAAGTTTCAGCAATCTCTTGATAACTCTTTCCTTTTAAATATTCAATCAAAACACTTAATTCTAAATCACTCAATATTTTTTTTATATTAGTTTCTAATATTTGATAAGTTTCATGAGTAATAAATAATCGTTCCGGATTAGACAACTTACTCCCTTTTAAAATATCCAATAATGTTCGATTAGATTCTTCACTATACAGAGGCTTATTAAGAGAAATATAAGAGTTTAACGGTTGATGTTTCTGTCTTGTAGCTGTCTTAATTGCAGTTATAATTTGTCTTGTAATACACAACTCAGCAAAGGCAGGAAAAGAGGCTAGTCTCTCTATTTTATAATCTCTAATAGCTTTATAAAGACCGATCATTCCTTCTTGAATTATATCTTCTCTGTCACCACCAATTAAAAAATAAGATCTTGATTTTGCCTTAACGAAGTTCTTATACTTACAAAGTAAGTATTCCACTGCTAAATTATTACCATTTTGGGCATATTCGACTATTTCATCGTCTGTCATATTATCATAGCTGTCAAGTTCATTGTATTGTAAGTTTCCTTTCACCCATAATCGCCTCCACCCTTTACTTTCAAGATTACATTTATTATTATAACTTATGTAATCTTTATTAGTCAAGCAGGAGAGACTGTAACTTTTTCCTAACTCAAATCATTTAAATTATGCTTAATAACTCGAACTGCTGGTAGATAAATATCCCGCGAAATAATTTCTTCTTTTGTTATTTGATTGCCTTCTTTAATTTTTCTTTTAGTAACAACTTTATATCCTTCTCTTCCTTCCTGGACTATCTTTTGTTGATCATTTGCTAAACTTTCATCTCTTTTTTTTACTACTTCCGGTTCTAATACTTCAATCTCTGCAGTCTCTAATTCAATAGATTTGCCAAGGTCTCGTCCTATCAAACTGACAGTTAATTGTTGAGCAAGAACTCTAGCTACTATCATTATTGGATAATCGCTTGTATTCTTAAATTTAAAATCAATTTGGTCGTAATAAATTGTAGCCCCTCTTCCTAGTGGAACATATCTTACTGGCTGTGAATGATTGGTTCTGCTTACTACCTCTAAACCGGCTAATAAGACTGTGTTATACAAGGTAGAGGAAACTTGACAAATTCCACCCCCTATCCCATCTACAAATTCTCCTTCAATAATCTCTGGTGCTTCTTTGTATCCTCTTTCCTGGCTCCTAGGGCCAACAACTTGATTAAAGGAAAAAACTTGCTTAGGTTTAAGTACAACTCCATCTACCTTTTTTGCAGCTAATCTTATATTAGTATTACGATTCACCTCTTCTTTGTTAAAATAAGTTGTATACGTAGCAACCACATCAGTTGCATTATATTCCGCCAACTTCCTTAACCCCGTTGCAAAATTAGCATTAGCTAGTCCTGTGCTAACTAGAACAAAGAAGACTATGCTATAAATGATTATTGGATATCTAAAATCTCTTACTTTTAACATTCTAGTTACCCGCTTCTTGTTGCCGAACCGTTTCATATAATAGAACTCCTGCTGCTACTGAAGCATTTAAAGAATCTACTTGCCCTTGCATCGGCAACCTAACTAAAAAATCACATTTCTCCTTAACTAACCTTCTCAAGCCACTACCTTCACTACCAATTACCAACCCTAATGCTCCAGTTAAATTGGCTTGATAATGCAACTGTTCTCCTGCTATATCAGCACCTGCAATCCAAAACCCTTCTTCCTTTAACTGTTCAATAGTCCGGGCCAAATTAGTTACTTGAGCAACAGGTAGATACTCTACTGCTCCTGCAGAAGCCTTGGCTACTACTGGTGAAAAACCAACCGATCTTCTACTAGGAATAATCACTCCTTGAGCTCCTGCTGCATTAGCTGTTCTTAAAATTGCCCCGAAGTTATGAGGATCCTTCAACTCATCTAACAAGACCAACACAGGGCTGTCACTTTCCTTTTTAGCATGATTAATCAGCCGATTTAAACTCCAATAACTCAATGGCTCAGCAAAGGCAATCACCCCTTGATGAGCATGAGAATCAGCTAAGTTAGTTAAGTTGTTTTTATTGACTCGCTCAATATAAACCCCTGCTTGTTTAGCTAATTTTCGAATCTGCTCAATCACCTTTCCTTGAGCAGTCTTTAATATTAAAATTTTCTCTATCTCTCTTCCTGCTTTTAAAGCTTCAATCACTGGATTTCTACCCTCAATTTTTGCCATTACTTATCACCTTCTTTCATTTTGTTTAACCTTCCGCAGCTCATCTGTCCTTCCTTACATCTTTTTTCAGTTTCACATAATGGTCCAGCTTTAGCGAAAATAAGAGGTGCCACCTCTTGTACCTGCTTAAGCATCAACCTAGCTAAATCCCTAATCTCTCTTTGAGCACGCTCACAACACCTTAATTCAAAAAAGTGTAATAGACTTCTAGCATTCATAGTAACAACTATCTTTGTTTCAGCTGCATTTGGTAATACATACCTTGCTGCTTCAATAGCCTCTTTTTCAGCATACCCTTCTTTTACCAGCTTATTCGTCAACTGCTCATATAGCTTGTGCTGTTGTTTCATATTTTTCTCAAATAACTCTGCTGCCTTTTCATTCTCCAAGATCTTAGCTGGAATAATATAATCAAACTGTTCCTTTTCTCGTACATAACGCTGTGACTGCTGAGAATAACTAGCTATTCTATGTCTGACTAACTGATGGGTAGTAACTCTAGAAATCCCCTCAACAGCAAAAGTAAACTTAATATGTTCAAGTGTAGATAGATGACCATTATCTAAAATAACCTGTAATAAATTCTCAGCTTCCTGATCACTCATATCCTCCACTAATTTATCAGCTCCAACTGAAGAATAACATAACCTTGCTGCTGCAGCAGCCGTCTTTTCTGGATTGGTTGTATGATTGATTAATTTAACATTTAATTCCATCAAAATCCCCCTCTATAATATTTCTTTAATTAATTTAAATACTTCTACTAACCTCTCTTCTTCTCCTTTTAAATATAAGTAACCAAGTAAAGCTTCAAAAGCAGTACTATATTGATAATCACCGGGATCAGCATTACTTGGTACATTAGTATTAACATTTCTTCCGCGACGAACAATAGCTAACTCCTCTTCAGTTAAATGCTTTCTTAATTCTTCAAGTAAATCAGCTTGAGCAGTAGCATTTACATACTCAATTGCTTGACGATGTAACTTCTTCGGTTTAGCTACATTCCTCTCTAATAACAGATTCCTGATAAATAACTCAAAAACGCTATCACCTATATAAGCCATAGTTGCTGGTGACAATAAATTAGGTCGCTTTGGGAAATCAATTACCTTTTTTAACAATTATTTCTACCTCCTATTTCAATTTCCATTGTGAACCTTGAGGCGTATCCTTAACTTCAACTCCTAACTCACCAAGTCGATCTCGGATTTGATCTGCTAGTTGATATTCTTGCTTCTCTCTAGCTTCTTCTCTAACGTCTAATAATAACTCCACCAGTGAATCAACTAATTGTTGGCCCTTACTCGCCTCATTGGTCAGCTTAATCCCTAACACATCTTCTCCTAATCTTTTAAAGAGTTGATCAATTTCACTTAATGCTTCTTTAACTGACTGAGTTAGTTTAAATTGATCACTATTAACAAAACGATTGACCTCTTTAGCCAATTCATATAATGCACCAATTGCTAAAGCAGTGTTAAAATCATCATCCATTGCTGCTATAAACTTTTCTTTCTTCTTCTCAGCTAATTTCTTTAACTCCGCACCATCTAATTCACCTGTCACTGGTTCTTGTTGTAGCAAATACCTAATCTTCTCTACAACATTTTCTAGTCTGGCCAATCCTGTAGCTGTATTCTCTAGCTCCTGATCACTGAAATTGATAGGACTGCGATAATGCTTAGCAATCAAAAATAATCTAACTACTTTTGCTGGGTATTTACTTAATATTTCTCGTGTTGTAAAGAAATTACCTAATGACTTAGACATCTTCTCCCCATCAATATTGATATAACCATTATGAATCCAATAATTTACAGTTTGTTGACCACAGCAAGCTTCACTTTGGGCAAGCTCATTTTCATGGTGAGGAAATACTAGATCAACCCCTCCAGTATGTATATCAAATTGATCACCAAGATACTTTCTTGACATCACTGAACATTCGAGATGCCAGCCTGGTCTACCTACTCCCCATGGACTATTCCACATCGGGTCTTCTTCTGAGATTTTCCATAAGGTGAAATCTAATGGATTCTCTTTCTTACCACTAACTTCCACTCTTGCCCCTACTTCTAAATCTTCTACTTTTTGTTTAGATAGCTTACCATACTCCTTAAAACTTTTAATTCTAAAATAAACATCCCCTTTACTTTCGTAAGCATAACCTTGTTTAATCAAATTCTCTATCATATCTATCATTTCAGAAATATGTTCTGTTGCTCTAGGATAAAAATCAGCCTTTTTAAGGTTTAATGCTTTAGCGTCTTCAAAAAATGCAGTAATAAACCTATCAGCTAACTGCTGAATACTAACCCCCTCTTCATTAGCCCGTTTAATCATCTTGTCATCAACATCAGTAAAGTTGAGCACATGTGTTACTTGATAGCCTTTATATTCTAAATAACGTTTAATAATATCTGGTACAACGAAAGCTCGAGCATTGCCAATATGAAAATAATCATAAACTGTTGGCCCGCAAGAATAAATTTTAACCTTTCCCTCTTCTATCGACTTAAAATCTTCTTTGCTCCCTGTTAAAGTATTATAAACTCTTAACGTCACCTCTTCCACTCCTCCCGTTATTATTATCCTGCTCTTCTAGTTTTCTTATTCTTCTATTCATACATTCTAACATTTCTTGAACCGGATCAGGCAGATCACCATGGTCTAAATCAATAGCATCTTTTCCTTGCTTGATCTTTTTTCCATCTTTAACTATAACCTTACCAGGAATTCCAACTACTGTACAATTATCAGGTACAGGTTTTAATACAACTGCTCCTGCTCCCACTTTTACATTATTACCAATTTCAATCGAACCTAAAATCTTAGCTCCTGCACTGACCATCACATTATCCCCTAAAGTAGGATGCCTCTTACCGCTCTCCTTCCCCGTTCCACCTAAGGTAACTCCTTGATAGACAGTAACATTATCCCCAATCTCGGTAGTCTCTCCAATTACAACTCCCATCCCATGATCAATAAATAGACCTGAGCCTATTTTAGCTCCAGGATGGATCTCAATTCCTGTTAAAAATCTACCAACTTGAGATATAAGTCTAGGAATTGTTCTTAAGCCAAAATTATATAATGGATGAGCTAGTCTATGAAATATAATTGCATGTAGCCCAGAATAAGTTAATAAAACTTCAAGTAAATTACTAGCCGCTGGATCACGTTCAAATATAACTTTAATATCATTCTTGACCTCATTAAGCACCTTTGCACCTCCTGCTACTTAATCAACTCTAAAATCATTAAACCCTATAATAAAGAAACCCTTACAAGCAGTTAACTTTAAAGATTTTAATTCTAATGATAAACTATCCTATTCATTATAAATTGTAATTTATACTAATATCAATTAGAAAAACCTTCCATCTCTTGGTTCAGAGACGAAAGGCCGCGGTTCCACTCTGCTTAGCTAGCTAAGCTCCCTTGATAATCATTTAACGCTGATTAAACGAAATAACTTACTCAACTTTCAGTTACTCAGCTCAAGGGGGCATTCAACCAGTCTTTTCTAAAGATACTTTCAGCCTCTGGTATCTTCTCTCTAACAAAAATAATGTCGGTTTACTAATCCCTATCGTTGCTATTATAATTTATTTTTTTAAATCAATGCTAAAGCTTTATCTAAACGATTAATTACCTCTTCTTTACCTAAAATAGAAATAATATTATACAACTCAGGCCCTGACCCCTGACCAGTTAAAGCAAACCTTAGTGGATGATAAAACAATCTTCCTCCTACAGGTAGCTCATTCATTGCTTCTTTTAACATTCCTTTTATTTTTTGAGGAGTTAAGGAATTCAGATTAACTACCTTCTCTTTTAATGTTTCTAGTACTAGATCCACTTGATCTTCTCTAAATGTCTCAACAACCTGATCATAATCTTCATATTCAATCTCACCAAAGAAAAGATCAACTTGTTCAGTAATTTCTGCTATATAATCTATAGAGCCCCGCACAGTATCAACCACCAATTCAAGCCATTCCTTAGATTTATCTTCTAAATTATATCCAGCTTCTTCTAAATAAGGTATTGCTAAATTAACTATCTGCTCCAAATCAGCATTTCGAATATACATTCCATTCATCCAATTTAATTTTTCTACGTCAAATACAGCTGGACTTTTAGTTACTCCTGCTAAAGAAAACTGTTCAATAATTTCTTCTTGAGTAAATAACTCTTCTTCACTATCAGGAGACCAACCCAATAAAGCTAAAAAGTTAATTAATGCCTCTGGTAAATAGCCATTCTCTCGATATTGACTAACATAAACATAAGCTTCTCCACTTCTTTTGCTCAACTTGGATTTATCAGACCCTAAGATCATTGATAGATGAGCAAATTGTGGTGCCTCCCAACCAAAAGCATCATATAGTAATTGTTGTTTTGGAGTATTCGATAAGTGATCTTCGCCCCTGATCACATGGCTAATTTCCATTAAATAATCATCAATTACAACTGCAAAATTATAAGTTGGTATTCCATCAGACTTAACAAGCACAAAATCATCAATTACTTCACTACTAAAAGAAACATCTCCTTTTACTAAATCCTTAACGATAATTTCTTTCTCCTGTTGGGGAACTTTAAATCTAATTACTGGCTTCCTACCTTCAGATTCTAACTCTTCCCTTTTAGCTGCAGTTAGATTTCTACACTTCCCAGTATATCTAGGTGCTTCATCATTTTGGCGCTGTTTTTCTCTCATCTGCTCTAATTCTTCAGGAGTACAATAACACCGATAAACAAGATCTTGATCAAGTAACTGTTGGATATATTGCTGATATAATTCTAATCTTTCCATCTGCCGATATGGCCCATATTCTCCTCCAACTTGAACACCTTCATCCCATTTTAGACCCAACCAATTCATTTCTTGCTGAATTACTTCTTCAAATTCACTAGTTGAACGTTCTTGATCTGTATCCTCAACTCTTAAAATAAATGTTCCATTATTCTCTTTAGCAAATAAATAATTAAATAATGCTGTTCTAATATTTCCAATATGTATTTGCCCAGTAGGACTTGGAGCAAACCTTACTCTAATATCACTCATTTTCTTCCCCTTCCTCTACAACAATTTAATCAAAACCAATTTTAGATTATACTCATTCCAACTGCTAATTGTTCTGGACCATCAACTAAAGCATGACCAAATTTACCGAAAACAGCTACTGCTACTCTGCCTCTACCCCTAACAATAGCTACCTTAAAACCTCCTCCCAAACCAGGATTAACTAAATTAAGTTGAGTATAAGCTTCTTTCACTGCATTGGATACGGCCATTTTCTCTCTAAAATTTTCCTTAATAACTCCTCGAGCAATAGCAGCGACAGTCATACTTTCTCGTAATTTAATTGGTAAATTTTCAGCATTAGCCCCTGTCTGAGTAATTGCCACTTTATAATGATAACCTTTAATTTTATCTAACCAGTAATTCTCATATTCTCTACTTCTTGTCATAGAAAGATAGATAGCTGAACTCTCTGGTGATAGTTTAGCTTTACTCTCTTCTTGTTTTACATAACCAGAAACAATATCTTCTGCTGTAACAATTCCTACTAGTCTATTCTTTTTATTTAAGACAGGCACTCCACCAATACCATTGTCAGATAATATCTGTGCTACTTCTTGCACACTATTATCTTCAGTAACACAAATTACTTCTTCACTCATTACTTCCTTGCTAAGAATATTTAAATCTGTTTGTTGAACTAGATCCCCATCCGTTATAATACCTATGACCTCTTCATCTTTAACAACAACTAACCTACCAATACTATTGACGCTCATCAACCTTTGCGCTTCTTCAATTTTAATTTCGGGATTAATTGTAATCACATCTCGGCTCATTAACTCTTTAACTAACATGGTATATAACCTACCTTTCTTTTATGCTTACTATTGCTTGAGCAGCAATTCCTTCACCTTGGCCTATAAATCCTAGCCTTTCAGTTGTCGTTGCTTTAAGATTAACTTGCCCAACTTCTACTTGTAACTTTTGGGCTATCTTATTCTCCATTTGTGAAATATAAGGGGCCAACTTAGGTTGCTGCGCAATAATAATAGCGTCTAAATTATTAACTTCATATTTTGCTTCTAAAACTGAATCCATTACTTGCTCTAATAAAACAAGACTAGAAATATCCTTATATTGAGGATCATCATCAGGAAAGTGCGAACCAATATCTCCAGCTCCAATCGCTCCTAATAAGGAATCTTTAATTGCATGCAATAATACATCTGCATCAGAGTGACCAACTAAACCCATAGAATAATCAATCTTAACTCCACCTAAAATTAACTCTTCTCCTCTTGCTAACTGATGAACATCATAACCTAATCCTACTCTCATTTTTACCCCCTAGCCAAGATCTTTTCAGCAAATTCTAAATCCTCAGGGGTAGTAATCTTTAAATTTTGATAAGAACCCTCAATCACCTTAACAGGCTTATTTAATCGCTCAACTAAACTAGCACTATCAGTTCCAATATAACCTTCTTGCATTGCTTTAGTATAAGCTTCACAGATCAGTTCTTTTTTAAAAGCTTGTGGTGTTTGAATAGCAACAAGCTTAGAACGATCTGGAGTATTAATAACCAGTTGTTCATGATTAATTACTTTAATAGTGTTTTTAACTGGAACCCCTACTACTACCGCTTGGTACCCCCTACTGACCTCTTTAATTATATGTTGAATTAAATCCATTGTCAACAATGGTCTAGCTCCATCATGAATCAATACTGTTTCACTCTTTCTAGCAACCTTTTGCAATCCATTATAAACAGACTCTTGCCTTGTTTTACCTCCAATAACTAACTTGTCTATTTTTAATTGATACTTCTTTATAATCTTTTGACAATAGTCTATTTCTTCTTCCCTAACTACTAAGATAATCTCCTCAACTTGCTTACTATTAAATTTATCAACTGTATGAGCAATAATTGGACGCTCATCTAACAATAAAAATTGTTTGTTTTTAGCTGCTTTCATTCTCTTTCCTTGGCCCGCTGCAGGAATAACTACACTTGCTTTCATATTCTTCCTCCATTTATAATACTTGTTGTTCAGCTAACTTAGGTTTAGCAAAGATCATTCTACCCGCTGCCGTCTGCAATACGCTAGTTACCACTATATCTAACTCTTCTCCAATATAATCCCTAGCATCATCAACTACAATCATTGTACCATCATCTAAATAACCTACTCCTTGTCTTTGTTCCTTTCCCTCTTTAATAATCTTAACTTCCATCTCTTCACCAGGTAATACTACCGGTTTAACAGCATTTGCTAATTCATTTATATTTAAAACTGATACTCCTTGCACTTCAGCTACCTTATTCAAATTATAATCATTAGTAATAATTTTTCCTTTTAATAATTTAGCTAACTTAACTAATTTGCTATCTACTTCATCAATTTCATTAAAATCACGGTCATTAATTTCAACAGGAATCTCTAATTCTTTCTGAATCATATTTAGAATATCTAACCCTCTTCTACCTCTATTTCTTTTCAATAAATCAGATGAATCAGCAATATGCTGGAGTTCTTCTAAAACAAATCCAGGAATTACTAATACTCCCTCTAAGAATGAAGTTTGACACAAGTCAGCTATTCTACCATCAATAATTGCACTAGTATCTAAGATTTTATAAGTTGCTTTTAATCCATCATCTTCTTGTTTATTATCATTACCGTTATTCTTATTATTACTCTTTGGTTTCAAATTTGATTTAGATATAACTCCAAATAATTCATCCCTTTTCTTAATTGCTAAATTCCATCCTAAATAAGCAAGGCTTAAATTAATTACCAGTTGTAATATAAACCCAAAACTAGGGATGGCAGAAATAGAAAAAGCTCTAATTATTAATATCCCTAATAATAGTCCAAGAATCAAACCTATAATTCCAGATACTATATCCCTTACTGGAATTGTCTCTAGTCTACTTTCAAAATTCAAGACACCTTGTACAAATTTATTAATTATTATTGGTAATAATATAAATCCTATTAATCCGCCAGTTATTAATCCATAAAATCCATTATTAGTAATAATACTATGTATATTAAGACTAAATTCTTCTGCTAAACCTAAAAGTAGAATAGACTGATATCCTAAAGCTGCCCCTACTACAACTAAAATTCCTCTCCATAATCTATTCAACATATTTTCACCCCCTATCAGAAAACAAACGTCAGGCTATCCTGACGTCATTATTCTTCTTCAAAATCCTGCTCAGCAAAGATATTATCAATTTTTGTTTCAATCTCTTCTTCAGATTTATCTTCTGTCAAGACCAATTCACTGATCAAAATCTGTCTTGAATTACTTAACATCTTCTTTTCACCAGTAGATAAACCCTTTATTATATCACGTATAGTTAAATTTCTAACAACCTCAGCCACCTCAAAAATATCTCCCGTCTTTATTTTTTCTGTGTTGGCCCGGTAACGTCGATTCCAATTTTGAGACATTTCACTTTGGTTCCCTTCCAAGACCTCATAAACATGTGGTACAACCTCTTTATCTATTACATTTCTCAATCCAATCCCTTCTACATTATCTTTAGGTATCATAACCTTCATTTCACCAATCGGCAATTTCATAATGTAATATTGTTTCGTTTCACCTAAAATCTCCTTTTCCTCTATATCTACAATAGTCCCAGCACCATGATTTGGATAAACAATTTTATCTCCAATTTCAAACATTAATACAACCCTCCATTCAGTACATAATCAGCCCAATCTATTATAACATACTTAAATTCTAATATCAATTCACATGACTTTTAAATATGTCGATCCAATAAGACTTGATCACGTAATCTCTTTAACCCTTCTTTAATTGCTTGTGCTCTAACTTCCCCAATTCCATCAACATCATCCAGTTCATCAATTGAAGCATTCAGTATTTCTTGAAAGTCCCCAAAAACATCAACTAAATTATCAATCACACTCATTGGCAATCTAGGTATCTTCTTTAATAGCCTATACCCCCTAGGAGAAACCGATAAGTCTAAAGCACTCATATTACCTCCATAACCTAAATGTTTACTGATCGAAGATAGGCTTAATAGTTCATCTGATAAACTATCTGATATTTTTTCAAAAATATCCTCATCATCTTCTATTTCTTCATCTGCTTTATCTTCTACTTGTGCTTCATAATCTTTAACAATTAGTAACCCTTCTTCCTTCACATTAGCTACTAATTCTTTCAACTGCATCTTGATCAAACGGCCTTCATTACCTAGTTCATTAATATATCTTTCAATTTCATTACCAATCCTTAACACCATCTCCGCTCGCTGAATTACAGTTACTACATCAGAAATAGTAACTAGATCTTCAAATTCTAAAGCACTTAAATTGGTCAAAGTTTGATCTAATACACTTCTATATTTTTCTAACGTCTGTATAGCTTGGTTAGCTTTAGTTAAAATAACTCTAATATCTTCAAGAATATATTTTTTATCATTTTTATATAATGTAATTATATCTCTTCTTTGTGAAATCGAAATAACAAGTTCTCCTGTCTGTTTAGATATTCTTTCTGCAGTTCTATGTCTAGTACCAGTTTCAACTGAGGAGATTGAAGGATCCGGAACTAACTGTGCATTAGCACATAAAATTCGCTCTGCGTCGTCACTTAAAACTATAGCTCCATCCATTTTTGCTAATTCATATAATCTGGTAGGTGTTGCTCCAGCATTAATATTAAATCCACCATCAACCGCCCCTAAAACCTCATCACTATCACCTACAACAATC
Source organism: Natroniella sp. ANB-PHB2 (assembly GCF_046097105.1). GTDB lineage: Bacteria > Bacillota > Halanaerobiia > Halobacteroidales > Halobacteroidaceae > Natroniella. The sequence continues at coordinate 11,252 of NZ_CP175562.1, read as the reverse complement.
AGTGCTCCAGTCTTTGCTCGTAATATATTCTCCAACCCTTCTCTAAAAGAAGTTCCAGGAGCAATTAATTTTAGTATTTCAGAAAATTCTTCTTCCTTAAATAAACTAGACATTTATTCCCCTCCCAAAATAAAATCTAATACTTCTCTAATATCTCTAACTGCATTAATCCTTACATTAGGATCAACATTTGTTAATGTCTCTAAATTACTTTTGGGAATAATAAATTCTGTAAAACCTAATTTGCTTGCTTCATTTATCCTCTTTTCAATCTGATTAACAGCTCTTATTTCTCCAGATAACCCTACTTCTCCAACTACTGCAACATTTTCAGGAACAACTAAATCTCTAAAACTAGATACAACAGCCACAATTATTCCTAAATCTACTGCTGGTTCATTAACTTGAAAACCTCCTGCAATATTAACATAAATATCTTGCCCTTGAATATGTAATCCTAACCTTTTTTCTAAAACTGCTAATAATAAGGAAACTCGCTTGTGATCAATTCCAGTTGTCATTCTACTTGGAGTTCCAAAATTAGCTGTTCCAACCAAAGCTTGTAACTCAATTAAAATTGGCCTAGTTCCTTCTAGGCAGGGAATTACCACAGAACCAGAAATTTCTTGAGGTCTTTCCTCAATAAAAGCTTGCGAAGGGTTTAATACTTCTGTTAATCCTTCTTGCTCCATTGTAAAAATTCCAATTTCATTTGTCGAACCAAACCTGTTTTTAACAGCCCTTAAGATCCGGTAGACATGATTACGATCACCTTCAAAATATAATACAGTATCTACCATATGTTCTAATGTCCGCGGGCCAGCAATAGAACCCTCTTTAGTTACATGCCCAATCAAAACGACTGGAACCCCTTCTTTTTTAGCTAAATGCATTAATCGTGCTGTGCATTCCCTTACCTGACTGACACTGCCAGGTGCTGATTCCAACTGAGGATTATGAACAGTCTGGATCGAGTCTATAATTATCAACTCTGGCTGTAACTTCTTACTACTTTTAATAATTGATAATAAGTTAGTCTCTGCTAAAATATACAAATCAGAGTTAACTGTTTTTAAACGATCTGCTCTTAACTTAATCTGTTTTTCAGATTCTTCACCAGAAACATACAACACTTTTTTACCTTGTTGACTAATATTATGAGAAGTTTGTAAAAGTAAAGTTGACTTTCCAATCCCCGGATCGCCACCGATTAAGGTTAAAGATCCTAACACAACCCCTCCACCCAATACTCGATCTAATTCTGTAAACTCTGTTCCAACTCTATCTTCAGTAGTAATTTCAATCTCATCTATGCTTTGAGGGATCACATCTGCTGCTAGTTTCTTTTCTTTTTTCTTCTGCTTTTGATCAATAATTTTTTCTGTTAATGTATTCCAACTATTACAGTTTGGACATTTTCCACTCCACTTCAATGCTTTATAATTGCATTCTTGACAAATATATCTACGCTTGTTTTTAGCCATAAAACCACCTATCTATAATAAACTTAACCTTTATTATAACATTTTACAGCTAATTTAACAAGGTAATATAAGAAAGCAGGGTAACCCTGCTTTCTTAACTGTTAATTTTTACTAAACTGAAGTTCTCCATCTTGAGAATCAACCTTAATTCTATCTCCTTCATTAAACTTCTCCGCCAAAAACTTCTCTGCTAAAGCATTTTCTACTAAACGCCTAATTGCTCTCCTTAATGGTCTTGCTCCAAACTCCTTATCATATCCTTCTTTAGCAATTAATCCCTTTGCTCCTTCAGTAACTTCTAATTTAATATCTTTGACTTTTAATCTTTCTTCTAATTCTTCTAACATTAAATCAACTATCTCTTTAATATCTTCTTTAGAAAGAGCATGAAAGACAATTATTTCATCTAATCTATTTAAAAACTCTGGCCTGAAAGTATCTTTTAATTTTGATTTAACCATCTCTTTCATTTCTTCATATTCCCTATCCTCTATACCTGTTTCAATTGCTTTAAATCCAACTCCTCCTGATTTACTCTGAATCAAATCTGCTCCAACATTTGAAGTCATAATGATCATTGTATTCTTAAAATCAACAGTTCTTCCCTGAGCATCTGTCAATTGACCATCTTCTAACATCTGTAATAAAATATTGAAGGCTTCAGGGTGAGCTTTTTCGATCTCATCGAGCAAAATAACTGAATAAGGCCTTCTTCTAACTTGCTCCGTCAGCTGACCACCTTCTTCATGACCTACATATCCTGGAGGGGAACCAACTAATCTAGAAACAGCATGCTTTTCCATATATTCTGACATATCAACTCTAATCATAGCATCTTCATCATCAAACATTACTTCTGCTAAACTTCTAGCTAACTCTGTCTTTCCAACTCCTGTTGGCCCTAAAAAGATAAATGAACCAATTGGACGCTTAGGGTCTTTTAATCCTGCTCTTGCTCTTCTAACTGCCTGTGAAACCGCTTTGACAGCTTCATCTTGACCCACTACTCGTCGATGTAATTCTTCCTCTAGATTAAGCAATTTTTCTGACTCTGCTTGGGCCAACTTTGTAACTGGAATTCCTGTCCAATCAGAGACTATTTTAGCTATAACCTCTCTTGTAATAACAGTCTCTCTCATTCCCTTTTCATTCTTCCACTCTACTTTTGTCTTCTCTAGCTTTTCTTTTACTTCTTGTTCTTGGTCCCGCAAATCAGCAGCTTCCTCAAACTCTTGTGCTTCAATAGCAGCTTCTTTTTCTTGCTCAACCTTTTCTAACCTTTTTTCTAAATCCTTAATCTCATTAGGTGCTGTGTTCTGTTGTAGCTTTATTTGAGAACCAGCTTCATCAATTAAATCTATTGCCTTATCAGGCAAGAAACGTTCACTTACATACCGATGAGACAGCTCAACTGCAGCAGAGATCGCTTCATCTATAATTTTAACTCTATGATGAGCTTCATAAACATCACGCAGCCCCTTCAAAATTTTTTCAGCATCTTCTATCGAAGGCTCTTCTACCAAAATAGATTGGAATCTTCTTTCTAAAGCAGCATCTTTTTCTATATATTTACGATACTCATCTAAAGTAGTTGCTCCTATCGTCTGTAATTCTCCTCTAGCTAAAGCAGGTTTTAATATATTAGCAGCATCAATTGCTCCTTCTGCTCCACCAGCTCCAACTAAATTATGCAATTCATCAATAAACAAGATTACATTACCTGATTCTTTAATCTCTTTCATAACTGCTTTTAATCTTTTCTCAAATTCTCCTCGATATTTAGAGCCTGCCAATAATGAACCCAAATCTAAAGCCAAAATTCTATTTTTAGCCAATGGTTCAGGGACTTCACCTTCAACTATTCTTTGAGCCAACCCTTCTACAATCGCTGTCTTTCCTACTCCTGGTTCTCCAATCAAACAAGGATTATTCTTCTTGCGCCGACTTAAGGTTTGAATTACTCGATCTATCTCTTTGTCCCTTCCAATAACTGGATCAAGTTTCTCTTCACTAGCAAGCTGAGTTAAATCTGTGGCAAACTTCTCTAATCCTATACTGTTTTGATATCCATCCTTTCTTTTTTTACGTCCACTTTTAACTCCACCTAATAACTTAACAACTTTATGCTGTAATTTTTTAAAGTCTGCTCCTTCTTCTTTTAAAGTTCGAGCAGCTACTCCTTCCCCTTCTCTGATTAAACCTAACAATAAATGTTCTGTTCCTACATAATTATGTCCTAATCGCCGAGCTTCTTCTAAAGAAAGATTTAAAACTTTTTTTGTTCGAGGAGTAAAAGGTAATCTTTCACTTTGAACCTCTTCATTTCCAGTTCCAATAATATCTTTAACTTTAGCCCTTATCTTTTCTAAATTAAATCCACTAGTTTCTAATACTTTAGCTGCTACTCCCTCTCCTTCTCTAATTAAACCTAACAATAAATGTTCTGTTCCTACGTAATTATGATTAAATTCTCTAGCTTCCTCTTGAGAGAAGGCCATTACCTTACGTGCTTTCTCAGTAAACCTTTCAAAAATCATATTAAATCCCCCTTTAATCCAATAAGTCTTTAATTAATGCAGCTCGATAAATCTCTCTTTCTTCTATTGATAATTTTTCACCTTTAGTTGATTGCAAAGTAGCAGGTCTGATCATAACCATCACTTGGTTTAAAATTATTGGCTCTATCTTTCTTATCATACCCAAATCAATTCCTAATCTTACATTTGAAATTAATTCCATTGCTTCCTCAATTGAAATACTATAAGCATGAGTTAAGATCCCGTGGGCACGATAAGCTTTATTTTTGACACTTACTTCTTGTTCTCGTAATAAAAGTTTACGAGCATTCTTCTCTTGTTCAATAATCTGTTGAGTTACTCCCAGTAAGTTTTCTATTATCTCTTCTTCTGAATGTCCTAAAGTTACCTGATTAGAAATCTGATATAAATTTCCTACTGTATCGGTTCCTTCTCCATATAAACCTCTAACTGCTAAACCTAACTGTGAAATTGCTGACATTAACTTTTCAACTCGATTAATCATACTTAAAGCAGGCAAATGAACCATGACAGAAACCCTCAAGCCTGTTCCTACATTGGTTGGACAAGCAGTCAAATATCCATAACCTTCAGCAAATGCTACATCTATTTTATTCTCTATATAATCATCTAATTGATCTGCCATCTCCCATGTTTTCTCTATCTGGAGGCCAGGCAGTATCATTTGTAACCTTAGATGGTCTTCTTCATTGAGCATTAAACTAACAGTCTCATCTTCAGATAATGCAACTGATTTATATTTATTAACCTGAGTATGTTCAGGGCTAATTAAATGCTTTTCTACTAACATCTTTCTTTCAAGTTCTGATAAATCATCTATATCAATTAGTTTAAGCTGAAACTCATCATTCTCCTGCAACAACTCCTTTACCTTGATTGTTACCTGCTTTAATTCTTCGTCACTTGCATGATGAGTAAAACTTAAATCATTAAAGTTACGAGCCAATCTAACTCTACTACTGACTACAACATCAGAACTTGGCCCTAGTTCTTTCATCCATTTGTTCATAATCCTATCTTCCATACCCTTTACCTCCTATCATCTAAGTTTCCTTCCAAATCCTTAATCTTATCTCTCAAAACAGCTGCTCTTTCAAATTCCTCTTTATCTACTGCTTGCCCCATTTCTTCCTTTAGATTCTTAATCTTCCTCTTAACCCTTACATTCTCCCCAGCTCTTTTAGGGATCTTGCCTGTATGACGGCTACTACTATGAATCCTTCTTAAAATTTTATCAACTTTATCACTAAAGTATTCATAACATTGACTACAACCTAAACGTCCATTATGACTAAACTCTTGATAACTCAAATTACAGCTATTACACCTTAATTGTTTGTTAGATAAATTTATCTGATGATGAGACTGGGGCTTACTATTTAAAAGTCCAGTTAACAAGTTATTAAAGGAAAAATCAGACCCAAAATTCAACTCACCAGTTGCCTGGGCACACTCTTTACAAAAATATAACTCTTGTTTTTGGTTATTAATAATTTTAGTAACATGAACCGATGCTTCCTTCTCTTGGCATTCTTGGCATAGCATTTTACCCCTCCTTTTTAATTAATACTTTTAAGATACCCTTTAATAATTTGGCCCTTACTACATCTCGTATTGGTAATTTCAAACCAATATTCTCTCTATCAACTGCCGCCTTAAGCAACTCTTGTTCATTAGAAGTAATAACACCTTCCTCTGCTAATCGCTCAATAATATTAAAGGCTGTAAGCTGATCAATTTGGCCCTCAATTTTATTGTATAATGTTTCAATTATTTTACGACTTAAGCCTGAATCTAATTTAGTAATTTGAATATAGCCACTGCCACCTCGTTGACTATCAATTATATAGCCTTTTTCCAAAGTAAATCTAGTATTCAATACATAATTAATCTGTGATGGAACACAGCTAAATTTGCTAGCCAATTGACTCCGTTGTACTCTAACAACATTGTTTCGACTTAATAGTTCTTTTAAATATTCTTCAATCTGGTTTGAAAGGCTACTCATATAATCCTCCCCTTTAAATACCTCGATTTGACTATTACTGACTATAAGTATATTATACTATACTTATAGTATTCTTTTGCAAGGATTATTATCGGACAATATTATCTAAAAAGAAAGATTAAATTTAAAAAGATAAATTTTACTCCTGTTTTTAGCTAAAATCTAAACTTTACTATCCATATTTTTTACTTAGTACTAAAAAAAGATACCCTTTTAGTAAATTTAGGTATCTAAAATAAAAATGGCTCCCCGAGTAGGACTCGAACCTACGACAAAGTGGTTAACAGCCACTCGCTCTACCAACTGAGCTATCGGGGAACAACTTATTTAATTAACATTTAATATTGAAGATTTAATAATTAAAACCAGTTTTAGTATCTAACTATTCAATCTTCCTTCAACATTCAGTATTAAATGCTTTATTATACATTCAAAACTGCACAATAGATATATTCTAGATTAAGCCCTCGATCTATTAGTACCAGTCAGCTGAAGATGTTGCCACCCTTATACCTCTGGCCTATCTACCTGATAGTCTATCAGGGATCTTACTAGATTCACTCTATGGGATATCTTATCTCAAGGTCAGCTTCACGCTTAGATGCTTTCAGCGTTTATCAAATCCGTACTTAGCTACCCAGCAATGCCTTTGGTAGACAACTGGTACACCAGAGGTACGTCCATCCCGGTCCTCTCGTACTAGGGACAGCTCCCTTCAAATATCCTACGCCCACGACGGATAGGGACCGAACTGTCTCACGACGTTCTGAACCCAGCTCGCGTACCGCTTTAATTGGCGAACAGCCAAACCCTTGGAACCTGCTTCAGCTCCAGGATGCGACGAGCCGACATCGAGGTGCCAAACCTCCCCGTCGATGTGAACTCTTGGGGGAGATAAGCCTGTTATCCCCGGGGTAACTTTTATCCGTTGAGCGACGGCAATTCCATACTCTACCGTCGGATCACTAAGCCCTACTTTCGTACCTGCTCGAGTTGTAGCTCTTGCAGTCAAGCTCCCTTCTGCCTTTACACTCTACGTGCGATTTCCGACCGCACTGAGGGAACCTTGGGGCGACTCCGTTACTCTTTAGGAGTCGACCGCCCCAGTCAAACTGCCCATCTGAAACTGTCCCAACACTGGATTACAGTGCATGGTTAGAATTCCGGCACATTAAGAGTGGTATCCCACTTAAGGCTCCTTCGACACTAGCGTGCCGAGTTCATTGCCTCCCACTTATGCTGTACATAATGTACCAAAATCCAATATCAGACTACAGTAAAGCTCCACGGGGTCTTTCCGTCCTGTCGCGGGTAACCTGCATCTTCACAGGTAATACAATTTCACCGAGACCTTCGTTGAGACAGTGCCCAAGTCGTTGCGCCATTCGTGCAGGTCGGAACTTACCCGACAAGGAATTTCGCTACCTTAGGACCGTTATAGTTACGGCCGCCGTTTACTGGGGCTTAAGTTCTGCGCTTCAGCTTATGCCTAACACTTCCCCTTGACCTTCCAGCACCGGGCAGGCGTCAGCCCCTATACATCGACTTACGTCTTAGCAGAGACCTGTGTTTTTGGTAAACAGTCGCTTGGGCCTGGTTATTGCAACCTCTTCGAGCATACACCCTAATGAGGTACCCCTTCTCCCGAAGTTACGGGGTTATTTTGCCGAGTTCCTTAACGAAGGTTCTCTCGCGCGCCTTAGAATACTCTTCTAGTCTATCTGTGTCAATTTGCGGTACGGTTACCTCTTATCTGGTTAGAGATTTTTCTTGGCAGTGTAAAGTCAACTACTTCGCCTCCGTAGAGACTCCTGGTCACACCTTAAAGTTAATGACGACCCGGATTTACCTAAGTCATCCTTCTTAATGTTTCAACCTGACATACCGTTGCCAGGCTAGCCTATCTTCCTGCGTCATCCCATCACTCATAGTGATAAGGAGGTAGCATTGGAATTTTAACCAATTTTCCATCGCCTACGCCTTTCGGCCTCGGCTTAGGATCCGGCTTACCCTGAGCGGACGAGCCTTCCTCAGGAAACCTTAGACTTACAGCGAATAGGATTCTCACCTATTTTATCGTTACTCATACCGACATTATCTCTTCTATACTGTCCACAGCTCCTTCCGGTACTGCTTCAACCTATATAGAATGCTCCTCTACCATTGGTTATACCAATCCGTAGTTTCGGTGATGGACTTTAGCCCCGTACATTTTCAGCGCAAGATCACTCGACCAGTGAGCTATTACGCACTCTTTAAATGAATGGCTGCTTCTAAGCCAACATCCTGGTTGTCTATGCAATCTCACATCCTTTACCACTTAGTCCATACTTTGGGACCTTAACTGACGATCTGGGTTGTTTCCCTCTCGACTATGAAGCTTATCCCACATAGTCTGACTCCCAAGCTTAATAAGATGGCGTTTGGAGTTTGACTGGATTCAGTAACTCTATAAAGCCCTTAGTCCAATCAGTGCTCTACCGCCAAATTATAACACTTGAGGCTAGCCCTAAAGCTATTTCGAGGAGAACCAGCTATCTCCGAGTTCGATTGGCCTTTCACCCCTATCCACAACTCATCCCATGGCTTTTCAACGCCAATGCAGTTCGGACCTCCACACGTTCTTACACGTGCTTCATCCTGGTCATGGATAGATCACTCGGTTTCGGGTCTATGACCTGCAACTTTCGCCTTTTAAGACTCGCTTTCGCTACGGCTTCACCTTCTTTGGCTTAACCTTTCGCTACAGATCATAACTCGTCGGTTCGTTATGCAAAAAGCACGCCATCAGACTTTAACGTCCTCTGACTGCTTGTAGGCACACGGTTTCAGATTCTATTTCACTCCCCTCCCGGGGTTCTTTTCATCTTTCCCTCACGGTACTGGTTCACTATCGGTTGTCAGGAAGTATTTAGCCTTAGGAGATGGTCCTCCTTGCTTCCCACGAGGTTTCTCGTGTCTCATGGTACTCAGGATACTATCTAGTCAACTCCAATTTTCACCTACAGGGCTATTACCTTCTGTGGCGTAGCTTTCCAGCTACTTCGATTAACTGAAGCTTATCCTATGACCTTTTTATGGTAAGGTCTGATAGTCCTACTACCCTGTAATAGCAATGCCCATAAGCTTGACACTATTACAGTTTGGGCTGTTCCCCTTTCGCTCGCCGCTACTTAGGGAATCGCTTTTGCTTTCTCTTCCTCGGGTTACTAAGATGTTTCAATTCACCCGGTTCCCTTCTTAAGGCTATTTATTAACCTTAAGATGATATGGGATTATCCATACCTGGTGCTCCTATTAGGACATCCTTGAGTCATCACTTGTTTGCAGCTCATCAAGGCTTTTCGCAGCTTGCCACGTCCGTCTTCGGCTCCTGACACCTAGGCATCCACCGTGCGCCCTTACTAACTTAATCTAGACGCACTATCTATTGTGCAGTTTTCAAAGTACAAGTTAAGAACAACTAATATTTAATAATTAACAATGAATAGTTAGAACTCAAGATTAAAAATCTCTAAGTCTTTTGATTTTTAGTCTTGACTTTAATTATTCAATATTAATTGCTTTTGGTGGAGATAGTCGGGATCGAACCGACGACCTCCGCCTTGCAAGGGCGGCGCTCTCCCAGCTGAGCTATATCCCCATGAACTAAATTCACAATTTAGAGTAGACAATAAAAAAGATAAGTTCTTAGAGAACTTAATTGCCAATTACACATTGTAAATTAGTTTTTGGTGGGTCTAGGTGGATTTGAACCACCGACCTCACGCTTATCAGGCGTGCGCTCTGACCAACTGAGCTATAGACCCATACACGCAGTTAATAATAAATAGCTAAAACCCAAGATCAAAACATCTAAACTCTTTTGATCTTTGACCTTGACTTTAATTATTCAATATTCATTATTAATTGCTTTTGAGAGATTCAGTCTCTCAAAACTAAACAATGCAAGTTCCAACTACGACTAGAGTTGAAATAACTCCTTAGAAAGGAGGTGATCCAGCTGCACCTTCCGGTACGGCTACCTTGTTACGACTTCACCCCCCTTACCAGGCACACCTTCGGCGTCCTTAGACGACTTCTGGTGCCCCCAACTCGGGTGGTGTGACGGGCGGTGTGTACAAGGCCCGGGAACGTATTCACCGTGGCATTCTGATCCACGATTACTAGCGACTCCAGCTTCATGCAGGCGAGTTGCAGCCTGCAATCCGAACTGAGATCTGCTTTTCAGGATTTGCTAAACCTTGCGGTATCGCTTCCTTCTGTACAGACCATTGTAGCACGTGTGTAGCCCAGAACATAAGGGGCATGATGACTTGACGTCATCCCCACCTTCCTCCGCGTTTTTCCGCGGCAGTCTCCTTAGAGTCCCCACCTTGACATGCTGGCAACTAAGGACAGGGGTTGCGCTCGTTGCGGGACTTAACCCAACATCTCACGACACGAGCTGACGACAGCCATGCACCACCTGTCTTCGTGTAGTCCAAAGGACTATACCCTGCTTTCACAGGCAGTCACGGGATGTCAAGTTCTGGTAAGGTTCTTCGCGTTGCTTCGAATTAAACCACATGCTCCGCCGCTTGTGCGGGCCCCCGTCAATTCCTTTGAGTTTCAACCTTGCGGTCGTAATCCCCAGGCGGGATACTTAATGCGTTAACTCCGGCACCGAGGGGGTCGAACCCCCAACACCTAGTATCCAGCGTTTACGGCTAGGACTACCGGGGTATCTAATCCCGTTTGCTCCCCTAGCTTTCGTACCTCAGCGTCAGGTATAAGATAGAAAGTTGCCTTCGCCATTGATGTTCTTCCTAATATCTACGTATTTCACCACTACACTAGGAATTCCACTTTCTTCCCTTATCCTCAAGTCTAGTAGTTTCAAAGGCAGTTCACCGATTGAGTCGGTGGATTTCACCTCTGACTTACTAGACCGCCTGCGTACCCTTTACGCCCAATGATTCCGGACAACGCTTGCCCTCTACGTATTACCGCGGCTGCTGGCACGTAGTTAGCCAGGGCTTCCTTTAAAGGTACCGTCAACCCTAACTGTTATTCACAATTAAAGTATTCTTCCCTAAAGACAGAGCTTTACGATCCGAAGACCTTCTTCACTCACGCGGCGTTGCTCCGTCAGACTTTCGTCCATTGCGGAAGATTCCCCACTGCAGCCTCCCGTAGGAGTCTGGGCCGTGTCTCAGTCCC